>NZ_JAYFPT010000010.1:0-119348 GCF_034927565.1 Propionicimonas sp.
CCGGTTGGGACAGTCCCCACCGTGAGTCAGAAGCAGGGCTGGGCGGGGTGGCGCGCCCGACAACCACCCACCCTGTCCCCGACACAAACCGGGCAGCAGAGATCACGCGCGTGGATAGTCCACGCGAACCCCCGGAATCACCCGGTTTGTGCACCTTCCGGCCGGGGTCGACGGCGATGCGCCGAACAACAGCCCACCCTCTGCCCAGCAGAAACCGGGCAGTAGAGGCCACGCGCGTGGATAATCCACGCGACCCACCGAAATCACCCGGTTTGTGCAGGTCAAACGGAGGGGTGGGCGTCGTCCCGGTCGAGCCTGGCTTCCAGTCCGGCGCGGATGCCGGGCCACTCGGCGGCGAGGATCGAGTAAACAGCCGTGTCGCGGACCGCACCACTGGGCAGGATCAGGTTCTGCCGCAGGATGCCGTCCAGCTTCGCGCCGAGTTTCTCGATCGCCGCCCGCGAGCGGGTGTTGAGCACGTGGGCGCGCAGTTCCACCCCGAGCAGGTCCAGGTCGTCGAAGGCGTGCCGCAACAGCAGCCACTTGGCCTCCGGATTGACCACTGTGCCCTGGGCAGAGGCGGCGTACCAGGTGCCGCCGATATGCGCCCTGCGGTTCTCCGGTTCAATGGTGAGGTAGTTGGTCAGGCCGACCACCTTGTCGTCGGCGAGCCGGCGGACGGTGAACGCCACCCAGCTGCCGTCCGCCACCGCCTGCAGGCGGCGGGCGACGAAGGACTCCATCGCCTCCGGCGGAGGGGTCATCGCGTAGGGGTTCTCCCACAGCCGCCCGTCACGGACGGTGTCGGCCAGGGCCGGCACATCGCCTTGCTGGAGCGGATCGAGCCGGATCGAGCGTCCGGTGAGGGAGATGGGGACGGGTCGCTGCACCCAGCGAGTCTAGAAGACTGCTGAGAGTGCCCTCTGCCTTGCACAGCGCTCCGCCGAACGCCGCGGCAGCGGTCGATGCCGTGGCCGACTGCGAGCCGGGACGGTGGGCGGACGACCCGCACCTCGCCAGCTGAGCCCCCGAAGGCGGTGAGGAATCCGGGACACGCCGCCACCGCTGGCGCCGAGGCTTGGGAGCCGACGTACCCTGCCAGGATGGCGTGGGTTTTCGGTGAGGGTGCCCGGCACCGCTGGAAGGTGCTGGGGGCTGGCCTGGCGGTGGCGGGGCTGATGCTCTCGGGGTGTGCCCGCGTCCATCCGCTCACCCCGTCCCTCACGGCTCCGAGCCGTTCGCCCCGACCCACGAGCTCGCTGAGTACCTCGCCCTCACCGCCGCCAACGGCCCCGCCGTCGGTGTCCACACCGTCCACGACCCCGCCGTCCACGCCGGCCACCTCGCCCACCACCGCTCCGGCCTCGCCCACGAAGCCACCGCTGAAGCCGGACAAGCCAGCCAAGGTCAACTGCGCCAAGCTCAAGTGCATTGCGATCACCTTCGACGACGGGCCCAGCGCCCAGTCCGGGGAGGTGCTCGACCTGCTCAAGAAGGAGGGGGTGAAGGCGACCTTTTTCGTGATCGGTGAGAACGTGAAACTGCACCCGGCGATGGTGAAACGGATGGCCGCGGAGGGCCATGTGGTCGGCAACCACTCCTACACCCACCCGCAGTTCTGGCACCTGAGCGCTGCCGCGATCACCTCGGAGATCACCCGCACCTCGGACGCGATCGAGGCCAGCACCGGGAAGAAGATCACCCTGCTGCGGCCGCCCTACGGGCAGTCCAACAGCACCGTGCACGGGATTGAGCGCAAGCTCGGCCTGGCACAGATCCTGTGGAGCGTGGACTCGCTGGACTGGAAGTCCCGCAACACCGAGAAGATCATCAAGCTGGTGAACAAGGAAGCCAAGCCCGGGGCGATCGTGCTGCTGCACGAGATCCATCCGGAGACCCGGGCGGCGATCCCCGGGGTGATCAAGAGCCTGCGGAAGAAGGGCTACACCTTCGTGACCGTCCCGCAGTTGCTCGGCAAGACCAAGCCGGGGGTCAACTACTCCGAGTTGCTGAAGTCGCACTCGTCCAAGTGAACTGGTCACGGGACCAGGGCTGGCGCCCGGCTCGTCCCGGTGATGGCTCCCGCGCCGGACGGGAGGCGGTCAGTCGAAGGCGTTGACCATGAACTGGGCGGCGCGCGTGACGTACTCGCGGAACTCGGCCAGCTCCGGCTCGGGCAGCCCGAGCGAGTCCAGCGCCGCATTCATGTGGGTGAGCCAGCGGTCGCGCTGCGCCGCAGTGACCGCGAAGGGAGCATGCCGTAGTCGCAGCCGGGGATGGCCGCGCCGCTCGCCGTAGGTTTTCGGCCCGCCCCAGTACTGTTCGAGGAACATCCGCAGGCGTTCATTGGCCGGGCCGAGTTCCTCCTCGGGGTACAGCGCCCGCAACTCGGGGTCGGTAGCCACCCCGGCATAGAAGGCGTCCACCAGGGTGACGAAGGTCTGGTGGCCGCCGATCCGCTCATAGAGGGTGGCCTCGGGTGGGGTTGGCTCGCTCACCCGGCCATTGTGCCCGGCGGCCGAACCCGGTCCCGAGCCGGGAGACGGCTACACCAGCACGTCGGCCGGTTTGTCCTCCGCCGCGAAGGTTTGGTCCGCCCGCACCCGCTTGGCGATCCGTGACATCGTCACTTCGGTGACGTTCAGAAAGGACGCCAGGTCGCGCTGGGTGAGCCGCGAGACCAGGTTTGGGCGGTCCTGCAGCAGGTCGCGGTAGCGTTCCTCGGGGCTGTCCCTGGTCCAGATCGCGTCCGCCTGGAGGGTCATGGTGTAGATCATCGTGAGCGAGGCCGCCATTCGGGCCCAGATCGCGTTCTGCCGGGCCAGTTGCTCGAAGACCCGGTAGTCGGCCCGCACCAGGGTGCTGCGCTCGATCGCGCTGACGGTGTGCACCGCCCGTCCCTCGACCGCTGTTCGAAGGTCCCGTTCGCGCGGGTGCAGCCCCCGGTTGTAGACCCGGTGGGCGGCGCGGGGGGAGAGGGCTGTCATCGAGGCGAGGACATCGCCGTCCTCGGAGAAGAACAGGGTGGAGGTGTGGCCGGTGGGAGTGGTGCTCTGGGCCCGCAGCAGGCCGGTGTGCACCAGATAGAGATAGGGGTGCACCTCACCGGCCCGGAACAGGATGTCATTGGGTGCGAGGTGGACCAGCCGGAGCCCCGCCTCGAACACCGGCCACTCCGGCAGCGACTCGCCGACATAGGCCTCGAGCAGTAACTGCAGGCTCCGGACAGCGTGACCGTGCTCACCTTCGCGTGCCATGAGTCCCCTTTCGAGCGTGGCCCCCGCCACCTGACAAGGTAGCGCGGATTCTGCTTATCGCGCGATGGGAGTCGTCTTTTCCTCCAGGGTTCGCCCTGTCAGACTGTGCCTGCCTGGATCTTCTGTGGGGGGGTATCCGGGGTCGGCCTGGGGCATCACACCCAGGCCGTTTGCCTATCCGGGCTACTGCCACAGATTGCGGACGAGCGCGAAACCGAGTGCCGTCACCACGAACACCGTCGACCACAGCGCCGCCGAGCGCAGCCCTGCCGGTGGGCGCAGCGCCGGGCCGCCCAGCGCCTCGACGCTCCAGGCGACCACCGCGAGCCCCAGCCCGCCGAGTAGGACGAGGACGAACGGGTTGGCCACCCAGGCGGCGGCCAGATCGCCCTGCAGCAGGCTGACCCCGAGCCGAGTGCTGCCGCAGAACGGGCACAGCGTCCCGGTCAGAGTCCGCCACGGACAGGGAATACCGACCCCGGCGAACAGCTTCGCGCCGCTCAGTGCCAGGCCGACAGCACCGAGCCACCCCGCGGATCGCAGGGCGCGCGTCGGCGAGAACCGGGCGGGCTGGACGGACTGGGCCACTGCGCAATTATGTCCGAAACCGGGGTAGACCCCTATATCCGCACGAGCCGGTTCCCCCTAGGATGCCGACCAGGAACATCAGAGGGAGACGATTGATGTCAGATCAGAACTGGCCGCCCGCCAACCCCCAGGGCGATGGCGCGAATCCGCCTGAGGACACCACGCCTGAGTCGGCGGGGAGCCCGTCCTACGAGCCCCCGGCCCCGGGCGGCTACCCGCCGCCCGACGGTGCGGAGCCCGGTGGTTACGTCCCGCCGGTGCCGGGCGCGGACACCCCACCTGCACCCGGTGGTTACACCCCACCTGCACCGGACGGTTCTACCCCGCCCGGTGCGCCGACACCGGGAGGTTTCGACCTTCCGCCCGAGCCAGCCGTCGGCTCTTACGGTGTGCCTCCGCCGCCCGGCCCGTACGGCGCCGGTTATCCCGAACAGCCGAGCTACCCGCCGGCCGATCCGTATGCGCAGCAGCCGGGTGCCTACCCGCCTGCCGACCCGTACGCCCAGCAGCCCGGTGCCTACCCGCCGCCGCCCGGATACCCGGCCACACCGCCGGTGGGTGCATCGCCCAGCCCGACCCTCGGCGGCGTCCCGCTGGCGGACTGGCCCAAGCGTGCCCTCGGAGGCCTGATCGACTACATCGCTCCGTCGATCGTGATCTCGATCGTGCTGAGCGTCATCCCGGGCGACGGCCTCCGCGGCACGCTCAGCTCGCTGCTCGGCCTCGCCTGGTGGGCGTACCTGGGCTACAAGAGCGGCACGACAGGGGTCACCATCGGCCGCAGCATCGCCAAGACCAAGCTGGTCAGCGAGGAGACCGGGCAGCCGATCGGGGTGGCCAACGGCATCATCCGCCAGGTCGCGCACATCATTGACACGGCGATCTGCTTCGTCGGCTGGTTGTTCCCGCTGTGGGACACCAAGCGGCAGACCATCGCTGACAAGCTGGTCAAGACCGTCGTGCTCGACAACTCCGCCGATCCGAACGCCGGGAAGTACACCTGGTGGCCGTGATCGATCCGGTCTGAGACGACGAGGGGCTCCGGGTGACCGGGGCCCCTCGCGCCTTTCCGGGGGCGCGTCGGGCTGAGTGAGCGGCGCCCCTGCCCGGTGTCACACCGGCGGTTCCGGCGGTTGCGATCCGCCGGTTCCGTCCGGGCCCGCAGGGGGGACATGATGGGACCGGTGGTGCCCGATCTGCCGTCGGATGCGGGGGTGCTGCCGCGAACCGGTGCCGGTCGCCGGGTGAGTCGTGGCACGGCGCCACCGGAAGGAGACAGCGATGAGGGCGTTGGCCAAGACGGTCGCCGGGCCGGGGCTGGAACTGGTGGAGGTGCCGGAACCGGAGTGCGGCCCGTTCGAGGTGAAGATCCGGGTGCTGAAGGCCGGGCTGTGCGGCACCGATCTGCACCTGCAGGCCTGGGACGACTGGGCGGCTCGGACCGTCCGTCCGCCCTTGGTGCTGGGGCACGAGTTCTACGGCGAGGTGGTCGAGGTCGGCGACGAGGTCGAGGGCATTGCGGTGGGCAGTTTCGCCTCCGGCGAAGGGCACATCGTGTGCGGACGCTGCCGCAACTGCCGGGCCGGCCGGCGGCACTTGTGCATCCGGACGGTCGGGGTGGGAGTCAACCGGGACGGTGCCTTCGCCGACTACGTGGTGATCCCGGCGGCCAATGTCTGGCGGCAGCCGGGCTTCGTCGACGCCGAGCTGGGTGCGATCTTCGACCCGCTCGGCAATGCGACGCACACCGCCCTGCAGTGGCCGCTGGTGGGCGAGGACGTCCTGGTCACCGGCGCCGGGCCGATCGGGGTGATGGCCACCGCCATCGCGCGACACGCCGGCGCCCGGCATGTGGTGGTGACCGACCTGAGCGATACCCGGCTGGAACTGGCGCGCCGGGCCGGGGCGGACCGGGTGGTGAACGTCAGCCGGGAGCGGCTGGCCGATGCCCAGCGCGATCTCGGCATGCTGGAGGGCTTCGACATCGGCCTGGAGATGTCCGGATCGCCGGCGGCGGTCACCGAGATGCTGGCCAACCTCAACCACGGTGCCCGGGTGGCCATGCTGGGCCTGCCGAAGGAGCCCTATGCGGTCGACTGGGGCAAGGTGATCACCCACATGATCACGCTCAAGGGTATCTACGGCCGTGAACTGTTCGAGACCTGGTATCTGATGAGCTCCATGCTGTCGACCTCGCCGGCCCTGGCCGACTCGATTCGCTCGGTGATCACCCACCGGTTCCCGGCCGAGCGTTGGTCGGACGCCTTCGACGTGGCCCGCTCCGGGCAGTGCGGCAAAGTGCTGCTGGACTGGAGTTGACCCCCGGCGGGCCGCACCTCTCGCCCCCTCCCCCCTCTCCCCTCTCGCCTCTCTCCCCCCTCCCCTGTCGACCCCCACCCTTCGGGAACCGTCCCCCACCCGTCCTGTCGGCAGTGCGCGGCCACCGTCCCCGGGCTCATCCACCGCCACCCTTCGGGAATCGACCGCCACCCTTGTCGTCGAGCGCTCGTCCCAGGGGCCTGGCGGTGGACGCGAAGGCAGGCGGTCGATGAGCCAGGGGGTGGGGCAGGAGGGTTAGGGGAGGCGCCAATCGATGCCCATGGACAGCAGGTCACGGCGGCCGTCGATCGCTCGCTGGAGCCGGCTCTCGAAGCCGTGGTTCCACAGGTCGTCCCAGGTCCAGCGGATGACGATCCAGCCGGCGTCGATCAACGCCTGCTCGCGTCGCTTCTCCGCTTTGATGACATCGGCGGCGGTTTCGCCCGGCTTCAGCAGCCGGCCGTACTTCACCGCCCCGTCGAACTCACCGATGATGCCGTAGTCCTCCCAGCAGAAGTCGGTTCGTGCCAGGAAGTTGCCGAGTCGGTCGAGGATCACCTGTTGCAGTTCAGGTGCAGGCAGGCCTGCCGCCTCCATCCGGATCCGGCTGAGTGACTCGCCAGGACTCTCGGAGCGTCCATCGGCGAACAGCAACGCGCGCCGCGCCATTCGGCAGCCGCGTCCCTTGTGGGTTGCAGCGAGCAGATCGTCGCGGTCGAGGCCACGCCGCAGTCCGGCATCGGCAATCATCACTGCCTCGTCGTAGGGCAGGGTGCGGACCAGATCGGCTACCGTCCGGGCAAGGCTGGTGACGGGCAGGCCGTCAACGATGCTCGTCTCGGTGTCGCCGAGTTGAGCGATCCGGGCGTGGAGGGTCGGGTTGACACAGCCATGGCCGCCGCCGGTCCGGACGACCACCACCTCGCCCAGGCGTCTGGCGAGCAGGGGGAGCCCGTGGGCGACTGCCGCGGAGGTGTACGCGAAGTAGGTGGACGGCCCCAGTGAGGGCAACGTGGCACGGAGTTTCAGCTGATGCAACTGCCAGTCTGTGGGCAGCGGAGTGGCCAGATAGGCCCCGCGGCGCAGCCGGACAAGGCGCTGACTCGCCAGTTCAGTACGGAGTTGGCTGCGGGTGCGTCCTGCGTCCGCCCATTGCTGAGGTGTGATTGTCATGCTCGACACTGTTGGCAACCGGCCGGGCTTCGTGTCACTTATCCACAGGCCTGGTGCCCCCCATCCCCACTGGCGCGGGCCGTGACCGCCGTCGGTGTCATCGAGCGCCTCCCGTCCTGTCGAGCGCTCGGCCTGAGGACGGGCGCTCAGCGTTAAGACAGGCGGTCGGTTCGCGAAGGCAGGCGCTCGGTGGGGAGAGTGGGTGCTCGGTGGGGAGAGTGGGTGCTTGGTGTCGGGACGGGCGGTCGGTTCGTGAAGGCGGGCGCTCGGTGGGGGGGGGTGCTCGGTGTTGAGACGGGCGTCCGGCGTGGGGGTGGGGCACAGGGATAGGCGGACGGGGGGAGTGAAGGCGGACGGGGGAGTGAAGAAGGCGGGATCGGGCTTCTGCCGGGGCGAGGGCAGCGGCCGGGGGGAGTGAAGAAGGCGGGATCGGGCTTCTGCCGGGGCGGGGGTAGCGGCCGGGGGGAGTGAAGAAGGCGGGATCGGGCTTCTGCCTGGGCAGGGGCAGCGGCCGGAGGGAGTGAAGAAGGCGGGATCGGGCTTCTGCCTGGGCAGGGGCAGCGGCCGGAGGTAGTACGTCAGATCCTCCCCGGGGTGCGGGCTTCTGCCTGGGCGGGGGTAGCGGGCATAGGCTGGCTGGCATGTACGACGATGCCGTCCGACGGGACCTGGCTGCGACCCTCGATGAGATCCGGGACGCAGGGCTGCTGAAGGTCGAACGCGAACTCACCAGCCCACAGTCCGCGCACATCACCACGGCCGCCGGGCCCGCGCTGAACTTCTGCGCCAACAACTACCTTGGCCTGGCCAACCACCCGGACGTGGTGGCGGCCGCCGGCCGCGGGCTGGCGGAGTGGGGCTTCGGGATGGCGTCGGTGCGGTTCATCTGCGGGACGCAGCGCCAGCACGTCGAACTCGAGCAGCGGCTGTCGGCCTTCCTCGGCACTGAGGCGACCATTCTCTACTCTTCTGCTTTCGACGCCAACGGCGGGGTTTTCGAGGTGCTGCTCGACGAACGCGACGCGGTGATCTCCGATGAACTCAACCACGCCTCCCTGATCGACGGCATTCGGCTGTGCCGGGCCCAGCGGTTCCGCTACCGCAACGCCGACCTGGCCGATCTGGAGGTTCAGCTGAAGGCTGCCACCGGAGCGCGCCGGAGGATGATCGTGACCGACGGCGTGTTCTCGATGGACGGCTCGCTGGCCCCGCTGCCCGGTATCTGCGACCTCGCCGAGGCGTACGGCGCGCTGGTGCTGGTGGATGACTCCCACGCCGTCGGGTTCGTCGGCGAACACGGCCGCGGCACGCCCGAGGCGCTGGGCGTGGCCGACCGGGTCGACCTCTACACCGGCACGCTCGGCAAGGCGCTCGGGGGCGCTTGTGGCGGTTATGTCAGCGGGCCGGCCGAGGTGGTGGTGTTGCTGCGGCAGCGCTCGCGTCCCTACCTGTTCAGCAATTCGCTGGCACCGGCGGTGGTCGCCGGTTCGCTGGCCGCCCTCGACCTGATCGCCGGCCAGGACGAGGCCCGCGAACGGCTGCGTGCCAACACCGTCCTGTTCCGCGAGTTGATGAGCCAGGCCGGCTTCGACCTGCTGCCGGGCAGCCACCCGATCACCCCGGTGATGTTCCCCGGCGAGGACGGCGCACGGCGCGCCACCCGGATCGCCGACCACATGCTCACCCACGCCGGGGTGTACGTGATCGCGTTCTCCTTCCCGGTCGTCCCCCGCGGCAGGGCGCGGATCCGCGTCCAGTTGTCCGCCGCGCACACTCCCGAGGATGTCCGCGCCTGCGTGGCAGCCTTCATCGCCGCCCGCGCCGCCGTCGACGCCCCCTGACAGAGGTGGGGACCAGAGGTGGGGACTGACTCGATTCAGGGACTGTAAGACTTGTGCTGGCTGGCCCGTGGCTGGCCGGCAGGGTTGGTCTTCTGTGTCGGGTGCCGGCTCTCGTGGGGATCGGTTCTGAGGGCTGGGATCCGAAGGAAAGCCGGTCGCTGGTCAGCTGGATCGTCCACGCCGCCTACCTGCACACCCGGACCACCGCCGGCTGGAAGGGCAAGCGGGCCGCCGTCCTCGCCCTGATCGGTGGTTCGACGAGACCCCAGTCGGGCCGCGTCCGCCCCCCAGCCTCAGGAAACGGTGCTGGCTCGACGAAACCGTCCTGTCGAACCGCCTCCACCTCGAGTCATGACGGGGTCAGGCCAACTGCAGGACGCGGACGACGATCAGGACCGCGATCAGCACGCCGAAGCCGATCAGCCCCAGCAGTTGGACGCGGCTGCGGTTCTGCCGAGGTGCATAGGCCAGGATGGCGGCAATGATCGCGCCTCCGACCAGCCCGCCGAGGTGGCCCTGCCAGGAGATTCCGCCGGTGAAGGTGAAGGCAACGTTGACGGCCAGCCAGATCAGGATCGACTGCACATTGCCGCGCACCTTGATCACCAGCACCAGCAGCGCACCCATCAGGCCGAAGACGGCGCCCGAGGCGCCCAGGGTCATGGTGTCAGGCGAGGAGAGCCACAGGACGGCGGCGGAGCCGGCCAGGGCCGAGAGCAGGTAGAGGGCCACGAAGCGCGCCCGTCCCACGACCCGCTCGAGCTGGGGTCCGAGGAACCACAGCGCCAGCATGTTGAGCCCGATGTGAAGCACATCGATGTGGGAGAAGGCGCTGGTGATCAGCTGCCACCAGGCGCCGTCGGCCACACCGGGCACCCAGGTGAGGCCGTCCCGGGCTGCGCAGGCAACCGCACCGGCACCAGGCAGGTAACGGGAGGGGTCGGAACTCAGGACGCAGGCTCCGACCGGATGCAACGGCAGCCACCACGCCAGCCAGCTCGCCGCGCCGCCGGTGAGGGTGGTCGCCAGCCAGACGGCGGCGTTGATCGCGATCAGCACGATCGAACTCAGCGCCGGATTCTTCGAGCGGGCACCACCGTAGGGTCCCTGGTTCTGGCGGGTGGTGCGCACCCCCTCGGCCACGCACTCGGGGCACTGGTAGCCAACCGCGGCGGCAGTCATGCATTCAGGGCAGATCGGACGTCCGCAGCGCTGGCAGCGGATGTAGCTGACCCGGCCGGGATGCCGGTAGCACTCCGGTGTCGGAGGCTGCGGCGGCACGAACTGCGGCTGGGTCATGCGGGCAACAATACGTGGCCGCCGCAGGCCGGTGGGCCCGGTTGCCGGACTGCCCGTCCAGCCCATCGGCGACGCCCCGGGGCCTCCCTATCATGGCTGCATGGCCAAGCACAGGAGAGTGGCGCTCGTCCTCGGCTCGGGCGGCGCGCGCGGGTATGCCCAGATCGGTGTGATCCAGGTGCTCAAGGAGCGCGGCTACGAGATCGTCGCCATCGCCGGCACCTCGATGGGTGCGCTGGTCGGCGGTCTGGAGGCGACCGGGAAGCTGCAGGAGTATGTCGACTGGGCGACAACGCTCAATCAGCGCGATGTGCTGCGGCTGGTGGACGCTTCCCCGTTCGGCGCCGGGGCGATCAAGCTCGAGCGGGTGCTGGCCAGGATGAGCGAGATCCTGGACGGGGCGCGGATCGAGGAACTCCCGATTCCGTACACCGCCGTGGCGACCGACCTCGGCGCCCGGCGCGAGGTCTGGTTCACCTCCGGCCCGGTGGACGTGGCGATTCGGGCCTCGGTGGCGATCCCCGGTGCGATCACCCCGATCATGGTCAACGGCCGTCTGCTGGTGGACGGCGGGGTGCTGAACCCCGTCCCGGTGGAGCCGGTGATGGGGGTGGACGCCGACTTCACCCTGGCGGTCGCGCTGTCCGGCTGGACGCCCACCGATTTCAACGCCACGCCCGCGCGCGAGAGTTCGCAGTCCAGCCCGCCGGCGGAGTGGCTGGACCGCTTCCGCAGGAGCGCCGCCGGCCTGTTCGAGAACGAGTGGGTGACGTCGGTGATGGCCAGGTTCGGACGCGAGCACGCCGAGCCGGACCCGCGTCCCTTCGAGGACGCGCCGCCCGGGCTGGGGATTCCCCAGGTCGCGGCCATGGCGCTGGACGCGATGGGTGCGGCGATCACCCGTTACCGGCTGGCTGCGCTGCCGCCCGATCTGCTGATCAACGTCCCCGGTGACGCCGCGAAGACGATGGACTTCCACCGCGCCGAGGAACTCATCGAGCTGGGACGGACGCTGGCGGTCGAGGCGCTCGACAAGGCGTTCCCGGTCGAGGAGCAGCCGGTGCTGGAGGCGGTGCCGTCCGACGGCTGACACTGGATCCAGACCGGACGGGGTCTGCATCCGATGCAGCGCGGATCCGGTGTGCGTCGGCGCGGGCCGGGGAGCTCAGCGGCGCAGCAGTTCCTCGAGTTCGGCAACCCGGTGCAGGTCGATGCCTTCGCGCTGTTCGATGGCCAGGGCGTGCTCCTCGCCCACCATCAGCAGCGGTGCCAATCCCGGGTCGCGGGTGTGGACGGTGATCGTCAGCCCGCGGGTGGCCTTCTCGTAGGGCAGCTCGTTGGCGAGTCTGCCCTCGATCGGCGGGATCGCCGCCCGGTTGGGGTTCGACCACGAACGGGCCACCCGCTCCATCGCCTCCGCGTCCAGCTCCACCCAGACCGACCACACGAAGACCTCCGACGTGAAATCGTGGACCGGCAACTGGATGTGCCCGCGGATGAAATGCCTTGTCCGCCCATGGTCGGTCATGATGCAGACATCCGGGGTGAGCTCGGCCTCCAGGCGCTCGCCCGGAGTGACGGCGAGCCACGCGTCGGGCGCGCTGGCCCCTAGCAGGTCTGCCACCTCGAGGTGGGTCTGGTTGCAGACCGGGCACGGTTGGGGTGTGCCGCTACCGGTTGCGGAGAACATGGCTTCATTCTTGTTCAGGATCCGTCCCGCCGCCGGGAAACCCCGAAATCTGCTCCCTGCCCGGGAGCGTGTCCCGGGAGCTGGTCGCGGCGAGAATGAGCAGCGCGACGGTCATGCCCGCGAGCGTGTCCCGGGAGCGGCCGATCGCGAAAGTGGTTCGGCGGACCCGTCCCCGTCGAACCACTCGGTGGGCGGGTTCGCCCGGGTCCGGCGGGAGGTGCTCAGTCGGGTTGGCGTAGCTGCAGGCCGAGCTGGTCGGCGTCCAACTGGGTGAGCATGTCGTCGAGCAGGCTGGACGGGTAGCTGCCCTGGTCGCGCAGGTCCAGGAGCGCTTCGCGCTGGACGCCGAGGACCGCCAGCCGCAGCGCGATCACGTCGGCATGGGTGACGGCTGCCTCCTCGTCCGGTGTTCGGTCGGGGGAGGTCCTGCCGAGCATCTGCCGCGTGATCGCGAGGGACTGCTCGGAGTACGGCGTCCCGTCGGGACGGCGCAGGCCGTCCAGCCGGGCCAGCCCGGCCCGGTTCAGCTCGCCCAGCAGGGCGGTCTTCTGCGCCGGGTCGGAACCGGTCTGGCCGGTCAGGCCGAGCCGGTTGGCCAGGGGATTGAGCGTGGCCCCCTGGATCACCAGGGTGCCGGCGGCCACGACGAAGGCGATCAGGATCAGCAGTGAGCGGTGCTCGGTGGCCCGTGGCAGGGTCTGCGCAGCGGCCAGGGTGACCGCTCCGCGCATGCCGGCCCAGAACAGGATCAGGCCCTCGCGCTTGCCGAACCGCTCGGCGGCCAGGTAGTCGATGTCGGCCAGCCGCCGGTTCAGCATGGTCCGCATCCGGTTCACCCGGGGCTCGGGCGCGGCCTCGCCGAACCGATCGAGCCGCTCCTGCAGCAGTTCGAGCTGTTCGCGGTGGCCGGCCTGGCGGCGCTCCCGGCGGGCCAGCAGCCACAGTGACCAGGCCACGAAGCCCGCCCGGACAACCAGGACCGCCGTCGCGGCGATCGCACCGAGCTCGATCGCCACCAGCACGCTGTCGTGGGTTTCGCGGACGTCCTCCACCAGGGTGGCCAGTTCCAGTCCCATCAGCAGGAAGATCGCGCTCTCCAGCACCAACTCGACGGTCTTCCAGGCCGCAACCCAGGCCAGCCGGGTCCCCGGGGAGAGATCGCGCGGCGACCGGCCGCCGATCACCAGACCGGCGATCACCGCTGCCACCAGGCCGGACCCGCCCAGGTGCTCGGTCGGCAGATGGGCGGCGAACGGGATCACCAGCGAGAGCGCGACCACCGAACTGGTCTGGCGCAGCCGGGCCATCACCGCGCTGGCCAGGCGTCCGACCAGCCAGCCGACCGCCAGCGCGATCGCCACCGCATAGAGGAAGTTCAGCCCCACCTGCCAGATCGACACCGCCGTCCCGACGGCGGCGATCGCCGATCGCAGCAGCACCAGCGCGGTGGCGTCGTTCAGCAGGCTCTCGCCCTCCAGGACGGTGGTCATCCGGGTGGAGACGCCGGCTTTCTTCACGATCGAGGTCGCGACCGCGTCGGTGGGGCTGACGATGGCGCCGACGGCGATGCCCAGTGCCAGCGGGAGCCCCGGGATCAGCCAGGTCAGCAGCACGCCGACCACCAGCGCCGAGACGATCACCAGCAGCACCGAGAACCCCGAGATCAGGGACAGATCACGGCGGAACTCCATGGACGGGATGTTGACCGCTGCCGAGAACAGCAACGGTGGCAGCAGCCCGCCGAGGATCCACTCCGGCTCGATCTCGATCGGCGGCAGGTTCGGCAGGAAGCTGATCGCGGTGCCCAGCACGACCAGGATCAGTGGTGGCGCCACTCCGAACTTGGGCGCGAAGGCGGTGATCGCAACCACCAGCACGATGCCGGCGATGCTGATCAGCAAAGCGGTTTCCATGGTGGCTCCGTTCTCTGCGGGGGTCTGACCCTACTCGCCGGACGAGAGGTCGCCGAGCCTGGTCTCGGGGTGGTTCGCCAGCGCCACCTGGACGCAGGCCTGCTGGCGGGTGGTCATCGCAGGTAGGGCATGGACGGGGAAGAAGCCCGCCTGGAGGGCCTCGCCATCGGCAGGGTAGGGCTCGCCGCCGACATACCGGCAACGGAAGACGTGGTCGATGTAGCGGGTCTGGTCGCCGTTGTCATAGGTGATCAGTTCGGTGACGTTCAGCCAGACCAGCCGCTCCACCTCGGCGACCACACAGGCCTCCTCGGCGATCTCCCGCAGGGCGGCCTCGTGTGGATGCTCGCCGGGGTCGACGATGCCGCTGACTGGCGTCCAGGAGTTGTCGTCCGAGCGCTGCACGAGCAGCACTTCGTCCCCGTCCTCACCCGGACGGACGACCACCGCGGTCGCCCCGGAGAGCCACAGCGGTTCGTTCCCGACCTTCTCGCGCAGGCGGAGGATGAACTCAGGTGTCGGCACGGGAAGAGCGTACTCACCCCAAGCGGGGGATACCTGGGCCAGGGGACGGTTCCGTGTCCCGTCGTTGTGGGCCAGGGAACCGTCCCCCGTCCCAACCGGGACGTGGAATCGTCCCGGGCGAGCTACCGATCCAGGCGGCGGTCAGTGGAGGGGCTGGTCGAGGTCGGTGTCGGCGGGCTTCTTCAGGAAGCCAGCGGCCACCAACGGAACCAGCCAGATGGCTCCGACCACGGTGAAGGCTGCTCGTGCCCCGGCTGTGAGGGCCTCCTCGGGAGTCCCGATGGCGGTCGCGGCGACGGTCGTCATCACGGTCACGAACAGGGCGGTCCCGGCAGCACCGGCGACCTGCTGGACGGTGCCCACCACGGCCGAACCGTAGCTGCGCAACTGGTGGGGCAGCGAGCCCAGCGCCGTGGTCATCAACGGGGTCATCATGAACGCGAAGCCGAGGCTCAGCAGCAGGTTCGCCGCCATCAGCCACGGCCAGGGCGTGTCCGGGGTCACCTGGGCGAACAGGGCGAACGCGCCGAGCACGGCCGCCCCACCCGGCAGCAGCAGCCAGCGCGGCCCGGCCAGGTCGTAGAGCCGCCCGACCAGCGGGCCGAGCACTCCCATCAGCACGCCGCCGGGCAGCATCAGCAGGCCGACGCCGAGCGGGTCAAGGTGCAGCGCCTGCTGCAGCACCAGCGGCAGCGCGATGATCGAGCCGAACAGCGCGACCATCATGATCGCGAGCATGCCGACCGCCAGCGCGAAGGCCGGCTGGGTGAAGGTGCGCAGGTCGAGCAGCGCCGCGTCCGTCCGCTGCAACCGCACCTGACGCCAGCCGAACGCCAGCAGCGAGAGCAGGCCGACGCCCAGCACGGCCGTCAGCCGCCAGGTCGGGACGGTGCCGTCACCGATCAGGCTGAGCCCGTACACCAGACCGCCGAAGCCGAATGCCGCCAGCGGGACGCTCAGCATGTCCAGGCCGACCGGCCGTCCGGACTCGACATTGCGGACGAATCGCAGGCCCAGTGCGAGGATGCCGAGGGCGATCGGCAGCACCACGACAAAGACGAACCGCCAGGTCAGGAACTGCAGCACCACGCCCGACACCGTCGGCCCGATCGCCGGTGCCACAGCGATCACCAGGCTGATCGTGCCCATCACCCGGCCGCGCATGTGAGCCGGGACGACATCCATCACGGTGGTCATCAGCAGCGGCATCATGATCGCGGTGCCGGTCGCCTGGATGATCCTGCCGGCCAGCAGCAGCGGGAAGGTGAAGGCCAGCGCGCAGGCCAGCGTCCCGATGCTGAACACCGCCAGTGCCAGGGTGAACGCGGCGCGGGTTGAGAACCGCTGCAGCAACCACCCGGTGGTCGGGATCACGACCGCCATGGTGAGCATGAAGCCGGTAGTCAGCCACTGCGCGGCACGTTCGTCGATCTGCAGGTCGTGCATGATGCTCGCCAGCGCCACGTTCATCGCAGTCTCGTTGAGAATCACGACGAAGGCGCCCACCAGCAGGACGGTGAGCAGGGTGACCGTCTCGCGCGGCAGCCGGTCGGAGGGGTGCCGCGCCGGTTGGGCGGGATCGGGCGCGGGGACGGGGTCGTTGGCGACGGTCGCGTCAGCGTGGCTCATAGCTCTCCCTGAGGAGGTTGTCCGGCGAACCGGGCGGGTCGGGCATGCCGCGTCGACACTGGCGCTGACGATGGTACAAGGCGTTGTCAGGTCGGGATATTCCGGCTGGGTCGAACTCTGTCCCTGGGATTCGACGGGAAAGGGACGCTGCAGGTAGCGGGTTCTGGGCGGGGGCGGTCATCGCCATGCCGCCAGCCCGGCGGCGGTGGCGCGCCGCCGTCCCGCATGGTCCGGCGGGGGCGCCGTCAGGCCAGCGAGTTCTCGATCCGGACGATCTCGGCTTCGTCGAGGTCCAGGTCGGGAGCCAGGGCGTCGTCGGCGATCGATGCGGCCTTGGAGGCGCCGGGGATCGGGACGACGTTCTCGGCCAGCGAGAGCTCCCAGGCCAGGACCACCTGATAGGGACTCACCCCGCGAGCGTGTGCGATCTCGCTCAGCACGCTCTGCGTCGCCCCGAGTTGAGACGCTCGGCGGATGCCGCCCAGCGGGCTCCAGGGGAGGAAGGCCAGCCCGCGTTCGGTGCAGTATTCCAGCACGGGCTGGGAATCCAGATGCAGCGGGCTGAACTGGTTCTGTACCGACACCAGGTCGTCGCCCAGGACGTCGCGGGCGATGTCGACCTGCTCGATCGAGACGTTCGAGATCCCCGCCTGCCGGATCACGCCCGCGTCCAGCAGGTCGCGCAGCGCGCCGATCGAATCGGCGTACGGCACCGCCGGATCCGGCCGGTGCAGCTGGTACAGGGCGATCGCCTCGACCCCGAGCCGCTTCGCGGACTCGCGAGCGGCCTGCTTGAGGTACTGCGGCTGGCCGTTGACCGTCCAACTTCCGTCCCCGGGACGCAGTTGCCCGCCCTTGGTGGCGACCAGTACGTCAGTGGCGCCCGGACCGTAGGAGGCGAGGGCCTCGGCGATCAGGATCTCGTTGTGGCCCACCTCGCCGGCGTGCTGGTGATAGGCGTCGGCGGTGTCGATCAGGGTGATGCCGGCGTCCAGCGCGGCGTGGATGGTGGCGATGCTCTGGGAGCGGTCCTCCGGGCGCCCTTCGATCGACATCGGCATGCCCCCGAGCCCGATCGCGCTGACGGACCGTCCACCGATCCTGCGGTACTTCATCTGGCGACTCCTCTCGTCCGGACCGCTTGAGCCTAACTCCAGACGGCATCCCCGCGAGCGGGTTCTGACGGACTCGGCCGGACATTCGGCAGGCAGATCAATATCTTCGCCTGCCGAAACCCGTTCTGACAAGATGTGATACAGAACAGGACTCGGATGTCCGCTTCCGTTCGTAGGTATGCACTTCCTAAGAAATCCATGCGCACAATTCGCGATTTCGAGTGGACAGAACAGGGCAGGGTTGCCTAACTTTGCGTAGCGGATGGTTCTTGACACCGACTCGGTATGCACGACGGGTCGCCAACGGCAAGGCCATCGTGGAGGCAGTGTGGCAACAGAACTCGTGCAGGAAACAGGGGATACTCCCATGGCTATCGCAGCAGCGAACGGCTCCAAAGTACGCACCATCGGCCTGGTCACCATGATCCTTGGCCTCGTCTTCATCATCGCTGGCATCGCCACCTGGGGCGCTGTCAGTTCCAAGCTCGCCGCCGAGAAGATCACCGTGTCCGGCGACGCCTACCTGATGGCCGGTGCTCCGGTCGTCGATCCGATCAGCGCCTTCGTCCAGGCCGACATGATCAGCCACCACGCCCTGGAGGCCACCGGCGGCAAGACCTACGCCGAACTCGACAAGGAGGATCCGCTTCGCGCCACCGCGATGAACGGCTCCTTCCTCCGCGCCTCGCTGTTCACCTCGGTGATCGCCTTCGGTGTCGCGCTGTTCGCCGTCGGTGTCGGTGTCGTGTCCATCCTGGTGGGTTGGGGGTTGCGCATCTCGGGCACCGCGACTGTGCAGGCCGCGGCTGCCACCAAGTCCGAGACCGTCTCGGCCTGACCGGTCCGGGGCGTGACCGCCCCGGCCGCCACATCGTCTGCTCGTTCGCCGCTTGACGGCGTATCCAGCCAGGTGTGTTGCCACCTGCCCTCGGGTGGGGGGTGCGTGAGTGCCCCCCACCCGAGTTAAGAGGTGGGACACCGGCCGGGCAGCCGATCCGAGGAGCTCTCCTCACGTCTACAACTGAAGACCACAACGGGAAGCTGACCTCCACCAGGCTTCCCTCCAGATCCAAACCAGGCTCACCTCCGGCGGATGTCGGAGGTGAGCCTGGTTTTTGGGCACGAGCCCGGTGCTGCCCCTGGCTGGATCGGCAGGTGGTTGAGGTCGGACGCGCGTCCGCGGTGGATCGGGTTCCGGGGGCTGGGTGGTGGGCCTACCTGGATCGGCAGCGGGCCGGACGGACCCATGGCTGCGGTGGGTCTGGCTTTGGGAGATCCGGCAGTGCGTCGTTGCCGGGTCGGCGGTGGGCCGGACGGGCCCTCCGTCCCACCTGAGGCCCGGATGCGCCACGAGCAGCCCACGACATCGACGACCGCTGGGTCGCAGCTGATCAGGTTCCAGGCTGGGTCAGCGTTGCGCGGACGCTGCCGCAGCTACTTCTTCGGCTTGCCGAAGTCGGCGGTGGTGTAGGTCACGTAGGTGCCGCCGCCCTTGTAGAAGCCCAGACCGATCTGGGTGTAGGTCTTGTTCATCAGCACCTTGCAGTGGCCCGGGCTCTTCAGCCAGGCCTTCACCACGGCCTGCGGGGTGGCATAGCCCGCGGCGATGGTCTCGCCGGCCGCCTTGTACTTGTACCCGGCCTTCTTGATCCGGGTGAACGGCGAGGCGTTGCTGCCCTTGGTGTTGTGGCTGAAGTAGTTCCGTTTCGACATGTCCTTGGAGTGGTTCTCGGCGACGGTGCCGAGCTTGGCGTTCCAGGACAGTGACTTGGCGGCCTTGTACTTGGTCGAGCCGCACTTGCGAGCCTTCGACCTGGCCTTGTTGATCTCCTTCAGCAGGCTCTTCTCGAAGGAGCCGATCTTGTTGTTGGACGCCAGCGCGACGGCCTTGACCGGCGTGACGGCCGGAGCCTCGGCAGGGATCACGGGCTTACTCGCCCGGGCGACCTCCGGGATGGGTGCTGCTGCGGTGAGGGCCGGGCTGTCCAGACCGACGCCGACCAGCGCGAGGCAGGACACGGCAACCACTGAACGAGTAATCAGTCGGGTGAAGACCATGGGGGTGTTCCTGATAGGACCGGACGCGTCCGGTTCCCCCCAGGCGTGCAGTTGCGTGTCCAGTCTGCCGGTTGGTGAGGCTCACCGCAACGGGAGCTGATGAATTGCTTGCGATTTGCTGAGAAAACGAAGGGTTTGCCGCGTCAGACGGCCTGGAGGGCTGAGGACGGCAGGTGGGCCTCGGCACCGGGGGTACCGCCCAGGGCGCCGGCAAGCAGCTCCCGGGCCCGGGCGAGGTGTTCGGCGAGCAGATGGGCGACCGACTCCCCGTCCCCGGCCTCGATCAGGTCGAGGATCCGGGCGTGCTCGGCGACGATGATCTGCGGGCTGAGTTGATGGCTGCCCTGCAGTTGCGCCATGCAGAGCTTCACCTCGAAGGCGAGCGAGCCGTAGATGGCGCTCGTCCGGGGGCTGCCGAGGGCGTCGATCAGGGCGGTGTGGAATCGCATGTCCGGTTCGGCGATGTCGTAGTCGCCCCGGGCCCACAGGGCTGCGATCTCGGCGTTGGCCGCCCGGGACTCGGCCGGGACCGTCCGGCGCAGTGCCAGCCGGCGCAGCACCTCCGACTCCACGTAGGCGCGGGTGTCGTAGATGTCGCGAACGTCGGCCGGACCGAGTTCGACCACGCGGGCGGTCTTGTGGTTCTTGCGGACCAGCACCTTGTCGCTGACCAGGCGTTCGATGGCGGCCTTTGCCGAGGCTCGGGCGACGTCGTAGCGGACGGCGATCTCGGCCTCGGTCAGCGGCAGTCCGGGAGCGAGTTCCCTGGCGAGTACCTGGGCTTTCAGGTCGTCAACCACCGCGTCGACGACCGACGTGATGGTCAGATTTCGAACCACGGCTGTGTCCTTGCTGCTGGTGGTGGCGATTCTAGGCCGGCTTCTGGGCAAAACCACTTGCAGAGCAAGTCAACTTGTCCGACAATCCACCTGTCAATCAGTAGTCCTGGAGGATCTGCCCATGCCACTCCTCGTTCAGCCGTTGGCTCCGGTCGGAGGACGTCTCGTCCGCCCGGCTGGAGTTGCTGTGCTCCCTCCCCTCGCCCTGCTCGTCGAGCTGGTGCCCGCGTCATGACCGCCACGTCGGTGTCCGCCGAGACCCTCGCGACCCTGCTCGCGGGGTGCGTGGCCGATTCGGGACAGCTCCGGATGGCCGAACTCGACCGCCGGGCGCTGGCCCACGACGCCTCCCACTTCCTGCTGCACCCGGCGGCGGTGGTGACCCCCCGCACTGCCGAGGAGGTGGCCCACCTGCTGCGGGCCACCTCTGCAGCCGGAATCGGGCTCACCTTCCGTTCCGGCGGCACCAGCCTGTCGGGGCAGGCCGGCACCGACCAGGTGCTGGCCGACGTCCGGCGGCATTTCACCGGCGTCGAGATCCTGGACGACGGGGCGCGGGTCCGGGTGGAGCCCGGGGTCACGGTCAGGCAACTCAATGCCCACCTCGCCCGTTACGGCCGCAAGTTCGGGCCGGATCCGGCCAGCGAGGCCGCCTGCACGATCGGCGGCGTGGTGGCCAACAACTCCTCGGGGATGGCCTGTGGGACCGTCGAGAACAGTTACCGGACGCTGGAGTCAGTGGTCGCGGTGCTGCCGTCCGGGACGATCATCGACACCGGTGCTGCCGATGCGGACGAGAAGCTCCGCACCCTCGAACCCGCGCTCTACGAAGGGCTGCTGACGCTGCGCCGGCGGGTGGTCGGCAACCCGGCGTCGGTGGCGAAGATCAGCCAGCAGTTCAGCATGAAGAACACCATGGGCTACGGCATCAACGCCCTGGTGGACCACACCACCCCGGTCGACATCCTCACCCACCTGCTGATCGGCAGCGAGGGCACGCTGGCCTTCGTCGCCTCGGCGACCTTCCGGACCGTCCCGGTCCGTGGCCACGTCGCTACTGCGCTGGTGGTCTTCGACGACCTGTATGCGGCGAACAACTCCCTGCCAGGGCTGGTGGCCACCGGTGCTGCCACCCTGGAATTGATGGACGCCACCTCGTTGCGGGTCGGCCAGCGGTTCGGGGACAGCCCGGCGATGATCAAGCAGTTGGACGTCTCCACCCAGGCCGCGCTGTTGCTGGAGTACCAGGCCACCAGTGCCGAGGAGTTGGAGCACCTCGTCCAGGAAGCCCGTCCGACGCTTGACGACCTGCCGGTCGGTGGTCCGGTTCAGCTCACCGATGATGCCGCCCTGCGAGCCGGATTGTGGACGCTGCGCAAGGGGCTCTACACCTCGGTGGCCGGGGCCCGTCCCAGCGGTTCGACGGCGCTGCTGGAGGATGTCGTCGTCCCGGTGGCGAAGCTGGCCGACACCTGCGTGGAACTGGCGGGGTTGTTCGACCGCTACTCCTATGCCGATTCGGTGATCTTCGGCCATGCCAAGGACGGCAACGTCCACTTCATGATCACCGACCGGTTCGAGAACGACTCCCAGCTGCAGCGCTACGTTGACTTCACCGAGGACATGGTCGGCCTGATCCTGGCCAACGACGGCTCGCTGAAGGCCGAGCACGGCACCGGCCGGGTGATGGCGCCGTTCGTCCGGCGGCAATACGGCGACGAGCTGTACGAGGTGATGTGCGAGGTCAAGCGGCTGTTCGACCCGCGCGGGCTGCTGAACGCCCAGACGATCATCACCGACGACCCGGAGTTGCACCTGAAGCACATCAAGCTCAACCCGAGCGTCGATGAGGAAGTCGATCGCTGTACCTCCTGCGGCTATTGCGAGCCCGTCTGCCCCTCCCGCAGCCTGACGCTCACACCGCGGCAGCGCATCGCCGTCCGGCGCGAGATCGAGTCGCTGGAGGCGGCGGGCGAGCTGGCTGCGGTGGCCCGGCTGGAGAAGGAGTTCGACTATCAGGTGGTGCACACCTGCGCGGTGGACGGGATGTGCGGCACCGCCTGCCCGGTGCAGATCAACACCGGGTTGCTGGTGAAGAAGCTGCGGCGGGAGCGGACGACGCCCGCGGCCACCAAGGCGGCCTGGACGACGCTGGCCAGGCACTGGAAGGGGACGACCGGCACCTTCTCGACGGTGCTGACCATCACCGCGGCGATGCCGGGGCCGCTCGACCCGGTGCTGCGCGGGCTGAACCACGCCGCCCGGGCCGTGCTGGGGACGGACAACATCCCGCTGTGGTCGGCCGAACTGCCCGGGGGTGGACAGCCCCGCCGCGGGCAGCCTGCCGGAAGCCAGCAGCCCCCCGCGTCCCGTGAGGTCGTCTCTTCCTCGGCTGCAGCGGACCTCGTCGAGACCCCACGCGGGCAAGCCGTCCCGACTCCTCCCGCGGCCGTCTATCTGCCCGCGTGCGTGAACGTGATGTTCGGACCGGTCGAAGGCCACGGGGTGCAGCGCAGCTTCGAGGCGCTCTGCGCGGAGGCCGGGATCACCCTGCTGATCCCGGACGGGATCGAGTCGCTGTGCTGCGGCACGCCGTGGTCGAGCAAGGGTGTCCCGACCGGCTACCAGGAGATGAAAGCCAGGGTGCTGCCGGTGATCCGGTCCGCGACCGAGGACGGACGCCTGCCGGTGGTCTGCGACGCATCGAGTTGCACCGAGGGCTTCGGGCACATGATCGAGTCGGACCCCAGCCTGAATGTTGAGGTGATCGACGCGGTGACCTTCGTCGCTCGTCATGTCCTGCCGGTGCTGGGGAAAGCTCCCTCGCGAGGCGAGGACACGTCGTCCCTGGCCTCGGGAGAGCCCGGGCAGGCCCCGTGTTCTGCACGGCCTTCGTCCAGGATCCGCAAGCTCGACTCGGTCACCCTGCACCCGACCTGTTCGTCCACCCAACTGGGGATCAACCCCGACCTGGTGACCGTGGCCGAGGCCGTCGCCGAACAGGTCAACGTCCCGCTCGACTGGGGCTGCTGCGCCTTCGCTGGCGACCGCGGCATGCTGCACCCCGAGCTGACAGCCGCTGCGACCCGTCCCGAGGCTGCCGAGGTGGCACGGCTGGACGCGACCGCCCACGCCAGTCTGAACCGCACCTGCGAGCTGGGCATGACCCGCGCCACCGGCCGTCCCTACCGCCACATCCTGGAGTTGCTCGCCGAGCAGCTGGGATAGACGTCTGGGAAAGGACGGCCGGGGACGGCTCGGTTGACCGGGCCGTCCCCGGCCCGTGCCCAGGCCCGCAGATCTGCCCGACCACTGGATATGCCGTTGGGTAGCCTGAGGCGGTGAACGACGTCAGCACCGATCACCACAGCCCACTTCTCGATTTCGACCCAGCGCCGCGAGCGTTTATCGAGCCGGCGGACCAACTGCAGCCGCTCGATGCTCCAGCTGCCTGCGTGATCACCTTCTTTGGCGACACCGTGCAGCGACTGCTCGCCAACGGCGGCCGGGTGCTGGCGTACAACAGATGGGCGGACGGCGAGCATCCGCTCATCGAGGTAGACCACGAGGGTGAGCGACTCGCTGTCCTGTACAGCGGTGTCGGTGGCCCGCTGGCCGCCGGTCTGCTCGAGGAGACAATTGCGCTGGGCTGCCGCACCTTCGTTGTCTGTGGCGGAGCCGGCTCTCTGCACGAAGACCTCACCGTCGGACACCTTGTCGTCGTCAGGTCCGCACTGCGGGACGAGGGCACGTCACACCACTACTTTCCCGCCGGCCGGTGGATCGATCTGGACGACACCGCGACCCGCCTCCTCGAACAGGTACTGGCCGAGGAGGGTGTCCCCTTCGCGACGGGACGCACCTGGACGACCGACGCCCCGTACCGGGAGACGCCGGCCAAGATCGCTGCCCGCCGTCGGGAGGGCTGCATCACCGTTGAAATGGAGGCCGCGTCCCTGGCTGCGGTTGCGCAGTTCCGCGGCGTCCCGCTTGCCCAGTTGCTCTACAGCGGGGACGATCTCACCGGCGAGGCCTGGGATGAGCGCGACTGGACAAATCAGCCCCAGGTTCGCGACAACCTTGTCCGACTGGCAGGCACGGCAGCTCTCCGGATCACGGGTCAGCAGTCGGCTTGACCTGAGGCGGGCTACGAAGATGGTTTGAGCCAGCCGTTGAGGACGACGATCTGGATGGTGGTGGTGGAGCGGACGGCGAGTTTGTCGTAGCAGTTGACGAACGCTCGCTGGCGTTTGGACCTGTTGATGCCGCATTCGACGGCGTTCCGGCCGTGGTGGGTTGCTGCGCTGGACGCTGGTGGTCGGTCTCCTCGCCTTTCTCGGCCCAGCTTGGACACGCGGGCCAGGGGACGGTTCTCCGGCCCGCGGCCACTGCTTTCGTCATTCGGGGCGACGAGCGAGTAAGGGACGGCCCCCTACCCCTACTCGTAGGGTAGGACGGCGCTGCGCATCTAGAGATCCTTCGGATCGAAACCGTATCGTCTGGCCAGTTCATGAATTCGATCGAAGTCGCGCTTGGCGTTCGAACGAGAAACGAATGCCGCCGCAACGCTCACGCCGCCGCCAATCAGCATCCACGTTCCCCAGGTACGGAAGCCGTCCAGATCTTCAGGGGCGGTCCATCCCGCGCCGGAGATGAGGAGAAGAAAAAGCCCGAACCCGGTTGCCATGATCCCCAGAACCAGGAAGGTCCCGTAGCTCTGCATCCGCTTGATGGCCTTCCTCTCTTGTGCACGTGCGACGGCGAACGCCTCGGAACGCGTGTACTCGCTCACCGCAGGCTCTCGAGCAAATCGAGCACATGCTTGACGTCTACGATGGAATCTTCCGGCGCAGAGTGCCATGCCACGGCTATCGCAGGAATCTCCGCGATAGCCAGCGGTATCGAGTGGTGTTGCTTCGACCCGACCTCAGTGTTGAAGGCAGCCCAAGTCTGCTCGAAGCTGTCGTTGCCGCTGAGGTTCGCCGTCAGCGCGCCCAGGACACCGTCATCATGTCGAAGGGTCAAATGCACTTGCCCGACGCCCGATAGATCGGCCGAGAACTCATCGCTGGACGTGGGCAAGCTGAATGGTCGAACCATGGTGTATCCGTAGGCAGTCACGAGCCTCGCCAGCTCGTCTCTCGTCCCCATTGCCTTTCTCCTTTCGGTTTCCGTGCTGGGCTCAATGTACTAGAACCCGGGTACTAGCGCTCTGGTACGCGCCACCGGGACCGACCATGGTGGACGTTGTGTCGCGAGTCCCATCAGCTGCAGCAGCTCATATCGGGGCTCGCATCACCGAACGACGGCTTCAGCGTGGGCTGACTCAGGACGAGGTTGCCGTTCGAGCTTCGATCGACTCGTCCAATGTGCGGGCGTACGAGAGCGGTCGAGCAATGCCGAGCATTCACTCGCTTGTCCGCATCGCTACGGCACTTGAGGTTGCACCGGGAGATTTGCTGGAGGGCATCTCGCTGGATCAGTTTCCGGTTTCGTCAGCCGTCCCTCGCCATCGTGTGACCTAGTCTGTTCGCGGTCGTCCCTGTTGCTGGGCGACAACCTTGCGATCTTGAGTTGCACCTCGGAGGCCCGCTGAGTGATGTTGCGGCTCGTGCACGAGGACTGTTTCGTCCTGCTGGGCGACAGGACTAACGGCGTCAATCCGTCCAAGGCCACTATCCAGCGCAGTGCGCCTGTGGACGGAGCTTGTGTCAAGACCAGTTATCCACAGGTTTCCAATTGGGTGGCACGTTCGCTGTCCTCCTGACGAGAGTGGGGGATGTACTCACAGGACGGAGACGGGCTTATGCCTCGAAGGAGTCGGCTACTCAGCGAATCAGACGTTTACCACGTGATGCTCCGCGGCATCAACAGGCAGGCGATTTTCCTTGACGAGGAGGATCACCTGCGCTTCCTGCGCGACCTGAGGGCCGCGCGGGAAGCCGCAGATTGCCGCGTGCTTGCCTATTGCCTGATGACAAACCATGTGCACCTCGTCCTCCGCACCGGCAGCGAGACGGTTGGGCAGGTGGTGAAGCGGTTCGGCGTGCGTTATGCCTGGTGGTACAACACGAAGTACGGACGCGTTGGGCACGTGTTTCAGGACCGGTTCAGGAGTCGTCCGGTGGAGGACGATGGGTACTTTGTGACGCTGCTTCGCTACGTCTGGAACAACCCGGTTAAGGCGGGAATGGTCGAGCGGCCCGATCAGTATCGTTGGAGCAGCCTGAGCGCCGATGCTCCCATCGACCAGGATGCGCTACTGTCCCTCATCGACGTGGCCACGATTGCTCAGCTGGCTGCCACGCCGGATCCCGAGGCCATCGATCCCGACCCGCTGCCGCCGCCCCGCGTGGCACTCACGGACCCCGCGGTGGCGAGGATCCTCAGCCAGTTCTGTCGGCAGCACTCCGTGACAGACATTGTGGACCTCCCCCGCTCAATCCAACAGTGGGCCATCGTGCAGTCGCTGCGCGAGGGTGCATCGGTTCGGCAGTTGGCCCGCCTGACTTCGCTGAGCCGAGGGACGGTCCAACGATTGGCACAGCTGGACAGCACTGCCTAGTCAGCGCCGGGCGCATAGTCCAGCGGCGGTGAACTGGGTCGCGGCCCCCTGCCTCGGCCCAGTGATGGTGAACCGGACCGGGGAACCGTCCCCCGGCTCACGCTGGGGCTGCTGCGACCCGTCCCGAGGCTGCCGAGGTGGCACGGCTGGACGCGACCGCCCACGCCAGCCTGAAACGCACTTGCGAGTTGGGCATGACCCGCGCCACCGGCCGTCCCTACCGCCACATCCTGGAGTTGCTGGCCGAGCAGGCGGGGGTGACCAGCGGATAGCTCCTTGGCAGGGCTCTCGCGCCCGCTGCTGGGACGATTCCGGCGCTGGACGGCCCGCCAAGGGGCGCGCCGGTCCGGAAGCGGCCGTCTAGCGCTGAGGTTGTCCGTCCGGCCTGGCCGGCCGGGGTCAGTCGAGGCGCACCGTCTCGCCGAAGGTGGGAAGGATCGCCGCGGCGCTGGTGTGTTCGGTGATCTTCACGCCGAAGGAGCGCGCCGCGTCCTCGGTGCCGTGGACGGTGAACACCGTCTGCGGGCGCGGACTCAGCTCGGTCAGCCAGTCGAGCAGGTCGGAGCAGTCGCCGTGGACGCTGAACTCGTTGTCCTGCAGGATCTCGGCGCGTACCGGCACGTAGCGGCCGTGCATCTTCAGGTGGGTGGCGCCCTCGACCAGCGAGCGGCCGCGCGTGCCCTCGCCCTGGTAGCCGACCAGCACCACCGCGTGCTTGTGGTCGGGCAGCATGTGCTCCAGGTGGTGCAGCACCCGTCCGCCGGTCGCCATGCCGCTGGCGGCGATGATGATGCACGGGTGTTTGGGATCGTTGAGCTGCATCGACTCCTCGGTGGAACGCACCTCCCGCAGTTGCGGCAGGTGGATGAAGTGGTCGGGATCGAGGTCGGGCCGCAGTTCGTCGGCGAACTCCGGATCGCGGTAGACCCGTAGCGCCGCCAGCGCCATCGGTGAGTTCACGAAGATCGGCAGATCGGGGATGCGGCTGTCGTCCTGCATCTCCGAGAGGGTCTTCAGCACCACCTCGGTACGGTCGACGGCGAATGCCGGGACGAGCACCGAGCCGCCACGGCGCGCCGTCCGCCGGATCAGGTCGGCGAAGGGCTCGTGCGGCAGTCCCTCGGGTTCGGGATGCTCCCGGTCGCCGTAGGTCGACTCGATCAGGACGGTGGGCGCTCCCTCGGGGATGTCCCGGGCGCGCAGCACGGGGTGGTCGTGCCGGCCGAGGTCGCCGGAGAACAGCACCGCGGTGGCCGGGGTCTGCACCCGGATGCTGGCCGAGCCGAGGATGTGCCCTGCCCTGGTCCAGCGGGCGATGGTCCCGCTGCCCAGGTCGACGTCGCTGTCGAATGACACCGCCCGGAACAGCGGCAGGGTGTCCTCCACGTCGGCAGTGGTGTAGAGCGGCAGCGGCGGAATGTGCTTGGAGTAGCCACGTTGGGCGGCATGCTCGGCGTCCCGCTCGTTGAGGAAGGCCGAGTCCCGCAGCACGATCTCGGCCAGCCGGATGCTCGCCGGGGTGGCCCAGACCCGCCCGGAGAACCCCTTCGCGACCAGGGCGGGCAGATAGCCGACATGATCCATGTGGGCATGGGTGAGCAGGATGTCGGAGATGGACGAGGGCGGGACGGGGAAGTCGGCCCAGTTCAGCTCCCGGAACCGCTTCTCGCCCTGGAAGAGCCCGGCATCCACCAGGATGCGTCGTTCTCCCTGGCCGAGCAGATACTTCGAGCCGGTGACCGTGCGGGCGCCGCCGAGAAAACTCAGGGTGGTGGAGTGTGCTGCCATGCCCCCACTGTGGCGCATCCCGGGGCCGCAGGGCAGGAGCACGAACCTCAAGTCGCTCCTCAGGTGTGACAGTCCAGTGCGGCGGCGACCGTTGACCCCGTCCGCCCCACCCCCTAGCCTCCCTAGCAGTCTCACCCCCGCGTGGGCTGTTCGGCAGTGGGCACAGCGCCCCAGTGCATTCACGAAAGGCTGGCCAACATCGTGTATCGAAAGCTCCTGGTCGCCACGGGCGTGCTCGCCCTGGTGGTGCCTGCGGGCGCCGCATGGGCGGCGCCGTCCCCCGACATCCCGACTGACCGCTTCACCCGCACCGGGAACACCGGCAAGGTGGATCCGCAGATCACCCTCAAGGCAGGCGGCAGCAATGCCAAGGTGGACGTGATCGTCGAGGTGGCCGGTGACCCGGTCGCCGTGGTGGAGGCCAGGGAGGGCCGCCGGCTCAGTTCGTCCGAGCGGGCCTCGGTGCGCACCAAGCTGGACAAGACCCAGGACAAGGTGGCCAAGACGGTCACCGGCCGCGGCGGCAAGGTTGAGACCCGGATGCAGTCGGCCTACAACGGCCTGCGGGTGCGGGTGGCGGTCTCCCAGCTGGACGCGATCGCCGGCTCCGCGGACGTGGTGGCGGTCCACCCGGTGCAGACCTTCTCCCTCGACAATGCGGTGTCGGTGCCCTACCTGGGCGTGCCGCAGGTGTGGAAGAACACCGGCTACACCGGCAAGGGGGTGAAGGTGGCGGTGATCGACACCGGCATCGACTACACCCACGCGAACTTCTCCGGCCCCGGCACTGTCAAGGCCTATGAGACCGCGCACGCGTCCGAGGGCAAGGAAGCTGACCCCGCCCTGTTCGGCCCCACCGCGCCGCGGGTGAAGGGCGGCTGGGACTTCGTCGGCGACGCCTACGACGCGGACGACCCGAACTCGGTTCCGAAGCCGGATCCCAACCCGCTGGACTGCAACGGGCACGGCAGTCATGTCGCCGGCACGATCGGCGGCAACGGCGTGACCAGCGCCGGCGCCACCTACCCCGGGCCGTACGACGACAGCACCGCGTCGAAGTCCTTCAACGTCGGCCCCGGCGTCGCTCCGGCGGTCGATCTCTACGCGCTGCGGGTCTTCGGCTGCGGTGGCACCTCCGACGTGGTGACCGAGGCCATCGACTGGGCGGTCGCCCATGACATGGACGTGATCAACATGTCCCTGGGTTCGCCCTACGGACGCAGGGACGATCCGGTCGCCACCGCCGCCACCAACGCGGTGGCCGCCGGCGTCGTCGTCATCTCCTCGGCCGGCAACGAGGGCGACAGCCCCTACCTGGCCGGCAGCCCCGGCACCGGCGAGGGCGTGATCTCGGTGGCCGCCGTGGACGCCATCAAGACCTTCCCGGGCGCGAAGCTGAGCTTCAGCACCGGCGCCACGCTGTCCGCGGTCAACGCCACCGGTGCGACCATCCCGGACGCCAGCTACGACGTCGTGGTGCTGAAGGACAATCCGGCCACCGCCGAGAACGAGGCTCTGGGCTGCAGCCCGGAGGCCTTCGCCGCCGCCGGTGTGCGCCCGGGCGGCAAGCAGTTGGCGGTGGCGACCCGGGGCAACTGTGCCCGGGTGGCCAAGGCGATCTACGGCCAGCAGGCCGGGGCCGCAGCCGTCCTGCAGTTGAACACCGACGCCGGCTACCCGCCCTATGAGGGCCCGATCACCAGCAACCCCGACGACGGCACCCCGTACGAGGTCACGATCCCCTTCCTGGGCGTGCCCAGCACGGCAGCTGACGTGCTGGCCGCCGCGGACGGCGGCACGGTGTCGATGGTCGCAGCCCAGGTGGACAATCCCGGCTACACCAAGTACGGCTCGTTCTCGTCCAACGGACCGCGCAGTGGGGACTCCTCGGTGAGCCCGAACCTTGCCGCCCCGGGTGTCTCCGTGGTGTCGACCGGGTCCGGGACGGGCAACGGCGCGGCCACCATCTCGGGCACCTCGATGGCCGCACCGCATGTGGCCGGCGTGGCCGCCCTGACCGTGCAGGCGCACCCGAAGTGGTCGGCCTCGGAGGTCGCCACGGCGCTCGCCGAGACCGCCGATCCGGAGAAGGTGGGCGACCAGGACACCGTCCGCGGTGGCCTCGGGCTGGTGGATGCTGCCGGAGCGGTGGCTGCCCAGGTGCTGGTCGGCGGCGACTACTACCGCACCACCAAGGGCTGGGCGCGGGAGGCCTCGCTGAGCTTCGGCTTCGCCGACGTCCAGAAGAGCTACAACGGGATCAAGGTGCTCACCATCACCAACAAGGGCAAGACGTCGGTCACCTACAAGCTGTCCGCGGTCGCCTCCGAGCAGTCGCTGCCGGCGAAGCTGACGATCTTCCCGAAGACGGTCACCGTCAAGGCTGGCAAGACCACCGCTGTGGCGGTGCACCTGAAGGTGTCGGCGGGCGTGATCGGTTCGTCCCTGGCCAGCGAGTTCGGCTTCAACCAGGTCTCCGGCAGCATTGTGCTGAAGCCCTCCGGTGACGGCGTCAAGCTGGCGGTGCCGTACCTGCTGGTGCCGCGGGCGCAGGCCGATGTGAAGGCGAGCCCCTCGTCCTTCAAGCTGGCCGAGAAGACCAAGCCGGGCACCCCGTGGTCATCGTCGAAGGGCAGCCACGGCAAGGGCAAGCCGACGCCCACGCCGGTGCCGGTCACCTCGGTGGACGTGAAGCTGACCAACTCCAAGGGCGCGCTGCCCGCGGCGGCGGACTTCTACACCTGGGGGATCTCGGACGGTAAGGACCTCCCGCGGAGCGCCGTGGGTGGCCTCGACGTCCGGGCCGTGGGCGTGCAGTCGCTCGACTACGGCGCGGACGGTCAACTGCTGGTGTTCGCGGTCAACTCGCACAAGCGGTTCTCCAACGCTGCCGAGTTCGAGTACGACGTCAACATCGACGTCGACCGGGACGGCGCCGTGGACTGGCAGGTGATCGCGGTCGACTCGGGCCTGATCCGGGACGGCAGCGCTGACGGGCATATGGAGGTCTTCCTGCTGGAAGCGGCCACGGGTGACGTGTACGCCGCCGGCTTCCTGGCCACTGCCCCGACCGACAGCAGCACCGTGCTGATCCCGGTCTTCGCCAGCGATCTGGGGATCTCGCAGGACACCGGAGCCTTCCGCTACTCGGTCGACACCTACTCGGTGCTCGGCTACCCGGAGTCGGACTCGACGTCGTCCGCGACGTACAACCCGTACGCCAAGGCGATCTCCGACGGCGACTACCTCCAGGTGGCGCGCAAGGGTTCGGCGAAGACGACCCTGACCATCGACGCTGACCAGTGGGCCGCGCAGAAGCCGCTGGGCTCGATGGTGGTGGCCTTCGACAACAAGGCAGCCGACGAGGCCCTGCTCATCGCCGGCAAGTAAGGCAAGTCCGAAGCGCCCCGTCCCTTCCTGGGGCGGGGCGCTTCGGCCTCTCCGGCGGTGTGCGCTGGGGGACTGTCGAACCCAGGGCGGTTCCAACCTGAGTCAGGCGGGTGGCGTCCGCAGAAACCGGGTGATTCAGGCCAGTCGCGGACACTATCCACGCGCGTGGTCTCTCCTGCCCGGTTTCTGCCGGGCAAGCGGCGGCTGCGCCCGGTCAGCGGGCTCGGGTACAGAGCTTCGGCGTGGCGTCTGTCCCGAAGCGGTAGTCGTAGCGCTGGCCGTCCGCCGTCACCACCACCCGCATGCCGTCGATGAGCTGCTGGGTGTACATCGTCCCCGGGGACGGGCAGCCGAGCGAGGAGTCCGGCCAGGTCACCCGCTCGGCCCGTTCCACCTCGGGGGCCACCTCGACGGCCACGCCACGACTGGCGAGATCGTCCAGGATCGCCTGCCAGCGGTCCTGCGGGATGGTCACCGGGGTGCTGTCGGGCAGCGGGGGCATGGTCTGGAAGGGCGGCCTGCCGGACGGCGTCGGGACCGTCGGCGGCGTGCCGGACGGCGGCTGGACCGACTCTTCCGGTGCTGGGGAGGCAGAACCGGCGGACGGTGGCTGGCTGGCGGGCATGGAACCTCCCGGGGAACTGCAGGCGGTCAGCAGACCGAGGGCGAGGGCGGCCGCGATGCGCGCTGCTGAACGCTGCCCCATGGCTGCCTCCTGCTGATGGGGGCGCCCGGTGGCGCCACTCCTCCAGCGTAGCCTCGGGCCCGGCCGCCTCCGGCGGGGCGGTGCGGATTACCGGGGCACAGGCGTCCCCCGGCCGCTCAGCCGAGCGTCAGGAAGCTGCGCAGGCCCTCGATCAGGCGCTGCACGTCCTGGTCGTCGGTGTAGGGGGCCAGACCGATCCGCAGGCCGTGGGTGTCGGCCAGGCCGAGTCGTCCGAATGCCTCGACGGCGTAGAACGAGCCGGCCGGCACCAGGACGTTGCGCCGGGCGAGAAAGGCATAGGCCTCGCGGGTCGAGCGGCCGTCGATGGTCACCAGCAGAGTGGGGGTGCGGTGCTCGGCCCGGGAGTGCACCACGACACCTGGCAACTGGGCCAACTCGGACTCGATCCGTTCGCGCAGCCGGAGTTCGTGGGCGTCGATCGCGGCCCAGGACTGCTCCAGCTTCTCCCGGCGGGTGCTGCCCTCGCCGGGAGCGATGCCAGCGAGGAAGTCGATCGCCGCGGTCACCCCCGCGAGGATCTCGTAGGGCAGGGTTCCGTACTCGAAGCGCTCAGGGACGTCGTCTGGGGAGGGGAGCAGCTTGTCCGGGTGGATGCCCTGGAGCGTGGCCGGGTCGGCGGCGAGCACAGCGCAGTGCGGGCCGAGGAACTTGTACGGCGAGCAGACGAAGAAATCGGCGCCCAGCGCGTGGATGTCCACCAGGTTGTGGGCGGTGTAGTGCACACCGTCCACGAACACCAGGGCGCCGGCGCGGTGCGCTGCCCGGGCGAGCCGGGCAACCGGCGGCATCGTGCCCAGCAGGTTGGACGCCGCAGTGAGCGCGACCAGCCGGGTGCGGTCACCGATCAACTCGACGGCGCGGTCGGCGTCCAGTTCGGCGGTCTCGGGGTCGAAGTCGACCCACTTCACCTGGGCGCCGGTGCGCTTGGCTGCCTGCACCCAGGGACGGAGGTTCGCGTCGTGCTCAAGCCGGGTGAGGATGATCTCGTCGCCGGGGCCCCAGGCGAGCGAGAGGTGGCGGGAGAAGTCGTAGATCAGCTGGGTGGCGCTGCGGCCGAAGACGATCCCGGTCGGGTCGGCGTTGAGCAGGGCACCGCAGGCTTTGCGAAAGCGCAGCACGGTGGTCTCGGCGTTGGCCTCGGAGCGGCCGAGCGCACCGCGATAGGAGAGCGGCCCGGTGATCGTCCGGGCGATGGCTTCACCGACCGCGCGGGGGGTCTGGGTGCCCGAGGGCGAGTCGAAGTGAGCGGTCCCCGAGAGCAGGGACGGAAAGGCGGAGCGCAGCAGCGCCACGTCGTAGCTCATGGTGTCCTTTCCAGGGCATGCCGTCGGCGTGCTGGAGCGGGCTCCACCAAGCACCTCCTGTGTGGTTCTCTGCCGGGGAGACTAGTGGCAGCACCCGCCGCGTGCTAGGAGAGCGATTGCCTAGCGGTCACCGCGGGCTGGTTGACCCGCGGTCCGACGGCTCCGTTGGGCAGCGCCGGCTCCGTTGGGCCAGGGGACGGTTCCGGTGTCCCACCTCTCGTCCGGCCCACGACCGCCACCACGGCAAGCCCCGTTGACAAGCGGGGGCCATGGAACCGTTCCCTGGCCTACACCAGCTGGGCCATGGAACCGTCCCCTGGCCTATACACCAGCTGGGCCATGGAACCGTCCCCTGGCCTATACACCAGCTGGGCCATGGAACCGTCCCCTGGCCTACACCGGCTGGGCCACGGAACCGTCCCCCGGCCTAGAACCGTCCCCGGCCCAGGATTGTCCTCCACGGCCAGGTCTCTGTCGCAATTCTGCAGTTCGATGGCGGCGATGGCCCGAATTGGGCGATCGTGCAGTATCGAGGAGCAGCATCGCGACAGGGTGCTCCCGGCGGCAGCGTTCATCTCAGCGTGTCGAGCCGAGGTCGGAACGCGGGGCACCGGATTCGTTGCCCGGTTCGGTCGGGTCAGGGCTCGGTGTCGGCGGCATGGTCGGCGTCGGCGGCGCTGACCTTTCCCTCCCGCACCAACTCGCGCAACCGGCTGCTGCGTCCGAAGGCGAGCAGGCGGCGCATTCTGGCCAGCGCCACGGTCTGCGGCTCGGGACGGGTGAACGCCCACTCGGGGTCGGTGAGCATGCGGGCGCCGGCCAGTCCGGCGATCATCGCGATCACCACCAGGACGGTGGAAACCCCCGATTCCAGCGCGCTGGTGACATCGGCCTGGTCGAAGTAGAGCAGGGTGCGCAGCGCCGATCCGCCCGGGATGGTCACCAGGATCGCCGGGACGGTCATGATGATCTTCGTCATGCCGAAGATCCGGGCGACCGCGGCGCAGCCCAGGCCGATCAGGAAGGTGGCGGCAAAGGTGGCCACATGCGGCCGGACGCCCTGGTCGAGCAGCAGCAGGCGAGGCAGGTTGCAGACCAGGGCGATCAGGCCGGAGGCGACCGCCGTCCACCGCGGGCTGTTGAACATTGCCGCCCAGCCGAAGACCGCGAAGAAGCTTGCTGCCAGTTGGGCGGCCAGCACCGCCGCCGGATGTCCGTCGATGGCCGGGACAGGATCGGCCGACAGCCCGGCCACCGACGCCACGATCCACACTCCGAGGGTGATCGCCAGCAGCACCATCGCCGCGTAGACCAGCCGGGGAACACCGGCCTCCAGGTCGATCCGGGTGAGATCGAGCCCGGCGGTGACCAGCGGGAAGCCGGGGATCAGGAAGATGCACGCGCTGATGAAGCCCGCGGCCGTCCGAGGGCTGCCCGAGCCGAGCAGCAGGCCGAGCAGGTTGCTGAACGCCAGGTACAACCCGGACGCCACCGCCGCCGAGGTGAGCACCACTGCCAGGTGGTTCAGCTGCCAGGCGGACAGCCGGCGGTGCAGGCCGTAGGCCAGCGCGGACGCCGGCAGCACCGCCACCACCTCACGCCAGCCGCCGTTGCCCAGGACGGTGATGGACGCGCAGGCCAGCGCCACCAGGAGCACCAGCACCCAGCCGGGGTAGAGCCGCGGAGTCTGCTCGATCTGGCGCAGTCGGTCGTCCACCTCGGCGGCGGTCGCCCGGTCGGGCAGGGTACGGCCCAAGTCCTGCAGGAGCGCGATCCGGTGGGCGTTCACCCCCGGGTTGGCGATCTCGGCGACCTGGGTACGGAAGGTGTCGCGTCGCCGAACGGTCAGGACGATGTCGGTGTAGGAGATCGAGGCGTGCAGTCGCTGGATGCCCACCGAGCTGGCCACGGACTGCATCAACTCGCGAACCCGCAGCCCGCTGGTGCCGGCGCCGAGCATCAGGATGCCAGCCTTCAGGATGACATCCGAGCGCCGAATCAGATGGCGGGGTTCGAGGGCGTCCTCGTACTCGTGCTCGTCGAAGGACTCGGTACTGAAAGGCTGGTCGTCCGACATGGGGACAACGCTACGCCAGTGCCGGCCGCCTACCCGACCCCTGCGCGGTCGCCGGGACGCCCGCACCGCCGGCGTCCGTGCGCCTGTTTCACGCACTCCTTCGCCGCCACCGTGATACCGGTGGTGCCGGATTCGCTCTTGGTGCCCGCCGGCTGGCAGGCTGCTGTGTGGTACGCCGCCGTGGCGGCAGGACCGGGGTGACACGACTGCCGCGCACCCACCACAGCCCGAGGAGCCCGACAGCAGATGGCCAGCCCGATCTCCCTGGACGCCCGCAGGATCTCGCGCGCCCGCAACGCCGATCTGCTGGTGTTCGGGGTCAACGGTTTCGGGCTGGCTTCCTGGATGTCCCGGGTGCCGGACGTGAAGGACTTCCTCAGCCTGACCCCCGGCCAGTTGGCCGTGCTGCTGCTGTCGGTGTCGGTGGGTTCGCTGGTCGGGTTGCCGATGGCCGGACGGGTGACGCGCCGGATCGGCGCTGCGAACACTGTGCGGCTCGGGATGGTGCTGGCTCTGCCGGGTCTGGTGCTGGCCGCGGTCGCAGTGGAGGCGCACACGTCGATGTACGCGGTGATGCCGGGGCTGTTCCTGTTCGGCCTGGGCAACGGCACCTGGGACGTGGCCCAGAACCTGGAGGGCACCATCATCGAGCGCGCCACCCGGCGCGCGATCATGCCGTGGTTCCATGCCGCCTTCAGTGGCGGGACCGTGCTGGCGGCACTGATCGGGGCCGGGATGACCGCGCTGAAGGTGTCACTGGTCTGGCATGTCGGCGTGATGGCGGTGCTCGGTGCTGTCGCCGTGTGGTGGGGGACCGCGCAGTTCCTGCCGGCCTTCGAGGAGGACGCGGGCGCTGCCGCCGCCGACCGTCCGGCCCGCTCGGCCTGGACCGAGCCGCGTACCCTGCTGATCGGGGTGATGGTGCTGGCTGCCGCGTTCACCGAGGGCACCGCCAACGACTGGCTGGCGGTCGCCTTCGTCGACGGTCACCACCTTGACAACGCCCTCGGCGTGGTCGCATTGGCGGTGTTCCTGACCTTCATGACCGCGGGACGACTGCTCGGCACCCATCTGCTCGACCGGCACGGCCGGGTGCCGGTGCTGCGGATCCTGTTCGGTGCGGCGATCGTGGGTTGTGTCCTGGTGGTCTTCGGGCCGCCCTGGCTGGCCTTCGTCGGCACCGCGATCTGGGGGCTCGGCGCCAGCCTCGGTTTCCCGGTCGGTATGTCGGCCGCCGCGGACGACCCGGTCCGGGCGCCGCTGCGGCTGAGCGTGGTGTCCACCATCGGTTACGGCGCCTTCCTCGCCGGTCCGCCGTTGCTGGGCCTGCTGGGCGACCACTTCGGCATCCTGCATGCACTGCTGGTGGTCGGCGCGATCTCCGTCCTGGCGATTCTGATCGTCCCGGTGGCCAAGCCGCCGCAGGCGGCGGCCGCGGAGCCGCCGACCCCCGCCGGCTGAGCCACGCCACCGGCCTCCCGTCCCCCCACAAGCCCCGCCCCCCACCGCCCACCACCGCCACCCAAGCCCATCGAGCGCCACCCCTAGAGAATCGAGCGCCACCGTTGTCGCCGAGCGCCCGTCCCAGGGGCCTGGCGCTCGGCGTGAAGGCAGGCGCTCGATGTGCGGGGCTGGCGGGGGCGGGGGCCTGCCAGACCACCACGTCGGTGTCCGCCGAGAGGTTCTCGTAGGTGGTGCGTCCGACCTCGAGGGTGAGGTGTGCGAGCGGGTCGTCCGGCGGCCAGTCGAGGGCCTGGTCGGTGAGCAGGTAGGGCTCGCGGAACCCGGGGTCATCGAACATCGCCGACTGCGACCGGATCCACGCGTCGATCAGGTCGGGGTAGAGCACCTCCACCAGGATCCAGCCCTCCCGCTCCATCGCCAGCGTGCGCTCGGACACCCCGAACTCCCGCATCCGCTCGTGGCGACGTTGGCCAGCAGGGTGTCGCGGGCGGTCATCCCCGAACAGATACGCATGGGACGCGATGACGTATGTTGCGCGTCCGCTGTCACGTTGCGACATCACGTTGCGCCTGTCAGAACACGCGCAACGTGACCCACGGCGCGCAATGTCGGGCGAGGGACGGGGTGCCGTGGGCTCGAAGGACGGTTCCGCGTCCCGGCTCGCTCCCGAGTTGGGCCGTCTGCAGCTCAATCGCCGGTTGACAAGCTGGGACACCGGAACCGTCCCCTGGCCCACAAGGTGGGACACCGGAACCGTCCCCCGGCCCGGGGCTAGGCGACCGTCACCAGGTCGCCGACCCGGATGGTGCCGCCGGGGCCGGCGGGCAGCAGGAGGACCCCGAGGGTCGGCTTGTCCTGGCCGAGGTCGCCAGTCAGCACCCTGAGCAGGTTGGCGTCGCGCTCGCCGGTGTCCGGGTTGGCGGCGACGGCGAGGCAGCGTCCGATCGGTGCCTGAACGGTGAAGCGCACCTCGCCGATCACGATCTCGGCTCCCGCCTCGGCCCAGGCCAACTCCTGCCACGCCTCGACCCCGTCGATCACCACGTTGGAGCGAAACCTCCGATCGTCCACCGGCGCAGTGGGGGCGTGATCGGCGACCGCCTGCACGGAGGCCTCGCCGTGCAGGGAAATGTACCCTCGCGGCCGGTCCTGGAAGCGCGAGGTGTCGCCGTCCCCCAGCAGGGCCAGCGGCAGCCGTCCGGGCCTGCCCAGGCGGGCCCCGTCCCCGGTGGCAAGCACCCAGTCGGTGACGGCGTCGGCGATCCGGCGGCGGCCGGCCTCGTCCAGGCCGTCCTCGACCACCCGTTGGTCGCTGTCGGTGATCCGTAGCCGATGGGCGCCGTGGTCGTAGGCCAGCCGCAGCCGGGCCAGGGACGGGAAGTCCATCAGCGCGAGCCCGCGCGACTTCGGCCAGTAGTCGAGCCCGTCGCGGTCCTCGGGACGGGTGGCGTCAGCGAACCGGAAGGCGAGCACCCGGTCGCCGGCGACCCGGCCGTCGTCCTGCACCACCAGGGCGTCGTGGCGTTCGGGGGTAAACCCCTTGACGGGGTACCGGTAGAGCGCGGAGACCTGGGGCATGACCCCATTCTTGCCTGTTCGGCTTCGAGCGTGTCTCCTCATCCCTGGGCGTCGCGAGCGGGGCACCGCGCAGTAGGCCACTGCTGGGATGGGGAGACCTGCACCTAGTCCAGGCGGGCGACCAGCTGGACGCGGGGGCCGTACCGGTCCAGCCCGAGCTGTTCCTCAACCTCGATCAGCTGGCGGTGGAAGGCGGTGGTGGGCAGGTCGTCGACGAACCCGGCGCGGCGGTAGAACGGGGCGTTCCACGGCACCTCGGCATAGGTCCGCAGGGTCAGGCGGTGGTGGCCGCGGCTGCGGGCCTCGTCCCTGGCCGCCTGCAGCAGTTGCCGTCCGTACCCGCGGCGGCTGTGGTCGGGGGCGACGGAGAGTTGCTCCAGGTGGGTCAGTCCGTCCAGCTGGAGGACGTGGGCGAACCCGACGACCTCCCCGTCCACCTCGAGGACGAGCAGGAACCCGTCCTGCTCCGCCCGCGACTGCCCGGACGGAGCCGCCGGCCAGTCGCTCGCCCCCAGCCACTCGACCAGCAGCCGGTCGGCGGCGTTCTCGATTGCCTCGACGGCGGCGTGGTCCGTGGGCGTGACCGGACGAATACGGATGGTCATGGCGCGATCGTAGGCCGCGGAGCCGTCCCCGCCCTGATCAGTGGACCGCGTCGCCCGTCCGGCCCGGACCTGCCGATCCAACTGCCGGAGCCGGCGGGTGGGCTGGGCCAGGCTCACCGCCGGGTGCTCGGGGTGCCACTGGACGCCAGCGAGCGGGGCTGGTGTGGACGGTTTCAGCCAGGCTCCCGCCCGGAGCGCCATGGCTGGGAGAGCCTGCTGAACAAGTGTCGGTCCGGCCCGATGTGAACGCATCGCACCTTGCCAGCGGCCTGTGGATGGTTCCGGCATTATTCAGCAGGCTCCTCGTGGTGCCGGTTCGCGGTGAGCCAGTCGGTGAACTCCAGCACGGCCGTGGTGATCGCTGCGTGCCGCAGCGAGGCGAACAGGTCGACGTTGTGCCCGGCGGCCGGGAGTTCGGCGTAGGCGACCGGGGACTCGTCACGGGCGCGCATCGCCGCCACGAACTCCCGGACGTGGCCGACGCTGGCCATCGGATCCTTCTCTCCGTGGACCACCAACAGCGGAGGGAGCGCAGAACCCGTGAAGTCCTCCGGAGCGGAAGGGTGCTGCCCGAACGCCCGGCCGTAGTAGCCGTAGAGGCCGATCACCGCCGAGACCGAGGTGTCGATGCTCTCGAACCCCGGCTGTAGCTCCGGCTGGCCGGCCGACAGCCCGCAGTTGACCGCGAGGTGGGCACCGGCCGAGCCGCCGACGATCGCCAGGGTGCCCGGATCAGCCCCGTAGGCCGCTCCTTCGGTGCGGACCCAGGCGATCGCCCGCTTGGCGTCGATCAGGATGTTCGGGTACTCGGTGCGCAGGTGGTAGTCGGCGCTCACGCACACCCAGCCGCGGGCGGCGAGCGCCTCCAGGAGCAGCGTCGACTGCCGGTTCTTGGAGCCGCTGCGGAAACCCCCGGGGTGAAAGTAGAGGAGGGTCGGTGCGGAGATCGCGTCGCGCCGGCGGTAGACGTCCAGTCGGTTCCAGCGCTTGGACGGGCCGTAGCGTAGGTTGCGTGTCCGCTGGATGCGCGGGTTGGGCACTCGCAGCGGCGCGACCAGGGCCCAGGCCGACCGCAGTCGGTGGTGCAGTCTGCTCGCCCGGGGGCGATCGGTGCCCAAGGTGGTGTCGAGGGCTGCGTCGAGGATGCCCGACGCCCGCGTCGACTGCCAGGCGATCCAGGCGAGCCCGGCCACCGTGACGGCAGCCAGGCCGGCCATCGCCCACCCCGCCGGGCTCGTCAGGTCGCCGGCGTCCCAGGCCAGCCAGGTGGCGAGGATCAGGTACCAGGTCAGCGCGAACGGTATCTCGTTGCCCAGGGTGCCGAGGACGAACGACGGTGTGGTGTGCGGGCCGTTCGTGGGCCGGGGCCAGACCGCTGCCGCGGTCGCCGCGGCGACCAGGAGGACGGTGATCAGGTAGCCGGCGGGCATGTCATCCTCCGAGTGCGCCGTCTCCGTCCGCGATGGCGCTGTGATCGAGGTGCAACGCGGCGGCGATGGCCGAGATCTCGCGGGCGAGTTCGATGTCGCGGCTGGTCAGCCCGCCCACATCGTGGCTGCTCAGCGAGATCGTCACCTCGGGGTAGGTCAAGGTGAGATCGGGGTGGTGCTGCCGGGCTTCGGCGGCGGCACCGACGCGATTGACGAACTCCAGGCCGGTCGCAAAGTCGCCGGTGGCGAAACGGGCGCGCAGGGTGTCGTCCGACTGTTGCCAGCCGTCAAGGCCGGCTGCCGCCACCTGCTCAGGGGTCAGTCTCACATCACTCATCTGTTCACCATGCCCCATGAGCGGCGGAATGAAACCTCTTGACATGTGACTAAATGGTCACTTATTGTCGAAGGGTGGATGACGGCGACCTGGTGTTCCGGGCGCTGGCCGATCCCGTCCGGAGGCTGCTGCTGGATGCCCTCTTTGAGCGGGACGGCCGCTCGCTCGGGGAACTCGAGGCAGTGGTCAACCACGAGGTCGAGATGACCCGGTTCGGTGTCGCCAAACACCTGCGACAACTGGAGGCGGCCAATCTCGTCACCAGCCGCAGGCGCGGCCGGGAGAAGCTGCACTATCTCAACCCGGTCCCGATCCAGCAGATCCAGCGGCGCTGGATCGGCAAGTACACCGAGCGATCGGTGATCGCCGGCGCGCTGGTCGATCTCAAAACCCGACTCGAGGAGAACCCCGAACCATGAGCGACAAGCTGATTCAGGTCTACACCATCTACATCGAGGCACCCGCCAGCACAGTGTGGGATGCGATCACCACGTCGGAGTACACCAACCGGTGGGGCTACGGCGGCGACACCGAGTACGACCTCACCCCCGGCGGTGCGTACCGCAACCTCACGACGGACGCCATGAAGGCCGTGGGGATGGGCGAGGTGGCAATCAGCGGCACCGTCGTCTCGGTCGACCCGGGCAGGCGGCTGGAGCTGACCTGGCAGCCGGCCTGGTACCCGGGCACGCCGCCCACCGTTCTCACCTGGGAGCTGACTGAATTCGACGGGCCCCTGACCCGGGTGGTGCTCACCCACGACGTGACCGCCTACCCGCCGCTGGCCGACGAGGTCGCCGGTGGTGGCGAACCCAACCAGGGTGGCGGTGGCTGGCCGTGGACGCTGGCCGGCCTCAAGACGCTGGTCGAGACCGGACACCCGATGGTCGGCTCCGGCTCCTGAGCTGAGGGCACGTCAGGAACTCGCCGCTCCGCGCGGCCACTTCCTGGCACCTCTTCTCGGACGCGTCCTAGCGCCTGCTATGAAAGTCGTTTGAGCCAGCCGCTGATGATGGCGATGTGGGTGGTAGCGGCGCCGGCCGCAGCACGACCGCCTCCCAGGGACGCAGCGTGAGCTCGGACAGTGTGCAGCCTGCGGCACGGTCGTAGTTGCCCAGCACCAGGTCGGCGGTGTCCCCGAAGGCAGGATCGAGGCTCACCTGCTGGTCGGCGCCGCTCAGGTTGGCCACCATCAGCACCACCGCATCGCCGAGCCGGCGGACGAGGGCGTAGAGCGTGGGGTGCTCGGGCAGCAGCATGGTGACATCACCGAACTGCACGACCGGGTCAGCTGCCCGCAGGGCGATGAGCCGGCGGTAGTGGTGGAAGACCGAGTGGGGGTCGGCGCGTTCGGCGGCGGCGTTCACCGTCTGGTGGTTGGGGTTCACCTCGATCCAGGGTTCGCCGCTGCTGAAGCCGGCGTTCGGGCGCGCGTCCCACTGCATGGGCGTACGGCCGTTGTCACGGCCGAGAGGACTCAGCGCCACCACCACCTCGGCCTCGGTCGCGCCGCCGTCCAGCACCGCCTGGGCATGGTTGAGCGCCTCGATGTCACGGAACTGGTCGAGTCGGGTGAAACCGGCGTTCGTCATGCCGAGTTCCTCGCCCTGGTAGACATACGGGGTGCCGCGGTGCAGGTGCAGCACGGTCGCCCAGGCTGTCGCCGACTCCCGGCGGTAGCGCGCGTCGTCGCCCCACCGGGACACCACCCGGGGCTGGTCGTGGTTCTCCCAGTACAGCGAGTTCCAGCCCACCTCGGCCAGACCCTGCTGCCAGCGGTTCATCGTGGCCTTGAGTTCCGGCAGCCGCAGCGGCACCGGGTCGTACTTCCCGCCGGGGCCGTGGTCGAGCACCATGTGCTCGAAGGTGAAGATCATGTCGAGTTCACTGCGGCCGCGGTCGGTGATCAACCGGGCGTCGTCCACCGTCGCGCCGAGGCACTCGCCGACCAGCAGCAGCCGATCGGCGTAGTCGGCGAACACCTCGCGGTGCATCTCCTGCAGGTACTCATGCAGCCGCGGTCCACCGGTGAAGACGGGCGTGCCATCCCCCAGCCCGTCCGGCCCCACCGCGCCGTCGGGCAGCGAGCCGTCCGCCGCGACGTCCTTGGAGATCAGGTTGATGACGTCCATCCGGAAGCCGTCCACCCCCCGCTGCAGCCACCACCGCATCACCTGGTAGACAGCCCGGCGCACCGCGGGGTTCTCCCAGTTCAGGTCGGGCTGTTTGGTGCCGAACAGGTGCAGGTAGTACTCGCCGGTGGTCTGGTCGAGAGTCCAGGCCGGCCCGGAGAAGAAGGAACGCCAGTTGGTCGGTTCGGCACCGGGGTCGCCGGGCCGCCGGCCGGGCCGGGCCGGACGCCACCAGTACCAGTCCCGCAGCGGACTGTCCTTCGCGGATCGCGCCTCGGCGAACCAGGGATGCTCGTCGCTGGTGTGGTTCACCACCAGGTCCATGACCACCCGGATGCCGCGGTCGTGCAGTGCGGCGAGCACTTCGTCGAAGTCGGCCAGGGTGCCGAACCTCGGATCGATGTCGGTGTAGTCGCTGATGTCGTAGCCGTTGTCCTGCTGCGGGCTGCGATACAGCGGCGAGAACCAGACCGCACCCACCCCGAGTTCGGCGAGGTGGTCGACGTGGGCGAGGACGCCACGCAGGTCACCGAGGCCGTCGCCATTGGAGTCAGCGAAGGAACGCGGATAGATCTGGTAGACCACGGCAGAGGTCCACCACGGTGGGTTCGGCGCTGCGGTGGTCACGGGATCGGCTCTCGGTCGTCGATGGTCAGTTCCGCCCTGCCGCCGCGGGCAGCGACGGTGCGGGCGTCCAGCCGGAGGCTCCAGACCAGGTTCTGTGGACCGGTGGCGGTGAGCAGTCCGCCGGTCCGCTCGACCACGAACTGGGCCGGCTGGCCGGCGGGGCGTGGGACGTGCACCTGGCAGCGGTCACCTTCGGCCAGGGCGTCCGCCAGCAGGGTGACACCGTCGGCCCAGTCGTAGTCGGGACGGTCGTCGACCGCTCCCAGCGGCAGCACGGTGCCCGGCCGGACCAGCAACGGCAGGGAGTCGACCGCATGGAGTTGCCGCAGCCAGCGCCCGCCGCTGGTCTGTGAGCCGTCCAGCAACGAGACCCAGCGGCCCTGGGGAAGGTAGAACTCGACCTCCCCCGAGGGTTCCAGGACGGGTGCCACCAGCAGCGAGTCGCCCAGCAGATACTCGGTGTCGACCTGCCGGACGGCCGGGTCGTCGGGGAACTCCAGGACGAGATGGCGCAGCATCGGCAGGCCGTCACTGTGGGCCTGCTCGGCGATCCGGGCCAGGTAGGGCATCAACCGGTGCTTCAACCGGGTGAACTTCCCCGTGATGGCGACCGCCTCCTCGTCGAAGGACCAGGGCACCCGCACCGAGCCCGAACCGTGCAGCCGGGAGTGGGACGACAGCAGGCCGAAGGCCAGCCAGCGCTTGAACAGCAGCGGATCGGGGGTTCCCTCGAAGCCGCCGATGTCGTGGCTCCAGTAGCCGAAGCCGGACAGGCCCAGCGACAGCCCGCCGCGCAGGGTGCCGGCCATCGAGGCGAAGGTCGACTCGTTGTCGCCGCCCCAGTGCACGGGAAACTGCTGGCCGCCGGCGGTGGCCGAGCGGGCGAACAGGACGGCCTCGCCCTCGCCCTTGACCTCCCGGAGGGTGTCGAAGACGGCCCGGTTGTAGAGGTGGGTGTAGTAGTTGTGCATCCGGACCGGATCGGAACCGTCGTGGTAGGTCACCTCAGTCGGGATCCGCTCGCCGAAGTCGGTCTTGAAGCAGTCCACTCCGAGATCCAGTAGTTGCCGCAGGTAGCCGGTGAACCACTTCCGGGCGTCCGGGTTGGTGAAGTCCACCAGCCCCATGCCGGCCTGCCACAGATCCCACTGCCACACGCTGCCGTCCGGCCGGTGCACCAGGTACCCCCGCTCCGCGCCCTCGCGGAACAGCCGCGAGCGCTGCGCGATGTAGGGGTTGATCCACACGCAGATCCGTAGCCCGCGCGCCTTGAGCCTGGCCAGCATGCCACCGGGATCGGGGAAGGCCTCCGGGTCCCAGACGAAGTCGGTCCAGTGGAACTCGCGCATCCAGAAGCAGTCGAAGTGGAAGACCGACAGCGGCAGCCCGCGCTCGGCCATCCCGTCCACGAAGCCGGTGATCGTCGCCTCGTCGTAGGAGGTGGTGAACGAGGTCGACAGCCACAGCCCGAACGACCAGGCCGGCAGGGCCGCCGGACGTCCGGCCAGCGCGGTGTAGCGGCGCAGCACGTCGGCGGGGGTCGGCCCGTCGATCAGCAGGTACTCCAGGCTCTGCCCCGGCACCGAGAACTGGGTGCGCTCCACGGCCTCGGAGGCGATCTCGAAGGACACCCGGCCCGGGTCGTTGACCAGCACGCCGTAGCCCCGCGAGCTGAGGAAGAAGGGGACGTTCTTGTAGGCCTGCTCGCTGGAGGTGCCGCCGTCGGCGTTCCAGATGTCGACCGACTGACCGTTGCGGACGGCCGGGCCGAACCGCTCGCCCAGCCCGTAGATCGCCTCCCCGGGCGACAGGGTGAGCTGCTCATGGACGTAGTGCTGGCCCTGGTCGTCGATCACCGCCGCGACCGAGCGCGCGGTACTGGTGGTGAGCACCCGTCTCGCCGAGCTGAACTCGACCTGCCAGCCCGGCCCGCGCCGGACTGTGACCACCAGGTCGCCGCTCACCAGCACCGCCGCATCGGGATCGGCCCACACCACCGGCCGGAAACCCGGCTCGCCGGTGAACTCGAAGCCGGGCCTGCGCCGGGGGTAGCCCTCGTGGTGGGCGATCCTCACCCCCACCACCCCCGACGCAGGGGAACTGAATGTCACGGTCAGCAGCGGCGCATTGAGGGTGTCGCCCCGGTCGCGGACCACCCGGGTCGTCGCGTACACGATCAGGCGTCCATGGTCGGAATCGACCTCGACATCGCGGACCTCCGCTGCCCGCAGGGCGGTGAACCCCGCGGGCAGCAACCAGTAGCCGTCGGTGAACTTCATCGCCGGGTGACCCTCACTTCACCGCGCCGGCGGTGACGCCGCGGACCAGGGTGCGCTGGAAGATCAGGAAGAACACCAGGGTCGGGATCAGCGAGAGCAGGGCGCCGGCGTTCAGCGTGGGAACGTCGAGCATGCGATCGCCCTGCAGCGAGGCGAGCGCGATCGGCACGGTCTGCGAGTCCGGACTGGTGAGCATGACCAGCGGGATGAAGAACTCGTTCCAGGTCCAGATGAAGAAGAAGATCATCAGGACCGAACAGGTAGGCCGCACCACCGGGAAGACCACCCGCCACAGCACCGTCCAGCTGTTGGCGCCGTCCAGCGAGGCGGCCTCCAGCAGTGCACGGGGGAAGGTGCCCAGCACCGAGGCGAGCAGGTAGGTACCGAACGCGGAGTTGATCACGGTGAAGATGATCACGATCGACCAGCCGGTGTCGGCGATCCCGATCTTCTGCGCCATGGTGAACAGCGGGTAGAGCAGCACTTCCTGGGGAAGCATGTTGGCCAGCAGGAAGACCATGACGATCCACATTCGGCCGCGGACCCGTCCAATGCCGATCGCGTAGGCGGTCAGCAGCGACAGTGCGGTCGCCAGGACCGAGACCGCTGCCGAGGTCCACACCGAGTTCCACAGCTTCGTCGGGAAGTTGGTCGCCTCCCAGAACTTCTGCAGCCCGTCGACGTAGAAGGAGTGGGGCAGCGACAGCGGCCCCTCGGTCGAGTAGGTGACCGGATCCTTGAACGCGTTGAGCAGCATCAGCAGGATCGGCGCCAGCATGAGCAGGGCGACGATGGCGCAGCCGATCAGCACCACCCAGCGCAGGGCACCGCGATGGTGCCGGTTGGGTTTGGGTGTGATGACGATCGGGGTGTCGATGGCGGTGGCAGTCATGTCAGAGACCTGCTTCCTCGCGACGGTCGGAGCGTGCCTGGAAGAACTGGATGATGAACGCGACGATGATGATGACGAGGGTCAGGACGGTGGCGATCGCGGCGCCGTAGCCGACCTTGGAGGTGTCGAAGAAGTTGAGGTAGGAGTAGTAGGACGGCACCAGAGTGCTGCCCTCGGGGCCGCCGCGGGTGAGCACGTAGATCGGGGCGAACACCTTCAGCGCCGCGATCGTGCAGGTGAGGGTGATCACGAAGGTCTCCGGGCGGATCTGCGGGATCGTGATCGCACGGAACCGGGCGAACCAGGTGGCCCCGTCGACTTCGGCAGCCTCGTAGAGTTCCGGGTCGACCCGCTGCAGCGCGGACATGAAGATCACGGTCGGGTAGCCGATCTGGATCCAGACCAGGACCAGCATCACCGCGGGCATGGCCAGGGCGGGGTCGCCCAGCCAGTTCGGCGGCTCGGCGACGCCCAGGCCACGCAGGATCTGGTTCAGCGCCCCGGTCTCGGCGTTGAAGATCCAGTTCCAGACGATGCCGGCGACCGCGATCGGGATGATCTGCGGCAGGTAGTAGGTGGCCCGCAGGAAGGTGGCGACACGGTCGCCGACGTGCTTGCCGATGTAGTCGAAGAGCACCGCGGCCAGCACCAGCCCGATCAGGGTCGGCAGGATCACCATGGCCACGATCATCCACAGGGAGTTCTGGAAGGACTGCCAGAAGGCCTGGTCGCCCAGCAGGGCGAGGTAGTTGCCCGCCCCGGTCCAGATCATCGGCGCGAGGCCGCCCTTCCAGCGGTGCAGCGAGTACCAGACGTTCATGCCGAACGGGACCAGGATCACCGCGATCAGGGCAAGGGCTCCCGGGACGAGGTAAGCCCAGTAGATGCGGGTGCCGCGCAGGCGGCGGGAGTTGGTGGCTGTTGTCATCAGAGTTTCCTCTCAGCAGGCCGGGGTGCCGGGGCGGGGACGGCCGGGCCGTCCCCGCTGCCTGGCATCAGCCTCCGACGATGTCCTTCTTGCCGGACTCGTAGAATTCGCCGAGTTCGGCAAGGGCCGCCATCGGATCCTTGGAGCCGTTCATCACCGTCTGGCAGAAGCTCACCAGCTTGTCGTAGAAGCCGGCCACCGGCCAGTCCATGTAGAACGACAGCCCGTCCCGGCCGACCAGGGTCTGCCAGTTCTCGGTGAGCTGCTTGGTCTGGGGGTCGGTGATCTTGCTGGCATCGCCGGCCACGGGCAGCCCGCCCTTGACAGCGGCCACGTTCTGGGCGTTCTCACCGAGGGCGTCGTTGATGAACTTGATCGCCAGATCCTTGTTCTTCGCGTTGGTCGGCACCACGAGCAGGTTGCCCGACGAGCCGCTGCTGTAGCCCGACCCGGGGAAGAGCACCTGGCCCATGTCGAACTTCACGTCGGACTGCAGCCGTCCGAACCACCAGGAACCCGAGACCATCATCGGGTACTTGCCCGAAATGAACCCGACCGCCATGTCCTCGGCCTTCAGGCCGCTGGCGGACTTGGCGACATAGCCCTTGGCCACCCAGTCGGCGAGTTCCTTGGTGCCCTCGGCCAGCGGGCCGTCGGTCCAGGACACGTCGCCCTTGAACAGCTGGTAGGCATCGACGAAGGAGCGGTCGGTACGCGACAGCACCAGCTCGGACCACAGTTGGGCCAGCGGGTACTCGGCCCCGGCGGTGGCGATCGGTGTGATGCCCTTGGCGACGAAGGCGTCCATGGCGCTGATCAGGCTTGCCTGGTCAGTCGGAACGGCGATCCCGTTCTCGGCGAACATGTCGTTGTTGAGGTAGATCTGGACGAACTCGCCATAGGTGGGCACGCCGTACCAGTTCCCCGAGCCCATCAGGCCGTTCTCGTCGTAGCGGGCGGTGGTCTGCAGCGAGCCGGGCAGTTTCTGGTCCCAGCCGAGCTGGCTGGCCGAGTCGGTGAGGTCGGCCAGCAGGCCCTGGGAGGCCAGCTGGCCCGCGGTGCCGTTGCCCTTGTTGTATTCCATGACGTCGGGGACGGTGTCCCCGGAGAGAACGATCTTGGCGTTCTTCTGGAGCTGTTCGAAGGTCTGCTTCTCGACCTTGACGGTGACGCCCGGATTCTCCTTCTCGAAGTCGGCGATGGCGGCCTGCCAGGACTGTGCCATGGCCGAGGTGTCGTCCTCGTAGTGCCAGAAGGTGAGGGTGGTCGAGTCGGTGCCTGACTCGGCGGGGCTGCCGCTGCAGCCGGTGAGTACCAGCGCGGCCGCCGCACCGGCAGCCAGTAACGCGGTACGGAATGTGGTCATGGTGTCTTCCTTCCTTGGGTGAGCTCGTCGCGAGGCGGGAGTGACGCACGAGCTTCATGGAGTTGTCGTCGACGATGACGTTTCCGGTGGGGTCCCCGTTGGTCCCCGTTGACGGTAATACTGTTGCAGCAAATGTATTTGGGCGTCAAGTGGTGCTGGAAAGTTCCTCTCGCCCAGCGCGTGGCGAGCTATTACACTCACCCCAAAAGAAACTCCTGGAGGTGTGTTCAGTGACAGCGGCGTGGGGCCTGGCCAGCGATCCCGAGCACCGGGTGGCGATGGAGGTGCTGTTGCGGGGACCGATCTCCCGCACCGAACTGGCCCGGCGCCTGGATCTCTCCCAGCCCAGCCTGTCGCGGCTCACCAAGCCGCTCCTGCGGCGCGGCCTGCTGATCGAGGTCGGACGAGCCGACTCCGACGGCGCCGGCCGTCCGGCCATCCTGCTGGACGTCGAGCGCTCGTCCCACCACTTCGCGGGTATCAAGGTCACCGGCCACCATGTCCGAGGCGCTCTGGTCGACTTCCGCGGTGAAGTGGTGGCGGTCGCCGAGACCGGATTGGAGGTCACCGAACCGGCCAGGGTGGCCGAGGAGGTGGCGGCGGTCGTCCACGAACTCGACGGGCATGCCGTGAGCGCAGGACTGGGCGTGTCGGTCGGTGGTCAGGTGACGGGCGGCTCAACCGTCAGGCATGCCGGCTTCCTGGGGTGGGACCGAGTGGACTTCGCGGCCCTGGTCGAGGCCCGAATCGCCAGGCCGACGATCGTGGAGAACGATGTGGCAGCCCTGCTGTCCGCCGAACACTGGTTCGGCATCGGACGCGAGGTCGAGACCTTCCTGGTGATCACGGTGGGTGCGGGTGTCGGCTTCGGGGCCGTGGTGCACGACCGTGCCATCGAGGGCGAGGACTTCGGCCTCGGCATGGTCACGCACTGGCCGCTGGACTGCAACGGACCGCTGTGCCCCGAGGGGCACCGGGGCTGCGCCCAGGCGATGCTCACCGACGCAGCGATCCTCTCGCAGGCCGCCACCGCGCTCGGGCGGGAGTTGAGCTGGGAGGAGTTCATCGACGTTGCGAAGCAGGGCCAGCCGGCGGCCCGCCGGCTGCTGGAGGAGGCTGCGTCCGCCCTGGGCAGGTTCGTCGGCCAGGCCGCCAATCTGTTCCTGCCCGAGGCTGTCGTGCTGGCCGGTGAGGGGGTGGAGATCGCCACCGTCGCCCGTCCCCACCTGGAGACGGCAATGGCTGCCCAGCGTCACCCGGCGGCCAGTGCTCCGAGGATCGTGGTTCGCGAGCCCGAGACCGTGCTGTGGTCCCGGGGCGCGGCCATCCCGGCACTGCAGGCGTTCGCCCGCCGGGAGCGCTAGCCTGCTGTCGGGTTGCTCCGCTGGGGAATATGGGGAATCGCGCCAGAATCACGCCACTTATCGCGCCAGCTCGCGACGAGGCGACTCAGGCCCGGTCAGGCTGCCCGGCTGATCGCAGCGTGCAGCCATGGCGTCAGGCCGTGGTGGTTCTGGAAAGGTGAGCGCCTCAACCGAACTTCTTCGAAAGGGTGCCGGGCCAGCCTGGTCGTGCGTCAGGACGTCATGGGTGGATCGCGAAGACCTCCACGCTCGTGGTTTGACCGGCGCTGATCGTCACCTCTTGCGGAGTTGTCTGCCCTCCCGGGATGCGGGTGATCAGTGTTCCGGTGAGTTCGTAGGTTCCCGCCGGTAGATCAAGGCTGAACGAACCGTCGCTCGCGGTCTCGGTGGTGTAGTTCTTGCTGGTGTCCCCACCGGTCGGGGTTGCTGTGAGCTTCGCCTCGGCCGGGCTGGTCTCGGCGTTCATCCCGCCCTTGGTGTACACGACGCCAGTCAACTGACCCATGTCGCTGGAAGCCGTTGAGCCGCACGCGGCCAAGGCGGGCATGAGGACGAGGAGGCTTACCGTCACTACCAGCCAATGCGGGTGTCGATGGCGCTCCACTTCATACCTGCCTCTCTGCTGCGGCATTGTCAGGAGATCTTCCAGCCCAGTGTTGTGGTGGTGCTGGTCGAACTGATACTGCTGCTGCACGACGTTACCCGTGTTGGTTCACGAGGGTGTGATGCTGCCCGATGGCGACGTGACAGCGATGCTGCTGAACTTCACCGAGATCGTGGTGGGGGCTTGTTGCAGGCACTGGCTTGGCAAATCTCAAGAACCCCACCGTGGACGGCCTCCAGGAGGTGATGCCGGTGTTGGTTATGAGGGTTACAGCTCCGCCAGAGGGCTGGACGAATCCAAGGTGCCAGATTTGCGGACGCGCCCCCGGTTCGCGGCGGATCGCCACGCCAGCCCCGGACTTCACCGGCGGCATCGTCCTGACCGAGGCCGGCCCCGTCCCGGTGTCGGCGCTGGCGACTGCGCTCAGCGGCTTCGGAACTGCGATCACGGTGGCCGGCCTGGTCCTGGCCGGTGCGCCGCCGCTGTTGTGCGCCCTCGCGTCAACTCTGGCGCTGTTGTGGTCAGTCCGCGCGGCGGGACGGGCTGGCCGGGCGGTGAAGAGCTAGCTGAATGTCGCAACTCCACGAGCGGCACGCCTGGTGCAGGGTGCTAGCGTCCGGACATGGCGTACGAACTCGCTGACTCCGTGATCATCCAGGCCGCCCCGGAGAGGATCTATGACGTGGTCAGTGATGTCACCCGAACGGGCGAGTGGAGCCCGGTGTGCTACCGGTGTGAGTGGAGCAGCGAGGCCCGCGGTGTCGGTGCGACCTTCGTCGGCCACAACCGCACCCCGGACCGGGAGTGGTCAACCACCTCAACAGTCGTGGTCGCGACCCCCGGTATCGAGTTCGCCTGGGAGGTCGGTGCCGGCCGGACCCGGTGGGGCTACCGGATGGCTCCCGCGGCCGGTCGTGCGACCGAGTTGACTGAGTACACGGTCTTCGGCGCGGCCGCCGAGGAGGCCTTCCGTGAGCGATTTGGTGCCGCCGCCGAGACCGAGGAGGAGAACCGCCGGCGGGTTGCGGCCTCAGGGATACCGGTGACCCTGCAGCGGATCAAGGCCATGATCGAAGCCCGCTGAGGCCACGGGATTTGTGGCGGGCCGGGCGGGCGTCCGGAATGGAAACCGGCTTCGCCGCCGGTCCGCCCGAGACGACGGCAGTCCGCCACCGACGATGCCGGCATGGCGGGGTGCGGGCCGGTCCAGGGAGGCACGGCGGTCACCCGTCCCGGGCCGGCAAGGACGCTTGCGTGCTCGCCGTCGCAGCGTGCCTGGTGGGCACAGGCGGGATCACTGAGCACACCCGTAGCTCCGCCTACACCACCGCTGAGGTCGCAGCGTTCCCGGTGGGCACAGGCGAGATCGCTGACGCGATTCTGCGTCTCGATTCTGGTTGCTCGCCGTTTACGGCAGTCGGTGGACATCGAGGCGCAGGATCACGACAGTCCTTGCCGGGATGACCATGCGGCGTGGTGGCCTCCTGCCCGACGCCGAGTGACCATGGGTGAGCTGGTCGGCGAACCAGTCCGGGTAAAATCCGGGCGGGTCTGTCGAATTCGGTCGGGTGCATCCGTAAACATCATGCGAGGCAGCCACCGGGGCTGCCGGAGAGGGAGGCCGACAATGCCGCAGTATCTGCTTTCCGTGCATCACTCGATCGAGGTCTACAACGCCGACAGCCGACACGGCGGCTATGCCAGCGAGGCTGACATGAACGAGGCGATGGCCGGCACGGGGGCCTTCAACCAGAGGCTCATCGATGACGGCTATTTCGTCTTCGCGGGCGGCCTGCAGCCTCCCGAGTCGGCGACGACCGTCGACGGGCAGGGCGAGAAGGTCGTCTCTACCGACGGGCCGTTCGCCGAGTCGAAGGAGTACCTCGGCGGCTTCTGGGTGATCGAAGCGCCCGACCTCGATGTCGCGCTGGAGCTTGCTGCGGCGGGCTCGAAGGCCTGCCGGGCGAAGGTCGAGGTCCGGCCCTTCCAGACCCTGTGACATCGCTTGATGATGTCTTCCGTGCCGGGCACCGACGGCTGTCGCCTCGCTCACTCGCCGCTTCGGTGACCTCGACGTCGCCGAGGATGCGGTGAGCGAGGCGATCGTCGCGGACATGGAGCGCTGTCTGAGGCTGATCAAAGGCAGGGTTGGCGCTGCAGGAGGGTGATCCTGCTCGCGACCCAGGCGGGCAACTCGCTACTCACCGGTCGCCTCCCTGTCTTCGCCAGGCTCGCCGCCAGCCGTCAGTGTTGCATGTCGACAAAACGGCTGTAGTGCCCCTGGAAGGCGACGGTTACGGTCCTGGTCTGGCCGTTGCGGTGCTTGGCCACGATGAAGTCGGCCTCCCCGGAACGTTCGGAGGAGTTGTTGTACATGTCGTCGCGGTGCAGCAACAGGACGACGTCAGCGTCCTGCTCCAGGGAACCCGACTCGCGCAGGTCGGAGAGCATTGGGCGCTTGTCGGTGCGCTGTTCGGGGCCACGGTTGAGCTGGGAGAGGGCGATCACCGGGACGTCGAGTTCCTTGGCCAGCAGCTTCATCTGCCGGGAGAACTCCGAGACCTCCAGCTGCCGGCTCTCCACCCGCTTGCCGGAACTCATCAGCTGCAGGTAGTCGACGATGACGAGCTTGAGGTCGTTGCGCTGCTTCATTCGCCGGGCCTTCGACCGGATCTCCATCATGGTCAGGTTCGGCGAGTCGTCGATGAACAGCGGGGCGGACGAGATGTCGCCGGTCTTGCGGGCGATCCGGGCCCAGTTCTCGTCGCTCATGTGTCCGCGCCGGATGTCGTGCAGCGGCACCTGCGCCTCGGCCGACAGCAGCCGCATCACGATCTCGGTCTTGGTCATCTCCAGGCTGAAGAAGGCCGAGCACAGCCCGTGCCCGATCGCCGCTGCCCGGGCGAAGTCGAGCCCCAGGGTCGACTTGCCGACACCGGGACGGGCGGCAATGATCACCATCTGACCGGGGTGCAGGCCGTTGGTCAGCTCGTCCAGTTCGACGAAGCCAGTCGGCACACCCGCCATGATGCCGTGCGAGCTGAGCGCCTCGATCTCGTCGAGGGTCGACTCCATCAGTGCCGACAGCGGCTCGTAGTCCTCCCCGGCCTTGCCCTCGGACACCTGGTAGATCGCCTGCTGGGCGGCGTCCACGATGGTGTTGACATCGCCCTGCCCGGAGTAGCCAAGCTGGGCGATCCGGATGGACGCCTCGACCAGCCGCCGCAGCACCGCCTTCTCGCGCACGATCTCGGCGTAGTAGGTGGCGTTGGACGCGATCGACACCGTGGAGAGCAGTTCGTGGATGTAGATGTGCCCGCCGACCCGGCCCAGCTCGCCGCGCTTGGTGAGTTCGTCGGCGACTGTGATCGCGTCCGCGGGTTCACCGCGGCCGTACAGGTCGACGATGGCGTTGAAGATCAGTTCGTGGGCCGGGCGGTAGAAGTCATGGCCCTTGACGATCTCGCCGACCTCGCCGATCGCGTCCTTGCTGACCAGCATCGCGCCCAGCACGCTCTGCTCTGCCTGGACGTCCTGCGGAGGGGTACGGTCGATGCCGGCGACGGGCGCCTCATCGTCGTAGGGCATGGCTTCAGCCAACGACACCTGTTCACCTCCGAGCAGCCTCGAACCGGACACCTCCGACCCTAGGCAGACCCACTGACAGTCACGGGTACTGCGGACACGTCGCCGGTGACCGAGCGGTTGGGGGCGGGAATCCGGCGAACGTTCCGAGATGCCAACGTAGACCTCTGGCGGAGGACTCTCAATGCGAGTCTCCACAGGTGATGTGGATGATCTGGGGATAACTTTCAGGACACGCCTAGGGGGCTGTGTACAACCCGGGGCCCTACCTGTGGACAGTCCCGAGCCTTCGTCGCGATATAGCGGTTGGCTAGGGGATATGCTAGACGCAGGGTGTGGATTGAAATTATCTGGAAGGTTACGAACGGACCAACGCGGCAGGTTGACAACCCGGCGCAGGGGGTCTATAGGGGTCGCCGGGCCGGAAGTTATACACATCCTGTCCACAACCTCCCTGGTTGATACAGGTACCCCGTAGGGGTATTGTGCAGGGGAAGGGACGGACATGGAATCAGCACAGTTGTCACATACGGAACACCCGGCTCACGACACGCCGGAAGCGGTCCCCCAACATGGCTACAGCCACAACAAGGACGACTACCTCAAGCGTCTCAAGCGCATCGAGGGCCAGGCCCGCGGGCTGCAGCGGATGGTGTCGGAGGACACCTACTGCATCGACATCCTCACCCAGGTCTCGGCGATGACCAAAGCCCTGGAGTCCTTCGCGCTGGCCATGCTCGACGAGCACCTCAGCCACTGCGTCGCCCAGGCCGTCCAGCAGGGCGGCGATGTCGCCGATGCCAAGCTCAGCGAGGCCTCCGCCGCGATCGCCCGGCTCGTCCGCTCCTGACCCGTTCCCGAACCCGCGCGCTGGTCGGCACGCCGTCCGGCCGGTGATCGGGACGTCCGCACCGCCTCAAAACCACCCAGAACCCCAACCAAGGAGAACAAGATGATTGCCACCTACACCGTGTCCGGCATGACCTGCAACCACTGCGCGCACGCGATCAAGGAGGAGGTCGGCGCCGTCCCCGGCGTGACCGGTGTCGAGCTCACCCTCGAGGACGGCGCCCTGAAGGTCGAGAGCCAGACCCCGATCGACTTCGACCGGCTGGTCGAGGCGGTCTACGAGGCCGGCGACCAGTACAGCATCGCCTGATCCGTCCAGCACCAGTCCCAAGCCCGAGCCGGCCTCACAAACCGGGCGGAATCGGCCGGCGGCGTGCACTATCCACGCGGCTCGCCGAAATCACCCGGTTTGTGCGGCGGCGTGGCGGGAAGTGAACTCCGAGAACCCATGACAACCCAGCAGCGCGAGTACGTCGAACTCGACATCACCGGCATGACCTGTGCCTCCTGCGCGGCACGGATCGAGAAGAAGCTCAACAAGGTGGACGGGGTCCAGGCCTCGGTGAACTATGCCACCGAGAAGGCCTCGGTGCTGGTTCCGCCGCGTATCACGGTGGACGACCTGATCACCGTCGTGCAGAACACCGGGTACGGGGCGGCGATCCCCGTCCCCGACGCCCCCGAGGTGGACCACGCCGCTGAACTCCGCACCCGGGTGATCGTGGCCGGAGCGCTCGCCGTTCCGGTGATCCTGCTCGCCATGGTGCCGGCCTGGCAGTTCCCGGGTTGGCAGTGGGTGTCGCTGGTGCTCACCGTGCCGGTGTACGCCTGGGCTGGCTGGCCCTTCCACCACTCTGCCCTGGTCAACGCCCGCCACCTGGCGACCACGATGGACACCCTGATCAGCCTGGGCACCACCGCCGCCTTCGGCTGGAGCCTCTACGCGCTGTTCTTCGGCCACGCCGGCACGATCGGTTACACCCACGCCTTCGAGTTCCGGCTGATGCGCGGCCACGGCGACGCCAACATCTACTTCGAGGCCGTCGTCGCGATCATCTTCTTCCTGCTGATCGGACGCTGGTTCGAGGCCCGCGCGAAGCACCGCGCCGGCGAGGCAGTCCGCACCCTGCTGCACCTGGGTGCCACCGAGGCCACCCTGCTGGTCGATGGCGCCGAGACCCGGGTGCCGGCCGACCAGTTGCGGGTCGGCGACACCTTCGTGGTGCGTCCCGGGGAGAAGATCGCCACCGACGGCGAGGTGGTCTCCGGCTTCTCAGCGGTGGATGCCTCGCTGGTCACCGGCGAGTCCGTCCCGGTCGATGTCGCGGCCGGTGACCATGTCACCGGCGCCACCCTGAACACCAACGGGCGACTGGTGGTGCGCGCCACCCGGGTCGGCGCCGACACCCAGCTGGCACAGATCGCCCGGCTGGTCGAGGAGGCCCAGACCGGCAAGGCCCGGGTGCAGTGGCTCGCCGACCGGATCTCCGGGGTGTTCGTGCCGGTGGTGATCGGACTGGCGGCACTCACCCTGGCCGGCTGGTTGTTGGCCGGTGCCGGGCTGCCGTTCGCCGCCTCGGCCGCGGTGGCCGTGCTGATCATCGCCTGCCCCTGCGCGCTGGGCCTGGCCACGCCGACTGCCCTGCTGGTCGGCACCGGGCGCGGTGCCCAGCTCGGCATCGTGATCAAGGGTGCCGAGGCGCTGGAGCGCACCCGCGAGGTCGACACCATCGTCCTGGACAAGACCGGCACCGTGACCACCGGCGTGATGGCGGTGGTCGGGGTGCTGCCGGCCGAGGGGACGACCGAGGCCGAGTTGTTGCGCTACGCGGGAGCGGCTGAGTCCGGCTCGGAGCACCCGATCGCCCGGGCCATCACCGAGCGGGCCGCCTCCACCGCCACGCTGTCACAGTTCACCAACCAGCCCGGCGAGGGCGTCACCGCCGTCGTGGACGGCCGCGAGGTGCGGGTCGGGCGCCCGGACTGGGCCGGCGGTGTCGCGAAATCGCAGCTCGATTCCCAGAAACCGTCGATTTCGGCCCTCGGCGACGATCGAGGTGCAGTTTTGCGACAGGGCGACAGGGTCACAACCGTCGCGGTGGCCTGGGACGGCCGCTACCGCGGCAGCATCGACGTGGCCGACACCGTCAAGGAGGGCTCGGCGACCGCGGTGGAGCGCTTCCGCGGCCTCGGGCTGCGGCCTGTCCTGCTGACCGGCGACAACCAGGCGACGGCGGCGGCGGTGGCGGCCGAGGTGGGCATCGACGAGGTGATCGCCGAGGTGCTGCCAGCCGACAAGGTGGCCACGGTGAAGCGGCTGCAGGCCGAGGGACGCAAGGTGGCCATGGTCGGCGACGGCGTGAACGACGCCGCCGCGCTGGCCCAGGCCGACCTCGGGATCGCGCTGGGCACCGGTACCGATGCGGCGATCGAGGCCAGCGACCTCACCCTGATGCGCGGCGACTTGCGGGTGGCCGCCGACGCCATCCAGTTGTCCCGGGCCACCCTGGGCACGATCAAGGGCAACCTGTTCTGGGCCTTCGCCTACAACGTGGCGGCGATCCCGCTGGCCGCGCTGGGCTACCTCAACCCGATGATTGCCGGTGCGGCGATGTCCTTCTCGTCGGTCTTCGTGGTGCTGAACAGCCTGCGGCTGCGGGGCTTCCGTCCGACCGGCGAGTCCGGGGCCACGGCTCGCCGCTGACCCGGCCCGGTCGCGGTAAACCGGCCGGGACGACGGAGCCAGCCCGGTCGTTGCCGGCCCACGTCCGAGCCGGCCCTGCTGCACGCACGCCCTGCCGGGCCTGATCCCGCTCGTTGCGCGCCTTACGTCACATTGCGCCTGTCAGAACACGCGCAATGTGACCGAACACGCGCAATGTCAGGGAGCGCGCGCAATGTGGCCGCGCCGCAGAGCCACGGTGGTGCGGCCGGGTGGGGCGGCGGGCCGGAGTGGAGCGGGCCCGGCAGGGTGGCGGGCCGGGCGGCGCATCGGCACGGGGTGGCGTCCGCGGTGGTTCTAGCCGACCTCGGACGGCGGGGCCTCCAGCGTGGCGGTGACCTTGCGGCGGGGGAAAATCCGGCGTCCGTAGTCGGGCTGCAGTCCCTCGGTGAGCGGGACCGGGCGTCCGTCGGCCACCGCCTCGTAGATGTCGACGAACTCCCGCGACTGGGCGGCCACTGACCACTGCGCGGCCAGCTCCCGGCTGCGGGCGGCAGCGGCCTCGGCGAAGGACGGGTCCTTCAGTTCATCGAGCATCCGGATCGTCGCAGCGGCGAAGGAGACCGGGTTGGGCCGTCCGAGTTCGGCGTTGACGCCCGGATCGACCACCAGCCGCAGCTCATGGTCGACCAGGACGATCGGCAACCCGGCGTGCGCGGCCTCGTGCAGCACCAGTGCCTGGGTGTCGGTCAGCGACGGGAAGATGAAGACGTCCGCGCTGGCGTAGTAGGAGCCGAGCCGGTCGTGCGCCACCTCGCCGACCAGCTTCACCCCGCCGAACCGGGCGGCCTTGCCGAGTTTGTGCCGTAGCCCCAGGGGGGTGCTCTCCCACTGTCCGACGATCATCAGTTCGGCGTCGGGGACGGCATCGCGAACCAGCGCGAACGCGTCCAGCAACAGTTCGATGCCCTTCTCGGGCGAGATCCGTCCGACGTACAGCAACCGCGGCCCCCGGGCTCGCGGGACGGTGGCGCCCACCGGCAGCGGGTCGGTACCGTTCGGCACCACCCGCACCCGGGCGTTCGGCGCCAGCTCCAGCACCCGCTTGGCGGTCTTGGACGAGGGGGTGGTCACCAGCTCAGCGTCGGCGAGCATGTTCGCGCAGACCTGGAGCAGCTCGACCTGCGCGCCGCCGCGCCGGGGCCGCTTCGCCGCCAGCTTCTTCAGCTCGTTCCAGGTGCTGCCTTCCAGGTGCATCGTGTAGACCCGGTAGGCGGCGGTGAGGAACGGCACCAGGTGCCAGTAGTGGTCGGCGTAGGCCTCGAAGTCGGTGTGCCAGGTGACCACGAGCGGCTTGCCGGTGCGCTGGGCGACCCACATCCCGAGCAGTCCGACTGCGCCCAGGCCATGGACGTGGATCACGTCCGGCGGGTTGGCGACCAGCTGGGCCAGCCGGTAGTCGAAGTCCTGTCCCATCGAGATCCGCATCCCGGTGCCCGGCAGTTGCACCGAGGGCAGCCGGATCTCGCGGCGCCGCGGGTAGCCGGCGAAGGGATTGGGCCCGTCCGCGACCGGAGCCACCAGCAGCAGCCGGTGGCCGGCCTTGAGCACCTGCTCCTCCAGGAAGTGCAGGGCGTAGAGCAGCCCGGAGTGCGCGGGGCCGTAGTTGTCGGTGAACTCCGCGATGGTGAGGACCCGCTCGGGCCGGGCGGTTGTGTCCCCACTGGTGGCCGTGGCCGGTTGCGCTGGGTCGTCGATGATGGTCGCCTCCTGCTCTGAACGCCTTCCCACATTAGCGGCCGAGACTGCTGCGGCAGAACGGGCGCTCGTGCCCGGCACCTCGACGGGCAACAGAACCTCGCGGGCTTGACTGGCCGAGCGGGTCGGCGGGCGGAGTGGTGGGGCTGTCAGTATCCGGGTGATGTCGGGCAGCCGAGTGCTCTGTGCACTCCGGTGGCCGCAGTGCCCCGGATTCTGGCGACCGCTCTCAGTGCAGGCTGGTGCGGGCCGGGTTCCGGCTCGACCTGTCAGCCCACCAGCGAGCCGTAGCGGGACTTGGCCTTCTCCAGAGCGGTGACGTAGCCGGCGCGCTGGTAGCCGCTGGCGTCGGCGCCGGCCGGGACGGCGAGCAGCCCGCGGGCGGCGCCCACCGAGTCGAAGCCCTTGCGGGTCAGCCAGGTATCCAGCCCGTCCAGCAGGACGCGGGCGTAGTCACGGCCGTGCCGGACCAGTGCCGAGGTGGTCATCACCACGTCCGCGCCGGCCAGCAGGTAGGCCACGACGTCGTCGGCGGTCTCCACCCCCGAGGTCGCGGCGAGGGAGACCGGCACCTGGTGGCGCAGGGCGGCGATCCAGGTGCGCGGCAGCCGCGCTTCGGACGGGGTTGACAGCTCGACGCCGGGCACGACTTCGAGCCGCTCGATGTCCACGTCCGGTTGCAGAAAGCGGTTGAACAGCACCAGGCCGTCCGCACCGGTCTCGACCAGCCGCAGCGCGAAGCTGCCGAAGGAGGAGAAGTACGGCGCCAGCTTCACCGCCACCGGGATCGAGACATTCTGCTTCACCGCCGCGACGATGTCCAGATGCCGCTGCTCGACGTCCGGCCCGGCCAGGCTGGTGTCGCCCGGGACGAAGTAGATGTTCAACTCCAGCGCCGCCGCGCCGGCCTCCTGGAGCTGCCGGGCGAACTCCACCCACGAGCCGAGCGAAGAGCCGTTCAGCGAGGCGATCAGCGGTACCTCGATCGCCGCGGACGCCCGCTCGACCAGCGTGAGGTACTTCGCCGCCACCGTCTCGACCGGCTCGGAGGACATCGACGGGAAGTATGAGGTCGCCTCGGGGAACATGTCGGCATGCTCCTCCTCCAGCAGGACGTCGCGTTCGGCCTGCTCGAGCTGGGCGCGGACCTGCTCCTCGAACAGCGAGTAGAGCACCACTGCCCCGACGCCGCCGTCGGCCAGGCCCTTCACCTGGTCCACGGTCTGCGAGAGCGGGCCGGCCGAGGCCACCAGCGGGTTCCGCAGGGGAAGGCCGAGGTAGTTGGTCTGAAGGTTCATCGTGCGCCTCACAAGGTGTGGAAAGTGGTCAGCAGGACGGGGCGGCGGGACAGTGGATCAACGGGCCGGGGGACGGTTCCCCGGCCCGGGGATGTGGGCCAGGGGACGGGTCCCCGGCCCGGGCGGAGCGGGCGGCAACCGACCAGGGGCGCGGTTCCCTGGCGCGGGTGGCTGGAGTGGGATCGGGTTCCCAGTCGCCCGGGCCAATGAACCGTCCCCCGGCCCGGGGACGGAGCTGGCTTGGGGAGTGGAGTCGGGGAACGGTCCTCGGGCCCGGGTAGGCCGGAGTTGGCCTGGGGAGCGAGCCAGGGAACCGTCCCCTGGCCCACACGGGGACGTGAGCCAGGGAACCGTCCCCCGGCCCAGGCGGCGAGAGGGGGAATCACCGGTCGGCCCGGGCGTCGGCGGCGAAGCGCTCGGCACCGCGGGTCGCCATCTCCTCGTACTCCGCCCAGCGACGGTTGACGGCGTCCTGGCCGAACTCCAGGAACCGCTCGGCCGCCTCGGGGTCGGCATTCATCAGCATCCGGAACCGCAGTTCCTTCTCGTGGTACTCCTTCAGCGGGATCCGCGGACGGGGGGAGTCCAGCAGGAAGGGGTTGCGCCCGGACATCCGCAGCACCGGGTTGTACCGCATCAGCGGCCAGTGCCCCGACGCCACTGCGCGGTACTGCTGGTCGAGTCCCTTGCGCATGTCGATGCCGTGCGCGATGCAGTGGCTGTACGCCAGGATCAGCGACGGTCCGTCGTAGGCCTCCGCCTCGCGGAACGCCTTCAGGGTCTGCTGCGGGTCGGCGCCCATCGCCACCCGGGCGACGTAGACATTGCCGTAGGAGACCGCCTGCATGGCGACATCCTTCTTGCCGGTCACCTTGCCGCCGGCGGCGAACTTCGCCACCGCGCCCAGCGGGGTCGACTTGGACGCCTGCCCGCCGGTGTTGGAGTACACCTCGGTGTCCATCACCAGCACGTTCACGTTCCGCCCGGACGCCAGCACGTGGTCGAGCCCGGCCGAACCGATGTCGTAGGCCCAGCCGTCACCGCCGACGATCCACACCGAGCGGCGCAGCAGGTGGTCGGCCACCGAGCGCAGGTCCTCCACCTTCGGTCCGCTCATCGTGTCCAGCAACGCCTTCAGCGCGTCCACCCTGGCCCGCTGCTGGGACAACTCCGACTCGTACTGCTGCGGGGCGTTCAGGATCGTGTCAACCACCTCGCCGCCCAGTTCGGGACGCAACTCCTCCAGCCGCCGCCGGGCGGTCTCGGTGTGCAGGTCGGCTGCCAGCCGCAGCCCCAGCCCGAACTCGGCATTGTCCTCGAACAGCGAGTTCGACCAGGCGGGACCCCGTCCGTACTTGTTGGACGACCAGGGCGTGGTCGGCAGGTTGCCGCCGTAGATGGACGAGCACCCGGTCGCGTTCGCCACCGTCGCCCGGCCGCCGAACAGCTGGGTGAGCAGCTTCAGGTAGGGCGTCTCGCCACATCCCGAGCAGGCTCCGGAGAACTCGAACAGCGGCTCCAGGAACTGGGTGCCGCGGACGTTGGCGAAGTCCACCCGGGAGCGCCGGTTGACCGGAATCGTCTCGAAGAAGGCGACGTTCTCCTTCTCCTTCGTCCGCTCCAGGACGGGCGCCAGGTTGATCGCCTTGCGGGTGCCGCCGGCCTTCACCGGGCAGGCCTCGACGCACAGCCCGCAGCCGGTGCAGTCCTCGGCGTACACCTGCAGGGTGTAGCGCGAGCCCGGGAAGCCGGCCGCGTTCAGCGGCGCAGAGGCGAAGCCGTCCGGAGCCCCCTCCAGCGCCGACTCGGTGTAGTACTTCGCGCGCAGCACGGCGTGCGGGCAGACGAAGGCGCAGTTGCCGCACTGGATGCAGGCCTCCGGGTCCCACTCGGCGATGATGTCGGAGATGTTCCGCTTCTCGTACCTGGTGGTGCCGGACGGGAAGGTGCCGTCCACCGGCAGCGCCGACACCGGCAGCTGGTCGCCGGTACCGAGCAGCATGGACGCGGTCACCGACCGGACGAACTCCGGCGCGGTGTCGGGCACCGGCGGGATCATCGGGATGTCGCTGAGCGGGGCGGCCGGTACCTCGATCCGGTGCAGGTCGGCGATCGAGGCGTCGACGGCGGCATTGTTCTTCGCCACCACGTCCTCGCCCTTGCGCAGGTAGGTCTTGCGGATCGTCCGCTTCACCTCGGCGATCGCCTCTTCGCGCGGCATCACCCGCGAGATCGCGAAGAAGCAGGTCTGCAGCACGGTGTTCGTCCGCCGTCCCATCCCGGCCTTGCGGGCGACCAGGTTGGCGTCGATCGCCCACAGCTCGATGCCGAGCTCGATGATCCTGGCCTGCATCGGCTCGGGCAGCCGGGCGAAGACCTCCTCAGGCGGATACGGGGTGTTGATCAACAGGACGGTGCCGGGACGGGCGAACTCCAGCACGTCCACCCGCTCCAGGATCGACCAGTGGTGGCAGCCGATGAAGCCGGCGGAGTTGATCAGGTACGGCGCCTCGATCGGACGCGGGCCGAACCGCAAGTGCGACACCGTCCGCGAGCCCGACTTCTTCGAGTCGTAGACGAAGTAGCCCTGGGCGTAGGTGCCGGGCAGTTCGCCGATGATCTTGATGGTGTTCTTGTTGGCGCCGACGGTGCCGTCCGAGCCGAGGCCGTAGAACACCGCCGAGTGGGTGTCGGAGCCCTGGATGTCCAGGCCGGGGTGGTAGGGCAGCGAGGTGTGGGAGACGTCGTCGTTGATCCCGATGGTGAACCGCGGACGGGGGCGCGCCAGCGCCAGCTCGTCCAGGATGCCGGCCACCATGCCCGGGGTGAACTCCTTGGACGACAGGCCGTAGCGGCCGCCGATCACCAGCGGCATGGTGCGGCTGCCGGTGGCGACCGCCTCGCCGAGGGCCGCGGTCAGGTCGAGGAAGAGCGGCTCGCCGCCGGAGCCGGGCTCCTTGGTGCGGTCCAACACGGCGATCCTGGTCGCGGTCGCCGGGATGGCGGCCAGGATGTCGGCGGCCGGGAACGGACGGTAGAGCCGCACCTGCACCACGCCGGCCTTCGCGCCGGCGGCGTTGAGGTGGTCGATGGTGTGCCGGACGGTCTGGGCGCCTGAGCCCATCACCACGATCACCCGCTCGGCCTCGGGGTCGCCGTGGTAGTCGACCAGGTTGTACTGCCGTGAGGTGATCGCGGCGAACTGCGCCATCGCGTCGCTGACCAGCCCGGGCACGGCGGCGTAGAACGGATTCACCGTCTCGCGGGACTGGAAGTAGGTGTCCGGGTTCTGCGCGGTGCCGCGAATGTAGGGGTGCTCGGGGGAGAGCGCGCGGCGGCGGTGGGCGCGGATCAGATCCTCGGGCACCAAGGTGCGCAGGTCGTCGTCGCTGAGCAGGTCGACAACGTTGACCTCGTGCGAGGTGCGGAAGCCGTCAAAGAAGTGGACGAACGGGATCCGCGACGTGAGCGTGGCCAACTGCGCGATCGCGGCGAAGTCGTGGGCCTCCTGCGGGGACGCCGAGCAGAGCATCGCGAAGCCGGTCTGCCGCACGGCCATCACGTCCTGGTGGTCGCCGTAGATGCTCAATCCCTGGGCGGCCAGCGAGCGGGCCGCGACATGGAAGACCGTCGAGGTGAGCTCCCCGGCGATCTTGTACATGTTGGGGATCATCAGCAGCAGGCCCTGGGAGGCGGTGAAGGTGGTCGACAGCGCGCCACCCTGCAGGGCGCCGTGCAGTGCCCCCGCGGCCCCGCCCTCGGACTGCATCTCGACGACGGTCGGGATCATCCCGTAGACGTTCGGCTTGCGCTGCGCCGACCACTCGTCGGCCAGTTCGGCCATCGTCGAGCTGGGGGTGATCGGGTAGATGCTGCACAGTTCGTTGAGCCGGTAGGCGGCGGACGCGGCGGCCTCGTTGCCGTCGATGATCGTGCGGGTCATCGGGCGTTCTCCTCGATCATCTCGATGGCGTGCACCGGGCACTGTTCGTAGCAGGTGGCGCAGCCGGTGCATCGGTCGTAGTCAAAGCGGTAACGGAAGCCCTTGCCGAGTTTGATCACCGCATCCTCCGGGCAGGCGCCCAGGCAGCCGTCGCACTCGAAGCAGTTGCCGCAGGACAGACAGCGGGCGGCTTCGACGTGGGCCTGGTCGACGTCCAGGCCGCCGACGATCTCGTCGAAGTCGGTGATCCGTTCGGTGGGTTCGAGCTCGGGCTGGGTGGTGGCGCGGGTGTCGCCGAAGTACCACAGGTGCAGTTTGTCGAAGCTGGCCAGGGTGTGCTTGGGACGCGCGGGCGCCTCCCGTCCGGCCAGCCAGGAGTCGATCTGCCGGGCGGCCCGTTTGCCGTGGCCGACGCCGATCGTGACGGTGCGCTCGCTGGGGACGGCGTCGCCGCCGGCGAAGACGCCTGGGACGCCGGTCATCAGGGTGCGCGGGTCGACCTTCACCACGTCGTGGTCGAACTGCATGCCGGGGATCCGGCGCAGGAAGGAGGAATCGGTCTCCTGGCCCAGCGCCAGGATCACGGTGTCGGCCTCCAGTTTCTCGAACCGGCCGGTGCCGACCGCCTTGCCGTTCTCGTCGAGTTCCATGATCTCGACGGTGAGGTCGCCGGCGTCCACGCTGGAGATGGTGCGCAGCCAGTTCATGGTGACGCCCTCGCGCTCGGCGGACTCGCGTTCCTCGGAGTGGGCGGGCATCTGCTCCGGGGTGCGGCGGTAGACGATGATCGACTCCTCGGCGCCCAGCCGGCGGGCCACCCGGGCGGCATCCATGGCGGTGTTGCCGCCGCCGTAGACGGCCACCTTGCGTCCGATCACCGGGCGTTCGCCGGAGGCGACGTCGCGCAGGAAGCTGACCGCGTCCACGATCCGGGAGGCGTCCCGGTTGGGGATGTCGACCCGGCGGGACAGGTGCGCGCCGATCGCCACGAAGACCGCGTCGAAGCCGCCCTCGGCCTGGTCGGCCAGCAGATCCTTGACGGTGTAGTCGGTGACGATCCGGACGCCCAGGTCGACCAGCCGCTGCACCTCGGCGTCCAGCACGCGGCGCGGCAGCCGGTACTCGGGGATGCCGTAGCGCATCATGCCGCCGGGCAGCGGGGAGGCGTCGCGAATCTCGACCTCGTGGCCCATCCGGGCCAGGTGGTAGGCGGCCGACAGCCCGGACGGGCCGGCGCCCACCACAAGCACCCGGCGCCCGGAGGAGAACCGGGGCTTGCTGAAGCTCCAGCCGCGCTCGATCGCCAGGTCGCCGAGGTAGCGCTCCACGGAGTGGATCGACACCGCCCCGTCCAGTTCGACCCGGTTGCAGGCGGTCTCGCAGGGGTGGTAGCAGACCCGGCCATGGATCGCGGGGAAGGGGTTGTTCTTCACCAGCTCGCGCCAGGCGCCCTCGTCCTGGCCGGCCTTGACCAGCCGCAGCCACTCCTGGATGTTCTCCCCGGCGGGGCAGCCGTTGTTGCAGGGCGGCAGCAGGTCGACGTAGACCGGCATCCGCGACCGGACGGGCGCCACCCTCCCGCCCTCGGCGGCAAGGTTCGGAAGCTGGGTGATGTCTCGGGCCATGGTTACCTCTTGCTCAGCAGCATTGCTTAGGCAACCCTACCCGCCTTCCCGGCCCACTTTGACCGGATGACAAGGGGATTTACGTGACGTTAGGCTCGCGAAATAGCGTCCGGGCCAGCCGATGGGGGAGATGTAGAACCGGCTTCCCTGCGGATCGGCCGGGGTGGACCAGCGGTGGCTGTGCTTGGAGCGTTCCCCGCCACGAAGCGGCTGGTGGAGGTCTCGACGGGCACGGTGGGCGGTTGGCGTTCTATGCGCTGACCCAGAGCACTCGTCCTCCCGGGGCGACGGCCACCGGGTGGCCGGTGGTGAGGTCGAACAAAAAGGTGGACAGATTGTCGGCGACCGGGGCCTGATGGAGTCAGGTCAGCGATCTGGCCGCTCTGGTTCCCGGTAGATGCCCAACTCGTGGGCGCGGATGGCGAGCGTGACTCGCTTGACGGCGCCGAGCTTCTCCTGCATCCGGGTGATGTGGTATTTGACGGTGGAAGGCACCAGATGGACCTCCCTGGCGATCCGCACCGTCGTCTTGCCTTCTCCGATCAGGCGGTGCACGCTCAGCTTGCGGAGCGGACGGGACGTCCGGACTGGCGGGCGCGATGAAGAACCGTCGGCGGACGTAGCCAGCGACTCGTCCTTTGGCGGGAAGAAGAGGGTCGGTTCGTTGAGAACAGCAATCTGGGCTTGCCGTAAACAGCACTTTCGGGGTGTCCGGATCGTACATCTGAGGAGATGATCGACTGCCGGCCCAGGGTCGCTGACAGTCCCGCAGATCTCGCATAAAAGCGAGATACCCGCCTTGCGTGCCGTTGAGGCGGCACTCGGCTGTGCTGGCTGAGCGGATCCGCACCGACGGCCAGGTCGCCGAGAAGCTTGCCCGGCTCGGGCACTGGGAGTTCGAGGACCATCGGCCTTGACGTCGGCTCGGCTTCCTACCGGCTGACCCAGAGCACCCGTCCGCCCGGGACGACGGCCACCGGGTGACCGGTGGTGAGGTCGAACAGGAAGGTGGACAGCTTGTCGGTGGCGCCGGAGGTGAGGTCGTCGGCCGGGGCTCCCGGGTCGAGCACCTCAGCCCAGGCGTACTGGCCGTTGGCCGAGACACCGGTGTCGAGCAGGCGCCCGAGCTTGGCGCCGATGCTGGTCACGTCGGTGGTGACACCGTCGCGGGTGTGGGTGATCCGCGAGGTGACGGTCACCTCGTCCGCGGTCTCGGTCAGGTCGTCCACCTGCTGTATCCATTCGCTCGGGGTGATCATCGTGCGCTTGCCGCTGTACTCGTCGGCGGGGTCATCGGTGGCCTGGGGTAGCGGGGTGGACGTTCCGGTGACCAGGTCGAGGATCATCTCCTCGGACTTGTCCAGCACCACCAGGCTGGTGCTCCCGGGCAGGAAGCCGATCAACTGGTCGTGGTTGCCCAGTGGTACCAGGCTGGCGCCCTCGGCAGTGCTGGTCAGGTAGAACTGCTGGGCATCGTCCTCAACCACCAGCGACTGGGTGCCGGGGATGAACGCCCAGTCGACCACCCGCAGCTCGGTGCCACCCTGGCCGCCGATCTCGCGAGCCGGCTGGGCGGGGTCGGTGACGTCGCGCAGGAACAGCGCGTTGTCGTAGCTGCGGCCACTGGCGGTGTCCTCGCCGGTGAGGGTGTAGCCGATCAGCGGCTGCTCGGTCGAGCCCTGCAGCAGGCCGACGTCCACGCCGTCCGGCACCGAGAACTCGAACTGCCCGCTGCCCGACGGGGCAGAGCCGATCAGGTGGACCGCGTCCGGCTCGCGGCTGAGTGCGACCGTGACCCCCGCCACGACGGTGAACGACTCGATGCCGGTGCCGGTCAGCACGGGCGTGGGCTGGCCGGTGGCGGGGTCGGTGCGGATCACCTGGTCCGCCTCGCCGTAGCCCCACGGCCCCAGCCCGACCAGGGAGTAGAGGCTGTAGCCGGGGGTGGTGAAGGAGTACGTCCAGTCCGAGGCGACCCCGGTGTGGCGGCTGCGGACCTCGCCGACCCGGACGGTGTAGGCGGTGGCGTAGGCCAGCGGACGGGAGAACCTGATCACCACCTCGGCGTCCTTGGTCTCCACGGTGAACGGGGCGGACGGGGTGATCTCGACCTGCGCCGCGTCCACCTCGTCCAGCGGCTGCCGGCCGCGCAGCACCAGCCGCTCACCGCCGGTGACCACCGCACGGTCGGCGGCGACGGTGGCGTCGGTGAGTTCGGGACCGCGGGTGGCGTTGGCCACGGTCAGACCACCGGCGGTCAGGGCGAGGGCGAGGCAGACGGTGAGGGCGAGCAGCCAGAACCGCCGGGTCGGGACGACCGCCGGGTGCTGGTCTGGACGGGTTTGACCAGCATCGGGCAGTTGGGCTCGGCGGGGTTGGCCGGCGGCGGGCTGCTGACCCCGCCGGTCTCGACCGGCGGAGGAGTCAGTAGTCATAGGGCTGGTCCGGGGCGTCGACAGGCTGGACGGCGGTGGGTTTGAGCACGACCGGGGCGGCCGCGTCCTGGGCGGAGGAGGCGACGAACGTGCCCTCGACCTGCAGCCAGCCGTCCACCGGGTAGCTGTCGGCCCAGCCGGCGACCGCCACCGGGACGCCGACCGGCTGGGCGTCCACCGTGCAGCAGGTGACGACGAACCGGGTGAGGTAGAAGATGTCGGGGTCGCCGTCCGGGGAGGCGCTGACGAAGCCGGTCAGGCTGGCCTGGTGGCCGGCGTAGGACAAGGCGGTGGACGAGTTGGACAGCACGGCCGCCCAGTCCCGCAGGGTGAACCCGGACGGGTCGGCCCCGACCAGCGTGACGGTGCTGTCGTCCACGCCGGCGTTGAGGTCGCGCTGCTCGACGGTCGAACTGGTCAGGGTGGCCGGCGGCAGCACCAGCAGGCCGAGCACCAGGGCGAGCCCGGCCAGCCCGAGGCCACCGATCCGCAGCACCCGGCGCAGCCCGGACGGCGGCGGTCCGTGGTCGTGGTCGTCGTGGACGTGTTCCCGTCCGGCCAGCAGCGGCCAGGCGACCAGCGCGGCCATCAGCCCGAGACCGGCCATCACCGTGGTGAAGGTGAAGTAGCGGGGATGGATGTAGAGCCCCAACTGTCCGGTGGCGGCCAGCCAGCCGATCGCGACGACCCCGATCAGGGTGAGCAGCAGCCCTGCCGGCGGCCGGGGGAGACCGGGACGGTTCTGGTGGTCGGGGACGGAGGCACGGTTGCGGTGGCCCGCCTTGCCGGCTCGGATATGGCTGGCTGAGACAGCAGATCCGTCGCCGTGTCCCACAGCTCCGCGGCCGGTCCGGCCCGCTGGGCCCGTGGGACCGTCCCCGTGGCTTGAGTGTTCAGCTGACAAGGTTCAACCCCATTCCGATCACGATCACGCACAGTGCCACCAGGGTGGCGATCAGGCCGAGCGCGCGGGTGGTGAAGGTGGTGCGCAGCAGGGCGAGCATCTTGATGTCGATCATGGCGCCGAAGATCAGGAAGGCGACCACCCCGCCCGGCATGAACGTGGCCGAGAAGGACAGGATGAAGAAGGCGTCGACGTTCGAGCAAACTGCCACGACGAAGGCCAGCAGCATCAGCACCAGCACCGACAGCACCGGGTTGCTGCCCAGGTCCACCAGAATCGCCCGCGGCACCCCGACCTGGATCGCGCCGGCGAGCACCGAACCGGCCACCAGGGCGGGCAGCATGGTGGTGGTCTCCTCGGCGAACGAGCGGGCGCTGCGAACCGCCCGGGACTGCGCACCCGGGGCATCGTGGGCATGGCAGCGGGCCTCGAACTCCGGGGTGAGCAGGGCTGACGGATCGGGGTGCCGGGAGAACAGCCAGCCGGCCAGGTTGGCGATCAGGAAGGCGCCACCGATCCGGGCGAGCAGGATGCCGTCGGAGAAGCCGAAAGCCTGGTAGGTGGTGATGATCGTCACCGGGTTGAGCACCGGCGCGGCGAGCAGGAAGGTGAGCGCGTCACCCACGCCCAGGCCGCGCATCATCAGCCCGCGGGCGAGCGGGACGTTGCCACACTCGCAGACCGGGAGGAAGACGCCCAGCACCGACAGCAGCAGCCGCCGTCCGGCCGGGTTGCGGGGCAGCAGCCGCTGCCAGACCCGGTCGGGCACCCAGACCTGCACCAGGATGGAGATCCCGATCCCCAGCAGGACGAAGGGCAGCGACTCGACGAAGACACTGACCGACAAGGTGACGAAGTCGCGTCCGGCGTCCGGCAGCCAGGCCGACCAGGCCGGGTCGGAGAACAGCCGCAGCGCGAGCAGGGCGGCGGCGATCGCCAGCATGACCCCGGTCCGCAGCAGCGCCGGGACGGTACCGCCCGCCGCCGGGCCCGCAGTGGAGCTGGTCGCGCGCGGAGCGGTGGAGTGCATGGTGTCGCCTGGTGTCGGGGAGTTTCCGGCAGCTTAGCCGCCGTGGCCGTGAGCGGTGCGGAAGGCCGTCCGTGGTGACTCAAGAAGGATCCCTCCGCAAGTCGGGGGTGACTCGACCTTGGGACGATTCCCGTTCGAGTCAGCAGCCGGGGCCCGGGCTCGCCGTGAGTGGGGAGCGGGGTTGCCGGTCGTGCGCGACCCTGCCGGGACCCTGCTGGGCTCGCCGTGAGCGGGGAGCCGGGTCTGAGCGGGGAGCCGGGTCTGAGCGAGGCGATGCGGGCGAGCGGAGACACAGGTGCTTCTCCCAGCGGCTCTATCTCGGGCCGCGGGCGAGGTGCTGGACAGTTCTGCTGGTTCTCAGCGGGCGCGGACTGAGGGATGCCGGACGTTGGACGGCCCTGCTGGTTTTGCTCGGCTTCTGGAGGTCGAATACCGGCAGCGATGTCCAGCGGTTTGGCTGGCGCCGTCCAGCGGTGTTCAGAACCGGCAGAGCTGTCCACTGGGCCCGTCCGGTGGCGAGGACGGCTCGGTGGAACCGTGGCTGGGGTCGCGGGCTGACTCAGGTCGAAGCCGTCCCACGTGAGTCATGGGGCCGGCCTGGTCCGGCCGCCGCTGTCCAGCCGCTGGGGTCGCGGCCTGGCTCACGTGGGAACCGATCTGAGGCAGGGGCGTCGCTGGGTCAGTGCTCGTCGTAGTGGTCACCGTGCGGGACGTGCCGGTGGCCGTCGTGGACGTAGTCGACGTGGCCGGCGTGCTCGACGGCCGGGTGCCCGCAGTCGGGGCCGTGGACGTGGGGATGGTCCTCGGCCGGCTGCTCCGGCAACGGTTCATCGTCCGGTGAACCGACCTCGACCGGACGGTCCGGGCGTCCCTGCAACAGCCGGGCGAACGGCCAGCTGGCGGCGAACATCCCGATCGCGATCACCACGATCAGCGCTCCTGGGGCGGTGTTGAGGTAGTAGGAGCCGACCGCACCGGAGACAGCCGCGACGGTGCCGATCCCCATCGAGGCGAACAGCCCGATCCGGAAGCCCGTGGTCAACTGGGTGGCGGTGGAGACGGGGACGACCATCAGCGCGCTGACCAGCAGCAACCCGACGGTGCGCATCGACACGGTGACGGTCACCGCTGCCAGCGCCACGACGAGGATGTTCAGCCAGCGGGTGGGCAGCCCGATTGAGCGGGCGAAGGGTTCGTCCGCTGAAACCGCGAACAGCTGGGGCATCAGCCCGATGGTGACCAGCAGCACGACCGCGCCGAGGACGGCGATCGCCCACAGGTCGGCGGTGCCGACCGTCAGCAGCGAGCCGAACAGGTAGCCTGCCAGCGCACCCGCCCCCTGGCCGGCCAGCGCCGCCAGCAGTAGACCGCCGGACAGGCCGCCGTAGAAGATGATCGCCAGCCCCACGTCCCCCTGGGCACGGCCGGACTCGCGCAGCAGTTCGATCGCCACCGCGCCGACCACGCAGACGGCGATCGCCAGCGGCAGCGGCGCGGTATTGGTCAGCATCGCCAGGCCCACCCCGGCCACCGCCAGGTGGCCCAGGCCATCGCCCAGCAGGCTGAGCCGGCGCTGCACGATGTAGGTGCCGATCGCGGGGGCGGTGACGCCGGTGATGACGGCGGCCAGCAGCGCCCGCTGCATGAACTCCAGGGCCAGCCAGTCCATCACAGCGCCTCCAGTCCGGTCTGGTGGGGACGGGGGCGGGTAGCCGCCAGTTCGGTCATCTCGTGGCCGCCGTGGTGGTGGCCGGGATCGGGGACGTGGGGCAGCACCCGTCCGTCCTGGACGAAGATCGCGCGGTCGATCACCTCCGCGAAGGGGCCGAGCTCGTGCAGCACCATCACGACGGTGACGCCGTCAGCGATCAGCGTCCGGGCCACGTCGGCGAGCAGCTTCTGGGTGACGTGGTCGACCCCGGCCAGCGGCTCGTCCCAGAGCATCAGCTGCGCGCCCGAGGCGAGTGCGCGGGCGATCAGCACCCGCTGCTGCTGCCCGCCGGAAAGCCGGACGAACCGGTGCCGGGCGCGGTCGGTGAGGTCGACCGCTTCCAGGGCGGCGGCGATTGCCTGTCGGTCGGCGGGGGTCTCCGGCCAGAAGGCACGGCGATGGCCCAGCCGTCCGCTGGCGACCACCTCGCGGGCGGTGGCCTGCTGCACCAGGATGCCGCTGCGCTGCGGCACATAGCCGAGCTTGTTCCAGTCGCGGAAGTCCTGCAGCCGGGTGCCGAACAGCTCGATCTCGCCGCGGTGCGGGATCAGCCCGATCAGCGCCCGCATCAGGGTGGTCTTGCCGGACCCGTTGTTGCCCAGGATGGCGACCGCCTCGCCCTGGGCGATCTCCAGGTCGACGTCGCGGACGATCGGGACGCCGCCCAGCAGCACACCGAGGCCGGCGGCACGAATCGCCGCCGGCCCCGGTGCCTGCTCTGAGTTCAGGCGCACTGGTTGGCAGTGCGCAGGGAGGCCAGGTTGGAGCGCATCACCTCAAGGTAGTCGGTTCCGCGGGATTCCGCCGTGATGCCCTCCAGTGGATCCAGCACATCGGTCTTCAGCCCGAGGTCTCCGGCGATCGACTCCGACACCACCGGGGAGACCAGGGTCTCGAAGAAGATGGTGGTGATGCCCTGCTCCTTGGCGATCTGTTGCACCTCGGCGATCCGGGCGGCGGACGGCTCCACGTCCGGTTCGACACCGCGGATGGCGACCTGCTCCAGGCCGTAGCGCTCGGCGAGGTAGCCGAAGGCGGCGTGTGAGGTGACGAAGGTCTTGACCTTGCAGGTGGCCAGGCCGGACGTGAACTCACCGTCCAGGGTGCTGAGGTCGTCCAGCAGCTTCTGGGTGTTGGCCTTGAGAGTGTCGGCGGCATCGGGTCGTTCCTCGATCAGCGCGTCGCGGACGTGCTCGGCGATGCTGGCGACGTTGGTCGGGTCGAGCCAGGTGTGCGGGTCGAGGGCGCCGTGGTCGTGATCATGGCTGTCCTCGCCCTCCTCGTGGTCGGCGTCCTCCTCCTCGTCGCCGGCGGCGGCCGGGTGGAGTTGCAGGAAGGACGCGGTGTCGACCAGGTGCTTGGGGGTGGCCTGTTCGAGGGCGGTGTCGACGGCGGGCTGGAAGCCGTGCTGGATCACGACCAGGTCGGCGGTGGACAGCAGCGCCACCTGCTGCGGGGCGAGTTCGAGGTCGTGCGGCTCGGCGCCCGGGGCGGTCAGGTTCTCGACCGTCACCAGGTTGCCGCCCACCCGCTCGGCGACGAACTGGAAGGGGTAGAACGCGACCGCGACTACGAGCGGTGCGGCCTGACCGGACGAGGCTTCGGCGGGAGTCGTGGTCCCCGACGGCGTGGCGGCCGGGCTGGAGCAGGCCGCCAGCGCTGTCAGCGAGACCGCGGCGGTCAGGGCGACGGCGGTGGACCGGAAAGAAAACGTCATGGGAATCATTCTCATCCTCATCTACAGCCGTGTCAAAACGGCCGAGGGGAGCGGCTGAGGCCGATTGGTTGCGATCGAGCGCCGCTTTCGCGTCGAGCGCCAACGCTGTTGTTGAGCGCCTGTCCTGTTGTTGAGCGCCTGTCCTAGCGTTGAGCGCCCGTCCCAGGGGCCAGGCGCTCGGCGCGAAGGCGAGCGGTCGATGTTGGGCCGAGGGGTCGATGCGGCGGCTCCCGGGATGGTGAGTGGGGTGGTGGATCACCCCAACCTGTGACGCCACGGCCAAGGACGGAATGCCACTCACAGCTTGCGCAAGCATTCCGATGCTGGCTCGCCACCCATGGCGAAGCTGTGATCAAGCCCCCGAGGACGGAACCCGGATCACAGCTTGCCCAAGGATGACAATGCCTCAGGACGGCCGGGGTGGTGAGTGGGAGGGCTGGACGGCTGGGCGCTGCTCGGTGATTCTCCCGGCAGGCGTGTGGACCAACCGGAGTCTGATCCTCCCCGACCACGTCCGCGCTTGGCCCCTGTCGGCCTTCCTAACGTTGTGGAAAAATGGCATAGATTCTCAGTAGCAGCGACCGAAGAGGAGCGATCATGGTGGGCACGGCCCCGGCAACCCGACGCACCGCGCAGAAGGAAGCCGTCTGGCGCGCGCTGGAGGGCTCGCCCGGTTTCGTCTCCGCCCAGGATCTGCACCAGAAGCTGGTGAGCCAGGGCGACTCGGTCGGGCTGGCCACCGTCTACCGGCAGCTCGCGGCCCTCGCCGCCGAGGGCAGAGCCGACACCATCCCGGACGCCGGCGGAGTGCTCTATCGGGTGTGTGCCCCCGGCGGCCACCACCACCACCTGGTGTGCGAGTCGTGCGGCAAGGCGATCGAGATCCAGCCGCCGCTGGAGGACTGGATTCGCGAGGTCGCCCGCGACAGTGGCTACACCATCACCCGGCACGTCCTCGAGGTGTTCGGCACCTGCCCCGACTGCGCCCGCCGTCTCTCGTGACCGCACCGGCCGTCCCTGGCGTGCGTGAGGCCGTGCCGGGCTGGGTGCCATGGTGCCAGGCGGCGATCTCCTGGGTCGGCGCGGCCGCCACCGCGTTGCTGTTCTGGCGGCTCGGGGTCGCGCTGGACGGCGGCGGGGCCGGGCAGCTCTGGCTGCTGCTGGGCCTGGTGGTCGTGGCCGCCGGCGCGGCGGCCGGTGGCGCCTGGTTCACCCAGTGGGCCTCGTCTGGGGCCGAGCGCGAGCTGCGACAGGGCGTGGTCGCCAAGGCCTTCGACCTCGGCGTGGTCGGGACGGACGGACGCTCCGGCGAACTGCTCTCGCTGGCCACTACCGCCGTGGAGAAGGCCGCGAGCTACCGGGCCGGCTTCCTCGGCCCGATCGTCGGCTCGCTGACCACCCCCTTCCTTGTGCTGGGCGTGATGGCGCTCACCGTCGACCCGGCGATCGCCGGCTGGCTGGCCCTGCTGGTGCTGGTGGTGCCGCTGCTGGTGGGCGGTTTCCAGCGGCTGGTCAGCCCGGTCGGCGCCGCCTATCGGCGCACCCAGACCGCGCTCACCTCGTCCTTCCTGGAAGCCATCCAGGCCCTCGACACGCTGGTCTACGCCCGGGCGGCCGACCGCGCTGCCGCGGATCTGGCCCGCCGCGGCGAGGATCACCGCCGTCAGGTGATGCGGCTGCTGGCCGGCAACCAGGTGCTGATCTTCGTGGTGGACGCCGCCTTCTCGCTGGCGATCGTGGTGGCCGCTGCCGGCCTGGCGCTGGGCCGGATCGGCGCCGGTGACCTCACCCTCGGCCAGGCCATCGCCATCCTGCTCATGACCGTGCTGGTGGTGGCGCCGGTCGACGTGATCGGCCAGTTCTTCTACATCGGCATCAGCGGCCGGGCGTCCGTCCGGCAACTCCGCCACCACCTCGCCACCCCCTCCCCCCACGTCCCGTTTGTGCGGAGTTCGGCCGGGAATCAGGCGGGCCGTACCCCGCTCAAGTCCGCACAAACGGGTGGGTCTGGGGGTGCCGGGATCGTGCTGGAGGAGGTGACAGCGGGGTGGACGGACGGTGCCCAGGTTCTGGAGCGCTTCAGTCTCGATGTCGAACCGGGGGAGAAGGTCGCCCTGGTCGGTCCGACCGGGGTCGGCAAATCGACGGTCAGTGCGCTCGTCCAGGCGCATCTGCTGCCCTCGTCCGGACGGGTGCTGGTCGCCGGGCACGACACGTCCGCCACCGACCCCGATGTGGTGCGGTCACAGCTGGCGGTGGTCGAGCAGCGCACCTTCCTGTTCCTCGGCACGATCGCCGAGAACCTGCGGATCGCTGCCCCGGACGCCACCGACACCCGGCTCTGGGAGGCGCTCGACCTCGCCGGCCTGCGGGCCGACGTCGAGGCGATGCCCGAGGGGCTGGCCAGCCAGGTCGGTGAGCACGGCCGGCTGCTCTCCGGCGGCCAGGCGCAGCGGCTGGCGATCGCCCGGGCCGCGTTGCGGGACGCCCCGATCCTGGTGCTCGACGAGCCCACCTCCCAGGTCGACCTGGCCGCCGAGGCTGCGATCCTGGCCGCGCTCGCCCGGCTGGCCGCCGGCCGTACCGTCCTGATGATCGCCCACCGTCCCGGCGCCATCCTGGCCGCCGACCGCGTTGTCACCCTCGCTGACTCGAACAAGACCCCTCCCCCAACCGGCCCGATGGGGACGGTTCCCTCGAACCACGCTCCCGAGCAGGGGTCGGCTGCTACTGGTTCGACGGAACCGTCCACCCCAGCGAACCCGGACGCTGCATCACCGCGGGAGCAGGTATGAGCGCCGCCGGTAGCCGCCGGGAGCTGGCCCGCTGGCTGGTCGGGCACACCCGGGCGCTGCTGGCGCCGCTGAGCATCGCGGTGGTGGCCCGGATCGCCAACCAGGTGCTCGGAATCGTCCTGCTGGTGCAGGTGGCGCAGGCCTTCGCCGACGCCGCTGCCGGACGGACGCCCGCCCTGCCCGGGCTGCTCGGCCTCCTCGTGGTGGTGGCGCTGGCCAAGGCGTTGCTGCGCTACCTCGAGCACTACGCCGGCCATTTCGTCGCCTTCACCTCGCTGGCCCGGCTGCGGGAACTGTTCTTCGCCCGGCTGGTGCCGCAGGCCCCGGCCGCCACCCAGGGCCGGGCGGGCGCCGAACTCACCGACCGGGCCACCCGTGACATCGACCGGATCGAGGTTTTCTTCGCCCATACCCTGCCACCGGCGGTCGCCGCGGTGGTCGTCCCCGCGCTCGCGCTGGGCTGGTTGGCTGCTGCGGTGGACGGACGGCTGGCGCTGGTCATTGCCGGCTTCGTGGTGATGATCGTGGTCGTCGTGCCGCTGCTGAGCGGACGAGCCACCTGGCGCGGCTCGCATCGCGTGGCCGCCCGCCGCGGACGGCTCGCCGCCCACCTCGGCGACGACCTGCAGGGCGTCCGCGAAGTGCTGGGCTTCGGCATTCAGCGCTCCCGGCTGGCCGGGCTGGCTGATGCCGATGACGCGCTGACCGGCGCTCGCCTGCAGGCCGGCCGGGTCGACGGGATCCGGGCTGCCACGCTGCTGGTGCTGGAGTTGCTGACGCTGGTGGCGGTGGTCACTGCTGGAAGCGCGGCCGGCCTGCCGCCGGCGGCTGTCGCCGTTGCCCTGGCGGTCGCGGTCGGGCTGTGGGCTCCCGCTCGCGGGGTGGATGACTTCGTCACCGGGCTGGATGCCGCCTTCGCCGCCGCCGCCCGGGTGCGCGAGGTGACCGACGCCCCGCCCCTGGTGCGCGACCCCAAGCGGCCCCGGCCTATCCCGGCCGCCATTCCTTCCACCTCGGCCGCTACCCCGTCCTCAGGCGTCCTTGCTGCTGGCATGCCCGACTCCGCCGGTGGGCGACCCACGCCACCTGGCACTCCGCCCGCCGCCGAACCTGCCGCCGTCGAGTTCGACCAGGTTACGTTCAGCTACCCGGGCGCCTCCGTCCCGGCGCTGACCGAGGTCAGCGCCACCTTCCCGTCCGGCAGCCATGCCTGCGTGGTGGGAGTGTCCGGCAGCGGCAAGTCCACCCTGGCCGGGCTGCTGCTGCGTGGCTGGGATGCCCAGACCGGCAGCGTCCGCGTCCATGGCGTGGACGTGCGGGAGGCGGCGCTCGACGAACTGCGCGGCCGGGTGGCGCTGGTCCCACAACGACCCACGCTGCTGTCCGGCACGATCGCCGACAACCTGCGGCTCGCCGCCCCTACGGCCGGCGACGACGAACTGCGCCGGGCTGCCACCGTGGCGGGGTTCGACGTCGACGCCCTGCCGGACGGGCTGGCGACGGTGATCGCCGAACGCGGCCTGAACCTCTCCGGCGGGCAGCTCCAGCGGCTGGCCATCGCCCGGGCGCTGGTCGCCGCGCCGGACATCCTGGTGCTCGACGAGGCGCTCAGTCAGCTGGACGCGGGCACTGCCCACCTCGTCCGCGATCGACTGGCCCACCATCGCGTCGGCCTGACCACCATCGAGATCACCCACCGCGCCGACCTGATCCCCGACCAGACTCCGACGGTCGTGCTGGACGCCGGGCGGGTGGTCGAGCAGGGAACGGCAGGCGACCTGCGGGCCGCCGACGGCGCCTTCAGGCGGCTGGAGGCCCGCTGAGCTCGACCACCCGGTCGCAGCGTGCGACCAACGCCGGGTCGTGGGTCAGTACCAGCACCGGGACGTCGGCGCTGCTCGCCCAGAGGTCGTCGGCCAGGGCCGTCGCGGTGGGCGCGTCGAGATGCTCGGTGGGTTCGTCCAGCACCAGCACCTGGTAGTCCCCGACGAACAGCCGCGACAGCGCCAGCCGCCGGGCCTCACCACCGGACAGGGCCGTCCCGCCTTCACCGACCAGCCGGGACGGCGCCAGCCCTCCCAGCCCGGCCCGCAACAGGGCGCGCGTGATGTCGGCGTCGGTGGCGTCCCGGTTCCCGATCCGGACGTTCTCGGCGATCGTGGTGCCGAAGATGTGGGCGTCCTGGGCGAGGTAGCCGGGGCGTCCGGCCAGCTCGAGGCTGCCACCCTGCGGGTCGATCAGGCCGAGGATGGTGGCAGCGACGGTCGTCTTGCCGACCCCGCTCGGGCCGACCAGGGCCACCTTCTCCCCCGGGGCGACCGCAAGATCGAGGCCGCGGACGACGGGCGGTTCGCCGGGCCAGCCGGCGTCCAGCCCGGTCAGGGTGAGGTGTGGGGTGACATCGGTGACCAGCACCGCAGGGACGTCGCCGGACCCGACCGGCTCGGCGTCCAGCACCGCCTCGACGCGCCGCAGCGCGGTCCGGGCGCGGGTGGCGGTCTGGGCGGCCTGGGCCAGCGCACCGAGCGCTTCGTGCAGGGCGAGTGGGGTGAGTGTGAGGACGGCGAGCATCACCGGCGGCAGGGTGCCGCTGGCCACCTGATGGCCACCGAACCACAGTGCCCCGGTCACCGCGAGTCCGGCCGCCAGCGACTGGAAACCCTCGGCGAGCCCCTGCACCCTCGCCGCCCGTCCCTCGTGGCCGCGCAGTCGGGCGTCGGTGGCGGTGAACCGTGCCAGGTAGGTGTCGGCGGCGTCGTAGGCCACCAGATCGGTGGCGGCATGGCTGAGTTCGTGGACGGCGTCGGCCAGGTCGCCGCGCAACCCGGCCAGCGCGCTGTCGTCCTTGCGGGAGACCCGGCGGGCGAGTTCGGGAACCACCAGCCCGGCCAGGAGGGCGCTCAGCAGCAGCACGCCGGCGCTGGCCGGCGACAGGACGGCCAGCGCTGCGGAGGTCACCAGCACGACCAGCGCCGCGGAGGCGAACGGGATCCAGACCCGCACCACCAGATCCTGGATCGCCTCGACGTCGGCGATCACCCGGGAGAGCAGGTCGCCCCGGCGGCGACCCAGCAGGGTGGTGCGGGCCAGGGTGGCGTAGGTTTCCAGCCGCAGCGCCGACTGCAGCCGCAGCGCCACCTCGTGGCTGGCCAGCCGCTCGACATAGCGGAAGCCGCCGCGGGAGATGCCGAACGCGCGCACCAGGGTGGCGGCCGCGCTCAGGTAGAGGACCGGCGGGTGCTCGGCTGCCCGGGAGAGCAGCCAGCCGGAGGTGGCCATCAGCGCCACCGAGGCCCCGGTGGCCAGGAAGGAGAGCAGGACGGCTCCCACCAGCCGGGCGCGGGCGCCGGGAACCGCCGCGAACACCCGGTGGAGGAGAGAGCCGCGATTCCCGGTTCGGCCGACGGATTCCAGGCCGGGTTGCGCGGCGGGTTGGCCGGCCGCGGCGGCTGCCGGGGTTCCTTCAGCGCGAGAGTGGGACGGGGCCGTCCGGGCGCTCCGGTCGTCGGCGACTGGCAGGTCCGTGCGGGGGCGTTCAGCAGTGGCGGCCGGGATCGTGGTGTGGGCCCGGTGCCCCGGGCCGTCGTCGGGACAGGTGTTCGGGGGTTGTTGGTCGTACTCGCCGGACAACACCGGCGGCGCGCCGGTGAGGGTGACCACCCGGTCGGCCTCGGCGAGCACCGCGGGACGGTGGCTCACGACCAGGACGGCGACGCCCAGCCGGCGCAGGGTGCCGAGCAGGATCGCCTCGGTGTCGGCGTCCAGCCCGGCGGTCGGTTCGTCCAGAACGAGCAGGCGCGCCCGTCCCAGCGTCACCCGCAGCAGCGCCCGGGCGACGGCGATCCGGCGGCGCTCGCCTGCCGAGACCCCCTCGGCGTCGTCGCCGATCAGCTGGTCGGCCGGCAGGGCAGCCGCTCCGGCCAGGTCGAGTGCCTCCCGGACGGCGAGGTCGGTTGCCCCCGGGTGGCCCAGCCGGACGTTGTCCGCCACCGTCCCATGCACCAGCCCCGGCTGCTGCCCCACCCAGGCGATCGCCCCGGACCGCTCGATCCGGCCTGCGGCAGGGGAGAGGAACCCCATCACCGCGTGCAGCAGGGTCGACTTCCCGACACCGGAGGGACCGGCCAGGGCCACGATCTCCCCCGGCCCGACCGCGAAGGAGGTCGGCTCCAGCGCTGGCCGGTCCGCTCCCGGATAGGTGTGCGCCACACCGTCCACCACCAGCACGGGGCCGTCCGTGGTGGACGCGCAATGGGGGGTTGGGGACGAGAGCGACGCCGGGGTGGGGACGGCACCGGCAGGGCTGACGGTCGGGCTCGTCGGGGTGCTCGCGGGGGTGGTGGGGGCGGCCTCGTGTGCTGGGGCGTCGCCGCGGCTCGTCGGGGTGCTGACCGGGCTGTCGGAGGGTCCAGCCGCCCCCTCCCCGCGGGCCTCGTCGATCAGGGCGAAGGCGGCGTCGGCGGCGGTCACACCGTCGGCCGAGTCGTGGAAGTGGGCCCCCACCTGGCGGACCGGCAGGTAGGCCTCCGGGGCCAGGATCAGGACGAACAGCGCGGTGGCCAGGTCGAGGTCGCCGAAGACCACCCGGAAGCCGACGGTGACCGCCACCACGGCCACCGAGAGGGTGGCCAGCAGTTCCAGGACCAGCGCGGACAGGAAGGAGATCCGCAGCGTGCCGAGGGTCTCGCTGCGGTGCGCGGCCTCCGTCCGGCGCAACCCTTCGACCTGGGCCTTGGCCCGGCCGAAGACCTGCAGGGTAGGCAGCCCGGCGACCAGATCGGCGAAGTGGTTGGCCAACCGGTTCTGGGTGGCCCAGCGGCGCTCGGTGCGGGCCTGGGTGGTCCAGCCGACCAGCATCATGAACAGCGGGATCAGTGGCAGCGTCACGGCCAGGATCACCGCCGAGGTGAGGTCGGCGCCCAGCACCGCCAGCCCCACGATCAGCGGCACGGTCGCGGCCAGCAGCAGCTGTGGCAGGTACTTGGCGTAGTAGTTGTCGAGCGCGTCCAGCCCCTTGGTGACCAGGGTGATCAGGGACGCGGTGGAGGTTCCCGACGACAGCGGACGGGCCAGCCGCGCCCGCACGATCTCGCCCCGCAACTGTGATTTCACGGCCGCCGCCGCGCGCTGCCCGAGCCACTGGTTGGCCCAGGCCAGCAGCCCCTTGCCGGCGAAGATCGCCGCCAGCACGCCGACCGCAGCCGGCAGGCCGGCCACGCCGCCGCCTGAGAAGACGCCTGCGATGCTGTCGGCCAGCACCCGCGCCTGGCCGAGGGTCAGCAGCGCCGTGGCGACGCCGACGGCGAGCCCGCCGGCCAGGAAGACCCTGGTCGCACGGGCGCGCCGTACCAGTCGTGGGTCGAGCGGACCCGGCATCAGGGGCGCCTCCTCAGCTCAGCCATGGGTGTCGCGATCCTGCGTCTCGATGCCGCTGGCCGGCCGGAAAAGGCCGTTGCGCGGGATCGACTGGCAGGATTGCGACACCTCCGCTCGCCACTGGCTGGCTCAGCCAAGCTGGTGTGACAGCCGCTAGCCCGCGTGGGCCGGCGCGGGCTCGTCGTCGGGGATGTTGTCAACGCTCAGCGGCCGGCGGAAGACCCAGTAGGTCCAGGCCGTGTAGCCGAGCACGATCGGGACGAAGATCACCGCCGCGATCAGCATGATGGTCAGCGTCGAGTCCTGGGAGGCCGCGGTCGCGATGTTCAACTGCATCGCCGCCCCGGGGGCGTTGACGAAGCCGAGGTTCGGGAACATCGCGGTGAAGATCCCGGCCGCCACCGCGATGATGCTGACGCCGGTACCGGTCAGTGCCAGGCCGGGACGTCCGCCCCGTCCGACGAACCACCAGCCGATCACCAGCCCGGCAGCGGCGACGACGAGCAGCCCCCAACCGATCCACCCGGTGGGGTGGATGACCGTGTTCTGCAGCACCAGGAACAGCGCCCCGCCGACGATCGCCACCAGGCCGATCACGGTGGCGAAGGCTCGCGCCCGGTCCTGCACGACGCCGCGGGTCTTCACGGTCAGGTAGATCGAGCCGTGGAACAGGAAGAGCACCACCAGCACGACCCCGCCCAGCAGGCCGAACGGGCTGAACAACTGCAGCAGGTAGGGCGCCGGGGTGAGCATGAACACCGCTGTGGTGGCCTGGGCGGTGACCGCCGGCAGCGGGGTGACCGGCAGCCCGATCAGGAAGTTGGCGAACGCCACGCCGAGCACCAGCGCGACCACGAAGGAGCCGATCGCCGCGCACCAGTCGAAGGTGCGGCGCCACTTGGTCTCGGGACGCTTGGCCCGGTACTCGAACGAGACGCCCCGGATGATCAGGCCGACCAGGACCAGGAACAGCGGCAGGTACAGCCCTGAGAACAGGGTGGCGTACCAGGCCGGGAAGGCTGCGAACATGGCGCCCCCGGCGGTGAGCAGCCAGACCTCGTTGCCGTCCCAGACCGGGCCGATGGTGTTGACGATGACCCGCTTCTCCTTCTCGGTCCTGCCGAGGAAGGGGATGAGCATGGCCACGCCGTAGTCGAAGCCCTCCAGCAGCAGGAAGCCGGTCCACAGCACGGCGATCAGAACGAACCAGACGATTTGCAGGGTGGTGATGTCCATGGCTGCCTCCGCTCAGTACGCGAACGTCAGGGGTTGGTCGTCGTCGGTGATCACCGTGGGTTCGGCGACTTCCGGCAACCCGAGTTTGATGTACTTCAGCAGCAGGCCCACCTCGACCACCGCCAGCACGCCGTAGATCAGGGTGTAGAGCACCATCGTGGCGCCGACCTCGAAGGGGCTCACCCCCGGTGACACCCCCGAGGCGGTGGTCAGCACGCCGTTGACCAGGAAGGGCTGGCGTCCCATCTCGGTGAAGATCCAGCCGAAGGAGTTGGCGAACAGCGGTGACAGCGGGGCGGCGATCATCAGGCCGGTCCACCACCAGGTCTGCTTCGGCAGCCGTCCCTTGCGCAGGGTGAACAGCGTGAAGGCTGCGATCGCCATACCGAGGAAGCCCAGCCCCATCATGAACCGGAAGCTCCAGTAGGTGACCGGGATGTTCGGCACCCAGTTGGCCACCCCCACGGTGTCGAGCCGGGGACGGGCATCGACCTGGAGCGGGTTGTCCGGGTTGACGATGCGGCCGGCCTCGAAGTCTGCGCGCAGGTCGTTGATGCCCTCGACGTGGCCGTCCCAGGTGCCGGTGGCGAGGAAGGACAGGAGACAGGGCACCTTGAACGACCAGAGTTCCTTGGAGCCGTCCAGGGTACCGATGGTGAGGACGGAGAAGTCTGCACACCCGATGCCGGGCCCACCCTCGCTGGTGTAGAGCGCCTCGGCCGCGGCCATCTTCATCGGCTGCACCTCGGTCATGATCTTGCCCTGGAGATCGCCGCTGACGATCGTGCCGACGGACGCCGCCAGCAGCACCCAGGCACCGAACTTCGTGGCGAACCGGTGGGCCTTCACCTCGCCCTGCTGGGCCGCTGTGGGCTCGCCGCCGGCGATCGCGGTGTTGAGCTTGGCCAGATGCCAGCCGCTGACCCCCATCACGAGGGCGCCGGCGGTCATGTAGGCGCCGAACAGGACGTGGGGCAGCGTGACCAGGGCCACCGGGTTGAACAGGACGGCGGCGAAGTCGGTCATCTCGGCGCGGTCGGTGACCGGGTTGTAGTGGGCGCCGACCGGGTTCTGCATCCACGAGTTGGCAGCCAGGATGAAGATCGAGGACAGCATCGTCCCGATCGCCGCCAGCCAGATGCACATCACGTGCAGCTTCTTGGGCAGCCGGTCCCAGCCGAAGATCCACAAGCCCAGGAAGACCGACTCCAGGAAGAAGGCGAGCAGCGCCTCGAGCGCGAGCGGGGCGCCGAAGATGTCGCCCACGAAGCGGGAGTACTCGCTCCAGTTCATGCCGAACTGGAACTCCTGGACGATGCCGGTGACCACGCCCATCGCGAAGTTGATCAGGAAGAGCTTGCCGAAGAATTTGGTCAGCTTGAGGTGGTGCTCAGCGCCGGTCCGCAACCAGATCGTCTGCAGGATCGCCACCAGCATGGACAGGGCGATGGTGATCGGCACGAAGAAGAAGTGGTAGACCGTCGTGATTCCGAATTGCCATCTGGCAAGGGAGTCCGGTGTCATATTGCGGACTTTACTATGGCCTGTCGTAGACCGCATGCCAACCGCCGAGGTGGGACGGGTGGCAGTTCTACTACTACGGAACGTCGTAGCCTTGCGATTCCTGACTTATCATGGGCAAATGGCCGTTCTGGGTGAACTCGAGAATGCAGTGATGGAGATCCTGTGGTCGCAGGATTCCGCACTGAGTGTCCGCGACGTCCACGAGAAGCTGTGGGAGCAGCGTGACCTCGCCTACACCACCGTGATGACGGTGCTGGACCGGCTGAGCAAGAAGGGCGTCGTGCACCGCGAGCTGGACGGACGCGCCTGGCGGTACCGTCCGGCGCTGACCCGGGTCGACCTGGTGCGGACCAGGATTGCGGAATTGCTGGACGACCTGACGCCGGCCGAGCGCGCCGAGGTGGCCCGCTGGGTGGCTGCCGCGGCCGACGCTCCCGCCGAGGCCTGACCGGACGGCGGCCCGTCCCGGTCCCACCCGCTCCACCCCGCACCGACCCTCGCGGTGGGGCGTCGCTGGTACCTACACCGGTATCACCGCGAAGAATCTCGCCCTCCTCTTTACTGGCAACATTCTTAACAGTAAGGTTTCCTTCCAGTAGTGCACCGGACTGCCGAGTGAGCCAGTCCGAGACATTTTCGACAACGACCGTCGAGAGAGGGAAACCGATGCACCACCCGACCCACCACCTCGCGAAAGCCCTGGTCGCAGGCTCTGCGGCCCTGACCCTGCTGCTGGCCGGCTGTTCGGGCAGCCAGCAGCCGTCCGCCTCCGGTGACTCCGGCGACCCGGCCAAGCCCGCTGCCGGCCGGCCGCTGCGGGTCTGGGGCGGCAACACCACCCCGATCGCCGAGAACTTCAACCCGTTCAACATCGACACCGCGCTCTACCCGACCTTCGGTGCGATCTACGAGCCGCTGTTCTTCTTCAACCAGCTGGTGGCCGACCCGCCGGTCGGGCTGATCGGTGACAGCTACCAGTACAGCGCCGACGGAAAGGTGCTGACGATCACGATCAAGCCCGGCCAGAAGTGGAACGACGGCGAGCCGCTCACCTCCGCCGACGTCGCCTTCAGCCTGGGCTACGGGCCGAACCACGACGCCGCGATGGTCTCCGCCGAGACCCCGGACGACACCACTGCCATCATCACCTACACCGAGCCCCGGTTCACCTCGGCCTCGCTGATCCTGGGTTCCACCTGGATCATCCCGCAGCACATCTGGGCCGACGTCACCGACTACCTGGCCGACACCAACGCCAACCCGGTCGGGTCGGGCCCCTACCTGGTGAAGAGCTTCACCGAGGCGGCCTACACGATTGCGGCCAACCCCAACTTCCGCGACGGCGCCCCGGCGGTCACCGAGGTGCAGTACCTCGGCCTGGACTCCAACCAGTCCGGCCAGGATCTGCTGGCCACCGGCAAGATCGACTGGGTCGGCCAGTTCATCGCCAATCCGGACGCGGTCACCGGCGGCGGCAGGATCGCCACCATGAACGAGCAGCAGGATCCGACGGTCATCCTGACCTGCGCGAACGCCGACCTGGGCTGCAAGGGTGCCCAGACCGATGTCGCGGTGCGGCAGGCGCTGAACCTGGCGATCGGCCGGTCGACGATTCGTGAGAAGGCCTTCGCCGGGCTGGCCGGGGAGGCCTCGCCCGCCTTCGCCCTGCTGCCGCGCGACGCCGAGTGGCTCTCCGACCAGTCGCTGGCGACCAGCCCGCAGCAGGCGGACGCCGCCGCTGCCGCTGCCATCCTCGAGGCCGCCGGCTATGCCAAGGACGGCGAGGGCTTCTACGGCAAGGCCGGCAAGGCGATCGAGCTGGACCTGATCTCGCCCGACGGCTGGACCGACTACAACGACGCCGCCAAGCTGATCAGCGAACAGGCTGCGGCAGCCGGCATCCGGGTGAACGCCCGCACCGTGTCCGAGGCCGAGTACTGGACGCCGATCTCCACCGGCGACTTCCAGCTGGTGATGTACGGCATCACCCAGTCACTGGTGGCCGATCCGTACTCAAACTACGACCAGTACTTCCAGACCGCCTCCACCGCCAAGGTGGGCGAGGAGCCACCGCGCGGCCAGAACTACGCCCGCTACAGCAACCCGAAGGTCGACCAGGCGGTGAAGGCCGCGGCCGCCACCCAGGACGAGGCGAGCAAGAAGGCCGCCTACGCCACCATCCAGGCCGAGATCGCCCGCGACCTGCCCTACATCCCGGTGGTGCTGAACGCCTCCCAGGCCTTCTTCAACACCGCCGACTTCACCGGCTGGCCGTCCGACACCGACAAGTACGCCGACCCGCTGCCCTACCTGTCGACGGCCTCGGCGATCGTGCTGGCCCACCTGAAGCCGGCCGGCGCCTGAGGCCGTGTCGACCCGCCATCGCCGGATCGCCGCCCGGCGTCCGACCGCCCACCCGTTGCACCCAGGAGGTGACCAGTGACGTTCTACGTGCGGCGGATCAGCTTCTACATCATCACCCTCTGGGCGGCGATCTCGCTCAACTTCCTGCTGCCGCGGATGTTGCCGGGCGACCCGGCGGCGATCATGCTCGGCAAGCTCCGCCGGGCCAACGGCGGCCGGCCGCTGTCGGACGAGATGGTCCGTTCGATCCGCTCGATCCTGGGCTCCGACCAGGGCATGAGCTGGTGGGACCAGTACCTGGCCTACTGGGGCCGACTGCTGCACGGCGACCTCGGGGTCTCGTCCACCCGCTACCCGGCCCCGGTAGTCGACCTGATCGCGGGCGCGCTGCCCTGGACGGTCGGCCTGGTCGGGCTGGCCACGATCATCTCCTTCGTTCTCGGTCTGGTGGGCGGGGCCTGGGTGGGCTGGCGGCGCGGCACCTGGCTGGACCATCTGGTGCCGGTGACCACCTTCCTGCAGTCGATCCCGTACTTCTGGCTGGCGCTGGTGCTGGTGGCGGTCTTCTCGGTGCAACTGGGGCTGCTGCCGATCGTCGGCGGCTATGACGTCTTCGACTTCCCGGCCGGGCCACAGCTCAGCTGGGAGTTCGTCCACAGCGTGGTGGTCCATGGCTTCCTGCCGGCGCTGACCATCGTGATCTCGTCGGTCGGCGGCTGGCTGCTGGGGATGCGCAACATGATGGTCCAGACCCTCGCCGAGGACTATGTCACCACCGCCGAGGCCAAGGGCCTGCCGCCGCGGCAGATCCGCAACCGCTACGCCGCCCGGAACGCGGCGATCCCCAGCCTGGCCGGCTTCGGCATCGCGCTGGGCTTCGTGGTGGCCGGGTCGATCGTCACCGAGCAGGTGTTCAGCTATCCGGGCATCGGCAAGCTGATGATCCAGTCCGTCCAGGGCCTGGACTACGCGCTGATGCAGGGGGTCTTCCTGGTCATCACGCTGACCGTGCTGGTGGCCAACTTCGTGATGGAGCTGATCTACGGCTTCATCGACCCGAGAGTGAGGCATCGTGGCTGAGATCGTCGGTCTCGACCAGGTCGTGACGCCGGTCCCGCCGGACGGCGGCACCCCGCCGCCGAGCTCGGCCACCCGGATGCTGCTGCCCAGCCTGTCCGGCAAGCTGCTGACCGGCCTGGTGATCGTCGCGCTGATCGTGCTGCTGGGGCTGGTCGGGCCGCTGCTGGCGCAGGATCCGCGCGACTCCCACCACCCCGCCCTGCTGCCGCCCGGTGGCGACCACTGGCTGGGCACCACCAAGCTCGGCTACGACGTCTTCGCCCAACTGGCGCACGGTACCCGGGGGTCGCTGTTCGTCGGCATCGTGGCGGGGGCGATCTCGCTGCTGCTGGCGGTCATCTTCGGCGTCTTCGCCGGCTACTTCGGTGGCTGGCTGGATGAACTGCTGACCCTGGTCACCAACATCATGCTGGTCATCCCCGGCCTGCCGCTGGTGATGGTGATCGCCGCCTACGTCCAGCACACCGAGGGGCTGGGACCGCTGGCCCGCAGCTCGCTGCTGGTCGCCTTCGTGCTCGGCATCACCGGCTGGGCGGGTTCGGCGGTGGTGCTGCGGGCGACGGCGAAATCCGTACGGGCCAGGGAGTACGTCTGGGCGGCCCGGGTGGCCGGCGAGCGGCCGCTGCGGATCATCTTCGTGGAGATCCTGCCCAACCTGGTGCCGCTGATCGCCGCCCAGTTCATCTTCGGGGTGATCTTCGCTGTCCTCGGCGAGGCCGGGCTGTCCTATCTCGGGCTGGGCCCGACCGGGTCGATCACCCTGGGCACCATGCTCAACGATGCCCAGACCGGGCAGGCGGTCGGCACCGGGGCATGGTGGTGGTTCGTGCCACCGGGCGCGGTGATCGCCGCGCTGGGTGCCGGCCTGTCGCTGATCAACTTCGCCATCGACGAGGTGGTCAACCCCAAGCTGCGGCTCGCCCCCGAGGCGGCGCGGTCGCAGCGGCTGGCCCGCAAGGCCGGACGCAGTGTGGTCGCCCCCGAGGCGGCAGCATGAGCCAGATTCCCGTGCTGAGCGCCCACCAGGTCTCCATCGAGTACGCCGGCAACCCGCCGGTGCGAGCGGTGCAGGACGTCTCGCTGACCCTCCACCGGGGCGAGATCCTCGGCCTGGCCGGCGAGTCCGGCTGTGGCAAGACCACGCTGGCCTACGGTCTCAATCGGCTGCTGAAACCGCCGGCCCTGATGACCTCGGGCGAGGTGGTCTTCCACGACAGCTCCGGAGCGGACATCGACGTGGTGCGGCTGTCCGACAGCGCGCTGCGCGGCTTCCGCTGGGACAAGCTGTCGATGGTCTTCCAGGGCTCGATGAACTCCCTCAACCCGGTGCTGAATGTCCGCAAGCAGTTGGCGGACGTGTTCACCGTCCACCGGCCGGGCATGCCGCGCCGGGAGCGGGAGGAGCGCAGCGCCGAACTGCTCCGGTTGGTGGGGGTGGATCCGTCCCGGCTGTCGGCCTTCCCGCACGAACTCTCCGGCGGCATGCGGCAGCGGGTGATGATCGCCATGGCGCTGGCGCTGGGGCCCCAGGTGATGATCATGGACGAGCCGACCACCGCCCTCGACGTGGTGGTGCAGCGCGGGATCATCCGGGAGATCATGCGGCTGCGGGAGAAGCTGGGCTTCGCGGTGATCTTCATCACCCACGACCTGCCCCTGCTGATCGAGATTAGCGACCGGATCGCGATCATGCTGGCCGGCCGGATCGTCGAGCAGGGCGAGGCCGCGCAGATCTACCGCGACCCGCAGCACGAGTACACCCGCACGCTGCTGGCCAGCTTCCCGAGCCTGCGCGGCGAGCGCGGTGGCTTCGTCCGCGCCGGCCGGCCGACCACGGATCCAGGTGCGGCGTGAGTACCGGCTTCGGCGGCGTTCCCGACCTGCTGGAGGCCCGCAACCTGGTCAAGGACTTCCAGCTGCGCAGCGGCTGGCACCGCTCGGTGCTGCACGCCGTGAAGGACGCCAGCTTCCGCCTCACCCCCGGTGCCACGCTGGCTCTGGTGGGGGAGAGCGGGTCGGGCAAGTCCACGATCGCACGCATGCTGGCCAAGATCGAGACCCCGTCGTCCGGCGGCATCTACCTCGACGGCAGGCCGAGCCCGAACGGCGGCCCCGGGCTGGCCTGGTACCGCAAGCACGTCCAGATGGTGTTCCAGGACCCGTTCGCCTCGCTCAACCCGTTCCACACCGTGCTGCACCACGTCGAGCGGCCGATCCGGCTGCACCACCCGAGGCTCGCCGACGCCGAGGTGCGCTCCCGGGCGCTGGGGTGGCTGGAGCGGGTGCAGCTGACCCCGGCGGAAAGCTACGCCCAGCGCCGGCCGCACGAACTGTCCGGCGGGCAACGGCAGCGGGTGGCGATCGCCCGGGCACTGGCCCCCGGCGCACGGTTCATCGTCGCCGACGAGCCGGTGTCGATGCTGGACGTGTCGATCCGGCTGGGGGTGCTGAACCTGCTGGCCGACCTGCAGCGGGAGGAACGGCTCGCCGTCCTCTACATCACCCACGACCTGGCCACCGCCCGGCATTTCTCCGACGAGATCCTGGTGATGTACCACGGCGACATCGTCGAGCGCGGCCCGTCCGACCGGGTGATCCTCGACCCACAGCACGAGTACACCAGGACCCTGCTGGACGCCGCCGCCGACCCCGACCGGCTCGGCCAGCTCCGCGATGAGGTGCGGCGGAATGGCTGAGCGACTGGTCCGCGGCCGCCCGGCCCGCGATGATGCGTATCCACAGCCTGCGACAGGAAGGGAGAAGGTGGCCCAGATCGATCCCGGCACGCCGACCTGGCTGCGTGCCCACAATGACCGGACGGCGCTCCGGCTGCTGCTGGAGCGGGGACCACTGACCCGGGCCCAGCTCGGCGAGCTGTCCGGGATGTCCAAGCCGACCGCCACCCAGATGATCAGCCGGCTGGAGAGCGCTGGCCTGGTGAGCGCCGTCGGCACGGTCTCCGGCGGACGCGGCCCGAACGCGGTCAGCTACGGGGTGCGTGCCGACCGGCTGCTGGGGGTGGCGGTGAGCATGCAGGCCACCGTCATCCAGGCCGTGGTGGTCGACGCGCTGGACGCCGAACACCCCGTCGTCGAGCTGCCGACGGCCGCGTCGGGCAGAACCCCCGAGCAGGACATCCGCACTGCCGTGGCGGTTGCCTGCGAGGCGGCGCAGGTCGGGACCAGAGCTGTCAGGCTGGTGGCGGTCGGCGTCCAGGCGGCTGTCGACAGCGCCGCCGACACGCTCTCGCTGACCGACACGCTGCCGGGCTGGCCCGCTGCCGGGGCCCGCACCCGGATCGAGCAGGCGCTCGGCCTGGACGTGACGGTGGAGAACGACGTCAACCTGGCCGCCATGGCCGAACGCGCCGTCGGGGCCGGGCAGCAGGCGGACAGCTTCGTCCTGTTCTGGCTGGGCGAGGGCCTCGGCCTGGGGGTCGACCTCGGTGGCGTGGTGCACCGCGGCTCCTTCGGCAGCGCGGGCGAGATCGGCTACCTGCCATTGCCGGCCGCTGCCGCGGCGCTCGACCCGGACGCCACCGATGCCACCGAACTGCTGGGCGGTCCGGCGATCGTCCGGCTGGCCGGGCTGACCGTCCCGGGGACGGCGGCGGAGCTGGCCGCCCGGTTCGGCGCAGACCCGGCGCTGCTGACCGCGGTCGCCGACCGGGTGGCGGTGGTGCTCGCCTCGGCGCTGGCCGTCCTCGACCCGGCGCTGGTGGTGCTGGGCGGCCCGACCAGCGCCGCCGGTGGGCCCGCGCTGGCGGAGCTGGTCGCCGACCGGGTGGCCGGCGGCCCCCGTCCGGGCCTGGTCGTGCAACCCAGCCGGACGGGCCCCCGTCCGGTGCTGCTCGGTGCCCGGCAGTTGCTGGTCGACCAGATCCGCGAGCGGCTGGTGTCCGACATCACCGCGGGCGGCTGACGCCGCACCGTCCCGTCCCCGATCCATGTCTGAGAAAGGAACCCAGAGATGAAGCTGGCCATCGTCGGCGGCGGCTCCACCTACACCCCGGAGCTGGTTGACGGCTTCGCGCGGCTGCGCGAGCAATTGCCGCTGGCAGAGCTTGTCCTGGTCGACCCCGACCCTCACCGGCTCGACCTGGTGGCCGGGATCTCCCGCCGGATGCTCGCCCGCGCCGGACACCCTGCCCGGGTGGTGGCCACCTGCGACCTGGTGGCCGGGGTGGCCGACGCCGACGCGGTGCTGATCCAGCTGCGGATCGGCGGCCAGGACGCCCGGCAGTCGGACGAGACCTGGCCGCACGAGGAGCACTGCATCGGGCAGGAGACCACCGGGCCGGGTGGGTTCGCCAAGGCGCTGCGCACCGTGCCGGTGGTGCTGCGGATCGCCGAGGTGGTGCGCCGGCACGCCCGTCCGGATGCCTGGATCGTCGACTTCACCAACCCGGTCGGGATCGTCATCCGGGCGCTGCTCTCCCAGGGCCACCGCGCGGTCGGGCTGTGCAACGTGGCGATCGGCTTCCAGCGCCGGTTCGCCGGGCTGCTCGGGGTGGCGCCGGACGAGGTGGCGCTGGGCCACGTCGGCCTGAACCACCTCACCTGGGAGCGCAGCGTGAACGTGGCCGGCACCGACGTCCTGCCCGGGCTGCTGGCCTCCCGGCTGGACGAGCTCGCCGAGGAGGTGGAGCTCGCACCGGGGCTGCTGGGGCAGTTGGGTATGGTGCCGTCCTACTACCTGCGCTACTACTACGCCCACGACGAGGTACTCGCCGAGCAGCTGGTCGAGCCGACCCGCGCCGAGGCCGTCCGGGCGATCGAGCGGGAACTGCTGGAGCTCTACGCCGACCCGGCGGTGGACACCAAGCCGGCCGCCCTGGAGGGCCGCGGCGGTGCCTTCTACTCCGAGGCGGCGATCGAGATCCTGGCCGCCATCAACGGCGCCGGACACCCGCCACGGGTGGTGAACCTGGCCAACGACGGGCTGCTGCGGTTCCTGCCTGACGACCACGTCGTCGAGGTGCCGGCCCGGTTCACCGGCGGCCGCTTCGTCGCCGAGCCGGTGGCCCCGCTGCCCGAGGACGTCGCCGGCCTGGTCGCCGGGGTCGCCGGCTACGAGCGGCTGGCGCTGGACGCGGCGATCCACGGTGGCCGGGACCGGGTGGTCCGCGCCCTGCTGGCCCACCCGCTGGTGGGCCAGTACCACCGCGCCGAGCGGCTCGCCGACCACCTGTTGGCCGCCAACCGGAAGTTCCTGGAGTGGGCATGAGAAGCGCCGCTGCCGAGCCGGTGGTGGTGGCGGTCGACGGCGGCGGCTCCAAGACCGACGCCGTGGCCACCACCCTCGACGGGACGGTGGTCGGGCAGCTCCGCGGCCCCGGTTCCAGCCCGCACCTGGACGACCTGGGCTGGTCGGTGCGGATCGTCGACGACCTGGTCCGGGCGGTGGCGGACGGACGTCAGGTCCGTCAGGCGAACCTCTACCTCTCCGGAATCGACCTTCCCTCCGAGATCGACGTCTACCGCGCCCGGCTGGCGTCGCTGCCGTGGGCCGGGGAGTCCACCGTGGTGGACAACGACCTCTACGCGCTGCTGCGCGCCGGGACGGACGCGCCCGATGCCGTGGCGGTGGTCTGCGGTACCGGGATGAACGCGATCGGGGTGCGCGCCGACGGGGCGGAGGTCAGGTTCCCCGCCCTCGGGGAGATCTCCGGCGACTGGGGCGGTGGCGGCGGCCTGGGCGCCCAGGTGCTGTGGCATGCCGCCCGGGACGCCGACGGACGTGGCCCTGCCACCCTGCTCACCGCCGGGATGCTGGAGCGGCTGGGGGCCGACTCGGTGGCCAGCGTGATCGAGGACTTCCACCTCGGCCGCCGCTGTGACAGCGAACTGGCCGGGCTGCCGCCGCTGGTCTTCGAGGCAGCCGCCGCCGGCGACCCGGTGGCGCGCGGGCTGGTGGACCGGCAGGCGGAGGAGATCGTCGCCTTCGTCCGGGCCTGTCTGCACCGGTTGGAGCTGTTCGATCGCCCGGTGCCGGTGGTGCTCGGCGGCGGGATCATCGCCGCCCACGACCCGCTGCTGATGGCGGCGATCCACACCCAGTTGGCGGCGCTGTCCCCGCTGGCCCGGGCCGTGGTGGTGGCGGCGCCGCCGATCCTGGGCGGGATCCAGCTCGCGCTGACCGCCGCCGGTTGCGGCGCCGATGCCCTGGCCCGGGCCCGTTCCGGTCTGGGCTACCCTGACCCCCGTGGCTGAGCGGCGACCCACCGATCCCGCGGGTCGGGGCCATCCCGGCCCCGTCGCCGGGATCGTCGCCGCCCTGGCCGGGCGAGTGCCCGCCGGCCCAGTGGGCGGTGACCCGGTCGACCTTGCTGGCCCAGCGGGCGGTGACCTTGCTGACCTGGCGGGCGGTGACCCGGTCAGCCTTGCCGTCCGAGCCGGTGAGAGCCCCTTGCAGCCCGGGACCGGCCTGCTGCCGCTCCCGGTGGAGCTGGAGTCCCGGAGCGGCCCGGGAGCGCCCGCCTCGTACCCGGCGGACGTGGCGATCGACCCCGCCCTCGGCCCGGAGGCCTATCAACTCACCACTGACGCCGACCGTCCACGGATCGTCGCGGGTGACGCCGCCGGGGCGTTCTACGCCCGCCTCACCCTCTCCCAGCTGCCCGTCGGCCCAGACGGGAGACTCCCGGCACTGCGGGTCGCCGACCGTCCGCGGTTCGGCTGGCGGGGCGTCCTGCTCGACGTGGCGCGGCATTTCCTCGGCACCGACGACGTCCTGGCCTTCCTCGACGACCTCGCCGACCTGAAACTCAACCGGCTGCACCTGCACCTCACCGATGATCAGGGCTGGCGGCTGCAGATCGACTCCTGGCCCAGGCTCGCCGAGGTCGGCGGACGATCCGGCAGCCAGGGATCGGCCGGTGGCTGGTACAGCAAGGACGACTTCCGGCGGATCGTCGCCCACGCCGCCGACCGCCACATCGTCGTCGTCCCCGAAGTGGACTTTCCGGGCCATACCAATGCCGCGCTGGTTGCCTATCCGGAGCTGGCCTGTCCCGGGGTGGTGCCCGAACCGTACGAGGGCGACGAGGTGGGCTTCTCGACCCTGGACACCGCCAACGAGTTGGTCTACCGGTTCACCGCCGAGGTGCTGCGGGAGGTGGCCGAGCTCAGCCCTGGACCGTGGCTTCATCTGGGGGGTGACGAATGCCTTTCCACCCCGGACGAGGGGTACGCGGAGTACGTCCGGCGGGCAGCGCGGCTGGTGACCGGCCTGGGCCGGATCCCGGTCGGCTGGCACGAGATCGGCCAGGCCGGCGGGCTGCCCGACGGGGTGGTCGGGCAGTACTGGAACTACACCATCCCCGAGGACGGCCACGCTGCCCGGGTACGGTCGCTGGTCGCGCAGGGCGGGAAGGTGATCCTGTCGCCGTCCGACGTCGCCTACTTCGACATGAAGTACACCGCCGACGACCTCCTCGGACAGGACTGGGCCGAGGGGCCGACCAGCCTGCGGGAGGCCTACGGCTGGGAGCCGACCACCGTCATCGACGGCCTGGCCGAGACCGACCTGCTGGGGGTGGAGGCGGCGGTCTTCACCGAGTACCTCTGCGGGCTGGACGCGGTGCGCTCGCTGGCCTTCCCGCGGCTGGCGGCCTTTGCCGAACTGGCCTGGTCGCCGGCGCCGGCCCCCGGCCAGCAGCGGGACTTCGCCGGGTTCACCCGGCGGCTGGCGGGCTATGCCCGGCGCTGGGATGCCCGCGGTGTCTCGTACCGTCGGGTGCCGGAGGTGGACTGGGAGGCGTGACCAGGCGGCAGACTGGGGGCACGCACGACGCAGGAGGACGTCATGGAGTGGTACACCCCGTTCATCACGATGGACATTCCGCTGCTGGAGAAGGTGCTGCGCACCGTGGTGGTCTACCTCGGGATCGCCCTGCTGCTGCGGCTGGCCGGCAAGCGGCTGCTCGCCCAGATGAACTCCCTCGATCTGGTGGTGGTGCTGCTGCTCAGCAATGTCGTGCAGAACGCGATCATCGGCCCGGACAACTCGGTACTGGGGGCGATGATCGGCGCCGTGGTCCTGATCGGCTTCGACCTCGGCCTTGACGTGCTGACTCAGCGCAGCCGCTGGTTGCAGCGCCTGCTGGAGGGCCGTCCGGTGGCGTTGGTGAAGGACGGTCACGCCGACCGGGCGGCGCTGGCCCGGGTCGGTATCGAGGACCGGGAACTTGCGCTCGCGCTGAGTCGGCAGGGCATCGACGACGTCTCCCAGGTGGAAACCGCAAGCCTGGAAACCGCCGGCGACCTACTGATCGACCTGAAGCCCGGAGAGCGTCCGGCCAGCCGCGACGACCTGGCCGCCGCCGTCGCCGAACTCAGGCAGCTGATCCTGGCCCGCCAGGGGTGAACCTGCCGCCTCAGCGCCACGCTGTCCTCGTCCGGGCGCCTGGCCGGGGGCGACAGGGGTCTGGCGGCGCGGGTCAGGGCAGGGGAGACTGCGGAGGCGGTGGTGCGGCGAAGGCCCGGACGGGGGCGTCCGGCTGGCTGAACCAGCCCCGGACGCGGGCGATGCCGAACCACAGCGCCACCGCGACCGCGGCCAGCGCGGCCTCGACCAGCAGTGCCGGCCAGCCCGCGGCCAGGCCGAGGACGGCCAGCAGGTTGACGCTGCCGTGCAGTACCACCGCGACCAGCCAGGCGAGCGCCTTGCGGCGGTGGACGATCCCGGCCAGGACGATGACCGAGCAGGCGACATGCAGGCTGATCGCGCTCAGCCGCTCCACCCCTGCCAGCAGGAAGGTGGCCGGAGGGGTAGTCGTGAGGGCGGTGAACAGCTGGTCGGCGGTCTCCTGCGGGAGCGCCGCGGCGATGGTCGGCCACTGACCGGCGTTGATCAGGACGGCCAGCACCAGATTGTTCACCATGGTGAGACCGACGAGGGTGATCGCCTCGATACCGCCGTGGCCGAAGCCGAAGGTGACGCCGTCGATCCAGCGGTGGAAGGCCTTCAGCAACAGCAGCATCACCACCAGCCTTCCGGTCTCCTCGAACAGCCCGGCGGTGTAGCTCGCCACCGGTCCGGACAGTAGGAAGCCAGAGACGTCCGCCCCCAGCGCGGGCACCACGAAGGTCATCAGCGGGATCTGGGTCAGCCACTGGGAGGCGGTGAACGCCAGCGCGCCGGCCCAGAATGCCCGCCACACCCCCGGCCAGCGGCGTCCGCCTCCGGCGTTGCGACGGGTGGCGATCCAGGCGAAAGCGCCCAGCGGCACCACCACGCACACCGCCAGGACGACAGCCATGGCGGCCACGGCGAGCGGTGAGACCATGTCGCCACCCTACTCAGCCGCTGACCTGGTCAGCGGGTTCGGCTGGGCTCGAACCTTGGTCTGCCTGCCAGGAACCGGGTGCTTCAGGGCAGGTGAGTGCACCTGAACACCTCCGGTGGCCTGTTTGCTCCGGTTCTGGTGGGCACCGGTGGGGTGGAGCCGGCTCAGGCCACCTGCCCTTCGGCCGGTTCGGCGTTCGGGTCCTCGGTGAGGGCCGCCGCGAACTGCGCCTGGTAGAGCCGGTAGTAGTGGCCGTGGGCGGCGAGCAGCTCGTCGTGCGTCCCCTGCTCGACGATCGCGCCATTCCGCATCACCAGGATGACGTCGGCGTCGCGGATGGTGGACAGCCGGTGGGCGATCACGAACGACGTGCGGTCGGCCCGCAGCTTCTTCATCGCCCGCTGCACCAGCAACTCGGTGCGGGTGTCGACCGAGCTGGTCGCCTCGTCCAGGATCAGCAGGGAGGGCTCGGACAGGAAGGCCCGGGCGATCGTCACCAACTGCTTCTCACCGGCCGACAGGTTGGACGCCTCCTCGTCGATCACGGTGTCGTAGCCGTCGGGCAGCGAGTGGGCGAAGCGGTCCACGTAGGCGGCCTTGGCCGCAGCCAGGATCTCGTCCTCGGTCGCGCCTTGTTTGCCGTAGGCGATGTTGTCCCGAATGGTGCCGCCGAACAGCCAGGTGTCCTGCAGCACCATCCCGATCTGGCTGCGCAGTTCGCGGCGTGGCACGCTGGCGATGTCCACCCCGTCCAGCGTGATCCGTCCGCCCTGCAGGTCGTAGAACCGCAGGATCAGGTTCACCAGGGTGGTCTTGCCGGCCCCGGTCGGGCCGACGATCGCCACTGTCGAGCCGGGCTCGGCGACCAGCGACAGGTCGGTGATCAGCGGCTTGTCGGGGTCATAACTGAAGTCGACGTGCTCGAACTCCACCCGCCCACCGGTGACCGCCAACTGGCCGTCGGCGTCGGCCGGCTCCTCCTCGGCGTCCAGCACCTCGAAGACCCGCTCGGCCGAGGCCACGCCGGACTGCAGCAGATTGGCCATCGACGCCAGCTGGGTGATCGGCTGGGTGAACATCCGGGAGTACTGGATGAACGCCTGGACCGAACCCAGGCCGAGCGTTCCGGACGCCACCTGCAGACCGCCCACCACGGCGATCACCACGTAGTTCAGGTTCCCGACGAAGAACATCACCGGCATGATGATCCCGGAGATGAACTGGGCGCCGAAGGAGGCGTCGAACAGCTCGGCGTTCTTCGCCTTGAACTGGGCAAGGGACTCCCGCTGGCGTCCGAACACGGTCACCAGGTCGTGGCCGGTGTAGCTCTCCTCGATCTGGGAGTTGAGCTCGCCGGTCGACTTCCAGGTCGTGGCGAACAACTTCTGGGAGCGTTTGCCGATCACCACCGTGAGGCCCATCGCGATCGGGATCGTGACCAGCGCCACGACCGCCAGCAACGGCGACACCCAGAACATCATGAACAGCACGCCGAGCAGGGTGAACAGGTTCGACAGCACCTGGGAGAGGGTCTGCTGCAGGGACTGCGCGACGTTGTCGACGTCGTTGGTGACCCGGCTCAACAGCTCACCGCGGGGCTGGCTGTCGAAGTACTTCAGCGGCAGCCGGCCGATCTTGGACGAGACCTGGGCGCGCATCCGGTAGACCGAACGCTGCACGATGCCGTTGATCAGCAGGCCGCCGCCCCAGCTCAGCAGCGCGGCGACGATGTACAGCGCCAGCGCGCCGGCCAGCACCCGGCCGACGGCGGCGAAGTCGATCCCGGTGCCGTTGACCACATGGGCGGTGAAGATCAGGTCGGTGGCCTGGCCGAGGATCAGCGGTCCGACCGAGGAGCCGAGCGTGGAGAGGATGATCATGCCGATCACCAGCCAGATCTTCGGCAGTTCCGGACCGAGATTGCCCAGCAGGCGGCGCAGCGAGGGGCCGAAGTTGACCGCCTTCTCGCCGGTGCCGCCGCCCATTGGGCCGTGGCCGCCGCCGCCACGGCGTTGCGGGCCGTACTTGGGACGGGCGTTGGCCTTCACCGGTGCCGGCTTGGGAGTGTGCTGGCTCATGCTGCAATCTCCTCGGCGCGGAACTGGCTCTCGACGATCTCCGCGTAGGTCGGACAACTCCGGAGCAACTCCTCGTGAGTACCCAGCCCGACCACCTGGCCGTCGTCCAGAACGATGATCTGGTCGGCGGTGCGGATCGTGGAGACCCGCTGGGCGACCACGATCACCGCGGCGTCGGTGGTCTCGGGGACCAGGGCCGTGCGCAGCGCGGCGTCGGTGGCGACGTCCAGGGCCGAGAAGGAGTCGTCGAAGACATACACCTCGGGCCGGCGCACCAGGGCGCGCGCAATCGAGAGCCGCTGCCGCTGGCCGCCGGAGACATTGGTGCCGCCCTGGGCGATCGGGGAGTTGAGGCCGTCCGGCATCTTCTCGACGAAGCCCTTCGCCTGGGCGACCTCCAGCGCGTGCCAGAGTTCGGCGTCGGTGGCGTCAGGCTTGCCCAGCCGCAGGTTGCTGGCCACCGTCCCACTGAACAGGTAGGGCTTCTGCGGCACCAGGCCGATCCGGCTCCACAGCAGGTCGGGGTCGAGCTCGCGGACGTCCACCCCGTCCACTTCGACGCGACCTGCGGTGGCGTCGAACAGCCGCGGAATCAGGTTGACCAGGGTGGTCTTGCCGGCACCGGTGGAGCCGATGATGGCGGTGGTCTGACCGCACCGGGCGACGAAGCTCACCCGGTCGAGCACCGGGGTTTCGGCGCCGGGATAGCAGAAGCTCACCTGGTCGAACTCGACCTCGCCATGCCGGGGGACGGTGGTGACGCCCTGGTCGGGCGGCACCACGGACGAGCGGGTGTCCAGGACCTCGCTGATCCGGCCGGCCGAGACCTGCGCCCGCGGCGCGATCATCAGCATCATCGTGGCCATCATCACGCTCATCAGGATCTGCATCAGGTAGGCCAGGTAGGCGGTCAGCTGACCGACCTGCAGGTGACCCTCGGCCACTCGCTGGGCGCCGAACCACATCACCGAGACCTGGGAGAGGTTCATGATGACCATCACGATCGGGAACATGGTCATCATGTAGCGCCCGGCCCGGGTGGCGGTGTCGGCCAGGTCGGCGTTCGCGCGGTCGAAGCGGGCCGCCTCGGTGGGTTCGCGGACGAAGGCCCGGATCACCCGCAGACCGGCAATCTGCTCGCGCAGCACTCGGTTGAGCGCGTCCACCCGCTGCTGCATGGCGCGGAACAGGGGGGTCATGTGGGTGACCAGGAAGCCGATCAGCACGCCCAGCAGGATCACCGCAACCAGGATGATCCAGCTCAGTCCGACGTCCTCCCGCAGCGCCATGAAGACGCCGCCGATCGCGGTCAGCGGTGCGGAGACCAGCATGACGGCGGTCATCAGCACGAGTTGCTGCACCTGCTGGACGTCGTTGGTGTTGCGGGTGATCAGGCTCGGCGCGCCGAACTTGTTCACCTCGCGGGCGGAGAAGGTCAGCGCGCGGGAGAAGACCGCGTTGCGGACGTCACGGCCGAAGCTCATCGCGGTGCGGGCACCGAACCAGGTGGCGCCGATCTGGCCGGCCACCTGGACCAGGCTGACCGCCAGCATGATCGCGCCCAGCCGCCAGATCACCGCGGTGTCGCCGGTGGCGACGCCGTCGTCGATGATCTGGGCGTTCAGGCTGGGCAGGAACAGCGAGGCGATCGACTGGGCCAGCTGCAGCAGGACAACGGCTACCAGCAGCCAGACGTAGGGTCGAAGGTAGCGGGTGAGAAGACGAATCATGGGTTTCCTCGGGTGATGCCGTGGAGTACGACGTCGGCGACGGCGGACGGCTCGACGAGAGTGTGGTTCTCAGAGAGTTGGAAGGTGGAGGCGAAGGCCATCGCCTGAAGCACGTTGGCGGCCGTCCGGGGCGGGAGGGTCAGCTGGGAAGCGTACCCCTGCAGGCTGCTGGCGACCGCATCGGTCATCCGCAACTGCCGGTCGTGGTGGAACGGCTTGGGCGGGTGGCCCGGTGGCGGACCGGGTGGCTGCCCGGCCGCCGGCCGGTGGAAGACGGCCACCGCCAGCGCGCGCGTGCGGTGGATCTCCTGCTGCAGAATCGCCAGCAGCGCGGTCACCCGTTCGGTGAGGTTCTGGTCTTCGGGCAGGTCTGCAACCTGGGTCACCGCAGGCTCGGCCTCCAGAGCGGCCAGGGCGGCTGCGGCGATCAGTTCCTGCTTGGACTCGAAAACCCGGAACAGGGTGCCCTCGGCCACCCCCGCCGCCTCGGCGAGCTGCCGCGTGGTCAGCGAGGTACCGTGTTCGAGCAGCAGCGGCGTGACCGCGCCGATGATCGCCTGACGGCGGTTCTCGGGGGTCATGGCAGTTGCGCGGCTCACGGACGGAAGTGTAGTGAGTGAGTACTCACTCACCAAATAGGTAGACGTGCTTAGGGCGTGACGGAAGCTGGCGCTGCGCGTGGCGGTCTTGGGGCGCAACGGAAGCCGGCGTTGCACGCGATGGTCTTGTCCGGCCCACCCCGGCCCAAGGAACCGGCCCACGGCTGGCGACCGCCACCCTTGTCGCCGACCGCCACCCTTGTCGCCGACCGCTCCGCCCAGGGGCCTGGCTCTCGACGCGAGGACAGGCGGCCGGTTCGGGAGGGGAGGCGGTCAATAGCGCTCGGGCTGGCGCTGGCGGGGCTAGGCTCGGGAAATGAAGCCCGAGCAGCTGGATCGTCTTGTCACCGTGTCCCGCCCGGCGGTCCACCCGGACGGGTGGGCGGTGGCCTCCGCCATCCGTCCCGACTTCGCAGCGGACGCCTATGTCGGCCAGTTGTGGCGGGTGCCGCTGGATGGTTCGGCTCCCTCGCGGATCACCCGTGGCTTCCGCGACACCGCCCCCCGGCTCTCCCCGGACGGCCGGCTGATCGGCTTCCTGCGGGCGACCCCCGACGGCCCACCCCAGCTCGCGATCGTTCCGGCCGGTGGCGGTGAGCCGATGGTGATCACCGACCGGAAGCTGGGGGTGGCCGAGTTCGCCTTCACCCCGGACTCCTCCCGGATCGTCTTCACCGCCGCCGTCCCACAGCAGGGTCGCTACGGCACGCTGGACGGCGTCCCCGCCGCAGCCGAGGACCCGCGCCGGATCACCGGTCTGTCCTTCCAGCTCAACGGCCGCGGCTACACCGCCGACCAGCGCGTCCACCTGTTCGTCGTCACCCTGCCCGACCCGGGGGACGAGCCGCCGGTCACGCCGGTCGGCCGGGCGGCGAAGGCCGATGCCGGCGACCATTCACTGGTTCCGCAGGCCCGGCAACTCACCGAGGGCGACTTCGATCACAGCCAGCCGGTGGTGGCAGGCGAGTCGGCGATCGTGGTCGCCGCCCGCCATGAGGGCCGTGATACCGACCTGCGTGAAGACCTCTACCGGATCGACCTGGCCACCGGCGCCGCGACCCTGCTCACCGATCCTGCCGTGATCGGTACCAGTCTCGCGGTCAGCTCGCCGGTGACGGTGTGGGGCGACCTGTGGTTCCTGGGGACCGATCTGGGCCCCACCGGACGAGACCATGTCGCCCGCAATGCGGCGGTCTGGCGGATGCCCTGCAGCGACGGGCCGGCCGTCCGGCTCACCGATCCCGCCGACCTCGACTTCACTGACCTCGATGCCGACCCGGCCGACGGTGTGGTGCTGGCCGTCCTGGCCGAGCGTGGGGTGGGTGTACCGGTCGTTTTCTGGCCGGACGGCAGCTGGACGCGGATGGAGCTCCCCGCCGGCGCCTCGGTCTCCGGGATCGCCGGTGCAAGCGGACGGGCCGTGGCGGCGGTGGCCACCCCGTCCAGCTCCGGCGAGGTTGCGGCAGTGGGCGCCGACTCGCGGTTGCTGACCGACTTCGGGGCGCGGCTGCGCGAGGTCGCCACGCCGCTCCCGGCGCGTGAACTCATCGCCACCAGCCCGGACGGTACGGCGGTGCCCGGCTGGGTGGTGGTACCGGAAGGTGAGGGACCGCATCCTGTGCTGCTGACCATCCACGGCGGTCCGTTCGCGGCCTACGGGCCGGCCTTCTTCGACGAGGCGCAGGTCTACGCACAGGCCGGTTACGCGGTGGTGATGTGCAATCCGCGGGGCTCGGCGACCTACGGTGAGGCGCACGGGGCGGCCATCCGGGGCGCCTTCGGCGATCGCGACCTGGCCGACGTGCTGGCTTTCCTCGACCACGCAGTGGTCACCGTCCCCGCGTTGGACGGTGACCGGGTCGGGGTGATGGGCGGCTCCTACGGCGGCTACCTGACCGCCTGGATCATCGCCCACGACCACCGGTTCGCCGCCGCGATCGTGGAGCGCGGCTATCTCGACCCGCGCTCGTTCGTGGGCGCGTCCGACATCGGCTGGTTCTTTCCGCACAGCTACAACACTGACGACCCGGCCACGATGGACGCCCAGTCGCCGATGCTGTTGGCCGGCCAGGTCACCACCCCGACTCTGGTGCTGCACTCCGAGCAGGATCTGCGCTGCCCGCTCTCCCAGGCGTTGCGGTACTACACCGAGCTGAAGCTGGCCGGGGTGGAGGCCGAGCTGCTGGTCTTCCCCGGCGAGAACCACGAACTCTCCCGCTCGGGCCGCCCCTGGCACCGCCGGCAGCGCTTCGACGCCATCCTGGACTGGTGGGGACGGCACCTGCCGGTCGCGGGCCAGATGGCCAGCATCAGTCAGCCAGGTTCGTGACGGAAGTGTCGCAATCCTGCGGCTCGATGCTTCGCCAAGGCGTTTCCAGGCCCACTGTCGACGTCGAGGTGCACGATCACGACACCGGGGGTGGGGGCACCGGTCGGCGCCCGGCTGTCGAGTCTGCTGCGCTCACGCCGGCGTGCGGCCGTCCGCTCCGACCGGGGCGCTGGCGCGCTGCCGCTCGCGCCGCAGCGCCGGGACGAAGCACAGCGCCCCGAGCACGCTGAACCCGCCGCCCGCGACCATCGCCACCGGGGTCGAGACCGTGGCGGCCGTCCAGCCGAGCAGCGGTGAGGCGATCGCATAGGCCAGGAAGCCCAGCATCGACGCCATGGAGAGCACCGTCGTCCGGTTGCTTGCGACGGCCTCGCGGTGCAGCAGCGTGTTGTAGACCGGGCCACCCGAGCCGTGCAGTCCGTAGGTCGCCAGGTAGGCCACGACCAGCGCGGCCGGCCCGCCGGCCAGCCCCATCCAGACCGCCCCCAGCCCGTTCAGGACGCGGGCCAGCAGCGCTGTCCTCGCCACGCCGATCCGGGCCGACGCCAACCCGGCCAGCCCGGAGCCGAGGGCGAACACCGCCCAGCCCACCGAGGCCACCGGCCCCATCAGCGCCCCGGCCCGGGTGTTGTCGGCCAGCAACTCGCCCAGCCGGATCGGAGTGAAAGACTCGAAGACCACCATCGCCGTCGACCAGAACACCTCCACCAGCAGCAGCGCCCGGAGCACGCCGTTGTCGCGAGCCAGCCGGAGCCCGGTCGCGACGGTGCCCGGTACCTGCCGGACGGTGGCCAGCGCGGCTCGTACCCTCCCGTCCGCATGCCTGGCGGGCTCACGCAGCAGCATCGCCAGCATCGTCAGGTGGACGGCCGCCAGCACGGCATAGGCCACGTACGGCAGGGTGAGCGCCGACCAGAACTGCACCGGATGCCACCAGACCAGCCCACCGCAGGCCAGCGAGCCCAGCGCGATCGAGACGCCCAGGACGGCGCCCTGCTGGGCCAGCGTGCGGTCGACGTCGGCACCGGGGCGCTCGCGGTGGACGGTGTCCACGAACCATGACTCCAGCGGCCCGGAGTCCAGCGCGCGGAAGACGCCCATCGCGACCGCCGCGGCGGTGAACGCCCAGAAGGAGTCCGCGGTGCAGTACAGCACCGCGGCCAGCACCTGCAGGACTGCTCCGGCCAGCAGGACGGGCCGGCGTCCGAGGGTGTCCGCGATGCCGGCGGTCGGCAGCTCGAGGGCGAAGACCACCAGCCCGACGACCGAGGCCAGGGTGAGTGCGTGCGCCACGTCCAGCCCGCGCTCCAGGTACAGCAGGGTGGTGACCGGTACCACCAGGCCGACCGGGAACCAGCGGGTGACGGTGAGCAGCAGGAAGATCCGGCGGGCCGCGGCGGCGTTCAGCGGGATCATCCGGCAGCGTCCTGGTCGGGCGGATCGGCCGGGTCGAGCGGGAAGGCGATCCGATAGCTGTGCAGCCGACGGGCGTCGGCCTGACCGGCGCCGGCTTTGCGGTACTTCTCGATCACGGCGTCGATCTCGGTGAACATCGCGCGGGCCTGGGCGGCGGTGACCTCCACCCAGGTGTCGTTCATTCCGCTGACGTCCTGCCAGCGGGCCGGCCAGGTGTCGGCGACGTCCAGCCAGGCGGCGTACTGCTGGTCGAAGTCCCGGTGGTACTTGCGAACCAGCCAGTCCAGCGCGGTGCGGGCGTCCTCGTCCTCGGCGAAGGCGGAGTTCAACCAGCCGTGGCTCTGCGTGGCGGCCTGCCAGATCCGCTCCTTGCCGCGACCCCGTCCGGTGTCGGCGACCAGGCCCACCTCCGCCAGCTTGCGCAGGTGGTAGCTGGTCGCGCCGGTGTTGGTGTGCAACCGCGTGGCCAGGTTGGTGGCGGACGCCGGGCCGTCGACCCGGAGCGCCGACAGCAGCCTGGACCGCAGTGGGTGGGCCAGCACCTTCACCGCGGTGGCGTCGAGTTCGAGGTGGGAGAAGGGCCTGGATCCGGCTGTGTCGTCGGTGCTCATGGCGGCAGCCTACACGTGCACAATAATCATGCACAATACCTGTGTACGTGTCCCGGGGCGAGGCACGAGACTGTCCCGGCTCGCCCCGGACCTGGCATCACCAGTTGTAGGTCGTGCAGAAACCGGGCAGTAGAGCAGACCGGAGTGGATAGTGCACGCGCCTGCGCCGGATTGCCCGGATTCTGCTGAGCGGGCCGCAGCTGAGTGGCGAGCGGCGAGCGGCGAGCGGCGAGCGGCAAGTGGCGAGTGGCGAGTGGCGGTCGCGGCGGGGACGGGGAACGGTGGCCGGCCCGGTGGGCCGACAGCTGTGGATCGATGCCGACCTGGGCCGGGCCGCCCGATAGCCTAAGGCGGTGACTGAGCCGATCAACCCCGAACTCTCCGAACAGGAGCAGGTGCGGCACGACAAGCGCACCCGGCTGCTGGCCGAGGGGGCGCCGCCCTACCCGATCACCGTGCCGCGCACCCACAGTGCCGCGCAGGTGCACCAGCGGTGGGCGCAGTTGGAGGCCGGGGACGAGACCCAGGACGTGGTGAGTGTCAGCGGCCGGGTGGTGTTCATCCGGAACACCGGCAAGCTCTGCTTCGCCACCCTACAGGACGGCTTCACACTGGCCGAGTCGGGCACCCGGCTGCAGGTCATGATCTCGCTGGCCGAGGTCGGGGAGGAGTCGCTGGCAGCCTGGAAGGCCGATGTCGACCTGGGCGACTTCGTCTCGGTGACCGGCCGGGTGATCTCCTCCAAGCGTGGTGAACTGTCGGTGCTCGCCAGCAGCTGGGAACTGGCCTCCAAGGCGCTGCGCCCGCTGCCGACGCTGCACAAGGACCTCGGCGAGGAGACCCGGGTGCGGCAGCGCTATGCCGACCTGGTGGCACGCCCGGAGGCCCGCGACATGGTGCGCACCCGCGCCCTGGTCACCCACGCGATCCGCGAGGTGCTGCACGACGAGGGCTACATCGAACTGGAGACCCCGGTCCTGCAGTTGGTGCACGGCGGGGCGGCCGCCCGTCCGTTCCGTACCCACCTGAACGCCTTCGACATCGACATGACGCTGCGGATCGCCCTGGAGCTCTACCTCAAGCGGGCGATGGTCGGCGGCGCCGATCGGGTCTACGAGATCGGACGGATCTTCCGCAACGAGGGCATTGACTCCAGCCATTCGGCCGAGTTCACCATGCTGGAGGCCTACCAGGCCTGGGGCGACCAGACCACGATCGCCGCGATGACCCAGCGGGTCATCCAGCGCGCCGCCGACACCGCGCTGGGGACCCGCACCATCGTGACGCCGGCCGGTGAGATCGAGTTGGACGGCGAATGGGCCTGGAAGCCGGTCTATCCGACCCTGTCGGAGGCGCTCGGCGAGGAGATCACCCCGGCCACCGACGCCGCCCGGCTGCGCGCGATCGCGGATCAGCGCGGCGTCGAGTACGACCCGGGCTGGGTCGCCCAGAAGCTGGTCATGGAACTTTTCGGCGAGATCGTCGAGCCCACCTTGCTGCAGCCCACCTTCGTCTGTGACTACCCGCCGATCGCCCAGCCGCTGGCCCGGCAGCACCGCAGCAACCCCGACCTGATCGAGGCCTGGGACCTGATCATCGGCGGGGTCGAGCGTGGCACCGGCTTCTCCGAGTTGATCGACCCGGTGATCCAGCGCGAGCGGCTGGTCGCCCAGTCACTGAAGGCGGCGGCCGGGGACCCCGAGGCGATGGAACTGGACGAGGACTTCCTGGCAGCCCTGGAGTTCGGCGCCCCGCCAATGGGTGGCATGGGGCTGGGCATCGATCGGCTGATGATGCTGCTGACCGGCGCCGGGATCCGCGAGACGATCCTGTTCCCGCTGCTCAAGCCGCTGGTCTGACGAGACGGCGCCCGGCGGCTACTTCCCGAGCGCTGCCGGCGGCTACTTCCAGAGCGTGGACAGCGCAAAGGCACCGGCCATGAAGACCATGCCGATGCCGACGTTCCAGGCACCAAGGTCGGTCATCACCGGCACCTGGATCCCGGTCGACGCGGTGATGTAGTAGACCACCAGCCAGATCACGCCGATCAGGCCGAGGGTGATGAACGCCGGCGCCACCCACTGGCGACTGCCGGGGGCCACGACGTGGCGCTTCTCCTCAGCGCGTGCCTGAGAGACCTTTTCCTTGGACGCCTGCTTCTTCTTCTCGGCGGCGGTCTTGCGGACCCTCGACTCGGGCACCTGGAACTCCTCGTACTGCGCGGCTGGACGGCCCAAGGATACCCGAGTCGCCGGACTCCGGAGGTGATGCCGGCACGGGAGCCTGACTGAACGATCCAGTACCGAGAGGGTCCACCCTGGGGCGGCGTGCGCCGTGGGTCTGCCTCAGGGCGTCGGAAGCCCGCGGGCTCCTGACGTAGGCTGGCCGGCGTGGTGGACGCGCTGACCCTGGCCCGGATCCGGGTCCGCCGTGCGCTGCGCTGGGGTCGCCGGCGTCCCACCGCCGGCAAGCTGGCCACCTTCGCCACCTGTCTGGCCGCGGGCCTGATGATGACCACCGGCGCGCTGGCAGCAGACGGAGCCGACCTGCGCCCCAACCAGACCACCGACCTGATCGACCTGGTCCGGGCCGAGGCCGACCGTAACGCCGAACTCGCGAGCAGGGTGGCAACCCTGCGGGCTCAGGTCGACACCCTCGCGCAGGATCTCTCGGCCGACCAGCCCGCCGATGCCGACCTGACAGAGCTGTCGCAGCAGGCGGCGCTCACTCCGGTCAAGGGCCCCGCCGTCACGGTCACCCTCGCCGACGCCCCGCTCAGCGTGAAACCGGCCGGGGTGGCCGACGAACTGCTGGTCGTCCACCAGCAGGACATCCAGGCGGTGGCGAATGCCTTGTGGGAGGGCGGCGCCGAGGCGATGACCATCCAGGGTCAGCGGGTGACCTCGCGGACCGGCATCAAGTGCGTCGGCAACACCGTCCTGCTGCACGGCGTCCCTTACGCCCCGCCATATGTGATCACGGCGATCGGTGACCAGGTGCGGATGGAAGCGTCGCTGGCGACCTCGGCGTACCTGCGGACCTACCGGGAGTATGTCACCGCCTACCGTCTGGGCTACGCCCAGCAGCGGGTCGACGAGGTCGCCATGCCGGGCTTCCAGGGCAGCGTCGGGCTGCGCTACGCCAGGCCCGCCGGCTGATCGCCCCACAGTCCGGAGATTCCAGCCGGGACGAGTGCTCAGGCGCACCCGCCTGCCCCCGGCGGGTCCGGTTGTGACCGGGCCTGCGGCGAGGACGGCGTCCCGTCCCGCCGACAGCGGGCGGGTGCCCGCGGTGCATGGGTGACAATGGTCGCCATGGCCCGCATCCTCGTCGTGGACAACTACGACTCCTTCGTCTACAACCTGGTCCAGTACCTTGCCCAGCTTGGCGCCGAAGTCGAGATCTGGCGCAACGACGACCCCCGGTTCGCCGCCGCCGACTGGTCCGACGGTTTCGACGGCGTGCTGGTCTCACCGGGGCCGGGCACGCCGCAGCAGGCCGGGGTCTGCGTCGACCTGATCCGCAACCATCCCGCCGCCCTGCCGGTGTTCGGGGTGTGCCTGGGCCTGCAGTCGATGGCCGTGGCCTATGGCGGGACGGTGGTGCGCGCCCCCGAACTGCTGCATGGCAAGACCTCGACCGTGCACCACGACGGCAGAGGGGTGTTCACCGGCCTGCCGCCGGCGATCACCGCCACCCGCTACCACTCGCTGGCGCTCGACCCGGCAACCGTCCCGGCCGACCTCGAGGTCAGCGCGCGCTCTGAGTCGGGCGTGATCATGGGGCTGCGGCACCGCAGCCTGCCGGTCGAGAGCGTGCAGTTCCACCCCGAGTCCGTGCTGACCCAGGGCGGCTACCAGATGCTGGGCAACTGGCTGGCAGTCTGCGGGGACGCCGACGCGCCGGCCAGGGCAGCAGGGCTCAGCCCGCTGGTCGCCCCCGGCATGCAGGCCTGAACCCGGACCTGCCTACCCGCCGCCCTGGTCGCCGGAATCGTCCGGCTCCTCGGACGAGGACGGTTCGGACGTCGGCGAGTTCGTCGGCTCGGTCGGCGTCGCCGAGGTGGGTGGCGCCGACGGCTTCTTCGCGATCGTGATGGTGATCGTCTTGGTCCGCTTCCACAGCTGGCCGGGGCCTGGATCCTGCTTGAAGACCAGTCCCTCGGCAGTGGTCTCGGTCTCCTCCGTCTCGACCACGATGTTCTCGAAGCCGGACTGGTTGGCCAACTTGATGGCGGCTGCCTTGTCCAGCTGGCGCAGGTTCGGCACCATCGACTCGCCGGTGGCGTAGTACACGATGATCTCCTGGTCGAGGGCGACGCTGGCCCCTTCGTCCGGGTTGACCGAGGTGACCTCGTTGGTCTTGGCAGTGATCGGCTCGTTCGGATCCTCTTCGGCCTGGACGTTGGTGAAGCCCGCCTCCTCCAGCAGCTTCACCGCGTCCTTGTAGCTCATCGACTTCAGGCCGGTCGGAATGGTCGCCTTCTTCGGTCCGACGTTCACCTGCACGGTGACGACGGTGTCCGGTTCGACCTCCTGCCCGGGCAGCGGATCCTGGTCGGTGATCGAACCGACGGTGTTGTCGTCGGGGCCCTCGACGTCCTCGGTCTTGATCCTCAGCCCGGCGTCCTCCAGGACCTGCGAGGCCTCGGGCACCTTCATGGTCATCACCATCGGCACCTTGACCAGCACCACCGGGGCGGCCGGTGGGAACAGCGAGGTGTAGACCCAGGCGCCGATCCCGACCACTGCCAGCGCACCGAGCACGGCCCACAGCCAGGTCAGGTTGCGGCGCTGCTTCACCGGCTCGATCGCCCGGGTCGCAGTGCCGGTCAGCTCGGACTCCGACGGCAGCACGGTGGTCGGCTGGGACGGCGGCACAGCCGACCGGGCGACCACGGTCGGCGCGTTTGCCGAACCGGGCAGCGGCACCGGCGGGTACGGCGAGCGCGCCGTGACGTCCTGTCCGGCCAGCAGCCGTCCGATGTCCGCGCGCATCGCGGCGGCGGTCTGGTAGCGGTCGGCGGGATCCTTGGCGAGCGATTTCAGCACGATGGCGTCCATCGCCGGGGTGATCATCGGGTCGATCGCGCTCGGCGCCACCGGTTGTTCGCGGACGTGCTGGTAGGCGACGCTCACCGGGGAGTCGCCCTGGAACGGCGGCCGGCCGACCAGCAGTTCGTAGAGCAGGCAGCCCGCGGAGTAGATGTCGGAGCGGTTGTCGACGGTCTCGCCACGGGCCTGCTCGGGTGACAGGTACTGGGCGGTGCCGATCACCGCCGCGGTCTGGGTCATCGTTGCCGAGGTGTCGGCCACCGCCCGGGCGATACCGAAGTCCATCACCTTCACCACGCCGTTGGAGGTGAGCATGACATTGGCGGGCTTGATGTCGCGGTGGACGATGCCGGCCTTGTGGGAGTAGTTGAGCGCGTCCAGCACGCCCATCGTGAACTGCAGCGCCTTCTCGGGCTGGATCTGCCGCCCGGTGCGCAGGATCTCACGCAGGGTGTGCCCCTCCACCAACTCCATCACGATGTAGGGAACGTGTACCCCGGTGGCGGGGTCGGCCTCCTCGCCGGTGTCGTAGACCGCGACGATGTTGGGGTGGTTCAGCCCGGCTGCCGCCTGGGCCTCGCGCCGGAAACGGGCCTGGAAGGTGGGATCGGTGGCCAGGTCGATGCGAAGCTGCTTGACGGCCACCTCCCGTCCCAGCCGCAGATCGCGTGCCCGGTGCACCTCGGCCATGCCACCGCGCCCGAGCAGGCCGCCAAGCTGATAGCGACCGCCCAACAGGGTCGGCTCGTCAGTCATCAGCTGATTCCTTTCCTTGCGCTCCGCCCGCGCCGGGCAGACGCACCTCTGCCCCATTGTGACCGAATGGACGCGAGCGTACCCAACCAATCCTCATCGCATGGCCTCAATCACCGCTTTCGCGATCGGTGCGGCAAGACGTCCGCCGGCGATGTCGGTGGCGGGGATCTCGGCGTCCTCGACGAAGACGCAAACCGCCAGATCGAGTTCCTCGGCGAAGGCGATGAACCAGGCGTACGGCCGGCGCACATTGTCCGAGTGCGCGGTTCCGGTCTTCCCTCCGACGGTGATCCCGTCCACCTGCGCCCGGCTGCCGGTGCCATTCTCGACGACGCTGATCATCATCTGGCGCAGTCCGGCGGCATCGGAGGCGCCCAGGGCGTTCGACGCCTGGCTGGGACGGGTGTCGCTGATCACCGTCGTGAGATCGGCAGAAACCACCCGCTGGACGAGGTAGGGCTTCATCACCACACCGTCATTGGCGACCGCGGCAGCCACCAACGCCATCTGCAGAGGGCTGGCGGCGACCTCGAATTCGCCGATCGCACTCATCCCGGTCTGGGCATCGTCGGGGGACTCAGGGAACTTCGAGGCCGCGGACTTGATGTCGGTGAGGAAGGTCGAACCGAAGCCGAACCTCTCCGCCTGCTCGCGCAACGCGTCCGCGCCCAGTTGGACGCCGAGCCGGGCGAAACCGGGGTTGCAGGAAACCTCGAGCGCCTGCTGCAGGGTGATCCTGGTGCCGCCGCAGTTCCCGCTGATCACCACCGTCGAGCCGGGCAGCTTGAACGGCGTGGCGTCGATCTCGCTGCTGGGCGTCATCCCGGCGGCCAGGGCGGCGGCCGCCACCACCACCTTGAAGGTGGAGCCGGGCGGGTAGATCTCGCGGGCTGCCCGGTTGGCCATCGGGCGATCGGGGTCAGCATTGAGCTTGTCCCAGGCGGTGGTGGTCTTCTCGGTGTCGTGCACCGCCAGCACGTTCGGGTCATAGCTCGGGCTGGTCACCAGCGCGCGGATGGCTCCGGTGGAGGTGTCGATCGCCACCACGGCGCCCTTGCGTCCGTCCAGGCCCCGCCAGGCAGCGCGCTGGGCCTTGGCGTTCAGCGTGGTCTCGACGGTGGCGCCGCGCGGGCTGAATCCGGACGCCAGGTGCACCAGCCGGTCGAGGAACTGCGAGTCGTCCACCCCGGCGAGCTGGGAGGAGAAGGTGTTCTCCAGCCCGGAGGAGCCGTACAGGTAGCTGTAGAAACCCGTGACCGGCGCGTAGAGCTCGCCGGAGGGGTAGCTGCGCTGGAACTTGTACTTGTCCTTCACCGGGTCCGACTCGGCGATCGGGGCGTTGCCGACCATGATCGGGCCGCGGTCGGCGGAGAACCGGGCATCGTTGACCCGCAGGTTCTCCGGACGGGCGTTGAGCGCGTCGCTGCGGAAGAGGTAGCTCGCGCTGAGGTTGAGCATCAGCGCGGTGAACAGGGCGATGGTCAGGATCGCCACCTTGCGGATCGGCCGGTTCATCATGGCTGCGTCCTCCGGATCGGGGCGGTGGCCGAGTCCGGGCCCGCGATCGCCTCGGTGACGGCGTCGTCGGGGGGAGCGAAGATGTTGCCGCGGAAGGCGTCCGCCGGGCCCGCGGGCACCGCGGCGACCGGGACTTCCGCCGCCTCGGTTTCGTCCCCGTTGGCCGCCGCACCGACGGCCACCACCACCGTGGACTCGTCGGCCAGCGAGGTGACCGGGTCGGCCGGGACGCCGACGACGGGTTTGCGGACGTGGTGGGTGACCACCAGCAGCAGCGCCATCATCACCCAGTTGGCCAGCAGCGCCGAGCCGCCCTGTGACATGAACGGCGTTGTCAGGCCGGTGAGCGGCAGCAGCCGGGTGACGCCGCCCAGGATCGCGAACACCTGGATCGCGAAGACGAAGGACAACCCGGCGGCGAGCAGCTTGCCAAAGGGCTCCCGGGCGCCAAGCGCCGCTCGCAGGCCGCGGGTGGTGATCAGGGCGTAGACCATCATCACGGCGGTCAGCCCGACCAGGCCGAGTTCTTCGCCGATCGCGGCGGCGATGAAGTCGCTTTTGGCCAGCGGGGTGAGATTGGGCCGTCCCAGTCCCCACCCGGTGCCGAACAGGCCTCCCCAGGCCAGCCCGAATTGCCCCTGGATGACCTGGTAGTTGCGGTCGTAGTCGGAGAACGGGTCGAGCCAGGACGAGACCCTGACCTGGACGTGGCTGAACACGGTGGCGGCGGCGACCGCGCCGACCAGGAACAGCGCCGCGCCCAGAACGGCCCAGCCGGACCGCTCGGTGGCGATGTAGAGCATGATCACGAACAGGCCGAAGAACAGCAGCGAGGTACCGAGATCCTTCTGGAAGACCAGGATCGCCATGCTGGCCAGCCACATGATCAGGATCGGCCCGAGATCGCGGGGGCGGGGCAGCACGATCGGGCCCAGCTTGCCGCCGGCCAGCGCCAGCACGTCCTTCTTCTCGACCAGGTAGGCCGCGAAGGCGATCGACAGCACGATCTTGGCGATCTCGGCCGGCTGGAAGCTGTACTGGCCGATCTGGATCCAGATCTGGGCGCCGTTGTTCGCCCGGGCCAGGCCGGGCACCAGCGGCAGCAGCAGGATGACCAGGCCGACCAGGAAGGTGAGATAGGGGAAGGCCCGCAGCACCTGATAGTCCTTGAGCAGCACGATCACCGCGATGAACCCGGCGACCGCCACCGCCGTCCAGGTCAGCTGCAGTTCGGCGCTGTGCATGGCCTTGTTGGAGCCGAGGTCGAGGCGGTGGATCATCGCCACTCCCAGCCCGTTGAGCAGCACCATCATCGGCAGGATGAGCGGGTCGGCGTAGGGGATCCGCCAGCGCACCACGAGATGGGCTGCGGCGGCCAGGCCCACCGAGATCCCCACCGCCCAGGGCCAGCCCTCCGGCAGCCGGTTCTCCAGGTTCAGGTGGGTCAGGAAGTAGCCGCCGAGGCCGACCGCCAGTGCGAGGACCAGCATGAAGGCCTCGACGCCACGCCGCTTGCGGTAGACGACGACGTCAGCCATCAGCAGTCCTCCGGGGCCGGTGGAATGCTGGCTGCCGGTGTGGGGGTGGACGACGGGGCCGGGCTGGACGGGGTCACCGCCTGCGAGCTGGACGGCGAGGACGCGGGCGCGGAGCCAGTGGGCGAGCTGGCCGGGGTGGTGCCGTCCGGGGTTGCGGAGCTGGACGGCGACGGCGCCTGCGTGGCGCGGGCGCGCTCCTCGCGCTGGGCGATGCACTCCAGGGCCTTGGTGCGCAGCGCCGAGACGACGTCCTGGGCGGCCGGCATCGAACTGGCCCGGATGTAACTGCGCACCTGCTCCTGGTAGTACGGCGGCAGGTCGTCCACCCGGGTGGGGTCGCGGACCTCCAGGGTGTTCAGCGGCAGGTTGAACAGCGGTTCGGGGATGCCGCGGAAGATGCCGAGGGTCTGTCCGTCCGGGCCGACGTAGTACTGGCGCTGGGTGTAGGAGTACCAGGCCCAGCCCCCGCCGGCGGCCACCACCAGTGCCAGCAGCACCACCAGCGTGGTCTTCAGCCAGGCCAGCGGCCGTCCCGAGGCGGTCGGGGAGTAGCGGGCCTGCTCGCCGACCAGCGGATCGGCGGACGGGGCCTCGTCCGCCTTCAACAACGACGGCAACCGCATCGTGGTGGTGTCGAACGGGCCGTCGAGGTCGATGATCGCGGCCGACCCGAGCACCTCGCTGGGGCCGGTGCGTTCGCCCTCGACCACGTCGGCCAGGACGATGGTGATGTTGTCCAGGCCACCGGCGTCGAGCGCCAGCTGGACCAGCTGCTGCATCACCTGCTCGAGGTCGCCGGTCATCAGCGCCTCGATCTGGGCGTCGGTGACGGCACCGCACAGCCCGTCGGAGCAGATCAGTAGCCGGTCGCCGAGTTCGACCGGAGCGAGTTCGAGATCGGGGATGTGCTGGGACTGGCCGTTGACGACCCGCAGGATCAGCGACCGATGCGGGTGTTCCAGTGCCTCCGCCTCGGTGATCCGCCCCTCGTCGACCAGGGTCTGCACCCAGGAGTGGTCCCGGGACAGCCGGGTGAGCGCGCCGTCGCGAAAGCGGTAGGCGCGAGAGTCGCCGATATTGGCCAGGCCGAGCTGCTCGCCGTCGAACATCACTCCGCAGACGGTGGTGCCCATACCTTCCAGAGTCGGGTCGGATCGCACCAGCAGAGAGACCTGCTCGGTCGCATTCGAGATCGCCCGGTCGAAGGCCGCCAGCATCTCCTGGCCGGTGTGGTCGCCGTCCACCGCGCGAAGTTCCTTGATCGCCACCGCGCTGGCCAGGTCGCCCGCGGCGGCGCCGCCCATGCCGTCCGCCACCACGAGCATGGTGGGGGAGACGTAGGCGGAGTCCTGGTTGTTCTTGCGGACCAGTCCGATCTCGGAGTGCGCCCGGTAGCGCAGGGCGAGGCTCATCTCACTTCTCCAGCACCATCAGCGTCCGCCCGATGCGGAGGATGTCGGCGGGGGTGAGCGGGGTCGGCACGCCGATCCGCTGGTTGTTCACGAAGGTTCCGTTGGTGGAGTCGAGATCCTCGACGAAGTAGCCACCCTCGCCGAGAAAGACCCGGGCGTGGCGGGTGGAGACGTAGTCATCGTCCAGCAGCAATTGGCAGTCCTGGGCCCGTCCAATCAGGATCGGCTGGCCCAGCGGGAGGATGGTGCCGGCCTGCGAGCCGTGGGTCACCTTCAGGGTTCGGGGAAGCTTGCGCTCGGCCCGCTTGGTCAGGGTCGGCGCCGGGTGCTCCACGGGCGCGCCCGAGGCTGCCAGTTCGGCCGGGGAGAGCTTGCGTCCGAACAGGTCGGTGCGCACCACATTGCCGGTGAACAGGATGAACAGCCACAGGGCTGCCAGGAAGCCCAGCTTGAGCAGCAGGACGACGAGCTCAGACATCATCCACCGGAGAGGTGATGGCCAACCTGGTCGAGCCGATCTCGATCCGGCTGCCGACGGCCAGGCCGGCATGGCGGACCCGCTGGCCATCGACCACGATGCCGTTGGTGGAGCCGAGGTCCTCGACCCGGAGTTGCTGGTCGCTGCCGGTGCCCTGGACGACGATCCGGGCGTGCAGCCGGGACACCCCGGGGTCGTTGATCCGCAGGTCGGCGTCGGTGCCGCGTCCGATGGTCAGCCCGGGTGGCGTCAGCGGGTGGCGGACGCCGTTGACCTCGACCACCAGGCCGGCGGCACGGATCACGCTCGGGGTGGCGGGCTCGGCGGCGTCCACCCCGGCGACGGCGGCCGAGGAGACGGTGAACCGGCCGACCGGAAGGGCGGCGTCCTGCTGGTACTCGATGGTGACCGGGCCGTTGAAGATGTAGCCGCGCTCGGTGGCGTACTCGCGCAACTGCGGCACGATCTCGGAGTTCAGCGTCTTGGAGTAGGGGGTGAGCCGCTCGTAGTCGTGGGTGGACAGTGAGACCCGGAAGTCGTTGGGCACCAGCTTGCGCTCGCGGTCGAGCAGTTTGGCCTCGTGGTCGAGCTCGCGCTGCAGCCTGGCGGTGATCTCGACCGGCTGGACATCGCCCTTGAAGGCGCGCGCGAATGCGCCGTTGACTGCGTTTTCGAGCTTCTTCTCAACGCGGTCGAAGACACCCATCGATGTCCTCCCTTCGGGTCACGTGGCGTTCCCCCCAGCGTAACCAGCCGTCGGTAGGCCAGCCTAACGGAGGACAGGCGGCACCCTGGGGCAAATCACCCGACGCGTTCCAGGAGTGCGCACGGCCAGCCGCCCAGGTCGGTGCCGAGCCGGAACTCGCCGGTGTGGTGGGAGCCGGTCAGCAGGTTCTGCCAGCCGCCGTCGGGGAGAGCGACCACGGCGTTGTCCGGCCAGCCGTC
>NZ_JAYFPT010000063.1:0-18131 GCF_034927565.1 Propionicimonas sp.
CCCTGTTCGACTGGATCGTCGGACGCGAGGCGGCCGGCCTGCCGCGGATCGTCGAGGGCTACCTCAGGGCGCAGGACGCCGCGGCGGACGTCCCGGCGCTGGTCCGCGAGTACCGCCTCACCTGGGACATGCTCCCCGACGAGGCCCTCGGCCGGGCAGCCACCTGGCACGCCCTGCTCGACGTCGGGATCCCGCAGACGGCGCTGCTGCGGCAGCTGCCGCGGCTCACCCGGCTCGGCCTGGTCGGCGCGCTGGATCAAGGCCGCACTGCGGAGATCGCGGCGCAGCTCACCGATCCGGAGCGGCTGCGGAAGGCGCGCGTCCACCCGGTGAACCTGCTCGTCGCTCTCCGCACCTATGCGGCGGGCCGGGGCAGGGGCTCGGTCTGGGAGCCGGCGACGGCCATCGTCGACGCCCTGGATGCGGCCTTCTACCGGGCGTTCGCGGTCGTCGAGCCGGCCGGCAGGCGTACTCTCATCGGCCTGGACGTCTCCGGGTCGATGGGGTCGCTGGTGGACCGCACCTCGGCGATCACCGCCCGCGAGGTCGGTGCCGCGCTGTCCCTGGTGATCAAGGCAACAGAGCCGAAGGCCGAGATCTACGGCTTCACCGCCACGGCCACCGGACGGGCGTGGGGCTGGGGTTACGGGGGCGCCACGGCGTTCACGAACCTCGGAATCTCGCCCCGGCAACGGCTCGACGACGTCGTACACAAGGTCTCCGACCTGCCGTTCGGCGCCACCGACTGCGCACTGCCGATGACCGAGGCCCTCCGCCGGGGGCTGAAGGTCGACACGTTCGTCGTCATCACCGACAACGAGACGTGGTACGGCGACATCCACCCGCACCAGGCGCTGCAGCAGTACCGCGAGCGGACCGGTATCCCGGCCAAGCTCGTGGTGCTCGCGCTGACGCCGACGCGGTTCACGATCGCCGATCCCTCGGACGCGGGCATGCTCGACATCGCCGGGTTCTCCAGCGACGTCCCGCAGCTCGTGAACGAGTTCTCCCGCGGGTTCTGACCTGGCGGGCCCGGCGGGTCCGGGCGGTGCTGGTTTGCCCCGGCACCGTCCGGACGCCACAGCGACAAGCTTCCGACCCCGGTAGCTGTGCAGCAGGGCTCTTGCTCCGCGGGCCGGGAGTTCGACTCCTGCTGCGGACCCCACGCCTTCGTATCCCAACTGGAAGAGGACGCCGGCTCAGACCCGGTGCGTTGCCGGTTCGAATCCGGCCGAGGGTACCGTGGCCGAGGCCGGGCAGTGATGTGCTCGGGGTGGCTCAGGTTGTTGCGGGGCAGGTCGCCTGCGGCCTTCCCACCCGGCGAGCAGTTGCTAAGCGTCGTCCTGCCTGAACACCGTGTCGACCGCCAGCGTCGCAGCAACCACAAGCGACCTCAACGGCTCCCCCAGCGGGCGGTGAATCTGCACAACATAGTTGTCGGCCTTGGTGAACGTCTCCCTGACCAGTCCTGCCCACGTCCGGGTGATCCGGGCGATCTCGACGCCGGCCGGGTCCTGGATCCGGAAGTCCCATTCTTCCGGGTCCTCCAACTGGATCGAACCAAGCGTTTCGCCACCGGCCACGAGGCTGAAGCGAACATAGCCCTGGCGACCGAGTTTGTTCTCGAGGTTCACCGGCGAGAACTGGTCGATCAGGCCAACTGCCCCTCGCACCAGACCACCGAAAGCACGGGTGTTCTCCTGCACGATCTGCCCGATCAGAACTCCGTCACCTCCCGAGACCGTGACCGTGGATTTGACCACCTTCGCCGGACGGACCAGCTTCAGCATCACCCGGCCGCTCAGGTCGACGACGTCGAGCTTGCGGGTACGGTTCTCCTCGGGCAACACCGCCAGTGCCTTGCGGACGATGTTCTCGCCGGTCTGCCTGACCGCCCCGATCTGCCGGCCGTGCTGGTCGAACACGGCATACTCCGCCTTGACTTCGAAGAGCTTCGCCTTCTGGTTGACCACCAGAATCGGCTCGGAGAACAGCGGCCCGACGCGGGCTGCCGCGCTCGGGGCCTGCAACCCCAACGCGCGAACCTGTTGCTGGACCTTCGGGTTCACCGGCGAGCTGGGAACAGGCGGGTCGACGCCCTGGCGTCCCTGCGAGACGACAAGTTGAGTCCAGCCGCGCCCGTCCCACCAGCGAAGCTCATAGCGACCGAACGGATCGGGAGCCCAGCGGCCCTGCACCTGACCGGCCGGGGCCGCCGCCACCTGCTGCCCATAGCCAGGCCGCTCCCACCGTGGGTCATCACGGTTGAACGGCGGCTCGTATCCAGGGTGAGGACGGACGGCAGGAACCTCACCAGCAACTCCTGGCTGCGCTGACGCACGCACTGGCAGCTGCGCGGCACGGGGCGCGGGCATCGCCGGTGCGACATGGTCGGTCCATCCAGCGCCGTCCCAATAACGCTGGGTTCCGTCCTGCTGGGGGTACCAACCCGCAGGAACCGCTGCTGCCATGTGCACCCCCTCGTGTCGATCGCTGCACACATCTGCGGTCAGCGCCGCCCCTGTCTGGCCAGACCGCTGGTCGAAGAGTACGGCTGATGGCATGCTAGCCCGGCCCGAGACCGTGCACAGGCAGAGTCGCGACAACGCCACCAGCTGCGACGGACGCCCACGATCGCAGTCGCAGCCGACCGACCCGCTGCTACCTCGACACCCTCTTCTGCAGTGTCTTCCCGGGCAGCTCAGCCACGGCGGGCGCGTAGCCGCGGGATCGCTGCCAGCCACACCCCGGCCACCACCACCAGCGGCAGCAGGACGATCAGCCACCGGCCATCGATCAGGTGGCCACCCACGCCGAGGATGCCGCCGACGACAGTCAGCCCGACCAACCACGCCACCAGTTCCGCACGCCGCAAGCCGATAGACGCCAGCTGGAGCAGCAGCCAGCCCAACCCGAGCAGCAGCAGGAGGGCGGCAGCAAACGTCCACCTCGTCCCGAGCAGCCAGGTGACGATGCTCAACCCCAGCGCGACCACGGTGAAGCCAGCCAGCCAGCCCACCGCCGCCGGCACCGAGGTGGCAGCGGCAGCCCGCTGCCCGACCAGATCATCGGCGGGCTCGGCCCAGGCGTTGAGCCGTCGCCACCAGCCACCGGTGGACGCCAGCCGCTCCCGTCCGGCGCGGGTCAGCAGCCGTCGGACGAGCGTCCACACCACGTCCAGCCCGACGATCGCCAGCGGGGCCAGCACCATCGCCGGGGAGGCGTTGGCCAGCCAGGCGTACAACCCAGTTGCCCAGGCGACGGCGGCCAGCACCGGGCCCAGCGCCTGGTCCGCCTCAGGCCGGACGGCGGGCAGCACCGCGAGCGGGAGTACCGCCGCCGCGACCACCAGCACCACGGTGGCCAGGCCCGGGTTCGGGATGCCCCAGGCGATCGCAAATAGAGAGAGAGCGCCCGCAACGGCCAGCAGTGCGGGCGTCCGACCGGCCCCGGACAGCTGGGCACCCCGGGTCGCGAACGCGACAACGTTGAACACCACCACTCCGCCAGCCACGCCGATCGCGGCGGTGCTCGCGAACAGGTCACCCCGCAGGTACTCGACCCCCAGGGTGGCCACGATCACCAGCCCCTGCCCCACCAGCCGGAGCGCCCAGGGCGCCCCGGCCAGCACCAGCAGGGTCTCGACCAGCCCGGCCACCAGCGCCGCCCCCAGCAGGATCAGCGCCAGCTTGGGTGCCTCACCGGTCAGCCCGAGCACCAGCAGCGCCAGGGCGAGCCCCAACCAGACCGGGCCACCCCGTCCGATCCGCTCCCGCCAGCCGGGCAGCGCCCGCACCAGCAGCGCGGCCCCGGCGCTCGCCACGAGCGCAACCACCATCGCCAGGATCATGCCCATGTCAGCTCACCTTGATCCCGAAGATCTTCTGGTCGTACGAGGCGACCACCAGCATGTTGTCGTAGGCCGCCACCGACGCCTCGACGTTCCGGCCCAGCGACACCGTTGCATAGTCGGCACCGCTGGCCGGGTCGAACAGGTGCAACAGACCGGCGGAGTCACCGAAGACGCCGTACTCGTGGCCGTCGCTGCCGTGGATCATCACCGGGGAACTCCACGAGTAGTGCGCCAGGTTGCGCGACCAGACCACCGCCCCGGACGTCCGGTCGAGCGCGACCAGGGTGCCCTCGGACGGCGCTGTCGTCTTGGCGACGTTGAAGATGATCAGCCCCGACTGCTCGCCCTGGCCCAGCAGTGGCGTGGAGACCAGCCCGCCCTTGACCGCGAAGTCGTAGTAGGCGGGCAGGTCGTACTGCCAGACCACCTGGCCGGTCAACCCGTCCACCTTGCGCAGGTTGGTCACCTGGTCGCGTCGGTCAGCACCGCGCCAGCCGACCGAGTTGCCGGTGTAGAGGTAGGGGTGCCCGCCCTCGTCGGCCAGCACCGGGGTGGAGTCGGCGTTGTCGTTGAAGTTGTGTGCCCAGACCACCTGCAGGGTGGTGGCGTCCCAGCAGACCAGGTTGCCGTCGTTGTCGTTGGCGTACATCAGGTTCTGCCAGGCCGCTGCCGAGCTCTCAATGCCGTACTGGCGGCTGACCGGGGTCCGGTAGGTCATCTTGGTCAGCTCGGGGTCGACGCTCACCTGCTTGGCCGCCGGGTCGAAGGACGCGTTCAGCTTCGCCTGGTAGATCACCCCGTTCTCACCCGGTTCGATCAGGGTGTCGGAGTGCCGGTCGACCAGTGCCGAGGAGTCGAAGGCGCCCCAGCCGACCGGGTCCTGCCGGTGCGAGACCTCGTCAGTGCCGCTGATCTTCGCGACCTGCTTGTTCTGGATCAGGTCGAAGATCCGGTACTCCCAGGGGCCCTTGCGGTCGCCGTTCTCGTCCAGGCCCTGGCCGGCGTAGAGCAGCGGGTAGCCGCGCGGGTCGACCGAGCCGGTGCCCTTGAACCCCCAGCCGGCGTCGATCGCGGGCTTGGTGGGGGTGCCGGTGGCCAGGTCGAGCCGGTAGATGTGGCCGTCGAAAACCGGGTAGAGCACCTCGACGAAGTTCGGGTCGTCGCTCTGGGACGGGTCCAGTCCCATCGCCTGCTTGGTGTCCTTCGGCCAGTTCACCAGCAGCGGCTGGCCGGTCCAGCCGGCGCCCGGGAAGTAGCTGCCGTCCGCGCTGACCGCGCCGATGTCGTGCGTCCAGACGATCTGCAGCTTCTTCTCGGTGATGTCGGCGGTGCCGTAGGTGGGTGCGGTGCGCGCGTTGTTCCCGCGGAAGGTGAGGACGCCGGGCACCTCGGTGTACTCCTGCGGCGCACCCCAGGCGACCTGCCGGGACGGCTGGTAGGACTCCAGCGGCTGGCTCTGCTGGTCGTAGACCGTCCAGCTGATGTCTCCCGTCCCGCCGACCATGGGACGGGAGAAGCTCCCGCCGCCGAGCGCGGACGGCGACTGCCAGCCAGGCAATTCGGTGAGCTCAATCGGTGAGCGGGACTGCGCCGACGGTGCCGGGACGGTCGCTGTCGGCTGCGCCCCGGTGGCGATCCGATCGGCGGACGAGCAGGCCGCCAGCCCCAGGCAGGCAGTGAGGGCGACGGCACCCGTCACCAGCCGGTGGCGCCGGCCCCTCCAGCGCTCACCGCGCCGCTTCATCACTACGTCCCTGGCCACGCTCGCCTCCGGTCTTGAGCCTTGTCTGAGTGTAGGCATGCCCCGACAGGCCGGTTTGCACCGACCGGCGAGCAGCCAGTTGGTCCGACCGCGGCCGGCTTACGGCAGGTTCGTGATACTCGCCAGCAGCGCCCTGTGCCAGGTGCCGGCCGGGTCGGACACCAGGCAGAACTCGTTGTCCTCCGGGTCGAGCATCACCTGGAAGCCTCCCTCGGTGCCGAAATTCGGGTCGCCCAGAGTATGGGCGCCCAGCGCCTCGGCTCGCTCGATCGCGGCGGTGATGTCGTCCACCTGGATGTCGAGGTGGAGCCGGTTCTTCGGCGACGACTTGGCTTCGGGCACCCTCTGGAAGCCCATCAGCGGGGACGCATGCACGACCGCCCAGTTGTCGTCGAGGGAGCCCCAACCGCACTCCAGCAGCCGTCCCCAGAACGCTGCGAGCGCCGCCGGATCCGTACAGTCGAGGACGACCTCCTGGATTGTGATTCCCGTCATGCCACGAGTCTTCCACGCCGCACCAGCCCTCGCGCCGGTGCCCAACGATCCGGCCCGTTGACTCCTGCGTGGTTCGCGGGCCTGCCGGGCTGGACCGCCATCGTCGCCGACATCACACCGGTGTTCTCACGGGCGACGCGAGCGGATCGCGCTACGGTCGGAGACGTGGGCATGTTGCTGCACCGGTTCACCGTGAAGCCCGGACATCTCGACCACTGGCTGGAGACCTGGCCGGCCGAGGTCACACTGCGCCGTCGGCACGGCTTCACTGTTCATCGCGGGTTCGTCGAGACCGACGCCGAGCCGAAGGTGACCTGGCTCTACTCCCATCCGGATCACACCGCCGCGCTCGCCGCCCTCATGACCGATCCGGCGTCCGCCGAGCTGGCCGCGCACACGGCACCGCACGTGTTCCGCAACGTCACCCTGCGTCCGGTGGAGGTGGAGCAGCTGTCCGGGCCAGGCGTCCCTGCCCGGACCGTCATCATGCGCCGGTACGCGATCACCGGTTCCTGGGACGAGTTCCTGGCGATCTGGCGACGGATCGTCCCCGTCCGCGCGCAGTACGGCTTCCCGTGCCTGTTCGCGGTGGCCGACCGGGAGAAGGACCTGTTCACCTGGGCTTTCGGCTTCGACGGCGACTGGGACGAGTTCCCGTCCGCCCAACGCGGCTACTACCACGATCCTGACCGGATAGCGCTGCGGGAAGTCTTCGACTACATGGCTGACTACGCTATTCACCCCGCGCGCGAGCTGCCCCTGCCGTGATTCGGCCGGAGGGCTTCCGCGTTGTCGGTGGCTCGGGGTAGGAAGGAGCCATGCTGTTCTCGCAGGTGGTGGCAGCCAGCGCGCAGGTCGCGGCGACGAGCGCCCGCAAGGCCAAGATCGCGATCCTGGCTGGGCTGCTGGCCGGTGCCGATCCGGCCGAGGTCGACATCCTGGCCCATTTCCTCGCCGGGCGGCTGCGGCAGCGCCGCACCGGCATCGGCTGGCGCTCACTGCGAGGCTTCACCCCGGCCGGAGCGCCGTCCCTCACCCTCACCGAGGTGGACGGCCGGCTCGAGCAGCTCTCCCGGCTCGAAGGCGCCGGCTCGCAGCTGGCCCGCCAGGCGGGGCTCGCCAAGCTCATGGAGTTGGCCACCGAGAACGAGCAGCGCTTCCTCGCCGGGCTGATCGTCGGCGAGACCCGGCAGGGTGCGCTCGAAGGGGTGCTGCTGCAGGCGATCGCCGAGGCCTTCGCCGTGCCGGCCGAGCTGGTGCGGCGGGCGGCAATGTTCGCCGGGTCGGCTCCGGCGGCGGCCGTGGCGGCTGCCCGCGGCGGTGCCGAGGCGTTGGCGGAGATCCGGCTGGAGGTCGGCCGTCCCGTCCAGCCAATGCTGGCCTCCAGCGCGTCCAGCGTCGCCGCGGCGCTGGAACGGCTCGGCCCCAGCACCCCGGTGGCAGTTGAGACCAAGCTGGACGGCATCCGCATCCAGGCCCACAAAAGCGGCAGCCGGGTGGCCATCTACTCCCGCAGCCTGGACGACATCACCGTCCGGCTGCCCGAGGTGGCAGCGCAGGTAGCGGCCCTGCCCTGCGACAGCTGTGTGCTGGACGGCGAGGCGCTCGTGATCGGTGCGGACGGACGCCCCCGGCTCTTCCAGGAGAGTTCCTCGCGCGCGGCAACGCACAGCAAGCAGGCCGATCCCGGCACCGATCCCCCGGCAGCGCTGAGCCCGTTCTTCTTCGACCTGCTCGCCGTGGACGGCGAGGATCTGGTCGATTCCCCCACCGCCGTCCGTTACGAGCGGCTGGCCGGGCTGGTGCCGGGCGAACTCCGGGTGGGACGGACGGTGACCGCCGACGTGACCGAGGCCGAGGACTTCTCCCATCACGCCCTCGCCCAAGGACACGAGGGGGTGGTGATCAAAGCGCTCGACCTGCCCTACCAGGCCGGACGGCGCGGTGCGGGCTGGGTGAAGGTGAAGCCCGTCCACACCCTCGACCTGGTGGTCCTGGCGGTGGAGCGGGGCAGCGGCCGGCGGAAGGGCTGGCTGTCGAACATCCATCTCGGCGCGCGCGATCCGGCGACCGGCGGGTTCGTGATGCTCGGCAAGACCTTCAAGGGGATGACCGACGAGATGCTGGCCTGGCAGACCGAGCGGTTCACCGCACTGGCCACCGACGACAACGGCTGGGTGGTGCAGGTGCGTCCCGAGCAGGTGGTCGAGATTGCCTTCGACGGTATCCAGCGCTCTCCGCGCTACCCCGGCGGCGTCGCGCTGCGGTTCGCCCGGGTCGTCCGCTATCGCGACGACAAGACCGCCGCAGAAGCCGACACTCTGGACACCGTCCTCGGCTTCGCCCGCTGACCCGTCCCCGGCAGCCCGGGCGGAGCGGGGTCAGAGGCGATCGTCGAGGTCGTTCAGATCGGCGGCGGGCAGGCCGTGGACGGGGTAGCTCACCGGGCGGGCCGGAACGCCGGCGACGGTGGTGTAGGGCGGGACGTCCTCCAGGACCACGCTGCCGGCGCCGATCCGTGCGCCTTCACCCACGCGAATGTTGCCCAGCACCTTGGCGCCGGCGCCGATCATCACCCCGCGTCCGATCTTGGGGTGCCGGTCGCCGCCGACCTTGCCGGTGCCGCCGAGGGTCACCTCGTGCAGCATCGAGAAGTCGTCCTCGACCACGGCGGTCTCACCGATCACCACCGAGGTGGCGTGGTCGAACATGATTCCCTTGCCGATCCGGGCACCGGGGTGGATGTCGACCGCGAACGCCTCCGAGATCCGGCTCTGCAGGTAGAGCGCCATCGCGGTGCGTCCCTGCAACCAGTAGTAGTGCGCGATCCGATACGACTGCAGGGCGTGGAAGCCCTTGAAGTAGAGCAGCGGCTGGGAATAGCCACGCGTCGCCGGGTCGCGCGAGAGGACGGCGCGCAGGTCCTCCCGGACGGCGATACCGATCGAGCGGTCGTCGGCCAGGGCGTGGTCGATAAGTTCGCGCAGGGTGAGGGCGCTGACCGTCGAGCTCTCCAGCTTGCTGGACAGCAGGAAGCTGAGCGCGTCCTCCAGGTGCTGGTGACCGAGGATCACGGTGTGCAGGAAGCTCGCCAGCGCGGGTTCGGCGGCCGCTTCGGCTGTGGCCTCGGAACGAATCCGGGCCCAGATCTCGTCGTGGGTGGGGTCGCGGTGTGCATTGCGCGACGGGGTGGAGCTGGCCGCCTCGGCTGACGGGCGGGGAACGGTGGTGGTCATGCGGAAGTCCTCTGGTTGCGTGGGATGCGCGGCGCGCACGGTGAGGAGCGCGCGGGCGCGGGCTGTCGGATCAGCGACAACAACAGCAACAGCAGAGCATCCGGAGACGCGCCCCGGCCGGGGCGGTGGTCACGGATGTGGTACGCATGCCGCCAGCTTACCCGTCGTCGTGACGGCATCCCAGTCCGCCCCGGCCCGGGGTAGACGTAGGCCCGCACAAACCGGGTGATTCCGGTGGGTCGCCGGGGGTATCCACGCGACCCACCCAGATTGCCCGGTTTCTGCTGGGGAGAGGGTGGTCTGTTGTTCGGCGCGGACGCCGTCCGCCTGCTCCAGGCGCGGGGTCGCAGACCCGCACTGCGGCTTCTGCTTGCGCACCGTCGCCGGCGCACCGGCCACGCCCGGCCTCAGCTCTGATGCAACCGGGCGTGGTAGCGGGCCGCGTCCTCGGCGGAGGCGGCCCCGGGCGACCATTGCGAGATGGCCGAGCAGGCGGTGGCCATCCCCCAGCGGACGGCGGCGGGGAAATCCCAGCCGACCTCCAGCCAGGCAACCAGGCCGCCCAGAAAGGCGTCACCGGCACCGATCGGGTTCTTCACCTCGACCTCGATCCCGGGCAGCCGGCCGGTTCCGTCCGGGCTGGCCCAGGCGACCCCGGCAGCCCCCGCGGTCACCGTGACGTGTTCCACCCCACGTGCCCGCAGCGCCACAGCCGCCGCCTCGGCGCGCTCCAGGGCGTCCGCGCCCACGTCCGTCGGTTCGACCGCGCCAGGATCGCCGGCGAGCACCGCTTCGGCCTCAGCCAGGTTGGGTGAGATCAGCGCCGGCCCGGCGGCAATCCCGGTGGCCAGCCAGTTCGGGCCGGTGTCGAGCGCGAGCTTGCCGCCGGCCCGTGCCACCCGTCCGACGAAATCTGCCAGTTCAGACTCGCCGACACCCGGCGGGAAACTGCCGCTGCAGATCACCCAGCCCCCCGGCGTCACCTGGGCGACAACCATCCGGACGAACTCGTACCACCGGTCGGCGGCGATCTCGGCGCCGGTGCCGTTGATCACCGTCACCCGGCCCGAGTCCTCGTACACCAGAATCGTCTCCCGCACCTCGCCGGGATAGAGGTGGTCGGTGACGTTCATGCCCTCGGCGCGCAACGTGTCGAGGTACCACGACGACCCGCCCTCGGGCAGCAGCACGTGCACCTGCGGGGAGGCGCCGTTCGCCCGGCAGCCGCGGGCCGCCGAGACCGACTTGCCGGCCGGGTAGGCCTTGTTCTCTCGCGCTCGAAGGACGGTGCCCGGCGCGAGGTCGGCCAGGATCACCTGCCGATCGATGGTCGGGTTCGGACAGACCACCAGCACTGTGTCAGCCTCCAGTTCGAGCTCCTGCGCACAGACTGCCGCCTGGCCTCCAGCGCGTCAAACGCCGCGGACGCGCCGGGGGCCGGGTCTGCGTGCCGGGCCGCCTCGCGGAGAGCGCAGCGCGTCCGCCCTGGCCGGCCGACGCCGCACCGAACCGGGCTCAGTCCCCGACCAGCGCGCAACCCGCCCGCCGCAGCTGGATCGGCAGGGTCTGCCCTGGGGGCGCGGAGCTGCGCAGTTCGGCGTCGGCCCCGTTCGGCAGCCGCACCCCGACCTCGTAGCTGCCGCGCCCGGCACGGACCGACGTCACCGCCACCGGGGTGCCGGCCGGGTCCTCGACGAGTCCGTCCGGGCCGATCGCGACCAGCGGCTGGCCCGGCCTGCCGGCCTGCGCCTCGCGGCCTACCCAGCCGAGTGCCGCCGCCTCGTCGAGGGTGAGAAAGGGCCCGTAGCCCAGGAACTCGGCCACCTCGCGGCTGGCCGGGTGTGCCCACAGCTGCGCTGGTGCCGCCACCTGCAGCAGCCGGCCTCCGTCCAGCACCGCGATCCGGTCGGCGATCGCGAACGCCTCGTCCTGGTCGTGGGTGACGTACAACCCGGGGGTGGCGGTGGCACGCAAGGTGTTCTCCAGCACCCCGACCAGGTGCTCGCGCAGACCACGATCCAGCGAGGACAGTGGCTCGTCCAGCATGAGCAGGCGGGGGTGCGGTGCCAGCGACCGGGCCAGCGCCACCCGCTGCGCCTGGCCGCCGGACAGCGCGGTAACCGGACGCGGGCCGTAGCCCGCCAGCCCGACCAGCTCCAGCAACTCCTCCACCCGGGCGGCGCGAGCCTCCCGGTCGAGCTGGGTCAGCGCATAGCCGACATTGCCGGCCACGCTCAGGTGCGGGAACAGCTGCCCGTCCTGGAACATCATCACGAAGCCCCGACGGTGCACCGGCACCGCGGTCAGGTCCTCACCGTCCCAGCTGACCGAGCCGCCGGCCAGCGGCTCCAGCCCGGCGACCGCCCGCAACAGCGACGACTTGCCCGACCCGGACGCACCCAGCAGCGCCACGATCTCGCCGGGAGCGACCTCCAGGCAGACCCGGTCGACGGCCGTCATCGGGCCGTACCGCACCACTGCATCGGTGACCGTCAGGCCCTGGCCCCTGGTCGGCTCCGGCAAACCGACGTCCACCAGGCACTCCGTCCCGCTCACCACGGATTCACCTCCTTGGGTCCGAGCCACTCCGCCAGCGCCATCGCGGTGGCGGTCAAGGCTGCCAGCAGCACCGAGGCCGCCATCGCCATCCCGAAATTCTCTGCTCCCGGCCGTGAGATCAGCCGGTAGATCACCACCGGCAGGGTCGGACGGTCCGGCCGCGCCAGGAAGGAGGTCGCGCCGAACTCGCCCAGCGAGGTGGCGAAGGCGAAGCCGAGCGCCAGCCCCAGCCCGCGCAGCGCGAACGGCAGGTCGATCGTCAGCGTGATCCGCCGCGGTCCGGCGCCCAACGTCGCAGCGGCCTCGTGCAGCCGTGGATCGATCGCCCGCAGCGTGGGCAGCAGCGTCCGTACCACCAGCGGCAGCGCGACCAGCGCCTGCGCTATCGGGATCAGCACCACCGACGAGCGCAGGTCGAGGGGCGGGCGGTTGAGCGTGATCAGGAAGCCGAAGCCGACGGTGACCGCCGACACCCCCAGCGGCAGCATGAAGGCCGAGTCAGCCACGGCCAGCACCCCCCGTCCGACCGGTGAGGACGGGCGCCGCGACAGCAGGTAGCTGACCAGCAGCCCGAGCGCGATGGCCAGCGCCGAGGCGGCCGCCGCGATCTCCAGCGAGTTCCACAGTGCCTGCCAGACGCTGACCGTCGTCCCCTGGGCCTGGCCGACCAGGGCGGCGTAGTTGTCCAGCCCGAAGCCGTCGGCGGTGGCGAACGACCGCACCACCAGCCCGGCAATCGGGGTCGCCAGCAGCCCCAGCACGACCACCGCGGTCACCACGACGACCGGCCAGTCGGCCCGGCGCAACGGGGTGTCGACCGGGTGCCCGAGCAGTCGCAGCGCCCGCTCCGAGCCTGCCCTGGCCCGGTTGGCGACCAGCAGGGACGCGGTCACCACGATCAGTTGCAGGATCGACAACGCAGCGGCCGCCGGCAGGTCGAGCAGCTGGGTGGTCTGGTACCAGATCTCGGTCTCGATGGTGCCCCACCAGACCCCGCCCATCACCAGTACCACCCCGAACGCGGTCGCGCAGAACAGGAAGGTCAGCGCAGCCCCCGAGGCGATCGCCGGTGCCAACGCGGGCAGCGTGACCGTGGCGAACACCCGCCAGCCGGGGGCGCCCAGCGTCCGGGCAGCGTCCTCGGCGCGGGGGTCGAGCCGCGCCCAGAGCGTGCCCACCGTCCGGACCACCACCGAGTAGTTGAAGAAGACCAGCGCGGCGACGATCCCGGCGAACGACTCCTGCAGCCCCAGCCAGCCCAGCAGACCGGTCGGCGCCAGCAGCGAACTGAATGCCACCCCGACCACGACCGTCGGCAGCACGAACGGGACGGCCACCAGTGCGCGCAGCAGCCGCCGTCCGGGGAAGCGGCGGCGGTAGAGCAGGAAGGCGCCGGGTACGCCCAGCAGCACCGCCACCGACGTCGCCACGGTGGCCTGGGCGAGAGTCTGGCCGAGAATCCGCCAGGTTCGCGGGGACGCCAGCACACTCTGCACCCCGGTCAGACTGAACGCGCCGGTGTCGTCCAGGAACCCGCGCGCGACCAGCGCGGCCACCGGCCAGGCGAAGAAGACCGCCAGGAAGCCAAGCGGCAGGGCCGCTGCCAGCCCCCACACCCAGGGCGATCCGCCCAGCCCGCGCGGCCGGCGCGCCACAGATTCGGTCACCCTGCACCTCGTCCCGAGCAGAAACCGGGCAGCAGAGGCCACGCGCGTGGATAATCCACGCGACCCACCGGAATCACCCGGTTTCTGCAGGTCGAGGACGCCATCAGAACTGCTCAGCCGATGACGGTGGTGGTCCAGTCGCGGATCCAGCTGTCCCGCTGCGCCGCGATGGTCTCGGCCGGGACGTACCAGGGCTGGTCCACCGCGGTGCCGAACTTCGCCCAGTCCTCGGGCAGCGCGATGGCAGGATCGGCCGGGTACATCCACATATTCGGCGGGATCTGGGCCTGCACCTGGGGGCTGAGCAGCCAGTCGACGAACTTCCGGGCGCCGACCTCGTTCTGCGCGCCGGCCAGCACGCCGGCGTACTCGACCTGGCGCAGGCAGGTCTGCGGCAGGTTCGCGGTGCGCGGCTGGCCGTCCTCGCCGAGTTCGGAGGCGGGCGAGCTGGCATACGACAGCACCAGCGGACGCGGTCCCTTGCCGGCCGAGCCGGAGAACTCGACGGTGTAGGCCTCCGTCCAGCCGGGGACGACCTTCAGCCCGTTCGCCTTGAGCTGTTTCCAGTAGTCGAGGTAGCCGTCGCCCTTGGCGGCGACAGTGGCGATCAGGAAGGCCAGGCCTGGCGTGGAGGACGCCGGGTTCGGCACCACCAGCAGGTCGGCGTACTCCGGTTTGACCAGGTCGTCCAGGGTCTGCGGGACGGCCAGGCCCTTGGCCTGGAACCAGCCCAGGTCGGCGTTCAGGCAGACATCGCCGTAGTCGATCGGGGTGAGGAAGCCCTTGCCGTCGGTGGCCAGGTCGGCGGCGCCGTCCGGCAGCGCCGGCGAGGTGTAGGACGCCAGCACTCCGGCATCGATCGCCCGGCCGGCGAAGGTGTTGTCGATACCGAAGACGACATCACCCAGTGGGGCGTCCTTGGTGAGAATCAGTTGGTTGACCAGGGTGCCGCCGTCCCCGGGCTGGACATAGCTGACCTTGTAGCCGCTGGCCTTCTCGAAGGCCGCCAGGGTCTCCTCCGGCAGGGAGAAGCTGTCATGGGTGAGGACGGTGAGCGTCGTGCTCTCGGTGGCCGGGGCAGACTGGCTCGACCCCGGGTCGGGCGGCTGGGTGACCTCGCCGCTCACCCCCGCGCACCCGGTCAACAGCACGGCCAGGGCGCCTGCGAGCGCCGCCAGTGGTCTGATCATTGTTTCCTCCAACGAAGCGGAGGGCCCGGCCCGCGGCCGGGGAGAATCCCGACTCCCTACGCCGGTGCTAGCCGGATCAGGTTCGAGGGTCTGCGTTTCCGCACTCTCAGCGCCCCTGCGGCGCTCCCCTGTCTGTTGGCAAGCCTACCCCTGCCGCAGCCGGGCCTACGCCGATCTCGTCCAGCCGCGCCGGGGACGGAACAAATCCGGCGCCAGTTCGCCGGATTGGGCCGCGAGGCGGCCCGCACGGCCCCTCCGGTGGCCGATATGTTCTCCGTTGTCGATCGTTGGTGCGCCCACGGGCGTCCAACTTGGATAGATTCGCTGGCAACGCTGATCGGAGGTGCCGTGCGGAAGGTGATCCTGATCCCCGACTCATTCAAGGGGACGATGAGTTCGGCCGAGATCTGCCAGATCATGGCGGACGCCGTCCACACCCACTACCCCGACGCGGAGATCGTGGCGCTGCCGGTGGCCGACGGCGGCGAAGGCAGCGTGGATGCCTTCCTGACCGCGGTCGGCGGAGAGAAGGTCACCGTGGAGGTGAACGGGCCTTTCCCCGGCGAACCGGTCGCCGCCTTCTACGGCCGGCTGGACGAGCAGACGGCGGTGATCGAGATGGCCGCGACCGCCGGACTGCCCCTCGTCGAAGGACGCCAGGCGCCAGAGCGCACCACCACCCACGGCGTCGGCGAGTTGATGCTGACCGCCGCCCGCGCAGGCGCCCGGCACCTGATCGTGGGAGCCGGTGGCAGCGCGACCAATGACCTCGGAACCGGCGCCGCCGCGGCCGCCGGCATCGGCTTCTTCGACGCCGCCGGCGAGCGCTTCATGCCCACGGGCGGCTCGCTGGACCGGATCGCCCGGATCGATATCTCGACGCTCGCGCCCGAGCTGCGTGACTGCACGGTCACCGTCATGTGCGACATCGACAACCCGCTCTACGGCGAGCGCGGCGCGGCTGCGGTGTTCGGCCCGCAGAAGGGTGCGTCCCCCGACCTGGTGCGGCTGCTGGACGACCAGCTGCGGGCCGGGTCGACTGCGATCGTGCGTGACCTGGGAGTGGACCTGGCCGAGGTCCCCGGCGCGGGAGCTGCCGGCGGGCTGGCCGGCGGGCTGATGGCGTTCTTCGGCGCGAGCCTGCGCCAGGGGATCGACGTGGTGCTGGATGCGGTGGATTTCGACCAGGTGGTGTCGGACGCGTCGATGGTGTTCACCGGCGAGGGGAAGATCGACTCCCAGTCGCTGTCCGGCAAGGTGGTGGTCGGGGTGGCCCGGCGCGCCAAACCCCGGGGGGTCCCGGTGGTCGCGGTGGTTGGCGATATCGGGGACGGCTTCGAGGGCGCCTACGACGAGGGGGTGAGCGCGGTGTTCAGCATCAACAACCTGGCCATCCCGTTCGCTCAGGCGCGCGTTCGCGCCCGGCAGGATCTGGCCCTCACCATGGACTCGATCCTGCGCTTCGCCAGACAGCTGCTACCGGTGGGTGCCGAGCGGGCCACGACCGCCGGCTGAACCGGTTGAAGCCGCCGGCCAGCGTGCTGTGGCGTGGTCGGGGCGGGTTCGGCCAGCGATGATCAGTTCGTGGGTGAGGGATGGTGCCGGTCCGACGGGTTCACGGGGAGAACCCGGCTCTGCGACCGGGGCATCGGTGACGCCTTGCCGGTCCGACGGGTGCACGGGGGGAACCGGGTGTGGCAGGCTTCCGGCATGACGCAGCAGCCGTGGCAGCAGCCGTCCGTCCAGCCCGCAGCCAAGCCGCCCGCCGAACAGGCCGGGCCTGCCGCCACCGCACCGGGCCCGGACGGCAACGCTGCCCCGGTGCCCGCCCACTCTGACTGGACCCGGAAGGTGATCGACGGCTACACCTTCGACACGCCCTCGATCGACCTCGGCGTGCTGATGGCGGACGGTGAGCCCGTCCCGGACGCGACGGTGCGGCTCGCGCTGTCGATGTTCAACCGGCACGGGCTGATCGCCGGCGCCACCGGCACCGGGAAGACCAGGACCCTGCAGGTGATCGCCGAACAGCTTTCCGCAGCCGGGGTGGCGGTCTTCGCCGCCGACATCAAGGGTGACCTCTCCGGGATCGCCCTGCCGGGCCAGCCCAACGACAAGCTGCTGGTCCGCACCCAGAAAATCGGCCAGGACTGGCAGCCGCACGCCGCCCCGACCGAGTTCTACGCGCTCGGCGGGGTAGGCACCGGCATCCCGCTGCGGGCGACGGTCTCGAGCTTCGGGCCGCTGCTGCTGAGCAAGGTGCTGGGCCTGAACCAGACCCAGGAATCCACCCTCGGCCTGGTCTTCCACTACGCCGACAGCAACGGCCTGGCCCTGCTCGACCTGGAGGACCTGCGCGCCACCCTCAACTACCTGACCTCCGAGCAGGGCAAGGCCGAACTGAAGTCGATCGGCGGGGTGTCCTCGACCACGGTCGGGGTGATCCTGCGCAACATCCTGGCCCTGGAGGCCCAGGGCGCCGGCGCGTTCTTCGGCGAACCGGAGTTCGACACTGCCGACCTGCTCCGTGTCCTGCCGGACGGACGCGGGGTGGTCTCGCTGCTCGAACTTCCGAACCTGCAGGATCGTCCGGCGGTCTTCTCGACCTTCCTGATGTGGCTGCTGGCCGACCTGTTCCACGACCTCCCGGAGGTTGGCGATCTGGACAAGCCGAAGCTGGTCTTCTTCTTCGACGAGGCGCATCTGCTGTTCGACGACGCGTCCAAGGCCTTCCTGGACGCGGTTGCCCAGACCGTCCGGCTGGTCCGGAGCAAGGGCGTGGGGGTGTTCTTCGTCACCCAGACTCCCAAGGACGTGCCCGAGGACGTCCTGGCCCAGCTCGGCTCGCGGGTGCAACACCAGTTGCGGGCGCACACCCCGAATGACGCCAAGGCGCTCAAGGCGACCGTGTCCACCTACCCGTTCTCCGACTACAACCTCGGCGAGCTGCTGCAGTCGCTCGGCATCGGCGAGGCGGTGGTCACCGTCCTCAACCCGGACGGCGCCCCGACCCCGGTGGCGTGGACCCGGATGCGCGCGCCCGAGGCTTCCATGGATCCGATGCCCGCCGCGTGGATGACCGACGGCGTGGCCCGGTCGCCGATGATGGCGAAGTACGGCACCCAGATCGACCGGGAGTCGGCCTACGAGCTCCTGGCAGCCAAGCTGCAGGCCGGCATCGAGGCCGCCCAGCACGAGGCCGAGAGCAAGGCCTGGGACAAGCAGCAGCGCGAGCAGGCCGCCCGGCAGCAGCAGGAGACCGCCGCCCGGGCCCGGGCCGAGCGGCATGCCCCAGCCGGACGGCAGCAGAAGTCCTGGCTGGAGAAGACTGTGCAGTCGGCAACCTTCCGCGACCAGGTGCTGCGCACC
>NZ_JAYFPT010000015.1:0-97191 GCF_034927565.1 Propionicimonas sp.
ATCTGAGACGTCGATCTGCATCGATTCAACCCTGAAAATGTCTCACGATGCGGCTGATCGTCTCAGATTCCGGCGCGGCGGGTTGCGGTAGCCCGGCTATCGGAGAAGTCTAGGAGTGCAAGACCGGCAACGGCGCCGCCCCTTCAACAACAGGAAGGTACGCGCATGACCGCTCCGGCACTGGTTGTGGTGGCTCACGGGAGCCAGGATCCCCGGGTCGCCCAGGTCACTCACGAGTTGCGCAAGGGACTGCAGTCCGCACGTCCTGAACTCACCGTCCACGGTGCGTTCCTCGACCACTGTTCACCCAGCGGCAGCCAGGTGGTGGCCCAGTTGGCCCGGCAGGGTGTCCCAGAAGTCGTCTTCGTCCCGCTCCAGCTCTCCAATGCGATCGACGTCGATCCGACGATCGATCAACTGGTCTGCCGCAGCCGCGCCGCCCACCCCGAGTTGCGCTTTGCCACCTCGCGTCCGATCGGCCCGGAGATCAGCCTGCTCACCGTCCTCGACCACCGGATGCGGGCGGCCCTGAGCCACGCCCGCTGCCTCGAACTGGACGGCCTGGTGCTCTCCGCCGAGTCCGCCGGCGATGTCCGCGGCAGCGCCCTGCTGGCTCGGCGGGCCCGGCAGTGGTCCACCCACCACCGGCTCCCCTGCCTCACCGCGGTCGCCGACGAGTCCGGGCCGTCGGTCGCCCAGGCGATCATGGGGCTGCGCGCCCAGGGACGGCGGCACATCGCCGTTGGCTCCTTCTTCCTGAGCGCGGACGAGGCCTACCATGCCCAGGCCGACCTCGCCTACCGGTTCGGTGCGGTCTCGGTCAGCGAGCCGATCGGCGCCGCCAGCGAAGTGGTCGACCTGGTGCTCGCCCGCTACGCCTTCGCCGCCATGGACCTGCTCGACTTCGGCGCAGCCGACGAACTCGACGCCGAACCGTCCGCCCCGCACCTGACCGTCGTCGGCGCCTGAGGCCTCGCTGCTGGCTGCCGGCCCGGCCCACCGGCAGCCGCGCCCGGCCCGGCCGTCAACTGCCGGTCCGCCCTCAGGGCATCGCCGTCAGCCGGCCGACCTCGGCCGACACGTCGAACTCGGCCGCTGGCCAGGAGATGTCCAGCCCGGCCAGCTTCTCGCGCAGCAGTTCGGCGACCGCCCAGTTGCGGTACCACTTCCGGTCAGCCGGAATCACGTACCAGGGCGCAACCTCGGTATTGCACCGCTCGAGCAGCACCTCGTAGGCCTCCATGTAGGCGGGCCACTTCGACCGCGAGTCCAGATCGCCCGGGTTGTACTTCCAGTATTTCGTCGGATCGGCCAGCCGCTCGGCCAGCCGTCTCTTCTGCTCGTCGAAGGAGACATTGAGCATGCACTTGACGATCGTCGTCCCGTTCGCAGCCAGCTTTGCCTCGAACTCGTTGAGCTCGTCGTACCGCTGGCTCCACACCGACTCGGGAACCAGGCTGTCGACCCGCACCACCAGAACATCCTCGTAGTGGGAACGGTCGAAGATGCCGATCATCCCCCGGCCCGGGAGCGCCTGCTCAATCCGCCACAGGTAGTGGTGCTGCAGTTCCTCGGCCGTCGGCGCCTTGAACGCCTTCAACTGGACACCCTGCGGGTCCACCAGCCCGATCGCGTGCCGGATCACCCCACCCTTGCCGGAGGTGTCCATGCCCTGCAGAACCACCAGCACCTTCGCCACCGAGTCCGGGTTGGACCTGCCGTCGGCATAGAGCCGCTCCTGCAGGTCGGAGAGCTCCGGCGCCAGCGCGTCGACATGCCGCTGCGCATCCTGCTTGCCCTTCCCGGGGTAGCCGGGAGTCGCGCGAGGGTCGAACTGGTCCATCCGCACCGGACCGGACGGCACCCGCAGCAGCGAACTCAGCGGCTCCCGCGCCCGCTTCGTCGCGTCGGATTTCGGGGACTTCCTCCTGGCTGCCATGGTCGTAGTCTGGACCCTTCGCCGCCTGCACGGCAGGATGGCCCAATGGTGGAAGCCCCGGCGTGTCGGAGACCGCGATGACCCTGCCCGTCCGACCCCCGCTCGAACCCATGCTCGCGCGCCCGGCCGCGGCCATCCCCGACGGCATGGCCTACGAGCCGAAATGGGACGGCTTCCGCTGCCTGGTCTTCCGGGACAACGACGAGGTCGAGCTGATCTCGCGCAACGGCAAACCGCTGACCGGTTACTTCCCCGAGATGGTGGCTGCGGTGCTGGCCAACACCCCGCCGCGGTGCGTCCTGGACGGCGAGCTCGTCGTGATCGACGGCCCGCGGCTGGACTTCGTCCGGCTCACCGAACGGATCCATCCCGCTGCCAGCCGGATCGACCTGCTCTCGCGCACCTGGCCGGCCTCCTTCGTCGCCTGGGATCTGCTCGCGCTGGACGACACCGCGCTGCTCGATGAGCCGTTCCGGCACCGGCGCGGCATCCTCGAACGCAGCCTGGCCCATGCCGATCCGCCGATCTACCTCACCCCGCTGACCACCGACAGCGAACTCGCCCGCCGCTGGTTCAGCCAGTTCGAGGGTGCAGGCCTCGACGGCGTGATCGCCAAACCCCTGGACGGGCCGTATCTCCCCGGCCAGCGGGCGATGGTCAAGGTCAAGCACAAGCGTGAAGCCGACGTCGTGGTGGCCGGCTACCGCTTCCACAAGAAGTCAACGCCACAACGCCCGCTGCTCGGCTCGCTGCAACTGGGCCTCTACGACGAGACCGGCCTGCTGCAGTTCGTCGGCGTAGCGGCGGCCTTCCCGGAGGCGACGCGTGCGGCACTGGTCGACAAACTCGCCGCCTTCGCCCTCCCGGACGGCGCTCCCCACCCGTGGTCGGGCGCCGACGTGGCCGGACGCCGTCCGGGCGCGATCAGCCGGTGGAGCGCGGAGTTGAAGGCCGTGGAGCTGCTCGAACCACGACTGGTCTGCACCGTCGGCTACGAGCACATGGAGGGAACCAGGTTCCGGCACACCGCACGCTTCCTGCGCTGGCGCCCCGACCGCGAACCCGCCAGCTGTACCTTCGAACAACTCGAGGAAGTGGTTTCCTTCGACTTGGACGGGATCCTCGGCAGGAGCTGACGCGGCGTTCACGTCCCGCCGGCTCGGCGGTGTTCAGCATTTCCTCAGGTAAACTCCTCCAGGCCATGAAGAGTGTGACGACAGGTGATCAGCAACCCCGGCAGAAGACGCCGTGGGGTTTGTGGGTGCTCGCGACCCTCGCCCTGATCCTGATTGCGACCGCCGGCTGGATCAGGTACCGATTCGGCTCCGTGGTGCTGGAGCAGGTCATCCTGCACCTCCCACTGCACGGCGAGGGCACGGGTAGCGACAACCTCATGGTCGAGGCAGTGGGAGTCTGCATCCTGGCACCGCTCGGGCTGGTCGCGCTGGTCGCCGCGCTGGTTCAGCGACGCCTGACAGGCCGGACGCGGCCACTGCCCCGCCGACGACTGGTGGCGGCCGCCACTGCCGGCACCGCGATCAGCCTGGGCGTCCTGCTGACGGTCGTGGGCGTTCCCCAGTTCGCGGCGGCGCAACTCGACGGCCGTACCTTCGCGCCCTACTACGTCACGCCACGGACCGGAACCCTCCCGGCCCACCCGAAGAACCTGATCACGATCTACCTGGAGTCGATGGAGAACACCTTCTCCGACACCGAACTGTTCGGTCACAACCTGCTCGCCCCGCTGGACGAGGCGACCGCCGACTGGGCCCGCTACGACGGCCTGCAACAGTATCCCGGCGGCGGCTGGACCATGGCCGGGGTGGTCAGCACCGAATGCGGCCTCCCTCTGAAGAGCCGGCTACTGGTCGGAGGGGTGGACCCCAATATCTTCGGTGAGCAGGCCGAGGAGTACCTGCCGTCAGCGACCTGCCTGGGCGACCTGCTGGCCAATGCCGGCTACACCAGCATCTACCTCGGCGGCGCGAACACCAGGTTCGCTGGCAAGGACACCTTCCTGAAGAACCACGGCTACGACGCCGTTCAGGGCCGCGAGGTCTGGGAGCGGTCCGGCGAGGATCCGGCCAATATCTCGATCTGGGGGCTGTCGGATGCTCGGCTGTTCAGCCATGCCCGCGATACCGTCGACGAACTGCGGGCCGCCGGAGAGCCGTTCAGCTTGACCATGTTGACCCTCGACACCCACGAACCCCCGGGGCTCTACTCCTCCTGCAGCACCGCCGACACCGACCCGATGGCCACCGCCATCACCTGTTCGATGCGGGCTGTGGCCGGATTCCTGGACTACCTGAAGGACAGCGGCGCCCTGGCGGACACGGTGGTGGTCGTGATGGGCGATCACCTCAAGGCGACCGCCGAGGGTGGCTCCTTCAAGGCCGAACTGGACGGGACCGCCGACCGCACCATCGTGCTGCGGGTCTGGAGCCCCGAGCCGGTGCAGTTCGCCCGGCCACGTGCCGACCAGTTCAGCATGCTGGCCACCAGCCTCGACCTGCTGGGCCTGCTGCCGTCCGACGGCCGTGCCGGGCTGGGGGTTTCCCTGCTGCACGACTACCCGCTCACCGACACCGCCCTGGAACTACCCGAGGACCAGTACCAGGAGACAGTCACCTCCCCCTCCTCCGACCTCTACAAGGAACTCTGGGCGACCCCCCAGCACTGACCCGAAAGTCCCTGCTCCCGCGAGGCCTACTCCTGCCAGTTGGCCGGGTTCTTCTTGCTGGGCTGCACCCGGGGCGGCTCGCCGGGCATCTTCGGGTACTCCGGCGGATACGGCAGGTCGCCCTCCCCCGCTGCCGCGTCCCGCTCGTACCACTCCAGAGCGGTGTCCAGCGATCCCGGCCCGGCATCCTCCAGGTCCTGCCACAGATCGCCCTGTTCGGCGAACCTGGCCGGCATCGTGAGGATGCTGAAGTCGGACGGCTGCACCTGGGGAAGTTCGTCCCAGTGCAGCGGTGCGGACACCAGGCCACGCGGGGTCGGGCGCAGTGAATAGGCCGAGGTCATCAGCCGGTCGCGGGCCATCTGGTTGAAGTCGACGAAGATCCGCTCGCCGCGCTCCTCCTTCCACCAGTTGACCGTCACCTGTTCGGACATCCGGCGGGCGAGTTCGCGTCCGACCGCGATCGCCGCATGCCGGGCGGCGATGAAGTCGGCACCGCGGACGGGAGCGAAGACGTGCACCCCCCGTCCGCCGCTGGTCTTGGGGAAGCCGGTCAGACCGGCGTCGGCCAGCACCTGACGCAACTCCAGCGCGGCGGCCACCGCCATCGCGAAGTCGGAGCCGGGCTGCGGATCCAGGTCGATCCGCAACTGGTCAACCAGGTCGGTGTCGGGCGCCCGCACCGGCCACGGGTGGAATCTCACCGTGCCCAGGTTGACCATCCACAAGATGGTCGCCAGATCGGCCGGGGCGACCTCGACAGCGGTGCGGCCCGACGGGAAGGCAACCGTTGTGGTCTGCACCCAGTCGGGTCGGGAGGACGGCGCACGTTTCTGGTAGAACGCCTCGCCACGGCCATCGGCGCGGGTGGCCACCACCACGTCCTCCCGGACTCCACCCGGCCAGCGTTCCATGGTCGTCGGACGGTCGCGCAGTGCGTTGAGAATCCCGGGGCCAACCGCAAGGAAGTACTCCGCGACGCCCCGCTTGGTCACCCCGAGTTCGGCGAAATAGGGCTTGTCCGGGCTGGACAGCCGAACCGGCCGTCCGTCCACCTCGAGCTCGATCGCATCGTCCGCCATTCCGCCACCCTACGCAGCTGCTTGGGAATGCTGAATAGGCTGGACTGCGCAGCAGCGGCCGCACCGAGCCGCTGGCTGGAGTGAGGAGCAGGGAGGCACGATGGCACTGTCGATCATCAAAACTCCGCAGGAATGGCGCGAGCAGCTCAGTAGCTTGGAGTACCACGTGCTGCGCGAGGGCGGCACCGAACGTCCATTCACCGGCGAGTACACCGACCTGGACTCCCCTGGCATCTACCGTTGCAAGGCCTGCGGGGCGGAGCTGTTCCGCAGCGAACACAAGTTCGCCTCGCACTGTGGCTGGCCGTCCTTCTTCACCAGCGCCGCCGAGGATCGGGTGCGCTACCTGACCGACGACAGCCTGCCCGGCCGTCCCCGGACGGAGGTGCGCTGCGCGGCCTGCGACTCCCACCTCGGCCATGTCTTCGCCGGTGAGGGCTACGACACCCCCACCGACCTCCGCTTCTGCATCAACTCCGTCTGCCTGACCTTCGAACCCACCCAGGGCTAGCTCCTCGGTTCCCGGTCGGCGCGTCCAACCCGCTCCTGCCGGGGCCAGCGGTTAACCTCAGGGCGTGGGAGCCAGCAACCAGCGTTCGGCACCGCCCCTGTTCGAGGGTGCGGTCGCGGCCATCATGGGGATGCGCTGGCGTCCGGAGATCGTGATCGAGGAGATCCCGGCACCCCAGAAGATCGCCCCCTTCGCCGTCGCTGTCAGCGCCGATGTCGTCGTGGCGAACGAGGAACTCGCCAGTGGCCGGCTGGTTCTGCTGCACGACCCGGGTGGCAATGTCTCCTGGGACGGCGACTTCCGCTGCGTCACCTATGCCCGCGCCGATGTGGACGCCGAGATGGTCGCCGATCCGCTGCTCACCGACGTCGGCTGGTCGTGGCTGCTCGACGCTCTGGAGCGCAACCACGCCGACTATGTCGCCCCCAGTGGCACGGTCACCGCCGTGTCGAGCAAGGCGTTCGGCGCGATCAGCACCGAGCCGCCCCGAGCCGAGATCGAGCTGCGGGCGTCCTGGACGCCCCTGCTGACCAGCGCCGACCAGCTCACCGGCCACCTGACCGCCTGGTCGGAGTTGCTGTGCATGACCGCCGGACTGCCGCCGCTCCCCGAGGGCGTGGTGCCGATCCTGCCCCGTCGTCCCGGAGTGCGCCCACGGTGACAGCTACCCTCCTCACCGAACCCGCTGACGGCATTCCCGCCATCACCGACACTCCCGAAGCCCTCGCCGACACGATCGCCGCGCTCGCCGCGGGGAGTGGCCCGCTCGCCGTCGACACCGAGCGCGCCCAAGGGTTCCGCTACACCGGCAAGGCCTACCTGATCCAGCTGCGGCGGGCCGGGGCCGGGACCCACCTGGTGGACCCGATCGCCTTCGAGGACGGATCAGAACGCGCCGATCTCTCAGCCCTGTGCGTCGCCGTCGAGCAGGCCGAATGGATCCTCCACGCCGCCTCGCAGGATCTGCCCTGCCTCGCCGAGGTGAAGCTGTGGCCCCAGACGCTGTTCGACACCGAGTTGGCGGCCCGGCTGCTCGGCATTCCCCGGGTCAACCTCGGCGCCCTGATGGAGGAGGCGCTGGAGATCACCCTGCTCAAGGAGCACTCGGCCGCGGACTGGTCGCGCCGTCCGTTGCCCCCGGAGTGGCTGGCCTACGCTGCCCTCGACGTGGAACGCCTGGATGATCTGCGGCTGTGGCTGATCGACCAGCTCGAGGCGGCCGGAAAGCTGGACTGGGCCTACCAGGAGTTCGCCCATCTGGTCGCCCACGCAAAGGACGTCCCGGCCGCACCGGCCGATCCCTGGCGCCGCACCTCCGGTCTGCACGCCGTCCGCTCCGGGCTCGGGCTCGCGGTGGTCAGGGCGCTGTGGCAGGCCAGGGACGGGCTGGCCCGTGAGCTCGACCGCGGCCCGGGACGCATCCTCAACGATCGTGCGATCACCGAAGTCGCAGCCATGGTCGAACAGACGAAGAAGGCGCCCACCCGGCTCGAGCTGCGCAAGGTGCGCGGCTTCACGATGCGCTCGGCCACCCGGCACGAGGCAGTCTGGCTGGACGCCATCGACCAGGCCCTCCAGTTGCCCCGCGGCGAACTCCCGCCGCGCCAGTTGGCCGCCTCCGGGCCGCCGCCACCACGGTCCTGGGAGTCCCGCTGGCCAGAATCCTTCGCCCGCTGGTCGCGGGTGCGTCCGGCGTTGGTCGAGCGGGCCGAGGAACTGCAACTGCCGGTGGAGAACCTGATCTCCCCCGATGTCGTCAAGCGGCTGCTGTGGGACTCGGCCGACCACACCGATGCCCGGTACCTCACCGAGCGGCTTGAGGAGTTCGGTGCCCGCCCGTGGCAACGCGACCTGGTGATCCCGGTGCTGCTGGAGGCCTGGAACTGAGCCAGGCTCGGCCAGCGGTCAGGAGAGCCTTTCGACCGGGACGGTCATGATCTGACGGGCGAACGCCTCGGTGATCTCCCGCGCGAGCTGCTGGGCAGTCAGGCCGATCGAGTCGAGCAACTCCCCGCGTGAGCCCTGCGGAAGGAAATCCTGCGGAATGCCGAACTCCCGTACCAGCGTGGTGATCCCGGCGGCCCGCGCCTCCTGGGAGAGCCGGGAGCCCAGTCCCCCGGCCACGCCGCCGTCCTCGATGGTGGCGACCAGGTCGTGCTCCCGAACCAGTTCGAGCAGGTTTGCCGAGACTGGCAACGCCCACACCGGGTCGACCACCGTGGCGGCGATCCCTTGCTGGGCGAGCCGCTGGCCGACGTCGACAGCGGTGCCACAGAACTGGCCGTAGCCGACCACCAGCACCCGGGCATGCGGCTGCGCGAGCAGGATGTCGACATCGCCGCGCCGCGCCACCGCTGCCAGTGGCTCCGGCAGCGGCTCCTTGGAGTACCGCAGGACGCTCGGGCCGTCATCGATCGAGACTGCCTGCTGCAGGGCCTCGCAGAGCCGCTGCTCGTCGCGTGGCGCGGCCAGCCGCAGGCCCGGAACCAGGCCGAGCAGACCGAGATCCCACATCCCGTTGTGGCTGGGGCCGTCGGGCCCGGTCACCCCGGCGCGATCCAGGACGAAGGTGACCCCCTGCCGATGCAGGGCGACATCCATCAGCACCTGATCGAACGCGCGGTTGAGGAAGGTGGCGTAGACCGCGAACACGGGATGCAGGCCACCGGCCGACAAGCCGGCCGCCGAGGCGACCGCGTGCTGCTCGGCAATGCCCACGTCGAACACCCGGTCGGGGAAGTGCCGGGCAAAGGTGGCCAGGCCGGTCGGGTGCAGCATGGCAGCGGTGACCGCGACCACCCGGTCGTTGGTGGCGCCGATCCGGGCGAGTTCGTCGCCGAAGGCGTCCGTCCAGGTGCGGACGCCGGCCTCGCCCAGCGACTCACCGGTCAGCTCGTCGAACTTCCCGACGGTGTGGAACCGGTCCTCCTCGTTCTCCTCGGCGGCCCAGAAGCCGCGGCCCTTCTCGGTGATGCAGTGCACCAGCACCGGTCCACCGAAGTTCCTGGCCTGCTGCAACGCCAGTTCCATGGCGTGGACGTCGTGGCCGTTGATCGGCCCAACATACTTCAGGCCGAGTTCGGTGAACATGCCCTGCGGCACCAGCACGTCCCGCACGCCCATCTTGATGCCGTGCAGGATGCCGTAGACCATCGGGCCGATCTTCGGCATCCTCTTCACCGAGTCCTTGATCCAGGTCAGGAGGCGTTCATAGCGCCGATCGGTACGGATCGCGGTCAGCTGCTGGCCCAGGCCCTGCAGCTGGGTGGCGATCCCCCCCACCGTCGGGGTGTAGGAACGGCCATTGTCATTGACCACCACGATCAGCTTCAGGTCACGCTGGACGGCGATGTTGTTCAACGCCTCCCACACCATGCCACCGGTGAGCGCACCGTCGCCGATCACAGCCACCACGCAGCGGTCCTCACCGCGTAGCTTGAAGGCCTTGGCCATGCCCTCCGCCCACGACAACGAGGCCGAGGCGTGGGAATTCTCGACCCAGTCGTGCTCGGACTCGGTCCGGCTCGGGTAGCCGGACAGTCCAGCTGTCTGGCGCAGCGTCGGGAACCCCGCCTGCCGGCCGGTGAGGATCTTGTGGACGTAGCTCTGGTGGCCGGTGTCGAAGACGATCGGGTCGTGCGGTGAGTCGAAGATCCGGTGGATCGCCAGGGTCAGTTCGACGACCCCGAGGTTCGGGCCAAGATGGCCGCCGGTGCGACTGACATTGCTGATCAGGAAGGCCCTGATCTCCTCGGCGAGGGTGGTGAGCTGTTCGAGGCTGAGCCCGCGAAGATCGGAAGGCTGCTCGATCTGCTCCAGGAGTGACACGTCCCCGAGTGTACGTCTGTTGGCCACCACCACGCCTCAGCCCTGGGCCAGTCGGACGATCACGAGGATCCCCAGAATTACGAAGGCCAGGCCGAGGGTGGCCAATTGCACCCGCCGCAACACCGTCCGGCCGGACCAACCGGTGCTGGCCAGCACCGCTGCGGCGGGCAACACCAGCAACACCACCCACCACCACCAGTCCAGGGCGTGCTGAAGGCCCAGCAACAGGGCGAGCAGACCGGTGCCGACGCCCAGCCAGACTCCCCACCAGGTCTCCACCTTCAGCAACACCAGCGCGCCGGCGTAGGCGGCTGCGAAACCGAGCATCGTCAGGATCGCCGCCCAGAGCAGTGCGCAGTCGACCGCCAGGTCGGCCAACTCGTCGGATCCGCCGACCGGGACGCTGCAGGCCAGCGGGCGAACCACCTGGTACGCGATCAGTGCCACCAGTCCACCCGCGACGACCCCCAGGACGGCCGCCAGATAGCTCCAGGCGATCCGTCCGGCGAGGTCGGGACTCTCCACGACCACCGGCGTCACCCGGGCTTTCCGGCTCACGACTGCCCCCTGTTCACCCTTGGTGTGCCTGTCACCGCGATCCGCGACCGCCGACCGGAGACCGCAGTGTAGGCCGAACCACTGTGCCGGACCTGTGCGAGCCAGACCGGTGCGGCCTCAGCGCTCCAGCAGAGATCGCAGCACGTACTGCATGATCCCGCCATGCCGGTAGTAGTCCGCCTCCCCGGGGGTGTCGATCCGGACGACCGCCTCGAAGACCACCGGCTCGCCGTCGCCCTGCGCCGTCACCGTCACGGTCTGCGGGATGGCACCGTCGTTGAGCGCCGTCACCCCGGTCACCGAGAAGGTCTCGGTGCCGGTCAGGCCGAGGGACTCCGCGTTCTCGCCGTCGGGGAACTGCAGCGGCAGGACGCCCATGCCGATCAGGTTGGACCGGTGGATCCGTTCGTAGCTCTCGGCGATCACCACCTTCACCCCCAGCAACGCGGTGCCCTTGGCCGCCCAGTCCCGTGAGGAACCCGATCCGTATTCCTTACCGGTCAGCACCACCAGCGGGATGCCGTGGGCGAGGTACTGCTGCGAGGCCTCGTAGACGGTGGTCACCGGGGCATCCGGCCGAGTGAAGTCGCGGGTGTAGCCGCCCTCGGTGCCGGCGGCGAGCTGGTTGCGCAGCCGGATATTGGCGAAGGTGCCGCGGATCATCACCTCGTGGTTGCCCCGGCGCGAACCGTAGGAGTTGAAGTCGGGCCGCTGCACACCGTGCTCGGTGAGGTACTTCCCGGCCGGGCTGTCCAGCTTGATGGCGCCGGCGGGCGAGATGTGATCGGTGGTCACCGAGTCGCCAAGCTTCAACAGCACCCGGGCGCCGAGGATATCGGCCACCGGCTGGGGATGGCGCGGCAGGTCCTCGAAGTACGGCGGCTTGCGGACGTAGGTGGAGCTGTCCTCCCACTCGAAGACCTCGCCCTGGGGGGTCGGCAGCGAACGCCAGGTGTCGTCACCGGCGAACACGTCGGCGTACCGCGAGGTGAACATGTCGGCGGAGATCGAGGAGTTGATCACCTCGTCGACCTCGGCCTGGGTCGGCCAGATGTCACGCAGGTAGACGTCGGTGCCGTCGCTGGCCCGGCCGAGGGGCTCACTGGTGAGGTCGATGTCCATCCGTCCGGCCAGCGCGTAGGCCACCACCAGCGGCGGGCTTGCCAGGTAGTTCATCTTCACATCGGGGTTGATCCGGCCCTCGAAGTTGCGGTTGCCCGACAGCACCGAGGTCACCGCCAGGTCGTTCTCGTTGACCGCCCGGGAGATCTCCGGGATCAGCGGCCCGGAGTTGCCGATGCAGGTGGTGCAGCCGTAGCCGACCAGGTCGAAGTCCAGCGCGTTGAGGTACTGGTCGAGCCCGGACCTGGCGTAGTAGTCGGTGACCACCTTCGAGCCAGGGGCCAGCGAGGTCTTCACCCACGGCTTGCGGGTCAACCCCTTCTCGACCGCCTTCTTGGCCACCAGCGCCGCGCCGATCATGACGCTCGGGTTGGAGGTGTTGGTGCAGGAGGTGATCGCCGCGATCGTGACCGCGCCGTTGGGCAGGTCGAACTCCTCGCCGCTGCTCAACGTGACGTGGGCCGGCTTCGTCCGCTCGCTGACGTAATTGCCGACCACATCCTCGAAGGACGCCTTGGCCTGGCTGAGCAGAATCCGGTCCTGCGGGCGCTTCGGGCCGGCGATGGACGGCACCACGGTGGACAGGTCAAGTTCCAGGTACTCCGAGAACCGCGGCTCGTGCGCCGGGTCGTGCCACAGCCCCTGCGCCCTCGCATAGGCCTCCACCAGCGCCAACTGCGGCTCGGAGCGGCCGGTGAGCCGCAGGTAGTCGACGGTCTTGTCGTCGATCGGGAAGATCGCGATGGTGGAGCCGTACTCGGGGCTCATATTGCCGATCGTGGCCCGGTTGGCCAGCGGCACCTCGGAGACACCGCTGCCGTAGAACTCGACGAACTTGCCGACCACCTTGTGCTGGCGGAGCATGTCGGTGATGGTCAGCACCAGGTCGGTGGCGGTGGTGCCCTCGGGCAGCTTGCCGGACAGTTTGAAACCGACCACCCGTGGGATCAGCATGCTCACCGGCTGGCCGAGCAGGGCTGCCTCGGCCTCGATGCCGCCGACCCCCCAGCCGACCACGCCCAGACCGTTGACCATGGTGGTGTGGGAGTCGGTGCCGACGCAGGTGTCGGGGTAGGCCTGCAGTGTGCCGTTGACCTCGCGCGGGAAGACCACCCGGGCCAGGTGCTCGATGTTGACCTGGTGGACGATGCCAGTGCCCGGCGGTACGACCACGAAGTCGTCGAAGGCGGTCTGTCCCCAGCGCAGGAACTGGTAGCGCTCGCGGTTGCGCTGGTACTCCAGTTCGACATTGCGGACGAAGGCGTCCGGGGTACCGAACAGGTCGGCGACCACCGAGTGGTCGATCACCATCTCGGCGGGCGCCAGCGGGTTCACCCTGGCCGGGTCGCCGCCCAGGTCGGCCATCGCCTCGCGCATCGTGGCCAGGTCGACGATGCACGGCACACCGGTGAAGTCCTGCATGATCACCCGCGCGGGGGTGAACTGGATCTCGCGGTTCGGCTGGTCGGCAGGGTTCCACTGCCCGAGGGCCGCGATGTGTTCGGCGGTGACGTTCGCGCCGTCCTCGGTGCGCCGCAGGTTCTCCAGCAGCACCTTCAGGCTGAACGGCAGGGTGTCGGAGCCCTCAACGGCATCGATCCGGTAGATCTCGTACGTGGTGTCGCCAACCTTCAGGTCCGCCCGCGACTGGTAGCTGTCGATGCCCATCGATCCTCCTCGACGCAAAACTATCTCGATATCGAGATAATAGCTCATCCGGCAGTTGCGACGTTAGCGCGAATCGCCTCGCTGCTGAACTGTCGCAAGGCTGAACCGTTCGCCGCCAGGACGTGTGGGACGCAGCACCAGTCAGCTGAGGCCGCGCGCGGCACGCTGGCGGGCCGCCCACTCCGCCTGGAGCTCCTCGTCGCCCATCACCAGGAAGACCACCGGGCAGTCCTGCGGGCCGGTGACGTCGAGTTGGCACAGCGTGCAGGGTTCTCCGGGACGCAACGGGCACTTCGGCTGCGGTGTGCGGCGGCGGGCCGGTGTCGCTGTCGTGGTCACGAGTTCACGGTACGCCCGAAACCGCCACTACACGGCATCGTACGACACGCAGTAGTAATCCTTACACCCCGGCCGGGACAAGCAGCGCGAGGCATTCGACGTGGTGCGTCGTGCCGTACAGGTCGAAGGCCCGCAGCTGGACCGTCCGGTAGCCGAGGCCGGCGGCGGTAGCCAGATCGCGGGCCAGGGACGCCGGGTCGCAGGAGACGTAGGCCAGGGCCCGCGGACGACGGGACGCGAGGCCGGCCAGTACCGCCTTCCCGGCACCGCTGCGGGGTGGATCGAGCACCACCAGGTCGGCGCGTGCCGGCATCCGCCGCAGGGTTGCTGCGACATCGCCGGCCCAGAACCTGGCCTCGGGCACGTTCCGGCGAGCGTAGCGGACCGCCTGGGCACTTCCTTCGATCCCCCACACCTGGCAGCCGGCATCCACCAGCGCGGCGGCGAACAGCCCCACCCCGCAGAACAGGTCGAAGGCCCACTCCCCCGCCACCGGCTGCAGCGCGGCCAGCACCGCGTCAGTCAGCAGCCGCGGCGCCGCCGCATGGCTCTGCCAGAAGCCGTCGGCGGCCACCTCGAAGCGCCGCTGCCCCAGTCGCTCGGTGAGAGTGGCCGGCAGCGCCGCCCGCTCGGCCATCACCGCACCCGAGGCCGCCGCCACCGCGATCACCGGTTCCTCCCCCGGCAGCACACCTGGCCGGGCGATCCTCTGGTCGGCGATCAGGCAGCCCTGGGGCGGCAGCGGCACCACCTCGTTCGAACGGTGTGCCCGGAGTCCGAGCCTGCCCTGGTCGTCGCGGTGGTAGCGCATCCGGGTGCGCCAGCCGAAACCGTCGCGGTCCGCTGACTCGACGGCGCCGGTGAAGGCGATCCCGGCCTGGTGCTGCAGCAGCCCGGCCACCACCTCGCGCTTGAGTTCCCGCGACGCCGCCACCGGCAGGTGCTGGAAATCGCAGCCGCCGCAGGCCGCCGCCACCGGGCAGGGTGCCGGGCGGCGCAGCGGGCTGGCGTCCACCACCTCCACGGCATCCCCGCGGGCGAACCTCGCCTGCACCCCGGTGATCTCCACCCTCACCTGTTCCCCGGGGATCGCATGCCTGACGAAGACCACCATGCCGTCCCAGCGGCTGACGCAGTGCCCGCCGTGGGCGATCGGCCCGACCTCGACCGGCCCGATCCGCTGTCCCACCTGCAGCGGGAGGACTCGTTCAGCCACGCCGACGGCCCTCCAGTGCCTTCCCCATCCGCGCCTCGCCACGGCCGGAGCGCCGCCGGGCCGCCACGCTGTCGCGCGAGGCCCGCGCGAGCGCGTACCGGGAGGACTCCAACTGGTAGGGCACCGAGGTGACCATCACACCCTGCAGGAAGCTCAGCCGAGCCTTCAGCAGGAAACCGGTCTGGTTGTGCAGCAGCCGCTCCCACCAATGCCCCACCACGTACTCCGGGATGTACACGCAGACCACATCGCGCGGGTTGTCGGAGTGCAGGCCCTTCACATAGTTCAGGAAGGGGCCGAGCACTTCCCGGTAGGGCGAGGCGATCGCCTTCAGCGGCACCCCGATCTGCAGGGCGTCCCACTCGGCCACCAGCTTGCGTACCTCCTGGGCGTCCACGGCAACCGTGATCGCCTCGATCGTGCTGGCTCGGGTGGCGCGGGCGAAGTTCACCGCCCGCACTGTCGGCTTGTTCAACTCGGTGACCAGGACCACCGCGCGCACCCGGCTGGGCAGCAACCGGGCGTCCGCCGGGCCGACGGCCGTCTCGCGGGCCACCCGGTCGTAGTGGGCGCGGATGCTGCGCATCAGCAGGAAGACCAGCACCATGGCGATCACCGCCAGGTAGGCCCCGTAGATGAACTTGGACGCCAGCACGATCACCAGCACCACGCCGGTGCAGCTCAGGCCGACCGCGTTGATCACCCGGGAGCGCAGCATGCGAGCCCGGCGCTTCGGATCCTGTTCGGTCCTCAGCCGGCGCGTCCAGTGCCGCATCATGCCGAGCTGGCTCACCGTGAAGGACACGAACACACCCACCACGTAGAGCTGGATGAGCGCTGTCACACTGGCGTTGAAGGCCAGCACCAGCGCGACCGCTGCCCCGGCCAGCGCCAGGATGCCGTTGGAGTAGGCCAGCCGGTCGCCGCGGGTGTAGAGCGCCTTGGGCAGATAGCCGTCCCGGGACAGGATCGCACCCAGCACCGGAAACCCGTTGAACGCGGTGTTCGCGGCCAGGAACAGGATGATCATGGTCGCCCCGATCACCACGTACAGGCCCGGCTGGAAATCGCTGAACACCGTCCGGGCGAGCTGGCCCATGGCGGTCTCGTGCGGCACCTCCACGACGACCCCGTTCGCAATGAACGAGGACCCGCCGGCGTCGTCGATCAGCTTCAGCCCGGTGAGGTTCGCCAGCGCCACGATCCCGGCCATCATCGAGATCGCCACCGTGCCCAGCAGACCCAGTGTGGTGGCGGCATTGCGGCTCTTCGGCTCCCGGAACGCCGGGACGCCGTTGGAGATCGCCTCCACGCCGGTCAGCGCCGCACAGCCGGAGGAGAACGCCCGCGCCACCAGCACCAGCACCAGCACCCCGCTGAACGACTCGTAGCCGGGAGCCGGGGCGATCTCCAGCCCGGCCGTCGGTGCCTGCAGCGGTTCACGCAGCACCAGGATCCGGAACAGCCCCCAGCCGGTCATCCCGAGCACGGCGATCATGAAGCCGTAGGTGGGGATCGCGAACAGTGCCCCGGACTCCCGCACCCCACGCAGGTTCAGTGACATCAGCAGCACGATCACCGCCGCCGCCCACAGCCCCTCGTGGCCGGCCAGGAAGGGAAGGATCGCCTTCGCGTTCTGGATACCGGACGAGACCGACACCGCCACCGTCAGCACGTAGTCGACCAGCAGCGCGCTGGCCACCGTGAGCCCGGCGTTCGGGCCCAGGTTCGCCGTGGCCACCTCGTAGTCACCGCCGCCGGACGGGTAGGCGTGCACGGTCTGCCGGTAGGACAGCACCACGATCAGCATCACCAGGCCGACCGCCAACGCGATCTCCCAGGACAGCGACAGCGCCGCCATGCCCGCCAGCGAGAGAGTGAGCAGGATCTCGTCGGGGGCATAGGCCACCGAGCTCAGCGCATCCGAGGCGAACACCGGCAGTGCGATCCGCTTCGGCAGCAGCGTCTCACCCAGCTGGGCACTGGCCAGCTTGCGGCCGACAAGCACGCGCTTGACCAGGTCGGACACGTTCACGTCGGGTCACTCTATGCCCAGCGGCGCGGCACGGAGGTCACGATCCGGTGTAGCGTCGACTCCGACACCACCACCGGTTACACGAAGCGGAGGCAGCGGCGGTGCACATCGTCATCATGGGTTGCGGGCGCGTTGGCGCCACCCTGGCGCGCGCTCTGGAGCGGAGAGACCACTCGGTCGCCGTGATCGACATCGTGCAGGACGCGTTCCGGCGGCTCGGCCCCGACTTCCAGGGCAAGACGATCAAGGGCGTCGGCTTCGACCGGGTGGTCCTGGAGCGCGCCGGCATCGAGAAGGCGGATGGTTTCGCCGCGGTCTCCTCCGGAGACAACTCCAACGTTCTGGCCGCGCGCGTGGTGCGCGAGACCTTCGGTGTCCACAATGTGGTTGCCCGGATCTACGACCAGGGACGCGCGGAGGTGTACGAGCGACTGGGCATTCCCTCGGTGGCGACCGTGCGGTGGGCGGCCGACCAGATCCTGCGCCGGCTGCTGCCGTCCGGGTCGGAGCCGCAGTGGCGCGATCCTTCCGGCCATACCGCGCTGATCGAGGTCTACGTCCACTCCGGGTGGGTGGGCAGGACGATCGCGGCCATGGAGGCGAAGGGCAACTGCAAGATCCCCTTCCTCACCCGTTTCGGCACCGCTGTGGTCCCCTCGTCGACGACTGTCTTCCAGGACGGCGACCTGGTCTACGCCGCCGTCGCCAACACCGCCATCGCCGACGTCGAGGATGTCTTCGGCCAGGCCCCGCTCGAGCACTGAGAGGTGAGCTGAATGCGCGTCGTCATCGCCGGGGCCGGAAACGTCGGACGGTCCATCGCCCGGGAGTTGATCGGCAACGGTCATCGGATCCTGCTGATCGACCGGGATCCGGCAGCGATCAAGACCGAGAGCGTGCCGGAAGCCGACTGGTTGCTGGCAGACGCCTGCGAGCTCTCCTCGCTGGAGGAGGCGAAGCTCGACAGCTGTGACGTGGCGATCGCGGCCACCGGCGACGACAAGGCCAACCTGGTGCACTCCCTACTGGCCAAGACCGAGTTCGGGGTGCCGCGCACGGTCGCGCGGGTCAACCACCCGTCCAACGAGTGGATGTTCGACGACACCTGGGGGGTGGACGTCTCGGTGTCGACCCCACGGCTGATGTGTGCGCTGGTCGAGGAGGCGGTCACCGTCGGCGACCTGGTGCGACTGTTCAGCTTCCACAGCGGCAACGCGAACCTGGTCGAGATGACCCTGCCGGAGGGCTCGCCCCGGGTCGGCACCCAGGTGGCGGACCTCAACCTGCCCGGCGAGTCGGTGCTGGTCGCGATCGTGCGGGACGGTGCTGCCCGCGCCCCCGAACGCGATGCCGCCCTGGAGGCCAACGACGAACTGCTGTTCCTGGCTGACCCGAACTGCGAGAAGGAACTGGCTCAGTATCTGGTGCCCCGGATCGCCCGTCCCGTGGAGGCTTGAGGTCTGCCGGCCACCGCTGATCGCGGGAACGTCCTCGCCGGCCCTCAGCCGGCGATCAGCTGGTACAGCGGGTTGTAGATCCGGCGCTGGCCGTCCACGTACGACACCCGTCCCTCGACGGCCATCTCGCGCCCGGCGTCGATCCCGGGGATCTCGCGGCGGCCCATCCAGATCAAAGTGATCGCCTCGGAGCCGTCACTGAAGGTGGCCTCCAGCCAGGGCGTGCCGTTGCGCGGTTTCATGGTGAGATCGGTGACGAAGCCACGCAGCCGAACCCGTTGCCGGTCGGCGGCGTCGGCGATCCTGGTCGCCCCGGCGGCCTCGGCAACCCGCTGCCGCTCCTCGGCCTGCAGTTCGGCGTTCGACGCCCCCCAGCGGCGCAGCCTGTCGAGCAGCGGATTGCTCCTGGCCATCTAGGCCTCCTTCGTCCTGGGAAGCTCCATCGTCATCTGCTCGCCGGGCACCATCGGTTTGTCGCCCCGGCGTACCACCAGATTACGGAAGAACTCCAGGAACGGCGCAGCCTTGGTCTCATCCTGTCCCAGCGCGGCCTCGCCGAGCAGGGTGCCACGGAGCAGCCAGCGCGGCCCCTCGGCAAACCAGATCCGGGAGACGTGGTAGAGCTGCTCGTGCTTCGGCCCCTGCTGCGGCAGCACCCGCCGGATCTCCGCACCGAACGGCCCCTGGGCGACCTCGGCGGTACCACCGGCCTGCTGCGCCTCCTCGATGATGTCGTCGCGGAGTTCGCGGGCCAGGCCTCCGCTGGCGGGCGCGGCGAACAACGCCACTTCCAGGCCGGACTTCTGCCACACCCCGGTCAGCGCCTGCACCTGCCGGGTGCCCTCGTTCACCTGCAACTGCAGGTTGAGCCCCGGCCACGGCGTGACGATCAGGGTGCCCAGGTCAACGCGGGTGACGTCGTCCACGCCCAGGTCGACCTCGTCGAAGTCGAACGGGCCGTCAGCCCGCAGGTCCTCGTCCGCGTCGTCCGCCTCCGGCTCGAGGTCGTCGAACTCACCCGCATCGTCCTGCTCGTCGGCCTCCTGCTCGTCGACCTCCTGGTCGACCTCGATGAGGTCGGGGTCCTCCGCCTCCGGTGCGGTCTCCTGGTCCGCCTCCGGCGGAAGCTTCTCGTCCGCCGGCCGTTCCGGCTCGGCCTTTCCGCGCCTGCGCCCAAAGTTCACTGTGTCATCTCCTGTGTCAGTCGTTCCTGGCGGGGCCGTCCCAGCCCCGGACTCCCCCGGTGGACCCGTGCCCGCCGTCCCCGCGCACACTCGGCGGCAGTTCGTCGGCGAGCACGAAAGCGGCTCGCGCCACCCGCTGTACCACCAGCTGTGCGATCAGATCGCCCTTGCCCAGCCTGATCGGCTGGGAGGCGTCGGTGTTGAGCAGGCAGACCAGGATCTCGCCCCGGTAGCCGGCGTCGATGGTACCGGGGGCGTTCACGATGGTGAGGCCGTGACGCGCCGCCAGTCCGGAACGCGGGTGGACCAGCCCCACCCAGCCGGTCGGGATCGCGACGGCGATCCCGGTGCGCACCAGCCGTCGTTCGCCCGGCGCGAGGGTGCAGTCCTCGGCGATGGCCAGGTCGGCACCAGCGTCGCCGGGATGGGCGTAGCGCGGCAGCGGAACCTCGGGATCGAGGCGCTGCAGCCCGATCGTCACCTCGTCCTGCCATCCGGTCATCGAGGCATCCTAACGCTGATCGCCTCGGCGAGTTCGGCCGGACGGCGGCTGGAGACCAGCCAGAACGGATGGGGATCATCCGGATCGGCAACCGTGATCTCCACGCTCGTGCGGACGTAGCCGCGTGTCACCAGGTAGGCCCGCGGATCGGCTCCGGCTCTCAGCCGCTGGCGGGTTGCCGCCTCGTCCAGCGCCACGGCCTGGCCCACCCAGGGCCACTCCAGCACCGCGTTCCCGGCGTGCACCCCCTGATCGTCGATGATCACCACGACCGAGCCGTACCACCACAGCGCCACGCCGAGCCCCAGTACCACCACCGCCGTGCCCACCACACCGAACCAGGGACCGAGCACCACCCCGACCGCGACCACGAAACTCAGCCCGAAGAACAGTCCGATCCCCCACCAGGAAACCGGGACGCCGAGCCGCTCGCGAAAGACCACGCCCCCAACCTAGTGGACGCCGACCCTAGGATGGAGCCGACGGGAGCCACGAACTCCCACCGAAGGAGGCCGGTCGAGATGGCGCAGTCGAACCCTCTGATGCAGCGGACCTACGCGGGACTGCTGGGTGCTGCCGCGGGACTGGTGGCGACGAAGCTGCTCGAAGTCCTGTGGCGCCGGCTGTCCGGAGACGAACCGCCCCGGGCCGACGACCCGGAGGTGTCAGCCCGCCGAGCGGCGATCTGGGCGGCGGCCAGCGCCGCCGGAGCGGCAGTGGCGTCCGTCCTGGCCAACCGGTTCGCCTCGCGCAGCTGGCAGCGCCTGGTGAGTGGGCCGGTCAGCCGGCGCAGTCCACGCAGTAGTACTTCCCGTCCTTGACCATCGCGATCTGGCTGCGATGCTTCACCAGGAAGCAGGAGGCACAGGTGAACTCGTCGGCCTGCCTGGGCAGCACCCGGACGGTCAACTCCTCGTGGGACAGATCGGCGCCGGGCAACTCGAAGGTTTCGGCAGCCTCGACCTCGTCCTCGTCGACCTTCCCCGAGTTCTTGTCGTTGCGCCGGGTCTTCAGCTCCTCAATGCTGTCTTCGCTCTCTTCGTCAGTTTTGCGAGGGGCGTCGTAGTCCGTTGCCATACCTGTGATTCCGTCCGTTCCGCCGGAGGACTGGGGAAGTTTCCGGCCTGGTATTGCTCGATGTGCGAGGCATGCATATCACATCGGACCAAGCCCGGTCGCGGTGACCGGGTCGATCGCCTCCGGTAACGCCCAACTGGCAGCTCGTTCGGCCCGGTTGGGAACGGATCACCGCCGGGCTTGGTAGGTTACCCACAGATCAGCACCCGCACACGCACGCTGGAGAGTCGCAGATGGCAAGTCTCACGCCGAGGGAGATCCAGACCCGGATCAGGGCTGGTGAGTCCGTCGACGACGTGGCACGCGATTCCGGCATGGATCCGGAACGCGTCGAGGCCTTCGCCGTGCCGGTGATCGCCGAGCGCGAACACATCGCCGGCCAGGCCCAGCAGCACCCCGTCCGGCGGGGCGGGGAGACCATCCCGCACCGCACCCTGGGCGCGATCGTGACCGACCGGCTGCTTCCTCGCCAGGTCGATGTGGACTCCGTCGACTGGGATTCCTGGAAGTCCGAGGGACGACGCTGGACCGTGCAGGTCACCTGGACCGCGGGCAGGACCGACCACACCGCCCTGTTCACCTACGACCAGGCCGGCAGGTTCTCGGTGCCCGACAATGACGACGCCCGGTGGTTGCTGGGCCTGCACCCGCCGGCCCAGCAGGATGCGCTGCCCAGCGTGGCAGTGGCAGGAGAGGCAGAGCCGACGGTCGGGCTGAACGACGACCTGGCCCTGGTGCGGGTCGTGCAGCCCGGTGCGGAGCCGGAGGACACCGCGCCGATCGACGGCCCAGACGACGGTGATGCCGACACCGAGGACGCCTACGCCGAGGGTGAGCTGACCGAGGTGGACGGGGTGTACGACATCGTCACCGACGCCACCGGCGGGATCGACGTGCTCTACGACATGCTGTCCGCCTTCGACGAGGACTCCGTCCAGATCTACTCCGGCCTGCTGCGCACCGACGCCGATGCCGCCGCCACCCCGGTGCTGGACGAACGCGCCCCTGCGGCGTCCGAGGAGGAGCAGGCGTCGGCCGATGCTGAGCAGCCCACGCTGACCGAGGCGCTCGAGCCGGAGGCCGAACCCGCCCCGGAGCCCGAGCCGAAGGGGAAGTCGAAGCGCCGGCGGGCGCACGTCCCCAGTTGGGACGAGATCATGTTCGGCTCGCCCAAGCAGCCCTAGCCTCGGTTCGCACCGCTGGTCGAGCCCGGCGGGCCTACTCGAACGGCAACGGGTCGGGCGTCGGATCGGCCTTGGCCACCTGGGCGGTCATCCGCAGCCGGTGATGCCGCCGGCACAGCACCTGGTAGGAGACGACCCCATTCGACGCCCCGGTATCGCCCACCACCACCTGGTCGCCCTCGACCACCATCACGCCGTCGACGGTGCGTGCGTTGTGGGTGGCCGGCGCACCACACCAGCATCGCGGGCGCACCTGCAGGACCTCCATCCGGTCGCAGAGTTCGACCAACCGGCGGGAGGCCGGGAACATCGCGGTGCGGAAGTCGGTGAGGATCCCGAAGCAGAAGACCTCGATGCCGAGTTCGTCGGCGATCCTGGCCAACTGGTCGATCTGCCCCGGGGTGTAGAACTGGGCCTCGTCGCAGACCAGGAAGTCCAGCCGCTGACCGGCCGACAGCTCCGCGACGACGTACTCCCAGAAGTCCAGACTCTCCTCCACCAGCACGGCGGCCCGGGCCAGCCCAATCCGTGAGGTGATCATCGCCAGCCCGGTACGGTCCCCCTCGGTGAACAATCGGCCGGACCTGCCCGCCTCGGTCTCGGTATAGGCGATCTGCAGGGCAAGGGTCGACTTCCCGCAGTCCATCGGACCGGTGAAGTAGACGAGTTCAGCCATCGCGACGTTCCTTCCCCCGGCGTCAGGCCACCAGCAGCGGGACTGCCACCTCGGCGGCCGTCAGCGAGCCGTGCATGCCCACCAGCGTCAGTTCCTTCGGCAGGCTTCTGGTCATCACCGCTGCGCTGCCCTGCATCGCTACCAGGACGTCGCCGAAGCGGTCGGCCACCCGCGGGTTGCGGGGGCCGAACCAGCCGGCATCGAAGGCCTCGTCCCTGGTCAACACCCAGGCGCGGTCACCCAGCCGGTCCTGCCAGCGCCGGGCGACCGCCGCCACCTGTCCGGGGACGGTGTAGAGCTGCCGCAACCGGCCCTCGCCGGCGAAGTTGGTGACATCGCGCAGCAGGCCGGGCTCGTCTTCGGCCAGCAGGCGCTCGTCGACCGGGACGTTCACCATCCCGTGGTCGCCGGTGATCACCAGCCGGACGTCGGCGGGCAGCGCCTCACGCAGCGCGGACGCCAGGGCATCGCAGCGGGCCAGCGTCGCCAGCCATTGCGGTGACCCCACCCCGAAGCCGTGCCCGGTATGGTCCAGCGAGCGTTCGTAGACATAGGTGAGGGAGGGTTCGGCACTCAGGGCCGCGTCCCGGGCGAGTTCCACCCGGCGCGGGTGGTCCTCCTCGTCCTGCACCCCGATGAATCCCGGCCCGCGCAGCGCCACGGTGGTCAGGCCGCTGCCCTCGAACCGAGCCGGGCACACCGCCTGGGTGCGGACACCAGCCGAACCCAGCCGTTCGAAGTAGGTGAGCTGCGGCTGGACGTCCAGGCCGTGCACCCCGGGCGCCCACTGCAGGGCGTTGAGCACGCCGCCGATCGGACGGTAGTAGAAGGCGTAGCCGGCAATGCCGTGCTCTCCCGGCGCCAGCCCGGTACCCAGGCTGGTGATGCTGGTCGAGGTGGTGCTGGGGACACCCGAGGTGATCGGCACCGCGTTGTCGGCGAGGTCGCTCAGGAACGGGGCTGTCCCCTGCCACCAGTCCCGCTGTTCCCAGCCCAGGCCGTCCACCAGCAGCACCACGTAGCGCTGGGCCTCGGCGATACCGAGCCGGTCCACTGCCCCGGCCACGCCGAGGTGCGCACCCAGACTCGGCAGCAACTCGGCCAGCGTGCGGCTGCCGTAGGCGGGGATGACGGGAGCGGTCATCGGGTGATGCCGGTGGCCAGCTGCAGTTGGGTGCTGAACTCGATCAGCTGGTTGACCTTGGCCTCGCCGTCGGCGGCTGCGCTGATCCGCACCGTGAGGTCGTCGTTGGCCAGGTCACCGGTGTAGCCGTGGTCGGCCTCGCAGGTGGGATCGTCGCACTGGGCGGGGAGCAGGTCGATCCTGCGCATGGTGCCCCAGCCGATGGTCAGCCAGGCCTCGACCACCTTGGCACGGCGGGTGCCGTAGGACTCCGGGTTGGACACCACCTGGCTGAGCGCCACCGACCCGACCCTGCCCAGCGGCACCGACTCGGTGGTGGTCAGCGCCTGCACGGGCTCGCCCGGCGCCTCGTTCTCGTCGGTGTGGCCAACCAGCAGCCGGGTCGGGGTGAGCAGCAGCACGGACAGGTGCCGCTGGATCTCGTCGCGGTTGAAGGTCGCCTCGTGGTGTACCAGGTAGCCCTCGACCTGCTCGGGGCCGCGCGCCCGCGCGATCGCGTCCGCGATCAGTTCCGGGAAGTAGCCGCAGTCGCGAATCTCGTCCGTCAGCGCTGCCGGAAGCGCCGGACCATGTCTGTTGGGCACCGGCCCATCTTTCCACGCCGCCAGCGTGAGCGGGCAATTGGCTAAGGTGGTGGGCCGTGAGCACCCGTCCCTTCATCGCGGCACGGATCGAGGAGGTTCTCGACCGCTGGGTCGAGCGGGTGATGCGCTCGTTCGGCTGGCGGGAGCAGGTGATCTGCTACACCGGCTACGGCACCGCTGCCAGTCTGCGGTTGCTCGGACGGGTGGTCCTGGTCCCCGGACGCGCCCACACCGGGATCGGCCGGGCCACCGAGGAGTTCGTCCGGCGGCGCGGCTTCCGCAACTTCTTCACCGCGGCCGTCGTCCGGGCCGCGATCACCATCGAGGTCGGCGGCCAGGTGATCAGTACCACCACCGACCGGGGTGGGTACTTCGACGAGCGGGTGCGCAACCACGGCCTCGAACCCGGCTGGCGGCAGGTGCCGGTGCGCAGCGCCGAGTCCGCGCAGGCGCTGGCCGACGTGCACATCGTCGCCGACGACCAGCGGTTCGGGATCATCTCCGACATCGACGACACGATCATCACCACCTTGCTGCCGCGGCCGATGATCGCCGCCTGGAACACCTTCATCCGCGACGAGTCCGCCCGCCAGGCGGTGCCGGGAATGGCCCGGCTGTACACCGAACTGCTCAGGCAGCACCCCGGGGCCCCGGTGGTGTACATCTCCACCGGAGCGTGGAACACCCACGACTTCCTCTCCCGTTTCCTGACTCGTCACGCCTATCCGCACGGGCCACGGTTGATGACCGACTGGGGGCCGACCAACACCGGCTGGTTCCGCTCCGGCCCGGCACACAAGCGCGAGACCATGCTGCAACTGACCCGGGACTTCCCCGAGATCCGCTGGCTGCTGGTCGGCGACGACGGCCAGCACGACCTCGCGCTCTACAGCGAGTTCGCCCAGTTGGCGCCCGACCGGGTGCGAGCAATCGCGATCCGGCAACTCTCCCCTGCCGAACAACTGCTGGCCCACGGCTCTGCCACCGCGCTGGAGGAGGAGGGACGCGGGCTGCCCTGCGGCATCGGGGTCTACACCGCTCCGGACGGCCGCGGCCTGCTCGCCCAGTTGCGGGACCTGCCGGAACTCACCTGACCCGCTGACACGGCCCGGTTGCGCCGGGCGGGCGCCGATCCTTGGCAGAATCAAGTGGCCTCCGCGCCCCGGGGGCAGGACAGATGTGAGGAACCATGGCTGCAAAACCGCCACCATCGACCGAGGACGAGGTAGCTGAACGCATCATCGATGTGGACGTCTCGACGGAGATGGAGACCAGCTTCCTCGAGTACGCCTACTCGGTGATCTATGCCCGCGCGCTGCCCGATGCCCGCGACGGGCTCAAGCCGGTGCAGCGGCGCATCCTCTACACCATGGACGACATGGGCATCCGTCCCCACGTCGCCCATGTGAAGTGCGCCCGGGTGGTCGGCCAGGTGATGGGCCAGTTGCATCCGCACGGCGACGCCGCGATCTACGACGCGCTGGTTCGCCTCGGCCAGCCGTGGGCGATGCGGCTGCCGGTGGTGGACGGCCACGGCAACTTCGGCTCGCTCGACTCCGGCCCCGCCGCGATGCGCTACACCGAGTGCCGGATGGCGCCGGCGGCGCTGGCGATGACCGCCGGCCTCGACCAGGACACTGTCGACTTCCGGCCCAACTACGACGGCAAGGAGACCGAGCCGTCCGTGCTGCCGGCCGCCTTCCCGAACCTGCTGGTCAACGGTTCCACCGGGATCGCGGTGGGCATGGCCACCAACATCCCGCCGCACAACCTGGTCGAGACCGTCCAGGCCTGCAAACATCTGCTGAAGCACCCCGAGGCCTCGGTCGACGACCTGATGAAGTACGTCCCGGGGCCCGACCTGCCGGCCGGCGGCAAGATCGTCGGCCTGGACGGTATCCGCGAGGCCTATCAGACCGGACGCGGGGTGTTCAGGGTGCGGGCCACCGCGCGGGTCGAGCAGGTGCATGCCCGCCGCCGCGGGATCGTGGTCACCGAGCTTCCCTACATGATCGGCCCGGAGCGGATCATCGAGCAGGTGAAGACCCTGGTGCAGTCCAAGAAGCTGCAGGGCATCAGCGACATCAAGGACCTCACCGACCTGGCCAACGGCACCCGGCTGGTGATCGAGGTCAAGAACGGCTTCAACCCCGAGGCCCTCCTGGAGGAGTTGTACCGGCTGACCAAGCTGGAGGACTCCTTCGGGATCAACATGGTCGCCCTGGTGGACGGGCAGCCGTCCACGCTGTCGCTGAAGGACGCCCTGGAGGTCTACCTGCGGCACCGGGTGGAGGTCATCCGGCGCCGCTCGGCGTTCCTGCTGGGCAAGGCCAGCGACCGCCTGCATCTGGTCGAGGGCCTGCTGATCGCGATCGTCGACATCGACGACGTGATCGCGATCATCCGCTCCTCCGACGACGCGTCGGCCGCCCGGGCCCGGCTGATGGAGGTCTTCGAACTCACCGAGACCCAGACCAACTACATCCTCGACATGCAGTTGCGCCGGTTGACGAAGTTCAGCCGGATCGAGCTGGAGGCCGAACGGGACAAGCTGTGGGAGACCATCGCCGAGCTGCAGGCCATCCTGGACTCCGAGCAGCGGCAGCGCGAGGTGGTCGCCGACGAGTTGGACGAGGTGGCCCGCAGCCACGGCACCCCGCGGCGCACCGTCCTGCTGGCCTCGGCCGGGACGGTGGTCACCGCCGCCAAGGCGGCACCGCTGGAGATCGCCGACGACCCCTGCTGGGTGATGCTCTCCTCCGCCGGGCTGCTGGCACGCACCGACTCCGATGCGCCGCTGCCCAGTTCCGGCCCGCGCGGGGTGCACGACCTGATCCTGGCCACCGCGAGGACCACGGCCCGCGGCGAGTTCGGCGTGCTGACCAGCCACGGCCGGCTGGTCCGCGGCCAGGCGATCGACCTGCCCAGCGTCCCGCTCACCGCCTCGGCTCCGAGCCTGCAGGGCGGCTCGCTCGCCTCAGAGCTGCTGGAACTCGCCCCCGGCGAGCGCATCCTGGGTCTGACCAGCCTGACCGCCGACACCGCCGGCTGGGCGCTGGGCACGGCGAACGGCGTGGTCAAACGAGTGAACCCCGAGCTGCTCAGCAAGGACGCCTGGGAGATCATCCGGCTTGAGGACGGCGACCAGGTGGTCGGTGCGGTCGAACTGCTGCATGATCTGGACGAGCTGGTCTTCATCACCTCCGACGCCCAGTTGCTCCACTTCCCTGCCGCCGGCGTGCGGCCGCAGGGACGCTCCGGCGGCGGGATGGCGGGCGTCCGGCTGTCGGCCGGAGCACGGGCGATCTTCTTCGGTGCCTCGCCCAGCGCCGACGCGGTGGTGGTCTCGGTGTCCGGCTCCTCGGCCGCGCTGCCGGGGACCGAGGCCGGGCGGGCGAAGGTCACCCCGTTCGCGCAGTACCCGGGCAAGGGCCGGGCGACCGGCGGGGTGCGCTGCCACGCCTTCCTGAAGGGCGAGGACACCCTGCTCGCCGCCTGGGTCGGCCCCGAACCGGCGATTGCCGCGGCGGCTTCCGGGTCCCCCATCGACCTCCCCCAGCCCGACCCCCGGCGGGACGCCTCCGGTACCCCCGCCGGCCAGCCGATCGCCGCGATCGGCTCCCGCTACCACGGCTAGGGTGTGCCCATGGTCTCGAGCTTTGACGATCTGCTGGCCGCCAACCGCCGCTACGCGGTCTCCGCGCCCCGCAGCTTCGACGGCTACGCCCATGCCGGGGTCGCCGTGGTCACCTGCATGGACTCGCGACTGCAGCCGCTGGAGATGATCGGCCTGCACCTCGGTGAGGCGAAGATCCTGCGCACCCCGGGCGGCCATGTCACCGCCGACGCCCTGGCCGGCTGCGTGCTGGCCGTCCAGCTGCTGCGGGTCAACCGCATCCTGGTGGTCGCCCACACCCGCTGCGCGATGGCCAACGACGACGACACGCTGCGGCGCCAGATCGCCGAGGCCAGTGGCCTCGACACCGCCGGCCTGGAGTTCGGCGGTGATCCCGACCAGCTGGGACGGCTGCGCAGCGATGTCGATCTGCTGGCCAGCCACCCGCTGATCCAGGGACGGGCCGATGTCGGCGGCTTCCGCTATGACGTCGAGAGCGGACTGCTGGAACAGCTGTGCTGAGCAGCGCTCAGGCGTCGATGCGCTCGGCATCCAGGGCGTAGGCCCCTTCGATCAGGAACTGCTTGCGCGGCGCCACGTCATTGCCCATCAGCTTGTCGAAGGTAGTCGCCGCCAGTTCGGCGTCGTCGATGGTGATCCGGCGCAGCGTGCGGTGCCGGGGGTTCATCGTGGTGTCGGCGAGCTGGTCGGCGTCCATCTCCCCCAGCCCCTTGTAGCGCTGCGGCTGCTTGAACCCGACTCCTCGCTTGGTCAGCTCGGCCAGCGTGCGGCGGTACTCGGCCTCGTTGTAGGTGTAGAGGTACTTCTCCTGGCCCTTGCGGGGATTGGTCAGCTCGAACCGGTGCAGCGGCGGCACGGCGGTGTAGACCCGGCCGTGCTCGATCATCGGCCGCATGTACTTGAAGAACAGGGTCGCCAGCAGGGTGCGGATGTGGGCGCCGTCGGCGTCGGCGTCGGCCATGAAGATGACCTTGGAGTACCGGGCCTGGTCGATGTCGAAGGTCCGGCCCGAGCCCGCCCCCACCACCTGGATGATGGAGGCACATTCAAGGTTCTTCAGCATGTCGCCGACCGAGGCCTTCTGAACATTGAGGATCTTGCCACGGATCGGCAGGAGCGCCTGGAACTCCGAATCACGGGCCAGTTTCGCAGTGCCGAGCGCCGAGTTGCCCTCGACGATGAACAGTTCGGTGCGGTCGAGATCGGTGCTGCGGCAGTCGGCCAGCTTGGTCGGCAGCGAACTCGACTCCAGGGCGTTCTTGCGCCGCTGCGCCTCCTTGTGGGCGCGGGCGGCGACCCGGGTGCGCGAGGCCCCGACCACCTTCTCCATCACCGCCCGGGCCTGGGGACGCTGGGCGGCCCTGGTCGAGGTCAGGAAGTCGGTCAGTTCGCTCTCCACGATCCGGGTGACCAGCCGGGAGACCGGCGGGGTACCGAGCACCTCCTTGGTCTGGCCCTCGAACTGAGGCTCGGCCAGGCTGACTGTCACCACGGCGGTGAGGCCCTCCAGGATGTCGTCCTTGAGCACCTCCTCGCCGTTCTTCAGCAGCCGGGTGCCGTCCAGCGAGCGGCCGAAGGCGCGCACCAGGCCGCGTTCGAAGCCCGCGACGTGCGTGCCGCCCTTGGGTGTGGCGATGATGTTGACAAAGGAGGTCAGCTTCGACTCGTAGCCGGTTCCCCAGCGCACCGCGATGTCGACATCGAGGTTCCGCTCAACGTCGGTGGGGGTCATCGAGCCGCTGTCGTCCAGCATCGGGACGGTTTCACTGAAGCTGTCCGAACCGCGCAACCGGATCACCTCGGTGACCGGCGGATCGGTGGCCAGGTAGTCGCAGAACTCCGAGATGCCGCCGTCGTGCTTGAAGGTCTCGGTGGTGTCGGTGCCGTCCCGGCTGTCGGTGACCACCAGCTCGAGCCCGGGCACCAGGAAACTGGTCTGCCGGGCGCGGTCGAGCAGATGCTTCAGCGAGAGCTGGGCGTCCGGCAGGAAGATCTGCCGATCAGGCCAGTAGCGCACCCGGGTACCGGTGGCGCCCTTCGCCGTCCGGCCGACCTTGCGCAGACCGCCACCCGGGGTGAACGGCACTGTCGGTCCGTCGCCGTCGAAGACACCGGGCACGCCGCGGCGGAAGCTCATCGCGTGGGTTGTGCCGCCGCGGTCGACCTCGACGTCGAGCCGGGACGACAGCGCGTTCACCACGGACGCGCCGACACCGTGCAGGCCGCCGGTGGCGTTGTACGAGCCGGCACCGAACTTGCCGCCGGCGTGCAGCTTGGTGAAGACCACCTCGACCCCGCTGAGGCCGGTCTTGGGTTCGTTGTCGACCGGGATACCGCGGGCGCGGTCATGGACGACCACGCTGCCGTCGGCGGCGAGCCGGATGTCGATCTTCTTGCCGAACCCGGCCAGCGCCTCGTCCACCGCGTTGTCGATGATCTCCCACAGGCAGTGCATCAGGCCCCGGGTGTCGGTGGAGCCGATGTACATCGCGGGCCGCTTGCGGACGGCCTCCAGACCTTCGAGTACGAGCAGGTGCCGGGCCTCGTAGTCTCGGCCTTCTGCGGCCAGGGGATTCTTCGTCGTCACGCCGAGGAGATTATCTCGGCACGGTGACAGTTCGGTGGAGGTTGGGTTACGGTGTCGGGCTTCCCGGACACTGTCCCCGCAAGCGCCTAGAATGGATGGTGCCGGGAGGGGCATGGCGGGAACGAATCCATCGCCCTCGACGTTGTACCGGCGACGAGATGGTGAGAACCAGCGAGAGAGTGAGGAGCAACGATGAGTGCACCAGTTCTGGAAGGTCTGACGGCAGCCGATCGCTGCGATCGTTGTGGCGCCCAGGCGTATGTCCGGGTAACCCTCTCCTCCGGCGGCGAACTGCTCTTCTGTGGCCACCACGGCCGCGCCCACTCGGCCAAGCTGAGCCAGGTCGCGCTGAAGATTCACGACGAGACGAGCAAGCTCTCCTGAGTCCCCGACTTCACGCACGTGGCCCCGGTTCGAACAGCCGGGGCCACGTTGTTTGTGCCGGGGCTTCGACCCATGATGAGCGGTTAGGGTGATCGGGTGAGCGAAGCACCGTATGGAGCCTGGGCCTCCCCCATCACCGCCGACGACCTGACCGCCGCCACTGTCAGCCTGGCCGGCGGGATCGTGGACGACGGCGTTCGGTACTGGACGCAGGCCCATCCCGAACAGGCCGGACGGGTCGGACTGTGGCGTGAGGACGCACGCGGACGCGTCGAACTCACTCCCCAAGGGTATGTCCGCACCGGGGTGAACGAGTACGGCGGCGGCGACTGGACGGTTGCCGCCGGTGTCGTGGTGTACTCCGCCTGGCCAGAGGGCTCACTGCACGTGATCGAGACCGACGGCACCACCCGCCGCTTCGCCCCGGGCGGTCCGTGGCGATACGCGGCTCTCTTCCTCGACCCGGCCCGGCGGCTGGTCCTGGCGGTCCGCGAGGACCACACCGTGGCTGCTGCCGAGCCGATCACCACGATCGTGGCACTCGACCTCGACTCCGCCAACCCCGAGGGCGGCCGGGTGCTGGTCAGCGGAGCCGACTTCTACGCCCACCCGGTGCTCAGCCCCGACGGGCGACTGGCCTGGGTGGAGTGGGACCACCCCGCCATGCCCTGGGACGCGACCCGGCTCAAGGTGGCTCCGTTGGCCGACCTGGCCTCGGCCGTCAGCGTCGGCGGTGGCGATGGCGTCGCGGCGCTCTACCCGGCCTGGTCACCGGACGGTTCGCTGGTCTTCCTCGCCGACCAGACCGGCTTCTGGAACTTCTACCGCTGGGACGGCGAGGCCACCGGCCTGCTCTACGAAGCACCCTGCGAGTTCTGCGGACCGGCCTGGACGCTCGCCCCGGCGCCCTACAGCATCATCGACGCCGGCCGGATCGGCTGCAGTCCGCTGGTGCACGGGTTCGGCTCACTGGCCGTTCTCCACCACGGCCCGGACGCACCGGCACGACTGGAGCTGATCGAGTCCGACGCGGTGTCGGTGCTGGTCAGCGGCCACGGGCAGCGCACCCTGGCCCTGCTCGGCTATGCCGACCGGCCAGCGGCACTTGTGGAGGTCGACTGGACGACCCGAGCCCTGACGCCGGTGCGGACCAGCTCCGACCGCGTCCTCGACCCCGCCCTGATCTCCCGCGCGCAACCGGTCAGTTGGGCGAGCCCGGACGGCGAGGTGCACGCCTGGTACTACCCGCCCACCAATCCTGCCTTCACCGCGCCGGATGGCGAGTTGCCGCCCGTCCAGGTCTGGAGCCACGGTGGGCCGACCGGCTTCTCCAGCCCCGAGTTCCGCATCGCCACCCAGTTCTGGACCTCCCGCGGGATCGGCATCCTGGACGTGAACTACAGCGGCTCGGCCGGCTTCGGGCGGGCCTACCGGGAGCGACTGAAGGGCAGCTGGGGCATCACCGACGTCCGCGACTGCTCCGACGGCGCACTCGCCCTGGTGGAGCGCGGTCTGGCCGACGGCGACCGGTTGTCGATCCGGGGCGGCTCGGCGGGCGGCTACACCACCTTGGCGGCCCTCACCTTCACCGATGTCTTCGCCGCCGGAATCAGCCTCTACGGGATCGGCGACCTGGAAGCGCTGGCCACCGATACCCACAAGTTCGAGAGCCGCTACCTCGACAGTCTGGTGGCGCCCTACCCTGCCGGACGCGAGGTCTATCTGGAACGCTCCCCGCTCTACCACCTCGACGGGCTGAACTGCCCGATGCTGATCCTGCAGGGCACCGAGGACAAGGTGGTGCCGCCCGACCAGGCCGAGCAGATGGTGTCCGCCGTCCGCGGCAAGGGGCTGCCGGTCGCCTACCTGCTGTTCGAGGGCGAAGGCCACGGATTCCGCGCCGCGGAGAACATCAGCGCCACCGCCCAGGCCGCTCTGGCCTTCCTGGGACGGGTGCACGGCTTCACTCCGGCCGACGACCTGCCCGCCCTCGACCTGCGCTGACGGCAAGCCTGGCGATCACGGCTCCCGGGGTTCGGGCCGCTCCTTGTCGTGGTGCGGTTCGTGGTGGTGCAGCAGGGTCGGCGGCTCGTCCGGCTCGGGCAACGGCATCAGGGTGCGGGGCACCCGTGGCTCGGAGGCGATCTCGGGCACCATGCCAGCGGTGACCGTGACGGTCTGCACCTGCGGCGCGCGGCGGAGCCGGCCGCGGACCGCGGTGGCGGCTCTGGTGAGCAGCGAGTTGATGATGATGTACATCACGGCCAGCACGATCATGGTCGGGATCAGGTTGCCGAAGACCGACGCCAGGTTCGTGCCAGCGCGCATCAGCTCGAGGTAGTTGATCATGTAGCCCAGCGCGGAGTCCTTCAGGATCACCACCAGCTGGCTGAGCATGGACGGTGCCATCGCTGTGAGCGCCTGCGGCAGCAGGATCGTGGTCAGCGTCACCATCGGGGTCAGCCCGATTGCCAGCCCGGCCTCCTTCTGGCCCTTCGGCAGGGCGTTCACCCCGGAGCGCACCAGCTCGGCAATCACGCAGGAGTTGTACAGCGTCAGGCCGACCACGACCCCGAAGAAGGGCGAGATCGAGCCGGTGATCCGCAGCGCGTACACCCCGGCGTAGTAGGCGAAGATCATCATCATCAGCACCGGGACGGAGCGGAAGAACTCGACGAAGACGCCACACACCCACCGCACCCAGCGCAGCCGCACCAGCCGTCCGATCCCGAGCAGCACCCCAAACAGCAGCGACAACACCACTGACACCACGGCCGCCAGCAGTGTTCCCAGCAGACCCGGCAGCAGGTAGTTGACCCAGGCCGACGAGGTGAGGAAGGGCATCCACTTCTCGGCGGTGAACTGGTTGTTGCGCGGCCGGGTGGTCGGCTCCGGCAGATCGAGCATCCGGTAGACGATGAAGGCCAGGATCGCCAGCAGCACCACGCCCCCGACAACCGCGACAACGCGATAGCGCGCCCGTGCCTTCGGGCCGGGGACGTCGAACAGGACGGAGGTCTCGGCGCTCATCGGGCCACCCCCAACCGGTTGGAGAGCCAGGTGAACAGCACGCCCATCGGCAGGGTGAGGATGACGAACCCGACGGCCATCAGGAAGAACACCGCGTAGAGGTGGTTGGGCGAGAACTCGATCATGTTGCGCATCATGTAGGCGGCCTCACCGACGCCGATGGTGGCCGCCACCGTGGTGTTCTTGGTGAGCGCGATCAGGGTGTTCCCCAGCGGCGCGATCGCGCCGCGGAAGGCCTGCGGCAGGATCACATGACGCAATGCCGGGCCGAAGGACAGCCCGATCGAGCGGGCGGCCTCCGCCTGTCCGGCGGGGATGGTGTTGACCCCGGACCGGATCGCCTCGGCGACGAAGGAGGCGTGGTAGATCGACAACCCGACCACCGCCCAGCGGAAGCCGTTCTCGACGATGCTGTCCGGCGCCAGCTGGATGGCCAGCACATTGTTCAGGCCCAGCAGGCACAGCGCGATGATCAGGGTCAGCGGAGTGTTGCGGAAGATGGTGACATACCAGGCGCCCACCTTCTGCAGCACGGCCACCGGGGACACCCGGCAGATCGCCACCACCGTCCCGATCAGCAGTGCGCCCAGCGCACCGCCGAGGGTCAGTTTGATCGTCATGAAGAACGCGCCCAGTACGTCGTACTGGGTCAGCAGCGCCCCCAGGCCTTCCATGGCACTCCTTCGGCCCGGTTCGCCGGCCCCTGTGGAGGTCGGCGAACCGGTCGGTCGAACTCAGCTGCAGGGATCGGTGGTCGGCGGGTTGGTCGTCGCGTCAGGGACGAACCCGGACGGGCCGACCGTGGCGTCGAGCGCCTTCTGCCAGGAGCCGTCGGCGACCATCGAGGCCAGCGCGGTGTTGATCGCCTCACAGAGCTGGGTATCGCCCTTCTTGATGCCGACGCCGTAGCGCTCGGTGGTGAACGGCGCGCCCACCACCTTGAGCTTGCCGGCGTACTGCGGCTGGGCGGCGAAGCCGGCCAGGATCACGTTGTCGGTGGTCACCGCGTCGATCGTGCCGGCGGCCAGGGCCTCCACACACTTGGAGTAGGTGTCGAGCTCCTGCAGCTGGACGGTCTGGATGTAGTCGTCCTGCACCTTCTTGGCCGAGGTCGAGCCCACCACCGAGCAGAGCTTCTTGCCGCCCATCGTCTCCGGACCGGTGATGTCGGTGTTCGACGAGGACACCAGCAGGTCCTGGCCGGCGACGAAGTAGGGGCCGGCGAAGGAGACCCGCTCCTTGCGGGCGTCAGTGATCGAGTAGGTGGCGAAGATCATCTTGACCTGGTCGGACTCCAGCAGGGTCTCGCGCTGGGCCGAGGGCGACTCCTTGAACTCCACCTCGGTGTAGCCCAGCGCCTTGGCCACGTACTTGGCAACCTCGACGTCGAACCCGGTGTAGGAGTCGCCCTCCTTCAGGCCCAGGCCGGGCTGGTCGAACTTGATCCCGATGACGACCTTGCCACCCTGCCCGGGCGGGCCTCCGGCGGAACTGCTCCCGGCACACGCGGTCAGCGATGCGGCCATCGTCAGTGCGGCTGCGGCAGCCAGGGCTGCCTTGGCGTACTTCATGGTTTTCTCCTCGTTGTGCGGTCTGGTCGGCTGTCAGTGGCTGAGAATCTTGCTGAGGAAGTCCTGGGCACGGGCGCTGCGCGGGTTGGTGAAGAATTCGTCGGGGGTGTTCTCCTCGACGATCTGCCCGTCGGACATGAACACCACCCGGTCGGCGGCCTTGCGGGCGAAGCCCATCTCGTGGGTGACCACGATCATGGTCATCCCTTGGCGGGCCAGGCTGATCATCACGTCCAGCACCTCGTTGACCATCTCGGGGTCGAGCGCCGAGGTCGGCTCGTCGAACAGGATCACCTTCGGCTGCATCGCCAGCGCCCGGGCGATCGCCACCCGTTGCTGCTGGCCGCCGGAGAGCTGGGCCGGGTACTTGTCGGCCTGGTTGTCCACCCCGACCCGGGTCAGCAGTTCCATCGCCTCGGCGCGGGCGTCAGCCGCACTCTTGCGACGCACCTTGACCGGTCCGAGCGTGACGTTCTCCAGAATCGTCTTGTGGGCGAACAGGTTGAACGACTGGAAGACCATGCCGACATCGGCCCGCAGTTCGGCCAGCGCCTTGCCCTCCTCGGGCAGTGGCACCCCGTCGATGGTGATCGTGCCCGACCCGATGGTCTCCAGCCGGTTGATCGCCCGGCACAGCGTCGACTTGCCCGAGCCGGACGGTCCGAGCACCACAACCACCTCGCCCTTGCGGACGGTCAGGTTGATGTCGCGCAGGACATGCAGGTCACCGAAGTGCTTGTTGACACCTTCCAGGACGACCAGCGGGCCACCCAGTGGTTGCGCGGGTACGGCTTCTTCGACTGCCATGGAGTGACGATAGCCGGATCGGCTGCCCCGCACTATGACCGCGAGGTTACGACCACATCACAGCAAGTGGGGAATTGCCGCGGGGTAGCCCCGTCGTTTCCCGGCATGACAACGGACGATGGCCCTGCCGCGCAGACCGGGACGACCCGGCCGGTTTTTCCGGCGTGTCGCCCGGTTGTTCAGGGGCGCCGAAGCCCGCCGATGTTCCTTGCGGACGCACGGCGGGCTTCGTTGTCAGGTTCAGTCCAGATAGTCGCGCAGCACCTGCGAGCGGGACGGGTGGCGCAGTTTGCTCATCGTCTTGGACTCGATCTGGCGGATCCGCTCCCGGGTGACCCCGTAGACCTTGCCGATCTCGTCCAGGGTCTTGGGCTGGCCGTCGGTCAAGCCGAACCGCATCGACACCACCCCGGCCTCGCGCTCCGAGAGGGTGTCCAGGACGTCGTGCAATTGCTCCTGCAGCAAAGTGAAGTTGACCGCCTCGGCCGGGACGACAGCCTCGGAATCCTCGATCAGGTCGCCGAACTCCGAATCGCCGTCCTCCCCCAGCGGGGTGTGCAGGGAGATCGGCTCGCGGCCGTACTTCTGCACCTCGACGACCTTCTCCGGGGTCATGTCGAGTTCCTTGGCCAGTTCCTCCGGGGTGGGTTCGCGGCCCAGATCCTGCAGCATCTGGCGCTGCACGCGGGCGAGCTTGTTGATCACCTCGACCATGTGCACCGGGATCCGGATGGTACGGGCCTGGTCGGCCATGGCGCGGGTGATCGCCTGTTTGATCCACCAGGTGGCGTAGGTGGAGAACTTGTAACCCTTGGTGTAGTCAAACTTCTCCACCGCGCGGATCAGGCCGAGGTTGCCCTCCTGGATCAGGTCGAGGAAGAGCATGCCGCGGCCGGTGTAGCGCTTGGCCAGCGACACCACCAGGCGGAGGTTGGCCTCCAGCAGGTGGTTCTTGGCACGGCGGCCGTCCTCGGTGATCCACTCCAGGTCGACCACCTGGTCGGAGTCGATGCCCGGGTTCTCGTTGAGGGTCTCCTCGGCAAACAGGCCGGCCTCGATCCGCTTGGCCAGGGTCACTTCCTGCTCGGCGTTCAGCAGGGCGACCTTGCCGATCTGCTTGAGGTAGTCCTTGACCGGGTCCGCGGTGGCACCGGCGGCCAGCACCTGCTGCTCGGGCTCGTCGGCGTCATCGGCGTCGGAGAGGCTGAAGCCCTCGTCCTCGGCCAGTTCCTGTTCGGTCTTGGCCTCGGTCGCCGGCTCGAACTCGGCGTCGTCCACGTCATCAAGGCTGCGCTTCTTGCCCCCGACTGTCAGGACCACGTCATCCCCCTCACGTTCGAACTTCACCGCGACATTGCCCGGGTTGAGCACCTCCTCCACGGTGATGTCCTCGGCCGCGTCCAGTTCGTCGTCGCGGTCGAGTTCGGGCTCACCGGAGAGTTCGTCGTCGGTGGCATCGTCCTCAGCCGGGGCTCTCCCCTTCAGGGCCGCCTTGCCACCGGGCGTGGCGGTCCTGGTCGCGCGGCCTGGCCTGGCCGCACCCTTTGCGGCGGGCGCCGCCTTCCCGTTCCGCTGCCGCGGGACCGGTGTGGTGATGTCCTCTTCGGTGGTTGATCTTGCGGCGGCGCTGGAACGTGCGGACACGGGCAACCTCTCCAAATACTGATTCAGGGCGCACAACAACCGGGAGTTGTCAATGCCTGCGTCCAGTCTGCCACGCAGCCGCGCAGTCCCCAAGTCCGGGCCGCAAATCGCCGCGATACTCTTTCATGTCATGCACACCGGGTCAGTCCAGCCTCCCGCGGCACCACGCCGTCCGTCACGCCGTGAGGTGCACGGCGATGTGGTGGACGACCCCTACGCCTGGATGCGCGACAAGTCCGACCCCGAACTGATCGCCTACCTGGAGGCGGAGAACGCCTACACCGACGCGGTCACCGCCGACCAGGCAGACCTGGCACGGGCAATCTACGACGACATCGACGCCCGGACCCAGCAGACCGACCTGTCGGTGCCCGACTTCGTCCGACACAGCGACGGCCGCTGTTACTGGTACTACGCGCGTACCGAGAAAGGCCTGGACTACGCCAGCTTTCACCGCGTCCCGGCCACCGACCGCGACCAGTTGCCCGACCCGAACGCCCAGCCCGGCAGCATTGCGGGCGAGGAACTCCTGCTGGACGCCAACCTGCTCGCCGCCGGCCAGGACTTCTTCGCCCTCGGCGCCTTCGAGGTCTCCCCCGACGGCAATCTGCTGGCCTACGCGGTCGACACCACCGGCGACGAGCGCTACAGCTGCCACTTCCTCGACCTGCGCACCTCGCAACCGCTGCCCGACGTCCTGCCCGAGATCGCCGCCGGCGGCTGCTGGGCGGGCGACGACACCTTCTGCTATCTCACCATGGACGCCGCCTGGCGTCCTGACACCGTCCACCGCCACCTGCTCGGCGAGGACGGCGACACGGTGGTGTTCCACGAGCCCGACGAACGGTTCTGGCTCGGCGTGGGGGAATCCCGTGACCGCCGCTGGGTCCTGATCTCAGCCGGCAGCAAGACCTCCAGCGAGACCCTGCTGCTGGCCGCCGGCGACCGTACCGGAGGGCCGCGGGTGGTGACCCGCCGCCGTCCCGGAATCGAGTACGACGTGGAGGTGGCCAGCGACCGGCTGTACATCGTCCACAACGACCAGGCCGACGACTTCGCCCTCGCCCAGGCGCCGCTGGACGCCAGTTCCGCTGCCGACTGGCAGCCGCTGTGGCCCGGCAAGCCCGGTATCCGGTTGCTGGGGGTATCGGCCTATGACCAGGCCCTGGTGGTGAGCCTGCGCCGCGACGGCCTGGCCCGCGTAGTGGTGCACCCACTCACTGATTCCGGAGATCCGGGTCCCGGCCACGAGATCGACTTCGGCGAGCCGCTGTTCCATGTCGACGCCGACGGTTCCGAGGACGCCGACACCGACCGGATCCGGCTCTCCTACCAGTCGATGGTGACCCCCGAGCAGGTTCTGGAGTACCGGCTGGACACCGGTGAGCGGCGGGTGCTCAAGCAGCGTCCCGTCCTCGACCATCCGGTGCTCGGCCCGTACCGTCCCGAGGACTACGTGCAGCGCCGGGAGTGGGCGACCGCCGCGGACGGCACCCGGATCCCGATCTCCCTGATCCACCGAGCCGACACCCCGCTGGACGGTTCGGCCGGCTGTGTCCTCTACGGCTACGGCGCCTACGAGATCAGCATCGCCCCCACCTTCTCGATTGCCCGGCTGAGCCTGCTCGACCGGGGCTACGTGTACGCGATCGCCCACGTCCGCGGCGGTGGTGAGCTGGGCCGGGCCTGGTACTACGACGGCCGGCTGGAGGCCAAGGAACACAGCTTCACCGACTTCGTCGCCTGCGCTCGCCACCTAGTGTCGGCCGGCTACACCTGCCCCGACCGGCTGGCCGCCGAAGGCGGCAGCGCCGGCGGCCTGCTGCTCGGCGCCGCGCTCAACCTCGCCCCGGAGGTCTTCGCTGCCGCCCACGCGGCGGTCCCCTTCGTCGACGCGCTGAACACCATCCTCGATCCCGAGTTGCCACTCACCGTGGTGGAGTGGGAGGAGTGGGGCGACCCTGTCCACGACGCGGCCGCCTACCACCGGATGAAGGGCTACACCCCATACGAGAACCTCCGTCCGGTGCGCTACCCGGCAATCCTGGTCACCACCAGCCTGAACGACACCCGGGTCGAGGTCACCGAGCCAGCCAAATGGGTGGCGAGGCTGCGGTACGACACCGGGGCAACGGCCAACCTGGCGCTGCGGACAGAGTTGGTCGCCGGGCACGGCGGCGCCTCCGGACGCTACGCCGGCTGGCGCGACACGGCCTTCGAACTGGCCTGGCTGATCTGGAATACACCCCCGTCCGGCGACGTTGCTGAGACGGCGCCCAGCCGAACCTGAGTGCCAGCTGAGCAGGCATCGCCCTTGAGGAGGGGCAGGCATCAGACCACGGTCTTGGATTGCCCGGTCGGGGTGGTCTCAGGGTCACCGAGGGGGCCTCACGGGCACAAAATGCCGTGACAACTCGTTGTACTGGTGTCGAGCGAAAGGAAAAGCCTTGATCTCCACAGCACATCGTGTCCGACTCAACGACGGCATCGACGGTAAGGATGCTGTCGGTCTCTACCTGGACGGGATCGCCAAGACCCCGCTGCTGACCGCGGCCGAAGAGGTCGAACTTGCCCGCCGGATCGAGGCCGGGCAGTACGCCCGCGCGATCCTGGACGACCGTCTCAGCCACGAGGAGCAGGCACTGCGTCACGTCGACGCCACCCGCGACGAACTCGAAGAGCTCGCCCGGATCGGCGACGAGGCGATGCAGCGCTTCATCACCGCGAACCTTCGGCTGGTGGTTTCGGTGGCCCGCAAGTACGGCCGCGCCCAGATGCCGCTGCTCGACCTGGTGCAGGAGGGTAACACCGGGCTGATCCGTGCCGTCGAGAAGTTCGACTTCACCAAGGGCTTCAAGTTCTCCACCTACGCCACCTGGTGGGTGCGCCAGTCGATCTCCCGCGGGATCGCCCAGCAAGGCCGGATCGTCCGGCTGCCGGTGCACGTCGCCGAACAGGTCAACCAGGTCTCGGCGGTGCGCCGCACCCTGGAGCGCCGGCTCGGCCGCGAACCGGAGCTGAGCGAGATCGCCGCCGAGTTGGAGATCGCCGAGGAGCAGATCATCGACCTGCTGCGGCTGGCTCGCGACCACGTCAGCCTGGACGCTCCACTGGAGGAGGACGGCGACACCGCTCTGGGCGACCTGCTCGCCCGCGAGATGTCCCCCGGCCCGGACGAGATGGTGCTGGACGCCGAGGACCGCAAGCGGCTGGACGCCATGCTCTCCACTCTCGACGAGCGCTCCGCCGACGTCGTCCGGCGCCGCTACGGCCTGCTGGACGGACGCCAGGCCAAGCTCGCCGACATCGCCGCGGTCTGGGGCATCACCGCCGAACGGGTGCGCCAGATCGAACGGCACGCGATCAACAAGCTGCGCCTCAGTGAGGTTGCCGCCTGATCGATCCCACAGACGCGAGGCATGCGGCGCGAGGCGCCCCGCAGGACTGCTGCGGGGCGCCTCGTGTTTTCTCTGCCCGCCGAGGGCTCAGTTCGCGAGCGCGTCGAGGTCGGTGATCCGGATCAGGCCTTCCTGCGCGCAGGAGGCGACCAGCCGGCCGCCGGAGAACAACCTGCCGAAGGAGAATCCCAGGCCGGCTGAGGCCGAGGGCGAGACCTGGTCGTAGAGCAGCCACTCGTCGGCCCGGGCCGGGCGATGGAACCACATCGCGTGGTTGATCGACGCGGCCACCATGCCAGGGCCGGCGAACTCCACCGGGTGCGGCACCGTGCTCACCGCCAGCAGGGTCAGGTCGCTGAGGTAGGCCAGCACCGCCTGGTGGACCCGCGGGTCGCCGGGCAGCGCGCTCTCCGCCCGCACCCACACCTTCATCGCAGCGTCATGTCCCTCGCCGTTGATCCCGGGCAAGCCGCTGGTGTCGGAAGCGAACCGGGTCTCCAGCACTCCCCACTCCCGCTGCCACGCCTCGACGCTGCGCCGGGACCGCGCGCCCAATACCTCTGACAGCGGCGGACAGTCCTGCGGCAGCGGTACCCCGGCGGGGGCGGCGTCGGCATGGTTGAGGCCTGCCTCGAGCAGGTGGAAGGAGCACTCCATCGAGAAGATCGTGCGACCCGATTGGCCGGCCACCACCCGCCGGGTGGAGAAGTTACGGCCGTCCCGGGTGCCCTCCACCCGGTAGCTGATCGGCACCCCGGCCAGGCCGCCGCGCAGGTAGTAGGCCGACAGGGAGTGGGCGATCCGTTCGGGCGGGACGGTGTGGTAGGCGGCCATCAGAGCCTGGGCGAGCACCTGGCCGCCGAACACCCGTTGGCGTTGCGAACTTGCGTCGGCTGCTCCGATGTACTCCCGTTCGCCGGTCTGCTCAAGGTCGAGCAGACCGATCAGCTGGTCGACGCTGGACGGCACAGGCCACTCCTGTCACGGCTCGTTGCCGGGGTCAGCGCCGGTAGTCCGGCGGATCCTGTTCGGCGAGGAACTTCTCCACCGCTGCGCCGATCTCGTCCGCGGTGGGAACGTGGGCGGCGTCGGTCGCCTGCACCTGGTCGTACTGCTCCTCCAGCGCCGCCACGACCGCGGGAAAGTCGGCGTCGTCGGCGGTCTCGCTGGCGATGGTGGCCAGGTTGGCTGCCGCGCGCTCATCCAGGTCGTCGTTCGAGATGGCAAGCCCGGCGGCCTCGGTGATCCGCTCCAGGACTGCGACGATCGCCTGCGGGAAACTGGTCTGCGCCAGGTAGTGCGGCACGTGGGCGACGAAACCCCGTCCGACCAGCCCGGCCTCGCCCGCACGGAACTCGAGCATGTGCGAGAAACTGCCGGGCAGTTGCACCCGGTCGATCCACATCGGATTGCCCGTGGCCAGGTTCGGATCGGTGGCATGGGAGGTGACCAGCGTGGGACGGGTGTGCGGCACCGCCATCGGCACGCCCGAGGCGGTCAGCAGGTTGGTGACGCCGAAGTCCTCAGCCAATTGCAGCACCGCCGCGCTGGTTCGGTTCCACTGGGTGTCCGGCTCGGGCCCGGTGAACAGCAGGAAGGGTTTGTCGTTGGCGTCCAGCAGCCGGTAGACCACCAGCGAGTAGTCGGTGAGCGAGGCCCAGTGGTTGGTGTCGAAGACCATCTGCGGCCGCCGCGACCGGTAGTCGTGCAATTGGTCGTGGTCGAACTCGGCCAGCACATCGTGCTCGCACTGCTCAAGCAGGTAGCGGCTCAGGCCGTGAACCACCGAACCAGCATCGATGTAACCGTCGAGCAGATGTACCAGGACAGGTTCCTCACCGGCCAGGGAGTCGGCGACCTCCTGGTCAAGGGTGTACAACAACCGCGGATCGAGCACATTGCCACACTACCCGGTGGGGCTTGCGCAACCGGGAATTGCGCGCCCAGCGGATCAGGAGCCTGCCGGTAGCGCGGCCATCGCCGCCCGCACCCGCTTGGCCGAGACCGGCGCGGTGGTGCCCAGTGACTGGGCGAACAGGCTCACCCGCAGTTCCTCGAGCAACCACCCGATCTCGTCCACCGGCTCCGGCAGCGGGCCCGGCGGGAAGCTGCTGCACAATCGGCCGTAGTCGTCCTCCAGAGCGGTCATGGTGGCTGTCGCTTCGGCCTCACGAGCCGGATTGCTCCCCCGGGTCTCGATCCGGCGCAGCGCTGCCTGCAGGTAGACCGCCAGCCGCGGCCAGTGCCGTGCCGGCGTCGCGGCGATGAACCCGGGATAGACCAGCCCCGCCACCTGCTCGGTGACATCGGTTCGCAGTGGCTCGGGCAGCCCGGCCAGGCGCTGGATCAGGTCGCCGTACCAGATCAGGATCTCGCCGGCCTGGTCGACGGTTCGCTGCATCGCGGCCGCCACGGATACCCGGACGGTGTCACTCAGCCGGCTGAACGCTTCGTGGTCGCGGACGCCTGCCCAGCCGGCGGCGTCCATCCCGTCACCGATCGCCTTCAACCGGGCATCGACCAGCAGGGCAGGCACCGACGGATAGGGCGAGGTCGCCAGGGCCAGCTTGACCCGGTTCGACAACCGGGCGACCACCCAGTTCGTCGGATCGACGGTGGTCAGCGCGATCAGCCGCCGCAGGCCCGCCCGGTGCGAACGGACGGCCGAGGCCTGGTCGGAGAAGACCTGGACGCCCACCCGGTCCACCTTGTCGACCAGTGCCGGGAAACCGACCACGGGCGCGTCGAGCCTGGCTGGCAGAGCGCCGAACTCCCAGCTGGTCGCGCCCGGGTGGACCAGGTGTCCGGCCACACGGTTGAGGGTGGCGCTCACCTGGCCGCCCAGCTGGGTGGCCAGGGACGGCAGGTCGCGTCCGCTCACCGGCTGCTGGCCCTGCCGGGCGACCTCGAAGCGCACCCTGAGATGGTCGTCCAACGCCTCGGGCTGCCAGGCGTCGGCCGGCACCGCAACGCCCGTCAGCGCCCGGATCGCCCGGCCGAGGGCCAGCCAGAACGGCTCAGCGGTGTCCGGACAGGGACCCAGCCAGTCCAGCGCCCGACGAGCGGTGTCGGGGGCGGGGACGAGCTGTGTGCGCCACTGCTTGGGCAGACCTCGGAGCAAGGCGGTGGCGACCTCCCCGCGCAGGCCGGGCACCTGCCAGGTGAACGGCTCGGGGCCGAGCTGGTTCAGCAGCGCAAGGGGCACCGTCACGGTGACCCCGTCCCGGCCGGAGCCCGGGTCGAAGGTGTAGTCGACGTCGAGGGCGTGGCCCTCCACCTGCCACTGGCTGGGGAAGCCGGTGGTGTCGGCCGGCTCGGTGAGCAGGTCGTCCAGGCTCAGGTCCAGCAGGTGCTCGTCGCTGCGACGGGCGTCGCGCCACCAGCGGTCGAAGTGCGCCACCGACACGATCCCTGCCGGGATCCGGGCGTCGTAGAAGGCGGCGATCGCCTGGTCGTCGGCCAGCAGGTCGAGCCGGCGGGTGCGCTCGGCCACCCCGGCCGCCTCGGCGCGGACGGCCTGGTTGCGCGCCCAGAAGTGGTGCCGGGTACGCCAGTCCCCCTCGACCAGCGCGGACGCGATGAACACCTCGCGGGCCACCACCGGATCGATCGAACCATAGGAGACTGTGCGTCCGGCGATGATCGGGATGCCGAGCAGGGTGACCTTCTCGGTGGCCACGCACTGTCCGCCGCGCGCCGACCAGCGGGGCTCGGAGTAGGAGTGCTTCAGCAGGTGGGCGCCGACTTCCTCGACCCAGCCGGCCTCGATCGGGGCCACCGTGCGCGCCCACAGCCGGGTGGTCTCGACCAGTTCCACAGCCATCACCAGTGGCGCCTTCGTCCGGGCGGCGCTGGAGCCGGGGTTGATGGCGAACCGTGAGCCGCGCGCCCCGAGATACTCCGGCGGGCCGGTGCGGCGCCTGGTCCGCTGCTGGGTGGGCGGCTGCGCGGTCACGTCGAGCAGGCCGACGTGGGACAGCAGACCGGCCAGCACCGCAACGTGGACCCGGTCGAGCCCGGCGGGCTCGTTGTTGCGGTGCAGACCGAGCTCATCGCAGGCCTGCCTCAGCTGGGTGTGCAGGTCCTGCCATTCCCGGACCCGGAGGAAGTTCAGGTACTCCTGACGGCACAGTCTGCGGAAGGCGTTGCCCGACAGTGTGCGGCGCTGATCGCGCAGGTACTGCCACAGCCGCAGCAGGGCGGCGATGTCCGAGCCGTCCGGGGTTGCCTGGATGGTGTCGCCGTCGCCGGACGGCAGTGGCGCGAAGAATCGCCGATGAGCCGCGTCGGCCTGTTGCTGGGCGTCGGCGGGGCGCTCCCGGACGTCCTGGATCGCCAGCCCTGCGGCGATCGCCAGCATTTCCCGCAGGCATCCCTGGCGCTCGGCCTCCACCAGCATCCGGCCCAACCGGGGATCGACCGGCAGCCGGGCCAGCTTGCGTCCCACCGCGGTCAGCCGCACCCGATCCTCGCCAGGGTGACCCTGTCGCTCGGCCAGCGCCCCGAGTTCGCGCAGCAGCCGGATGCCGTCGCGCACCTGGCTGGCGTCCGGTGGCTCCAGGAACGGGAAGGAGGTGATCTCACCCAGTCGGGCGTCGGCCATCTGCAGGATCACCGAAGCCAGGTTGGTTCGCAGGATCTCCGGCTCGGTGAACTCCGGACGCCCGGCGTAGTCCTCCTCGGAGTACAACCGGATGCAGATCCCCGGGCCGAGCCGGCCGCAGCGTCCCGCCCGCTGGTTGGCCGAGGCCTGGGAGATCGGCTCGATCGGCAGCCGCTGCACCTTCGTCCTGGCCGAATAGCGCGAGATCCGGGCATTGCCGGGGTCGATCACATACCTGATGCCCGGCACGGTGAGGCTGGTCTCGGCGACATTGGTCGCCAGCACGATCCGGCGCCCGGTGTGCGGGGTGAACACCCGGTGCTGTTCGGCCGCCGACAGCCGGGCGTAGAGCGGCATCACCTCGGTGAACCGCAGATTCAGCGCCTCGATGGCGTCGGCGGCGTCGCGGATCTCGCGCTCGCCGGAGCAGAAGACCAGGATGTCGCCCTGCTGGCGTTCGGCGTCGAGTTCGCGGACCGCACCGCAGATCGCGTCGATCAGGTCGGTGTCGCGTTCGGCGCCGTCGAGCACCGGACGGTAGCGCAGCTCGACCGGATAGGTTCTGCCCTCCACCTCCACCACGGGCGCGTTGCCGAAGTGGGCGGCGAACCGGGCGGTGTCGATCGTCGCGGAGGTGACGATCACCCGCAGATCGGGACGCCGGGGCAGCAACTGCTTGAGGTAGCCGAGCAGGAAGTCGATGGTGAGGCTGCGCTCGTGGGCCTCGTCGATGATGATCGTGTCGTAGCGGCGCAACTCGCGGTCGTGGCTGATCTCGGCCAGCATGATGCCGTCGGTCATCACCTTGAGCTGGGTCTGCCGGGAGGTCTTCGAGGAGAACCTGACCTGGTAGCCGACGGTCTCGCCCAGCGGTTCGCCCAGTTCGGAGGCGATCCGCTCCGCGACGCTGCGCGCCGCGATCCGACGGGGCTGGGTGTGGCCGATCCGCCGGCGGCCCGCCTGCAGGCAGATCTTCGGCAACTGGGTGGTCTTGCCCGACCCGGTCGCTCCGGCAACGACGATCACCTGGTGTTCGGCCAGCAGCCGCGCGATCTGAGGCACCGCTGCCGAGATCGGCAGCGCGGGGTCGTAGGTGTAGCGCCGGGCCGGGGAGGTCTGGCCACCGTCAGGGGTGGTCCGGGGTCGCTGGTCAGCCATGGCGCGACCAGCCTACGCGTCCCGCAGCCCTACGCATCCCGCAGCACGGTGCCCGCGAGCAGCGCTGTACCGGTCAGGAGTCGTGGCTGTCGCGCCCCCGCAAGGTGACCACCGGGCAGTGGGCGTGGGTCAGCAATCCCCTGGTCAGGCCACCGACGGCGTAGGTCGGGAAAGCCGCCTGCACCTCGAGCACCAACAGGTCGAGTTGCGCGCTACGGGCCACCAGGATGTCCAGCGGCACGCCGTAGTGCACTTCCAGTTCGACCGGGACGTCGGGGTGTTCGGCGGCGATCGGCTGGATCATGTCGGTGATCCGCTCCCGGGTGACCTCGACGATCTCCGCCCGGGTCTGAGGCGAATCGGCGCTGCCGCGGAACAGTCGGCTCACCGCTGCCTTGGCCACGCTGATCACCGCTACTTCGCCACCAAGTCGTTCGCCCTGGCGCAGGGTCCATTCCAGGGCCACCCGGCCGCGGGCGGCGGTGTTGACACCGACCCCCATCAGTCCGGTCGGACGGGTGTGCAGTCGCTCGGTGGCGCTCACCACCACGACCGGACAGGCCGAGGTGCCGACCACACCGACCGCCGTGGAGCCGACGTAGGCCCGCTCCCCCTCGGACTCCGAGCGGCGCCCGACCACGATCAGCGAGGCTTCCTCGCTGTGCCGGGCCAGGGCGGCTGCCGGGTTGCCGAGCTCGACGGCGGTACGGATCCGGTCGCGCGGCAGCCCGCGGGCGACCGCCTCGTCCACGCCGGTGAGCAGCAGCTCGGTCGCCGCCGTCTTGATCGTCTCGGCGTCGAAGACCACGCCCCAGGCGCTGTTCAGCACGGTGTCGTCCACCGCGTTGAGCAACACCAGCTCGGCGTCCCTGGCCTTCGCGACCGCGACCGCGTAGGCCAGTGCCCGTTGCGCGTCGGGAGAGTCGTCGTAGCCGGCCAGCACCCGGGTCGGGCCGTCATAGGAACGCAGCATGGTCTGTGCCTCTCAGCTGGCGGCTATCACACGACCGGAGAAGGCGGACGGCGTCAGCTGGACGAACACCGGACGCTCGCCCGGGGCCCAGGGCAGTGGACTGTGCTCCGGCTCGCGGGCGGGGGCCGTCTCGGCCTGGACCGTGACGCTCCACCCGGTCAGCGTCTCGGCGTCGAGGTCGTCGATCTCGAAGCACACCTGCTGTGGCGTGACGAGGTCGGAGAGCACCGAGCCGACAGCGGTGCGGAAGACGATCTGGTCGTCCCGCAGCACGTAGGAGACCGGCAGGATCACCTGTCCTACCCGTGAGGACCAGCCGATCCGTCCGACTGTCTGGCTGCGCAGCAGCTGTCGGCATTCGTCCGGCGAGAGCGGCGTGTTGTGACCTGTGGTTTCCACTCATCCACCGTAGCGAATCGGCCGGGTCTGTGGCGGGCCGGCACGGCGCAACCTCAGGAATCGGCGCTGAACGAGGTTCTGCCACGCAGCCGGCGGGCGAGTTCCTCGTCGATCTCGTCGGCGACCACTGTCATGGTTCGCAGCGCCTGGTGCAGGTGTGCGGCGACGAACGGATAGGCCAGCACCGACAGGCTGGCATAGACCCGGTCGCGGATCAGCAGGAAGCGGACGTAGCGGGCCTGGGTGTTCAGGTCACTGAGGATCTCCATCGCGCGGCTGCGGCCCTCGATCTCGTGTACCAGCGGGGAGAACACGATCACCTCACGGGCGTCCCCGGTACAGCGCACGAAGACCATCGCGCTGCCCACCCGGATCGCGTAGTCACCGTCGGTGTCGCACAGCGGCTGGTAGCCCAGCGTCCGGCTGAGCTCGCTGGCGACCAGGGTGCGCAGGTGGTCGACCGAGGTGGGCGTGACCGCGATCAGTTCGTCGGCCGGGTACTCCGCGCCCGGCAGTTCGGTGGGTGTCGGCGGGGCCAGGACCTCGGCGAGGTGGTCGGGTGCCAGAAAGGCGGGATGCTGCACGGCGAACACCGTGCGCAGGGCCTCGATCGCCCGGGCGGCGATCGACTCGGAATCCTCCTGATCGGCCACGAACCAGTGGTCAGGACCGGCGTGCTCGCCGTCCACCGAGGGCGGTTCCCAGCCCAGGTCGGCCAGCTGCTGCAACCGGTGCGGGCCGAGCTGGTAGGTCTCGCCGAGTTCGGCATTGCCGGCGGCGGTGGTGAGGATCCGTCGGTCCGGCAGACAACGGAACCGGACGTAGGGAGCCGGGCCGCGGCCCGGTGCACCGAGGGAACCCAGGGTGAGGGTGCCGCCAGGATCCATCACGGAGACCACCTCGGCAAGCCGACCGGAGAAGTCCTCCCAGGCTTCATCGATGCTCCGGTCGAGGTCGAAGTCGTTCATCGGTGCGGACACTGCACTCCTCCCAGCTGTTACCTCCACCTTAACCACCGGGTCGCCACCGGGATCAACCCGGGCACAAACCGATGAGACCGGCCGGTGCACCGGCCGGCGGCACCGCAGCGACGGTTGCCGAAGAACCGGTCGGCGGTTCTCCTGCTGCGCAAGGACACGTACACTGCTGGCTCACGCCGACCACCGGAAAGGGCGTTGTGGATCCGAGACAGTGGGATGTCGCATTCCCGATCATCGTCGCAGCCATGTTCGTGATCGTCTTCTGCCGTGCCGGCGGCACCTATTGGCTCGGACGGCTGGCGGCCGCCGGCGTCCGGCACACCCGGATCGCCCGGCTGCTGGACGGCGCCGCCTACCAGACCGCCGCGCGCCGGATCAACGCCTACGGCGCGCCTGTGGTGGCGCTGTCCTTCCTGACCATTGGCTTCCAGACCGTCGCCAACTTCACCGCAGGGGCCACCTTGATGCCGCTGACCCGGTACCTTCCGGCGTTGGCAGTGGGCGGACTCGCCTGGGCGCTGCTGTACTCGACGCTGGGCACCGTGGGGGTGAATCTCCTCGGCCGGCTCTGGGACGTCTCCCCCGGGCTCGCGATCGGCGTCGGGGCGGCCATCGTCGCGGGACTGGTCGGCTTCGCGCTGTGGCGCCACCAGCGCCCCAGCGCCGACTGAACTCCCAACCGCGCCGGACACCGCGCCTTCGAACACATCGAACCTTCGAACACACAGTGTCCTGGAACACACAGTGTCCTGGAACACACAGCGCCCCAGAACAGGGGTACGCCGCAGCATCGCCTTCCCCGTGGGACCAAGAGTCCCGATGGACAAAGAGTCCGGCGCGATGCTGCGGCGTACGTCTTCACGGTATTCCTCCTGCCCGCTGTGTGGCAGGAGGCTCACCGAGTGGGCGGCTGGCCGCTGCCTGTCAGCTGCAGCCGCTGGTCGAGCCGCAGCCCTCGCAGACGTAGCAGGAGCCACTGGGCCGCATCTTGGTGCCGCAGGTGAGGCACAACGGTGCGTCCACCTTCAGCCCGGTCAGCTTGGCCAGGACATCGGCCGTGCTGGTGACGTCACTGGTGGCCTCCACCAGGGCCGGCTGCACCGGCCCGGCACCCTCGAGGTGAAGGTCGTCGGCGGCGTCGTTCTTCAACGCCTCCGACTCGATCATCCCGGCCTCGTCCTCATCGGAGAGGTAGGAGCCGGTCTCGACATAACGGGCCCGCTCGGCAGCAGTGTGAATGCCGAGTTCGGCACGCTCGTCGAAGGACAGGTAGTCGAGTGCCAGCCGACGGAAGATGTAGTCCATGATCGACTGCGCCATCCGGACGTCCGGGTCGTCGGTCATGCCGGCGGGCTCGAACTTCAGGTTGGTGAACTTCTGCGCGAATGTACCCAGCGGCACCCCGTACTGCAGGCCGATCGAGACCGCGATCGAGAAGGCATCCATCACACCTGCCAGCGTCGAGCCCTGCTTGCCGAGCTTCAGGAAGACCTCGCCCAGCGAGCCGTCCTCGTACTGGCCGGAGGTCATGTAACCCTCGGCGCCGGCCACCGAGAACGAGGTGGTGCGGCTGACCCGCGACTTCGGCAGCCGCTTACGGCGTGGCTTGTACTCGATCCGCACCTCGGGCTCGGCCGTGGCAGCCTTTTCATCGGACTTCTTGGCGTCGCTCAGCGGCTGGCCGACCTTGCAGTTGTCCCGGTAGACGGCCAGGGCCTTGAGTCCGAGCCGCCAACCCTCCAGGTAGACGTCGGCGATGTCCTCCACCGTGGCCGACTCCGGCAGGTTCACAGTCTTCGAGATCGCCCCGGACAGGAACGGCTGCACAGCTGCCATCATCCGCACGTGCCCCATCGGCCGAATGGCGCGCTGCCCCATGGCGGTGTCGAAGATCTCGTAGTGCTCGGGCTTCAGACCCGGCGCGTTCACCACATGGCCGTGTTCGGCGATGTACTCCACGATCGCCTCGGTGGTCTCCTCGGTGTAGCCGAGCCCAGCCAGCGCCCGCGGGATGGTCTGGTTGACGATCTGCATGCTGCCGCCGCCGACCAGCTTCTTGAACTTCACCAGGGAGAAGTCCGGCTCGATACCGGTGGTGTCGCAGTCCATCATGAAGCCGATCGTGCCGGTCGGCGCCAGCAGCGAGGCCTGGGCGTTGCGGAAGCCGTTCTTCGCCCCCAGTGTCACCACCTGCTCCCACTGTGCGGTGGCCGCGTCGCGGATCGTGCTGTCGAGGCTGTCGACGTCACGCAGGTCGTCGTTGGCGGCCTGATGCTTGCGCATCACCCGCTGGTGGGCGGTCGCGTTGCGCGAGTACCCGGCGTAGGTGCCCACCACACCGGCCAATTCGGCCGACCGACGATAGGCGACGGCGGTCATCAGCGAGGTGATGGCCGCCGCCAGCGCGCGGCCGGATTCGGTGTCGTAGCCGCGGCCGACTGCCATCAGCAGGGCGCCAAGGTTGGCGTAGCCGATGCCCAGCTGACGGTAGTCGCGCGTGGTCTGGGTGATCGCCTCGGTCGGGAAGTCGGCGAAGCAGATCGAGATGTCCATCGCCGTGATCACCAGTTCCACCGCCCTGGCGAACCGCTCGCTGTCGAAGCTGTCGTCCGGGCGCAGGAACTTCATCAGGTTCAGGCTGGCCAGGTTGCAGGAGGAGTTGTCCAGGCTCATGTACTCCGAGCACGGATTGGAGGCGGTGATCCGTCCGGTCTCGGGGTTGGTGTGCCAGGCGTTGATCGTGTCGTCGTACTGGATGCCCGGATCGGCGCACTCCCAGGCGGCCTTCGCGATCTTGTTGAACAGGGTGCGCGCGTCGATCTCCTCGATCACCTCACCGGTCATCCGGGCGCGCAGCCCGAAGCCGGTGCCGTCGACGACCGCCTGCATGAACTCGTCGTTCACCCGGACGGAGTTGTTGGCGTTCTGGTACTGGACGCTGACGATGTCGCGCCCGCCGAGGTCCATGTCGAAGCCCGCATCGCGCAGCGCGCGGATCTTCTCCTCCTCGCGAGCCTTGGTCTCGACGAACTCCTCGATGTCGGGGTGGTCGACATCCAGCACCACCATCTTCGCCGCGCGCCGGGTGGCGCCGCCGGACTTGATCGTTCCCGCACTGGCATCCGCCCCCCGCATGAAGGAGACCGGGCCGGAGGCGGTACCGCCGGAGGAGAGCAATTCCTTCGACGAGCGGATCCGGGAGAGGTTCAGGCCAGCACCGGAGCCGCCCTTGAAGATGAAGCCCTCTTCCTTGTACCAGTTCAGGATCGACTCCATCGAGTCATCGACGCTGAGGATGAAACAGGCGCTGACCTGCTGCGGGCTGGCCGTGCCGACGTTGAACCAGACCGGGGAGTTGAAGCTGAAGTACTGGTGCAGCAGCAGCCAGGTGAGCTCATCGGAGAAGACCTCGGCGTCCGCCCTGGCAGCGAAGTAGCCGTTCTCCTCACCGGCGGAACGGTACGTGCGGACCACCCGGTCGATCAGCGTCCGCAGGCTGGTCTCCCTGGCCGGGGTGCCGAGGGCGCCGCGGAAGTACTTGGTGGTGACGATGGTCGAGGCGTTCACACTCCAGAACCCGGGGAACTCCACCCCGTGCTGCTCGAACACCGTCTCACCGGTCTTCCAGTTCGTCTGGACGACATCGCGGTGCTCCCACACGACCTCGTCATAGGGGTGGACGCCAGCGGTACTGAAGACCCGCGGGATGGTGATCCCGGTTGCCTCACGGTGGTCGCGGCGGGTCGCCTTCACGGTGTCGGTCATGGTTGGGTGTCCTCGAACTAGCAGGATCGGATGGGGTTGTCAGCGGGTGGCGAGCGCCGCCGCGCGGAGTTGCTCGATCTCGGCCTCGAAATCCTCGACCGAGTCGTAGTGTTTGTAGACCGATGCGAACCTCAGGTACGCGACCGGATCCAGTTGCTGGAGCGGGCCGAGCACCGCCAGGCCCACCTCGTTGGCCGGGATCTCGGCCTGGCCGCTGGCCCGCAACGCTTCTTCCACCTGCTGGCCGAGCCGGGCGAGATCGTCCTCGGTGACCGGGCGGCCCTTGCAGGCCTTGGCCACCCCGTGGACGACCTTCTCCCGGGAGAACGGCTCGACCACGCCAGACCGCTTCACCACCACCAATTGCATCTGCTCCAGGGTGGTGAACCGGCGCTCGCACTGCGGGCACTGCCGACGGCGACGGATACTGCTGCCGTCCTCGGCCACGCGGGAATCGAGCACCCGGCTGTCGGTATGACGGCAGTAGGGGCAGTACATCGCGCCTCCCTGGGCCTGTGGAGAATCCTGTGGATACCAGTGTGCACAACTACCACAAACTGTGGATGAACGACATTGGTGTAACTACTAGATATAGAGGTTAGGACGAAACTGCCGTCATCGCAACAGGAAGCGGGCGCGAACCGCTCAGCTATCGGTGAACAGCTGCGCCAACCAGCCAGCGACGATCAACCCAGCGACGATCAACCCAGTGGCAATTGCGCCAGGACGGGTTCATTCGGGACCGCCAGGAAGGTGGTCACCATCACCACCAGCGCGGTCAGCATCAGCACGGCGAAACCGCCCATCACCACTGCCAGCCCGCGGCGGGTCAGCTGCAGCGGGGCCGTCGCGGGCACCCGACCCGGCGCGGTTCCGCCCGAGACCGACGCCACCCCACCAGGGTTCGCCGACGGCGCACCGACCCCCTGCGGACGCCCGCCCGGGCGAGCCGGCGCGGTGGGACGGACCGCCGGTGCAGCCAGCCGGGTGCGAGCCTGCCGGGGAGCGTCGAGGTGGACCCAGCGCCGCGGGGCGCCGGGCGCGGGGGCCTGTGCCAGCGGGAAATCAACCAGAACGGCGGCCATGTCGGACTCCTCTTCGTGGATCGAACACCTGTTCGATACATTCTTACCGGCCGTTGCTCACCTTGGCAAGAGTATTCGAACAAATGTTCTCGGTGTGTCTCCACCAGAGTCCATCACCTCGGTCTGACAAAACTTCTCCGAGGCGGGAGAACCGCCTCAGCTCTTCGCCACGTACACCGTCCGGGTCACCGTGCGGGTGCCGATCGTGAAGGCGAGGGTGATCTGCTCGCGGCCCTCCCGGCGGTGGTCCGACCTGATCGGGATGCTGATCGTGGTGCTCCGCTTGCCGGCCCTGACCGCGGCGTCGAGATAGACGTCCTGGGCGTACAACGCCCGCTTCCGGCTGGCCGGCCAGACGTGCTCGGACAGCCAGCGCCGCGAGACGTCGTCACCGTTCAGCGGGCGGACCTTCTTCGGCCCGCGGACCACGCTGATCTCGATCGGGACCGACACCGGGACCGAGGCTGCCAAAGTGACCTTCCAGACCGCCTTCTTCCCCTCTTTGACAGTGCGGTGCACGGCTTTGACAGTGAACCTCGGGAGCGGGTCGTCATCGATCACCCGCAGGCTGCCGAGGTAGTCGTCGGTCATCACGCCGCGGTAGCCCCAGCCGGTGACCGAGAACTCCTCGCCGTCCGGCTCGGGAATGGTGTCCCCCACGAAATCCACCGGGACGCTGCCGCGTGACTGCCCGGGGGCGAGCTCGACGGTGACGGTCTCCACCCCTTTCCCCTCACGCGCCACCCGCACCTGCAGCTTGCTGCGCGCGGTGATCCTGCCCGAGACGGTGAACGGCACCCGGGCCGTGGTGGTGCCGGGACCGTTCCCCTCGGCGAGCTCAAGCTCGCCCAGCGAGACCAGTGCCACCCGCTTCTCCGGGGGCGCCGGGAGCCGGGTGGGGACCGCCGTGGCGTCCAGCACCCAGACCCGGCCGGAGCCCGAGCGGGCGACCAGTTCGACCGAGCGGATCCGCGAGGTGTCCACCGCCGCCCGGGACGGGTCGACGATCACCGCCTGCGCCCACCGGCGGGACAGGTCCGTCCCGGTCGGCAACGCAGTCAGCTGACTGCCGCCGACCGGCTCCAGGTCGGCAATCGACCCGGCGGTGTCGGTCAGGCGCACGGCCAGCTTCACCGTGGGTGTCGCGGGGTCGACGATGGTTCGCAGCTGCAGCTGCCTGCCAGTCAGGTCGAGGGGTCGGTCGAGCAACAGGCCACCAACCTGGCCGGTCTTGTCCCACTGCAGCTCCAGAGCCCGGCGTTCCGGCTGGAGTTCGCCGGCGAACGCCCAGTGCGGGGTCTCCGACCAGCCGCCGACATCGCGGCCACAAATCGAGTGCCCACCACCGAACTTGTCCCGGCCCTGGCAGAACTGGGTCTGCGCGGTGCCGTCGGTGAGCCCGGCGTCCAGGCTGGGCCGGCGTAGTTCGCGGCCACCGCCGATGGCGTGGCTGAGCACCACCGCCCGTCCGGTCGAGGCCAGCCTCACCCGGGAGCCGTTGAACAGCGCCACCGCCTCGCTGCGCTGGCCGGCGAACAGTTGCACGGCGCCGGCAATGTAGCCGGTGCCGACCGAGCGTTGCTGGGCGGCGGTCAGCCGGTTCGGGTCGGCGCTGCCGCACGGCTGCTTGCTGTCACCCCACCAGTCGTCGCCTGCCGGGGCCTTCGAGCTGCCCGGCGTCCATTCGGTGTTGAAGTAGTTGTGGTTCGCCCCCATCACCAGTACCGAGCTGTGCAATGCGGTGTCGTCGGACACCAGGTCACGGGCGGCGTCGGTGAAGAACTGCCCCTCCAGGTCGGAGACGTCCCCGTCGCAGTACGGCAGGACGGTGACGGTGGGGACGTAGGGAACCGCCTGGCCGCCGAAATCGGTTGGCGCCAGCAGCACGGCTCCCACCACCCGGTAGGGCGCGTCCAGCGGAATCTGCAGGGCGGCCCTGGCCACTCCCTCACCGCCGCGGCTGTGGCCAACCAGGATCACCCGTGAGAGGTCGACGTGGTGCTTGCCGGCCAGTGACACCCAGGAGTCGAGGTGGGCCCTGACCAGCTTCGCCCGCGCGTCGGCACCGGCGTCGGCCAGGCCATCGTCCTGGGCGTTGATCCCGTTCGCGCGGATCGAGACGGTGGTGTAGCCCTGCGAGGCCAGCACTCGCTGGACGTAGTCGTAGCCGAGCTGACTGGGCACCTCCTTCTCACCCCCGGCGCACGGCCAGGCGCCGTCGCCGGAGTTCCCGTCCGTCGCGTAGCAGTACTCGTGCCGTCCGTGCAGGAAGACCACCAGCGGGCGCGAGCCGGCAGCAGCGTCCAGCCTGGGCTCCACCACATGTTCGACGAACTCGATCGGTGCTGCCATGCCCTGCATCCGCAGCGGCGCACCCTGGTAGTCCGAGACCGTGACCGGGAACGTCCCCGGCTTGCCCGGATCGAAGCTGAGCAGCTGCCCGGGTTCGGTCTTCCCCGGGTCCGCCTGGGTGCCGGGCCGGTCACGGCCGGGGACATCCAACCGGTCGCCGGACAGCACGACATTCAACCGGGCGAGGTTCGGGACGTTCGTCACGCTGGTGACCGTCGACACCGTCCGGCCGTCGTCGGCCACGGTGGTGGTGCCCAGCGGGATACCGGCGTCGACGATGGTGGGACGGTCGGAGGTCACCGGCAGCCGGTTCGGCGAGCGCCATGACACCCGCCACAGTCCGCCGGCAAGCGACTCGACCTTCCACTCCCCCAGCTTCTTCACCGGGGCTTGCGGCACCGGAGCTGCCACACCCACCCCGGCCGGTGTCACTGCCAGACCAACGCTCAATGCCAGCGTCATCGCCACCAGCCGTCCCCGCCGACGCCTGGCCCCTGTTCGCTCCGTCATCGCAGCTGCTCCCTTCCGGCCTCCCGGCTCGCGCGCCGAAACCTGACGACGTCCCTGGCCGGAAGCATAGGAGAACCAGACCATCACCCAACGACAGGACGACGAACATCGCGACACATCGAACAGGTGTTTGATTCTCCGCCCGATTCACCCTAGCGTTGCCTCATGGCCACCAAGACTCCCGCTTCCGATCCGGCGCCGCGCCGTCGCGGCCGTCCCCGCAAGGAGGACGTCGCTGCCCAGTTGGGCACCACGGTGAGCGAGCTGCCGGACGGTCCGACCGACGCCGACGGCCTCACCCCCAGGCAGCGCCGGATGCTGGAGGCGATCCGCGATGCCATCGCCGAACGCGGCTACCCGCCAAGCATCCGCGAGATCGCCGACGCCGCCGGACTGGCCTCGTCCTCCTCGGTCGCCCACCAGCTGAAGGTGCTGGAGACCAAGGGCTACCTGCGCCGCGACCCGCACCGGCCGCGGGCCATGGAGGTGCGGCTGCCCGGCTCACTGTCGCCGGTACGTCCCGCGGTGGACGCCGGTACCGACCAGACCGGTGTCGACGACTTCGCAGCCCCCACTGTCCACGTGCCGATCCTGGGTCAGATCGCCGCCGGCGGGCCGATCCTGGCCGAGGAGGCGGTCTCCGATGTCTTCGCCCTGCCAAAGCAGTTGGTCGGCGAGGGCACCCTCTTCCTGCTGGAGGTCAGGGGCGACTCGATGGTCGATGCCGCGATCTGCGACGGGGACTACGTCGTGGTCCGGCAACAGCCGACCGCCGACAACGGCGACATCGTGGCCGCGCTGCTGGGTGACGAGGCCACGGTGAAGACCTTCAAGCGCACTCCGGGGCAGATCTGGCTGCTCCCGCACAACCCCGCCTACCAGCCGATCGACGGCAACCAGGCCAGCATTCTCGGCAAGGTGGTCGCCGTCCTGCGGCGGGTGTAATGGGCTTTCAGTAGCGGATGTAGACGACCTGCGACTGCAGGTACTCGTACAGTCCATGTTTGCCGTCGGCACCGCCGACCCCCGACTTCCGCCAGCCGGCGTGGAAGCCCTGGATCCCCTCGAAGTGCTCGCGGTTGACGTAGGTCTCGCCGAAGTTCAGGTCTTTGACCGCCTGCATCACGGTGTTGATAGTGGTGGTGAACACCGAGGAGGTCAGGCCGTACTCGACGCCGTTGGCGTCGGCGATCACCTGGTCGTAGTCGCTCCAGCGCAGCACTGGCAGCACCGGCCCGAACACCTCTTGCTGGACGATCTCGGAGTCCTGCGCGGCACCGGTGATCAGGGTCGGCTGGTAGAAGTAGCCGGTTCCGACATCCGCCTGCTTTCCGCCGGTGAGCACCTCGGCGCCGGCGTCCACTGCGCGGGTCACCATCTGGCTGATCTTCTCCAACTGGGCGGCATCGATCTGCGAGCTGTAGACCGGTGCCGGGTCGGCGAACGGGTCGCCGTAGGCCGACGCCTCGAAGGAGGCCTTCAGCTTGCCGACGAACTCGTCGTAGATCGCGTCGTGGACGTACACCCGCTCGCAGCAATTGCAGACCTGGCCGGAGTAGATCAGCCGGGAATCGGTGACCCCCTTGACGGCCAGGTCGATGTCGGCGTCCGGGAAGATGATCGCCGGCGCCTTGCCGCCCAGTTCCAGGGAGGTCTTCATCACCTTGTCGACGGCATTGCGCATGATCTCCTGCCCGGCCTCCACCGAGCCGGTCAGCGACACCATGTCGACGTCCGGGTGGCGGACCAGTGCGGTGCCCAGGGTGGCTCCACCGCCGGAGACGAAGTTCAGCACGCCCGGCGGCAGGTCGAGGCCGGCCACCAGGCGGGCGAACTCGAAGGTGGTCGCCGGGGTGTTGCTGGACGGCTTGAGCACGATCGAACAGCCGGTCAGCAGCGCCGGAGCGACCTTGCGGGCCATCACGAAGAACGGGAAGTTCCACGGGCAGATGCCCGCCACCACGCCGATCGGCTTCTGGAACAGGAGGATGTTCTCCCGCGGATCGTCGGAGTTGATGATCTCGCCCTCGTAGATCCTGGCCCAGCCGGCGTAGTAGTCGAAGTATTCGGCGGTGACGTCGATCTCGACCTGGGCCAGCGGCAGGATCTTCGCCTGCTCGCTGGCCAGGACCCGGGCCAGTCGTTCCCGGTTCTCCCGGATCAACGCGGCGAACTTCTTCAGGTAGGCCGCCCGGCTCGCCGGAGCCTGCTTCGCCCAGGCCGCCTGGGACGCCTTGGCGGCCTCGACTGCGCGGTCGGCGTCGGTCTCATCGCCTCTGGGGGCGCGGGCGATCACCTGCGTCGTGTAGGGATTCTCGATCTCGATCCACTCGCTGGAGTGCGAATCGACCAAGGCGCCGTTGATGAACTGCTGGTAGGTCTCCACTTCCAGGTCACCCCTTCCTGAGCGACGGCACGGCGGTGTGCCAGTTCTCGTCCTAGCACAGCCGCCGGCCGGTCGCGGGTGAACCGGAAAACTCCCTGGTTCAGCTGATGATCGCCGCCAATTGGGGGACGATCCCGGCGACCGCGATCGGGATGCTCAGCGGGCTGGCGGCGCTGAAGGCCTGGCTCAACTCCTGCTCGGCGTCCAGGTAGATGGCGCGGTTCTCCTTCACCACCGTCAGCGAGGCGATCAGCGGATCCGCCTTCAGCTCGTCGAGGGAGTAGCCGATCGGGAACAGGATCGCCACGTCGGCGTCGAACACGCTGATCTTCTCGGCCGGCACCGGGGCGAAGAAGCCCGAGGTTTCCAGGGCGAGCACCGGCGGGTTCTGGACGAAGCCGAGCGCTTCGATCAGGTCCCAGCGGGCATCGCCGGCGATGTAGGCGCCATAGGCGTCACCGAACTTGGTGCCGGTGACGGCGGTCTTCCCGGCGAAGCCGGGATTGGCCTGTTTGGCTGCTGCCAGCTGCTGCCCGATCGCGGCGACCAGGGCGTCGCCCTCGGTCGTCTTGCCGAGCGCCTGGGCGACCTGCCGGGTCTGGGCATCCCACGTGGTGGCGAAGGCGCCGGTCCCGGGCGGGGCGGAGATGGTCGGAGCGATCGTGGACAGGCGCTGGTACTGCGCCTCGTCGCCCGCCGACCGGGTGTTCAGGATCAGGTCGGGGTCGAGCGAGGCGATCGTCTCGTAGTCGAGGTCGTCGCCCACGTTCTGGATCACGGTGGGCGTGGCGTCACCGAACAGCGAGGTCGCCCAGGGCCCGACACCCTTGTTGTCCGCGCCGAAACCCTGCCAGTCATAGACCGCCACTGGCTTCGCGCCGAGGGCGAGCGCCACCTCGGCGTCCGACCAGCCCAGGGCGATCACCGTCAGGTCGCCGTCGGCAGGCTGCGGCACCTCGACGGTGCCGAACAGGGTCTCGACGCTGGCCAAGGTGCCGCCGGGGCCGGCGGTGGCCGAGCTGGCCGGCGCCGCCGAGGGCGAGCCCGACGGTTCAGCGGTGGGCGTAGCCGCGCAGCCGGCGAGCAGCAGCGAGCCGAGAGTGGTTGCGGCCAGGGCCGCGACGATCCGTTTCATGGAGTTCCTCCGATGGTTGTGGGGATGGGGGTCTGGGGTTGGGCAGGTGCCCGCGGGACGATCAGGGGACCGCCGGTCTCGGGGTCGGGGACGATCCGAGCCTGGACGCCGAAGACCTCGTGCAGCAGTTCGGCGGTCACCACTGCCGAGGGTGTTCCCTGGGCGATGATCCGTCCCTGCTTCAGAGCAACCAGGTGGGTGGCGTAACGCGCGGCCTGGTTGAGGTCGTGCAGGACGGCCACCAGAGTCCGCCCCTCGCGGTGGAGTTCGGTGCACAGGTCGAGGACGTCGATCTGGTGGGAGATGTCGAGGTAGGTGGTCGGCTCGTCCAGCAGCAACAGCGGCGTCTGCTGGGCCAGCGCCATGGCGATCCACACCCGCTGGCGCTGGCCGCCGGACAGCTCGTCGACCACCCGGGTGGACAGTTCAGTCAGCCGGGTGCGCTCCAGCGCCTCCCGGACGGCCGCCTCGTCCTGTTCGCCCCAGCGTCTCAGCACCGACTGGTGGGGATGCCGGCCGCGGGAGACCAGGTCGACCACGGTGATCCCCTCGGGCGCGATCGAACTCTGCGGAAGCAGCCCGATGGTGCGGGCCAGTTGCTTGGTCCGGCTGGTGGCGATGTCCGCACCGTCCAGCAGCACCGCACCGGAGGTCGGCCTGATCAGCCGGGCCAGGGAGCGCAGCAGGGTGGACTTGCCGCAGCCGTTGGGGCCGATGATGACGGTGAACGAGCCGTCCGGGATCGCCAGGTCGAGATCCTCGATGATCGTCCGTTCCCCGTAGCCGGAGTTCAGGGCCGCGGCCTGCAGCCGCGCCTGCCGAGGGTCGGTCACTGCAGGGCCTTCCTTCCGAAACCGGCGAGCAGCCACACCAGGTAGCCACCGCCCAGACAGAGCGTCACGACCCCCACCGGGAGTTGTGCGGGCGCGATGATGGTGCGCGCGATCAGGTCGCCGACCACCAGCAGCAGCGCCCCGAAGGCCGCCGACGGCAACACCCGCACCCCGGGTGTGCGGGTTGCCCGCAGCGCCAGTTGCGGAGCGGCCAGCGCGACGAAGGCGATCGGACCGGCCGCCGCGGTGACCAGGGCGACCAGGGCGATCCCGGCGAGCAGCAGGGTGGCCCGGACCGGTTCGGCCGGTACTCCCAGGCCGCGACCGGTGTCGTCGCCGAGTTCGAGGGCACGCAGGTCGGCACCCAGCCAGAGCACCACCGGCAGGACGAGCAGCAACCCGATCGCCAGTGGCCAGACCTGCAGCCAGCCGATGTCGTTGAGCGAGCCCGCACCCCAACTGGCGGCAGAGATCGCCTGCTCGAGCTTCATAGTGGTCAGCACCCAGGTGTTGAACGCGCCCAGGAAGAGACTGACACCGATCCCGACCACGATCACCCGGGAACCGGTCACCCCACGCCGGTAGGCCAGCCCGTAGACCGCCACCCCGGTGAGCAGTCCGCCGGCCAGCGCCCCCACGGACGTCGCCAGCGCGGAGTTCAACCCGGCCAGCGCCACCAGCAGGGCGCCGGTGTACGCGCCGGTGCTGAACCCGACGATGTCCGGGCTGCCGAGCGGGTTGCGGGTGATCGCCTGGAAGACTGCGCCGCCGACGGCGAGCGCGGCGCCGCCGAGCAGCGCGAACACCACCCGGGACAGCCGCCACTCCACGACGATCCGGGTGGTCGCCGGATCCGCGGTGCCACGCAGCGCGGCCATCACCTGGTCGAGCCCGAGGCCGGAACTGCCGACCGCCAGGGCGCCGAAGCCGACCGCCAGTGCGACCAGTGCCACGGCCAGCGTCCAGACCGTGGCGCGGACGTCGAGCAGCCCGCTCAGCGAACCGATCCGGACCGGGCGCAGCTGACCCGGCCAGCTGGGCGCTCCGGCCAGGGGCGGGGTGCTCACAGTGACCTTCCCGGCACCCGCCGGGTGAGCAGGATCAACACCGGGGCACCGACGAAGGCGGTCACCACACCCGCTGGCAACTCGGCGGCCGCTGCCAGCCGTCCAATCATGTCGGCGACCAGCAACAGGATCGGGGCGACGATCAGGCTCAGCGGGACGATCCAGCGCTGGTCGGGGCCGACCAGCGCCCGCAGCGCGTGCGGCACCATCAAGCCGATGAAGGCGATCGGACCCGCCGCGGCTGTCGCGGCGCCACACAACAGCGTGATGGCCGCCACCCCCGCGAGTTTGGTGAGCGCCGGACGTGAGCCCAGCGCCACCGCGGTGTCGTCGCCGAGGGCGAGGGCGTTGAGCGCCCGCGGCAGCAGCAGGGCGATCACCGTCCCGGCGGCGATGAACGGCAGCACCGCCCACAGGGTGTCGAACTGGCGGCCCTGCAGCGACCCCGCGCTCCAGTACCGGATCCGGTCGAAGACCTCCGGACGGGTCAAGGTGACGGCGAAGCTGATCCCGGTCAGCACCGCACCCAGCGCCGTCCCGGTGAGCACGAGCTTCGTGGCGGTGCCGCCAGCCGGACCGACCGTCCCGATGCCGTACACCACCAAGGCGGCCAGCAGCGCACCGGCCAGGGCGATCACCACATGCGTGACCGACAATGAGGGCCCGAGCACCGCAGCCGCGAAGACCACGGCGGTGTAGGCCCCGGCATTGACCCCCAGGATGCCGGGGTCGGCAAGCGGGTTGCGGGTGATCGCCTGGATGATCGCGCCAGACAGGCCCAGCGCGGCACCGACCACCACCGCCAGCAGGGTGCGCGGCACCCGGTACTGCCGCACGATCAGGTCGGTGGAGCTTCCGGAGTCCTGTCCGAGTGCCTGCCAGACCGCCGCCACCGGGAGGTCGCCGGAGCCGACGAACAAACTGGCCAGCACCACCAGGGCGAGCAGGCCGAGTCCGACCGCCACCACCGCCACCCGTCGGCGCGCCAGCACGTCCACCGGCGCCGGAGCCACCGGTCGCGGCATCGTGAGCGTCACGGGAGTCTCCTGCCAGGGTCCGGGTCCGCCGGACGGGTTATTTTGGTAAGGCTAACCTAACCTATTTGTGCCGCGGCTGGGCGGCGTCCGCGCACCGGATCCTCCGGCCGCAACCGTGGCGGCGCGGTGGTCCCTCAGCCAGCCCGCGACTCCCCCAGCCGCCGCAGCGCTGCGACCGCTGTCTCCCGGTCGGTCGTGGTCCAGAAGTCCGGCATCGAGGCCCGCAGAAAGCTGCCGTAGCGGGCAGTCACCAGGCGTGGGTCGAGGACCGCCACCACGCCTCGGTCGGTGAGGGTACGAATCAGCCGGCCCGACCCCTGGGCCAGCAGCAGGGCGGCCTGGGTGGCGGCCACCGCCATGAAGCCGTTGCCGCCGGCTTCGGCCACGGCCCGCTGTCTGGCCTGCATCAGCGGGTCGTCGGGACGGGGGAACGGGATCTTGTCGATCACCACCAGCTCACAGGTGTCGCCGGGCACGTCGATCCCCTGCCACAGCGACAGGGTGCCGAACAGCGATGCCTCCGGCTCGGTCACGAACTGCCGGGTCAGTTCGCTGAGCTGACGGTCGCCCTGGCACAGGATGGTCACCCCGGGTACCTCGGCGCGGCAGTACCGGGCGGCAGCCTCTGCCGACCGCTGCGAGGCGAACAGGCCCAGGGTGCGACCGCCTGCTGCCCACACCAGCTCGGCGATCTCCTGCAGGGTCTGTGGCCCGATCCCGTCGCGCTGCGGCGGCGGCAGTTGACGGGCGATGTAGAGGATGCCCTGGCCGCGGTGGTCGAAGGGCGAGCCGACGTCCACCCCGCGCCAGCCCAGCGCGGTCCGGCCCTGTCCGGGCTCACCCTGCTCCTGGTCCAGCCCCAGGCTGCGTGCAACCGGCAGGAAGTCGCCGCCGAGTTTGAGGGTTGCGGAGGTGAGCACCCCGGGAACCTCGCCGAGGATCTGCTCCCGGATCAGCCCGGCGACGCTCAGCGGTGCGGAGTAGGCCTGCTTGCCGAAGCGTTCCCGCTCCCCCACCCAGACCACGTCATGGTCGCCCAGCCCGGCCAACTGCTCGGCGACGTCGAAGACCTCCTTGGCGGCCGCCGCCGCCTGGACGGCATCGGGGTCCTCGGCCCCGGCCATCCCCGACACCGCCGCCCGGGCGGCATCCCGCACCACCCGGAACGCGGCCACGATCTCAGCCTCCGGGTCCTCGATCCGGCCCGGGTCGGTGCCGTCCAGAGCCTCCTGCAGGGTGTCGGCCGCGTCCAGGAAGGCCGCCCCCACCTCGTCGGTCAGCCACACCAGACAGCGCCTTGCCACGCGCTCGACCCCCTGCGGGCTCAGCTCGTGGGAGGCAGCGCCGGTCACCCGGGCCACCAGCTCATGTGCCTCATCGACGATCACCAGATCGTGCTCGGGCAGTACGGTGTGGCCGTGCATGGCGTCGATCGCCAGCAGGGCATGGTTGGTCACCACCAGCTGGCTGGCGCGGGCCCGGGCACGAGACTTCTCCACCAGGCACTCGGCACCGAACGGGCATGCGGTCACCCCCAGGCACTCGCGCACCGGGACGGAGACCTGCGCCCAGGCCGCGGGCGTGTGGCTGGGCGCGTCGTCCCGGTCGGCGAGGCCGCCGCCGGCGGCCTGGAGTTCGGCCCACTCCCGCAGCGCCACCACCTGGGCACCGAGCACGCTGGTGGCGTCGGCGCCTGCGGCGACCACCGCCTCGGCGAGTTCGGCACCGCCCAGCAGGGTGCCCTGCGCGTCCGGGCCGGCCCCCTGGCGCACCCGGTGCAGGCAGGCGTAGTTGCTGCGCCCCTTCAGCACCGCGTGGGAGATCTGGCGACCGGTGACCTGCTGACAGGCCTCCACTGCCGCCGGGATGTCCTTGGTGGCCAACTGCGCCTGCAGTGCCAGGGTCGCGGTGGCGATCATCACCCGGGCCTGCGGGTCCTCCGCCAGGTGCGCCAACGCCGGCGCGAGATAGCCGAGCGACTTGCCGGTGCCGGTACCGGCCTGGACGAGCAGGTGCTCGCCGGTGGCGATGGTCTGGGCCACCTCGCGCACCATCTGCTGCTGGCCCGCGCGCGCCCTCCCGCCGATCCGCTCCACCGCCGTGGCCAGCACCGCGTCGGCGACCTGCTCGCTCAGCTCGCCTCCTGCGGCAGTGCATAGCGTGACAGCTCGCCGGCGAGGTCGGCGTTGACCAGAGCGACCACGAGGGTGCCGTTGCCGGTGTGCTCGGTGGTCAGGAACTCCCCCGACTGGTGGATCCGGTTGATCAGGTCGCCGCGGTCGTAGGGCACCAACGCCCGCACCTCGACCCCGGGACGGGGCAGCCGTGCCTCAACCCGGGCGCGCAGCTCGTCCAGCCCCTCGCCGGTGCGGGCGGAGACGAAGACCGCATCCGGGTAGGCGCCCCGCAGCGCCAGCAGCGCGTCAGGTTCGGCCTGGTCGATCTTGTTCACCACCAGTTGCTCGGCCACCGCGGCTGCGCCGATGCCGCTCAGCACCTCATGGACGGCCTTGATCTGGCCGAACGGGTCGGCGTCCGAGCCGTCCACCACGTGCAGCAACAGGTCGGCCTCCACCGACTCCTCCAGGGTGGAGCGGAAGGCCTCGACCAGATCGTGCGGCAGGTGCCGGATGAACCCGACGGTGTCGGTGAGCGTGTACTGCCGGCCGTCGCCGGTCTGCGCCCGCCGGGTGGTCGGGTCGAGGGTGGCGAACAGGGCGTCCTCGACCAGCACCCCGGCACCGGTGAGGCGGTTGAGCAGGGAGGACTTCCCGGCATTGGTGTAGCCGACGATCGCCACGCTCGGCACCTGGTTGCGCCGCCGTCCCGACCGCTTGGTCTCCCGGACGGCATCCAGGTCGCGCAGCCGCCGCCGCAAAGTGGCGATCCGGGTCCGGATCCGGCGGCGGTCGACCTCGATCTTGGTCTCGCCGGGGCCGCGGCCACCGATACCGGCGCCGCCCGCCGCCCGTCCGCCGACCTGCCGAGAGAGATTGCCGCCCCAGCCTCGCAGCCGCTGCCGAAGGTACTGCAGCTGGGCAAGCTCGACCTGGGTCTTGCCCTCGACGCTCTTGGCATGAGCCGCGAAGATGTCGAGGATCAACGCGGTCCGGTCGACCACCTTGACCCCCACCCGGTCTTCCAGGTTGCGCAGCTGGGCGGGCTCGAGTTCGCCGTCACAGATCACCGTGTCGGCGCCGGTGGCCACCACCACCTGGCGCAGCTCCTCTACCTTGCCGCGGCCGATGAACGTGGCCGGGTCGGGCGAGGAGCGCTTCTGCACCAGACCTTCGAGCACCTGGGAGCCGGCGGTCTCGGCGAGCAGTTTGAGCTCGGCGAGAGAGTTGTCGGCGTCCACCTCGCTACCGTTGGCCCAGACGCTGACCAGCACCACCCGCTCCAGCTGTAGTTCGCGGTACTCGACCTCGGTGATGTCGGTGAGCTGGGTGGACATGCCGGCCACCCGGCGCAGCGAGTGCCGCTCCTCCAGGTCGAGCTGCTCGCCGTCGACGTCGAGTTCGATGTCTGTTGGCCGGGTCATCAGCCGATCACCTCCAGGTCGATCACGCCGCGGGCGACCAGCACGGCCGGGCCGGTCAGCACCGCCTCACCGTCCGGCTGGACGTGCACCGCCAGATCGCCGCCCGGGGTGGTGACCCGTACCGGGTCGCCGCCGGGGACGGCGCCGCCGACACTCACCGCCACCGCTACGACGCCGGTTCCGCAGGCCCAGGTCTCTCCCGAGCCGCGTTCGTGCACCCGCATCCGGACATGGCCGGGTTCGAGCAGTGCGACGAACTCGACGTTGACGCCGTGGGGAAAACGGCCGTCAGGCACTCCTGGCGCGGCACAGAGATCCAGCGCATCCAGCTCGGCCTGATCGGCCACCACCGACACCACGTGGGGATTGCCGACGTCGGCAGGGATCCCCGGCCAGCACCGGTCGCCGATGGTCACCTCGGGACGGTCGGGATCGATCCGGACCGCGCCCATGGTGACCGCGATCCGGCCGTCCGGCAGGAAGGTTCCGGTACGCTCGCCGGCGCGCGTCCCCACCGTCACCCGCTCGTCGTGCACCAGGCCCTCGGACGCCAGGTAGCGCAGGAAGACCCGCAGCCCATTGCCGCACATCTCCGCCAGCGAACCGTCGGCATTGCGGTAGTCCATGAACCACTGCCCGTCGGCGTCCCGGACGGCGCGCAGCACGCCGTCGGCGCCGATCCCGGCCCGGCGGTCACAGATCGCGGCGACCTCCGCATCGCTCAGTTCAACCCTGTTTTCGGGGTCGGTGAACAGCACGAAGTCGTTGCGGGCGCCATGGCCCTTCACGAACGGCAGTTCACGCATCACATCTCCCCGGTTGTCTGCTCGAGCCTACCCTTCAGCTCTGCCACGCACGTTGCCGGCCCCTTTGCCTGTCGTGATTCTGCTGGTCGAGTTCGCAGACGTGCCGATTCCGGCGGAACGCGACCGTCGAGACGCAGGATTGCGACATGGTGCGCTTGCGGGTGTTGGCCGGTGGGATCTGCGCCCGGTGGCGCGCGGTTACGACGGATCCAGCGCCAGCCGGAAGGCGTCCCGGATCCGCTCCGCTGCCTCACCGGCCGGCAGCCAGGTGATCCGCGGGTCGCGCCGGAACCAGCCCCGTTGCTTGCGGGCGAACCGCCGGGTACCGGAGACGGTGGCCTGCCGTGCCTCGTCCTCGGTGCAGCTACCGTCGAGGTACTCGAGGATCTGCCGGTAGCCCAACGCCCGCGACGCCGTCTTCCCCCGCCTCAGCCCGCACGGAATGAGCCCTCGCACCTCGTCGACGAAACCCTGCTGCCACATCCGGTCCACCCGCTGCTCAATCCGGGCGTCCATCGTCGTCCGATCGAGTTCCAGCCCGAACTGCAGCACGTCCTCGATGGCGTAGACCGCCTGTGGCAGAACCGGGGAGAACGAACCGGTCAGCTCGATCACCTCCAGCGCCCGTACGATCCGGCGGCCGTTGCCGGGCAGGATACCGGCCGCCGCCTGCGGCGCCAGCTCGGCCAGCCGGGCGTGCAGCACCGCCGGCCCGAGCTCGGCCAGGTCGGCCTCCAGCCGTCCACGCACCGCCGGGTCGGTGCCGGGGAACTCGAACTCGTCCAGGATCGCCCGCATGTAGAGCGCCGAACCACCGGCCACGATCGGGACGACGCCGCGGTTGCGACAATCGGCGATCGCGGCCCGGGCCAACCGCTGGAAGGCCGCAACGCTGGCCGTCTGGGTGACCTCCAGAATGTCGATCAGGTGGTGGGGTACGCCACCGCGCTCGGCGAGGGTCGGTTTGGCGGTGCCGATGTCCATCCCGCGGTAGACCAGCATCGAGTCAGCGTTCACGACCTCCGCCGGTACGCCATCTGCTCCCAAGTGCTGCGCGACCTCGACCGCCGCCGCGGTCTTGCCGCTGGCGGTCACACCGTTGACGACCAGGACGGGGAGCACTCCGCCATTGTGCCGCTCGTGCCGTAGCGCCGCCCAACCGGAGGCCCGGCGGCCATCGTGTCCCACTTCGGCCCTGAAGTCTCGACGACTCCTGTGAACTCACCGCCCGGGGTCTTGGCAGCACCCCCGACATGGGGTACAAAGGTGGAGCAGCCGCGGAAGGTCTACGGCGCTTGGACGAAAGGAGGTCGCATGGATTTCGTTGAGCAGATCAAGGGAGCCGTTGCTGGCCACGAGGACGAGATCGCCAAGGGCATCGACGCTGTCGGTGACGCGGTGGATCAAGCGACCAACAGCCAGTTTGCGGCCCAGGTCGACCAGGCGCAGGATTTCCTGAAGGACCAGGTGGAGAACCTGGCCGGAGGAGACAAGTAGGCCGGTCGACGGTCTGACTACGACGAACCCAGGGGGTCGGCCGCCAGGCCGGCCCCCTGGCTCATGTCCGGGCCAGTTCAGCGCAGGGCCAGTTCAGCGCAGGGCCAGCTCAGCGCAAGGCCGGCTCACCGTCCGGCCGCTCAGGCCGAGCGCGTGGGCATGCCCAGCCCGACCAGCGGACGTCCGGCAGCGTCGCTCGGCTTTTCCTGCCTGGCCTGCCACGCGTCCCCGCCGCGACTGCGGCGCAGGCTCAGCAGCCCACCGTCGGCGTTCAGGTGGTGTGGGGCGGCATAGCTGACCTCCACCTCGGCGAAGTCGCCCGGGCGCGGCCGCGCCGCCGGTTCATCCGGAACGGCCACGTGCACCAGCCGGTTGTCGCGCGCCCTTCCGGACATCCGTGCGGTGGCGGCGTCCTTGCGTCCCTCGCCGTCGGCGAACATCACCTCGACCCGCTGGCCGACCTGGTGGCGGTTCTCCTGCCAAGCGACCTCACCGACCAGGTCGACCAGCCGCTCGTAGCGCTCCTGCACCACCTCGTGGGGCACCTGGTCGGGCATGGTGGCCGCCGGCGTGCCGGGCCGGATCGAGTACTGGAAGGTGAAAGCCGCGGAGAACCGGGAGGCAGCCACCACGTCGAGGGTGGCCTGAAAGTCGTCCTCGGTCTCGCCGGGAAAACCGACGATGATGTCGGTGGTGATCGCCGCGTGCGGCATCGCGGAGCGCACCCGGTCGAGAATGCCGAGGAATTTCTGGCTGCGGTAGGAGCGCCGCATCGCCTTCAGCACCGCGTCCGAACCCGACTGCAGTGGCATGTGCAGCGACGGCATGACGTTCGGGGTCTCGGCCATGGCGGCGATCACGTCATCGGTGAATGCCGCCGGGTGCGGCGAGGTGAACCGGACCCGCTCCAGGCCCTCGACATCGCCGCAGGCCCGCAGCAGCTTGGCGAACGCACCCCGGTCGCCGAACTCGACGCCGTAGCTGTTCACGTTCTGCCCCAGCAGGGTGATCTCCTGGACGCCTTCGGCCACCAGCGCCCGGATCTCCGCCAGGATGTCACCCGGCCGCCGGTCGGTCTCCTTGCCGCGCAGCGCTGGCACGATGCAGAAGGTGCAGGTGTTGTTGCAGCCCACACTGATCGACACCCAGGCTGCGTAGGCCGAGTCACGCCGGGTCGGCAGCGTGGACGGGAAGCGCTCCAGCGCTTCCACGATCTCGACCTGCGACTGCTCCAGCACCCGCGACCGCTCCAGCAACACCGGCAGCGAGCCGAGGTTGTGGGTTCCGAAGACGACGTCGACCCAGGGTGCTCGCTGCACCACGATGGTGCGGTCCTTCTGCGCCATGCAGCCACCGACCGCGATCTGCATCCCGGGACGCGACGCCTTTACCGGAGCGAGGTGTCCGAGGTTGCCGTAGAGCCGGTTGTCGGCGTTCTCCCGCACCGCGCAGGTGTTGAACACCACCACATCGGCCTGTTCGTCCTGCGCGGCCGGTAGGTAACCGGCATCCTCCAGGACGCCCGCGATCCGTTCGGAGTCATGCACGTTCATCTGGCACCCGTAGGTCACCACCTGGTAGGTGCGGGAGGCGGTCTGGGTTACTGCGCTAGCCACGGGGTCAAATCTTACCGTGCCAGCGCCACCGCCCGGGACTCGCGCACCACCGTCACCTTGATGCTGCCCGGGTAGGTCAACTCGCCCTGCACCTCGCGGGCGATCTCCCGGGCAATCGCGTGGGACTCGGCGTCGCTGACCCGGTCGGGCGCCACCATCACCCGCACCTCGCGGCCGGCCTGCATGGCGAACACCTTGTCCACCCCGGCATGGGCACGCGCGATCTCCTCCAGCCGCTGCAGCCGCTTGACGTAGATCTCCAGGCTCTCCCGCCGGGCGCCTGGACGGCTTCCGCTGATCGCGTCGGCGGCTTGGGTAAGCACCGCCTCCGCGGTGCGTGGCTCGATCTCGTTGTGGTGGGCGGCAATCGCGTGGACGATGTCCGGGTGTTCGCCGTGCCGGCGGGCCAGGTCGGCCCCGACGGCAGCGTGGGAGCCCTCCACCTCGTGGGTGAGGGCCTTGCCGATGTCGTGCAGGAAGGCCGCCCGGCGGCAGACCGCAACATCCATCCCGAGTTCTGCGGCCATCAGCGCGGCGATGTGCCCGCACTCGATCAGGTGCGCCAGGACGTTCTGCCCGTACGAGGTGCGATACTTCAGCGCTCCGATGTACTGCAACAGGCCCGGGTCGAGATCGGTGATCCCCATCTCCAGCACCGCGTCCTCGGCGGCTCGCAGGCAGAGTTCCTCAATGTTGCGCTGACTGCGCTCGTACACCTCCTCGATGCGGGCGGGGTGGATTCGTCCGTCCTCGACCAACTCGGTGAGGGTCAGGCGTGCGATCTCGCGGCGAACCGGATCGAAACAGGACAGCAGCACGCTCTCCGGGGTGTCGTCGATCATCACGTTCACCCCGGTCACCTGCTCGAAGGCGCGAATGTTGCGGCCCTCACGGCCGATGATCCGGCCCTTCATCTCATCGCTGGGCAGCGGCACGGACGCCACCACCGACTCGGTGGTCTGCTCGGCTGCCAGGCGCTGGATCGCGCCGACGATGATCTGGCGCGCCCGGGCCTCACCGGTGCGCTTGGCCTCCGTCTCCAGTTCGCGGGCCAACTGGGCTGCCTGCAGGCGACTGTCCCTCTCCACCCTGGCCAGCAGTTCGGTGCGTGCCTGGTCGGCGGTGATTCCGGCGAGCGTCTCCAGCCGCTCCTGATGGGCCGCCTCGGCCGCAGCGAGCGCTGCCGCGCGCTCGTCCACCAGGAGTTGTTGGCGCTGCAGGTCCACGCGGGCCGAGGCCAACTCGGCTTCCTGGCTGGCCAGCCCTGTCTCCCGGTCCCGGAGCAGCCGGTCACGTTCCTGCAGCGACACGTCCGGTTCGCTGTCGTCCGCTGGTGCGACCGGTTTCTTCGGGTGCCGCTGTTTGGCCGGACGCTCCGGCCGCGGTTCACGTGGTTCCTTCGTCCTGCCGGGCCGCAACTCGGGCAGGGCCAGCGGGCTTCGGCTGCGCTCCTCCTCCACCGCTCGTCGCGCGGCCTGTTGAACAGTGCGCTGCTGGGCACGGAGATTCACCAGGAAGACGACTGCCATCACCAGGCTCGCCGCTCCCAGGACCGCGATCACAATGACCAACACCTGCATCGTGTCCATGGGTTCTCCTTGCGCCGGGGTGAGCGCAGCCGGGGCACCACGCGGCGAGGGACGCACCGGTGTCATGAGACGCCTCAACATCCCGCCTGGCGGACGGGATGACAGTGGGGTTCAGGCCCCGGAAAACACGTCAATCGCTCAGTGGCGCTCCGAAGATGCACCTAGCGGCAGGCTAGGCCGCCGCAGCGGCTTCTGCAAGACAACCCTCAGTCGGTGAATTCGTCGGGCTCCTCCTGCAGAACCTCCTTGACCACCGCCAAGACCACATCGGTACCGAATCCCCGGCGCGCCAGGGCTCCGGACAGCCGCCGGAACCGGGTCTGGCGATCCAGGCCGGTCATCGTCTGCGCCTTCCGGCGGGCGAAGCCGAGCGCAGCCTCCCATTCCTCGTCACCACTGCGTTCGGCCAGCACCTCGGTGATCAACTCCCGGTCGATTCCCTTGGTTGCCAGTTCGCGCGCCAGCACACGCCGACCACGGACCCGCCGGGTGCCGGAGTCGACCCAGGCTCTGGCGAACGCCGCATCATCGATCAGCCCGACGTCGGTGAACCGCTCCAGTACCTCGGTTGCAGCCTCGTCCGGCACTCCCTTGCGGGCCATGGCGGCCTGGAGTTCGGCATGACTGCGCGGCCGGACCGTGAGCAGGCGTAACGCGATCTCGCGGGCGACCTCAACCGGGTCGGCAGCGGGCTCGTCAGGCTGCACCTGCTCGTCGGTCATCGGCTCAGAAGGAGACCTCACCGGTCACCGGGTCGATTCCCTCGGGCACCTTTTCGGTGCCGATTCCGAGCTGGGTCAGGATGCGATGCTGCAACTCGTCGGCGATCTCGGGGTTGTTCTTCAGGTAGGTGCGAGCATTCTCCTTGCCCTGGCCGAGCTGTTCGCCCTCGTAGGTGAACCAGGCTCCCGCCTTGCGGATGATGCCGCAGTCGACGCCGAGATCGATCAGGCCGCCCTCCCGGCTGATCCCCTGGCCGTACAGGATGTCGAACTCGGCCTGCTTGAAGGGTGGCGCGACCTTGTTCTTCACCACCTTGACCCGGGTGCGGTTGCCGACCATCTCCGAGCCGTCTTTCAGAGTCTCGATCCGGCGGACGTCGAGCCGCACCGAGGAATAGAACTTCAGCGCCCGGCCGCCGGTGGTGGTCTCCGGGGAACCGAACATCACACCGATCTTCTCGCGGAGCTGGTTGATGAAGATCGCGGTGGTGTTGGCACCCGACAGCGCACCGGTCATCTTCCGCAGTGCCTGGCTCATCAGGCGGGCCTGCAGACCGACATGATTGTCGCCCATCTCACCCTCGATCTCGGCGCGCGGGGTGAGCGCGGCCACCGAGTCGATCACGATCAGCGCGAGCGCCCCTGAGCGGACCAGAGTGTCGGCGATCTCCAGCGCCTGCTCGCCGTTGTCGGGCTGGCTCACCAGCAGTTGATCGGTGTCGACGCCGAGCTTGCCGGCATACTCCGGGTCGAGCGCATGCTCGGCGTCAATGAACGCGCAGATGCCGCCGGCCGCCTGGGCGTTGGCGATCACGTGCAGGGCGACGGTGGTCTTGCCGCTGGACTCCGGGCCGTAGACCTCCACCACCCGGCCGCGCGGCAGGCCACCGATGCCGAGCGCGACATCGAGCGCGATCGACCCGGTGGGAATCACCTCGATCGGCTGCCTGCTGTCCTCGCCCAGGCGCATCACCGAGCCGCGGCCATGTTGTTTCTCGATCTGGGCAAGCGCTGCCTCAAGGGCTTTCTCGCGATCTGCAACCGCCATCGCACTGTCCTTTCCTCGTCGGCCGCGCCGACCTCTGCTTTTCGACGTCTGCCACCCTAGGCACCACCACTGACAGTGGTTCAGGCGACGCGCAGGACTGTGGAAAACCACGTGTCCTGCCGACGATGTCCACAGCCTAGGCGAACACCTGTTCGAAATCACGCGACACGCGGGGACGAGGATACGGAAGCGCGCTCCTCAGCGTTCGTGCTCGGGCACCTCAAGGCTCAGGCAGGCGGCCAGCCAGATCTGCTTCACCGGCAGGGCTGCCGCCAGCGCCTCGGTCACCGTCCGTCCACCCAGCGAGGCGTGTACCACGGAATCGGCCCAGACCGGGGTGTAGGCCGGTCCGAGCAACTGCCGCAACCTGGACCAGAGTTCGGTCTCACGCATCAGGCCGCAGCGACCCGCTCGGTGCGCACCGGCAGTTGGGTGACCACGGCCTGGGCGTCGATCCGGTCGCTCACCCGCCGCAGCAGCACGGACAGCGGCACGTCAAGGGCACCGCAGATCGAGTTCAGCAACTCGCTGGAGGCCTCTTTCTGGCCACGTTCGATCTCGGAGAGGTAGCCGAGGCTCACCCGCGCCTGGGAGGACACCTCGCGGAGGGTCAGTTTCTCCGAGGTCCGCAGTTCGCGCAGGACTTCACCAAGCGCCTCGCGCATCAGCGCCGGGCGCCCTGGGATCGACATGACCATGGATGAACTCTACCTGTCGCTCGGGGAGACTCCGCTGAGTGACACAACACCACGCCGGAGGATCCTGTTCCCGGGTCAGCCCTCGGCGCCGAGTTCGCCGAGCAACAGGCTGAGCGCCGCGTCCACCGTCGCCTCCCGGACGGCGGCACGGTCGCCCTGGAAGCCACCCCGCCGGGTACTGGTCCGTCCCGGTCCGCTCACCGCCAGCCAGACCGTGCCGGGCGGGTTGCCCTCCTGGCGGGCAGGTCCTGCCACCCCGGTCACCGCCACCGCCCAGTCGGCCCCGGTGCGACGCCGGACGCCGTCCGCCATCGCCCGGGCGGTCTCCTCCGCCACCGCGCCGTGGGCTGCCAGCACCGGCTCCGGGACGTCGGACAGCACCGCCTTCATCCCGGTCGCGTAGCCGATCACACCGCCCAGATAGACGTCCGACGCGCCCGGCACGCCGGTCAGGGACGCCCCGATCAGACCGCCGGTGAGCGATTCGGAGGTCGCCAGCGTCAGCCCGCGGGCACTGAAGGCGGCCACCACCCGCACCGCCAGCGGATCGGGTTCAAGACTGCGAGTCATCGCCCGTCGCCGCCAGGGCCTTGGCCCGCAGCCGCCACGCATCCACCACGTACTGCACACCGGTCACCAGGGTCATCACGAATGCCGCAGCCATCACCACCCAGGCCGGCCAGAACCACCACGGGGCCGGCTGTTGGGTGAGCTGGATCGGGTAGGCCAGGAACATCACCAGCGCGATCGACTGCAGCACGGTCTTCAGTTTGCCGCCGGGGGCTGCCGCCATCACCTCGTACTTCAGCATCCGCACCCGCATCCAGGTGATCCCCCACTCCCGGGCCAGGATCAGGATCGTGATCCACCAGGGCAGCTCGCCAAGGACGCTCAGGCCGATGAAGGCCGCACCGGTCAGCGCCTTATCGGCGATCGGGTCCCAGATCTTGCCGAAATCACTGACCAGGTTGTACTTGCGGGCCAGCCGGCCGTCGAACAAATCGGTCAGGATCGCCACCAGGAAGGTCGCCGAGGCGGCCAGCCGCCAGGGCAGGCTGGTTGGCGCGACGAACAGCACCACGACGAAGACTGGGACCAGAATCAGTCGCAGGATGGTCAAGGAGTTGGGCAGCCAGGCCGGGATTCCGGCAGTCGGGGTCGGCGAAGTGGCGGCCATCACAACTCCGCCTCCGCGATGAGGTCCATCCCGTCCACAGCGACGACCCTACCCCAGACCAGCTGCCCGGGTCGGCCATCGACCAGCCCCGAGACCGTGGTGGTGGTGTCGGCTTCCGGGCCCTGGTGGGCAGCCCGCCCGGTCCACTCCCGGCGTTCGCCCGGCTCCTCCAGCAACACCCTGACCCGTTCACCCAGCCGATCCTCCGCCCGCTGCCGGGTGATCTCGTCGACCAGCGCGGCGAGGTGCTCGACCCGATCGGCGATCTCGGCAGCTGGCAGCTTGCCGTCCAACCTGGCGCCCTCGGTGCCCTCCTCGTCGGAGTAGCCGAAGACCCCGACGGCGTCCAGCCGGGCCTGCACCAGGAAATCGGTGAGGATCTCGATGTCCTCCTCGGTCTCGCCGGGGAAGCCGACGATGACATTCGAGCGGACACCGGCCAGCGGCTCCCGCGTCCGGATGCTGCCCAGTAGTCCGAGGAAGGATGCCGCATCGCCGAACCGGCGCATCCGGCGCAGCACTGTGGCAGAGGCGTGCTGGAAGGGCAGGTCGAAGTAGGGCACTACCTTGTCCAGGCCGCAGATCGCCTCGATCAGCGACGGCCGCAGCTCGGCCGGCTGCAGGTAGCTGACCCGCACCCAGTCCAGCCCGTCGACGGCGTTGAGCGCTTCGAGCAGGGACTCCAGCCCGCCAGCACCGACCAGATCCTTGCCGTAGGAGGAGGAGTTCTCCGAGACCAGCATGACCTCGCGGACGCCCTGGCCGACCAGCCAGCCGGCCTCGGCGACGACCTCGTCGACCGGACGGGAGAGATAGGAGCCCCGGAAGCTCGGGATGGCGCAGAAGGCGCACCGCCGGTCGCAGCCCGAGGCGATCTTCAGCGGCGCGGTGGGGCTGCCGTCCAATCGGCGGCGCAGCACCGGCGGGCCGCTGGCCGGCGCGAGCCCGGCGGGCAGGTCGGCGTGGCCGGGCACCGACAGTCCGCGGGCGGCCGCGGGCCGGGCAACCGGGGTCAGCGGCAGCAGGGTCCGCCGGTCGCGCGGGGCGTGCGCAGGCCGGGTCTCGCCGGCCAGGATGCCACGCAGCCGCACGGAGATGTCGGCGTAGTCGTCGAAACCGAGGACGGCGTCGGCCTCGGGTAGTTCACGGGCCAGTTCGGCGCCGTAACGCTCGGCAAGGCAGCCCACCGCCACCACCGACCGCACTGTCCCCTCGTCCTTCAGGTCTGCTGCGGCCAGCAGGGTGTCGATGGAGTCCTTCTTCGCCGCGTCGATGAACCCGCAGGTGTTGACCACCACCACCTCGGCATCGGACGGGTCGTCCACCAACGAGAATCCGCCGACGGCGAGTCGGCCGGCCAGCTCCTCGGAGTCGACCTCATTGCGGGCGCAGCCCAGCGACACGATGTGCACGGCCGGGAGCTGCGAAGTCATGGGCATGGAGCCTACCGAAACAGGCTGTGAGCCGCTGCGCGGCGGCGCGCCCGGACCGTCACCGCGCGTCGCGCGCAGAAACCGGGTGTTCCAGCCCACTCGCGTGCACTATCCACGCGGCTCGCCTCTTCTGCCCGGTTTCTGCAGCTGCCGGTGCCGGTCGAGGTCTCAGCCCTCCCGCAGGTTGGCCAGCACCTCATCGAGGTCGTCGGGCTTGACCAGCACCTCACGCGGCTTGGAGCCCTCCGAGGGGCCCACGATCCCCCGGGTCTCCAGGATGTCCATCAGCCGGCCGGCCTTGGCGAACCCGACCCGCAGCTTGCGCTGCAGCATCGAGGTCGACCCCAGCTGCAGGTTCACCACCAGCTGAGCGGCCTCCAGGACGAGTTCCAGGTCGTCCCCGATGTCCTCGGCGACGGTCTTGCCGGAGTCCGCCGGCGCCGCGACATCGTCGCGGTACTGCGGCGCCAGCTGTTCGCTGACGTAGCTGACCACCGAGCGGATCTCGGCCTCGGTCACCCAGGAGCCCTGGACGCGCAGCGGCTTGGACTGGCCCATCGGCAGGAAGAGCGCGTCGCCCTGGCCGACCAGCTTCTCCGCGCCCGGAGTGTCGAGGATCACCCGAGAGTCGGTCATGGAACTGGTGGCGAAGGCCAGCCGGCTGGGCACGTTGGCCTTGATCAGGCCGGTCACCACGTCGGTGGACGGACGCTGGGTGGCCAGCACCAGGTGAATGCCGGCGGCCCGGGCCAGCTGGGTGATCCGGACGATGGAGTCCTCCACGTCGCGGGGCGCGACCATCATCAGGTCGGCCAGCTCATCCACGATCACCAGCAGATAGGGGTAGGGGGCCAGCACCCGCTCCGACCCCGGCAGCGGCTGCAGTTGGCCCGAGCGAACCGCCTTGTTGAAGTCGTCGACGTGCCGGAAGCCGAAGGCAGCCAGATCGTCGTACCGGGTGTCCATCTCCCGCACCACCCACTGCAGCGCCTCGGCGGCCTTCTTCGGGCTGGTGATGATCGGCGTGACCAGGTGCGGGATGCCCTCGTAGTGGGTGAGCTCGACCCGCTTGGGATCGACCAGCATCATCCGCACCTCGTCGGGTGTGGCGCGCATCAGGATCGAGGTGATCATCGAGTTCACGAAGCTGGACTTGCCCGAACCGGTGGCGCCGGCCACCAGCAGGTGCGGCATCTTGGTCATGTTCGCAACCACGTACCCGCCCTCGACATCCTTGCCCAGCGCGACCGTCATCGGGTGATGGTCGCCCCGCGCCCGGTTGGAGCGCAGCACGTCGCCCAGCGAGACGATCTCCTTGTCGGCGTTCGGGATCTCGATGCCGATCGCCGACTTGCCGGGGATCGGCGACAGGATCCGGACGTCGGCCGAGGCCACAGCGTAGGCGATGTTCTTGCCGAGCGCCGTCACCTTCTCGACCTTGACCGCATTGCCCAGCTCGACCTCGTAGCGGGTCACCGTCGGCCCGCGGGTGTAGCCGGTGACCTCGGCATCGATCTCGAATTGCCGCAGCACACCGGTGAGGCTGGCCACCACCGCGTCACTGGCCTGGCTGCGCGCCTTGGGCACGCTACCGGGCTTCAGCAGGGTCTGGTCAGGCAGGGTGTAGACCACGTCACCGGAGAGTTGGAACTGCTCGGCCCGCAGCGGCTCGGGGGAGATCGTCGGCACCTCGAGTTCGGCCTTCTTCGGCAGCCCGGCGGTCACCTTGGCGGGACGTTCCATGGGCTGGGTGAGCTCGAGGTCGGCCGGGTCGATGTCGACCCGGGTTTCCGGCTCACGCACCAGCGGCGTGGTATAGGCCTCGTCACGGGTGAAGTCGGTGAGTTCCTTCGGCGGCGGCGTGAACTTCTTCTTCAGCTCGGCGAGCCGGGTCGGGATCTCGTGCACCGGGATGCCGACGATCACCAGCACACCGAAGGCCGCCACCAGCACCAGGATCGGCACGGCGATCCACACGCTGACCAGGTCCACCAGGAAGGAGGAGGAGAAGAACCCCAGGAAGCCGCCGGCGGCGCGGACCGCCTCCGTCTCGTGTCCGCGCGGCAGCCCGTCAGCGATGTGGATCAGGCCGAGAACGCCGAGCAGGCTCAGCGTCCAGCCGATCGCCTGCCGTCCACCGGGGCCGTTGCGGTCCGGGTGGCGCAGCGTGCGCCAGGCCATGAAGAAGGCCAGCACCGGCACGGCGTAGCAGAACGAGCCGACCAGGGTCGTGACCCCGATCCGCACCCAGTGGCCCAGGGAGCCCGGCAGGCCGAACCAGAACTCGCCGGCGGTGACCAAGCCGAGGATCAGCAGCACCAGCCCAGCACCGTCGCGCCGCAACTGCGGGTCGAGGTCCTTCGCGCCGCTGCCGATCGCCCGCGCCGAGCCACCCGCCACCGACGCCAGCCCGCGCCAGGCCGCGGCCAGGCCGCGTCCGATCCCGGACAGGAACCGGCTCAGCCCGGAGGGTTGCGGGGTGCGCCCGCGCGCCGAACTGGTGCTACGGGTCGTGCTCTTCTTACTTCCGGACGCTCGGGAGGCCGCGGGACGCGAGGACGCGCTGCTGCGGCTCCGCGAGGGGGAAGACGCGCGGGTCGCCATGGACGAAGGTTAAGCGATCCCCGGCCCGTAGCGGAACCGGCCACGCCGCAACACCGCAAGTTGCCTGTGGGGACGCTGTCTGGTGCTCAGGCCGGTTCAACTCACGAAGTGCTGCCAGCCGGGATCGCCGTCCCAGGTCTCGCCGTCCACCAGGACCGTCGGCTCGCCCGCCCGGACCGCACCGATCACCTGCCAGCCGTCGGGCACCGGGCCGCGCGGGAAGCAGGCCGCCAGCGCGTGGTCATCGCCGCCGGTCAGGACGAACGCCAGCGGATCCCTCCCGCCCAGCGCGGCCGCGACGGCGGTCTGCGGCTCGGCGATGGCGAAGGCGCCCTTGTCCAGGTCGATCGCCACCCCCGACGCTGCGGCGATATGGCCCAGGTCGGCCAGCAGGCCGTCCGAGACGTCCACCATCGCGGTGGCACCGGCCTCGGCTGCGACGATGCCCTGACCGTAGGGCGGGGACGGCACCCGGTGAGCCAGCACCACGGCGGCCGGTGAGCGGAAGCCGCGGTTCAGCACCGCCAGGCCGGCCTCGGCCCAGCCCAGCCTGCCCCGGACCGCCACCACGTCACCGGGACGGGCACCGGCCCGGGTGACCGGGGCTCGTCCTGCCAGTTCGCCGAACACCGTCGAGGTCACCACGATCGCCGGTGCGGACGTGGTGTCGCCGCCCACCAGCAGCACCCCGGCATGGACGCACTCCTCGCGCACCCCGGCACTGAACTCGCGCACCCAGGCCATCTCGGTCTCGGCCGGCAGCGCCAGGCTCATCACCAGCGCCAGCGGACGGGCGCCCTCGGCCTCCAGATCGGCCACCGAGGAAGCCACCGCCTTGCGTCCGACATCGTGGCCGGACGACCAGCTGTCGCGCCAGTGCCGGCCCTGCACCATCGTGTCGGTGGAGACCGCCACCGCACCGGACGGGGTGAACACCGCACAGTCGTCACCGGGACCGACCACCACCTGCTGCGAGCTGGGCAACCCGGCCGTGATCTCGGCGATCAGGCCGAACTCGCCCAGGTCGCCGACCGTGCCGGGCATCACCGCAGCCCTAGGCCCTTGGCCAGGCCGAGGTCGATCAGGTCGGCGACCAGATCGGGGTACTCCAGCCCGCTGGCCTGCCACAACAGCGGGAACATCGAGGTGGCGGTGAAACCCGGCATGGTGTTGAGCTCGTTGACGAAGAACTTTCCGGCCGGGTTGAGGAACAGGTCGATCCTGGCCAGGCCCTCGACACCCATCGCCTCGAAGGTGCGCCCGGCGAGGTCGCGGGCGTCGGCGAGTTCGGCAGGGGTGAGCCGGGCCGGGGCGTCGAGGCTGATCTCGTCGGTGTCGAGGTATTTGGACTCGAAGTCGTAGAACCTGCCCTCGGCGTGCAGCACGATCTCGCCCGGCAGGGACACCCGCGGGGCACCGCCACCGTGGCCCTGCAGCACCGCCACCTCGATCTCGCGGCACCCGACGAAGCCCGCCTCGACCACCACCTTCGGGTCGTGGCTGCGTGCCAGGTCGATGGCCGCGGCCAGGTCTTCGGGGCGCTCGACCCGGGAGATGCCGATGCTCGAGCCGCCGCGGGCGGGCTTGACGAAGGCCGGGTAGCCCAGGCCGGCGACCGCTGCGGTCCAGCGGTCGGGATCCCGCTCCCAGTCGCGCGAACCGAACGCGATCCACCGGCCGACCGGCAGGCCGGCCGCCCACATCGCCCGCTTCATCAGGTCCTTGTCCATGCCGATGGCACTGGCCGCGACCCCTGCCCCGACGTAGGTCACGCCCAGCATCTCGAACAGGCCCTGGATCGTGCCGTCCTCGCCGAACGGGCCGTGCAGCAGGGCGAAGGCGATGTCGATGTCGATGATCTCGCGCAACCGGTCGCCGTCGCGGACGGCGACCTGGCCGCCGTGCCCGCCCCGCAGCAGTACCGCGGGAGGCAAGTCCTCACCGACCTGCGGCAACCGGCCGTCCTCGATCCGGTAGCCGGCCACCACCTCCAGCGGCACCCGGACCCACTCCCCCGTCCGGGTGATCCCGATGCCCACCACCTCGAACCGGGCGGAATCCAGGACGCGGGCCACGCCACCGGCGGTCAGGCAGGAGATCTCGTGCTCGGAGCTCGCACCGCCGAAGACCAGCGCAACTCTGGGACGGTGGGATGTCTGGCTCATCTGTCCTCTTCTCGGGCGATCGGTCGCCAGACTACCGGTCCGGACCGACGCGGCGGGCCTTCTCCTCGGGCGACGTGGGCCAGGACGGCGACGCAGCTTCGACGCAACCGCGCTGTCGAACCGCTGGCGCATCACGCTCCCGGGCGCGCCCCGGGTACCCGCCGTCCCAGCCGCAGGTCGAACCGGCCTGCCGGCGGCGGCTCGCCCCGGATTCCGGCGACCAGCCCGGTGAGGGCTGCCATGATCCGCTCCCCCAGTTCGGCGACCGTCCCTGGGTCGCCGGAGTCGAGGTCGGAGACCACAACGGGCACGCCCAGCCGCAGCGACAACACCGGCCGGGGCACCAGCCGTGGCCAGGAGATCCGACGGCCACCCAGCAGTCGCTGGGCGCCCCACTGCCCCAGCGGCACCACCGGACAGCCGGTGGCCAGGGCGAGCCGGGCGGCGCCCGGATGGGCGGTCATCGGCCAGCCGTCCGGGTCGGCGGTGATCGTCCCCTCCGGGTACACCACCACGCACTCACCGCGACGCAGAGCCGCCTCGGCGGCATCGAGGGAGTCTGCGGCACGCTCGCCGCCACGCTGGACGGGAAGCTGACCGGTGCCTGCCATCACCCGGCCGACCAGCGGCATCCGCCACAGTTCCTGCTTGGCCAGAAAGCGCGGCCAGCGCCCGTTCCAGATCAGGTAGTGGGCGACCACCACCGGATCAGCCTGGCTGATGTGGTTGGCGACCAGGATCACGCCACCGGACGCCGGCAGGGTGCCGGCCGGCCCCCAGTCCAGCCGGGCGACCAACCGGACCAGCACGCCAGCGACCCGGGCGAGCCTGCGGTAGCCCGGCTCAACCGGGTGCGGGTTGGCCACCCGCAAGGGAAGGCCGGCACGCGGGGTTCCGGTCAGCTCGGGCACGACCGCCATTCTGGCCTGCTGCGGGTCGCCGCGCTGGCGTCCCGGCAGGAACGCCCGATCCGCAGTTCAGCCGGCAGTGCGGGCCGGCAGCGTCCTCGGCAGCCAGGCCGGACGGCGGGCCTCGTAGGCCTCGATGTCGTCGACATGCTTCAGGGTGAGGCCGATGTCGTCCAGCCCCTCCAGCAGGCGGTGGCGGGTGTAGTCGTCGATCATGAACTCGAAGACGTTGTCGGCTGCCTCCACGGTGCGGTGGTGCAGGTCGACGGTGAACTCGATGCCCGGCTCGCTCTCGGCGATCTCCCAGAGCTTCTCCACCACGTCCTGCCCGACGGTGGCGATCACCAGCCCGGCCTTGCCGGAGTTGGAGCGGAAGATGTCGCCGAACCGGGAACCGATGACGACCTTGAAACCGTAGTTCTGCAGTGCCCAGACCGCGTGCTCGCGCGACGAGCCGGTGCCGAAGTCGGGGCCGGCGACCAGGATCGACCCGGCCGCGTAGGCGTCCTGGTTGAGCACGAACGCCGGATCGCCCCGCCAGGCGGCGAACAGGCCGTCCTCGAAGCCGGTGCGGGTCACCCGCTTGAGGTAGACCGCCGGAATGATCTGGTCGGTGTCGACATTGCTGTTGCGCAGCGGGACCGCGATCCCGGTGTGGGTGCTGAACTTGTCCATTGCTGCTTCCTTACAGGTCGGCCGGGGAACTGAGGGTGCCGCGGATGGCGGTCGCCGCGGCGACCGGGGGCGACACCAGGTGGGTGCGGCCGCCCTTGCCCTGGCGGCCCTCGAAGTTGCGGTTGGAGGTGGACGCGGCGCGCTCCCCCGGTGCCAACTGGTCGGGGTTCATGCCCAGGCACATCGAGCAGCCGGCAGCCCGCCATTCGGCGCCGAAGTCGAGGAAGACCTGGTCCAGGCCCTCGGATTCGGCCTGCAGCCGGACCCGGGCCGAGCCGGGGACGACCAGCATCCGCACCCCGTCGGCGATCCGCTTGCCCTGCAGCACCGACGCCGCCAGCCGCAGATCCTCGATCCGGCCGTTGGTGCAGGAACCCAGGAAGACGGTGTCGACCTTGATGTCGCGCATCGGGGTGCCGGCGCGCAGATCCATGTAGGTCAGCGCGCGTTCGGCGGCCGAACGGTCGACCGGGTCGGAGAAGTCCTCCGGGGCGGGGACGGCACCGCCCAGCGGGACTCCCTGGCCGGGGTTGGTGCCCCAGGTGACGAACGGGGTCAGCGTGGCCGCGTCGATGTTCACCTCGCGATCGAAGACGGCGTCCGGATCGGAGTAGAGCGTCTTCCAGGACGTCACCGCGGCGTCCCAGTCGGCGCCCTGCGGGGCGTGCGGACGTCCCTTTAAGTAGGCGAAGGTGGTCTCGTCCGGGGCCATCATGCCGGCCTTGGCGCCCCACTCGATGCTCATATTGCAGATCGTCATCCGGCCTTCCATCGAGAGGCTCTCGATGGTCGTGCCGCGGTACTCGACGACATAGCCCTGGCCGCCGCCGGTGCCCACCTTGGCGATCAGGGTGAGGACGATGTCCTTGGCGGTGACGCCTTCGGGCAGGTCGCCGTTGACGTTGACCGCCATCGTCCTGGGACGGGCCTGCGGCAGGGTCTGGGTGGCCAGCACGTGTTCGACCTCGGAGGTGCCGATGCCGAAGGCCAGCGCGCCGAAGGCGCCGTGGGTGGAGGTGTGCGAGTCGCCGCAGACCACGGTCAGGCCGGGCTGGGTCAGGCCCAGCTGTGGGCCGATGATGTGGACGACGCCCTGGTCCTTGTCGCCCAGGGAGTGCCGGCGGACGCCGAACTCGTCGGCATTGCGGCGCAGGGTGTCGACCTGCAGCTTGCTGACCGGGTCGGCGATCGGGGCCAGGATGTTGAGGGTGGGGGTGTTGTGGTCCTCGGTGGCGATCGTCAGGTCGGTGCGGCGGACCTTCCGTCCGGCCAGCCGCAAGCCGTCGAAGGCCTGTGGGCTGGTGACCTCGTGAACCAGGTGAAGATCGATGTAGAGCAGGTCAGGCTCCCCCGGTGCCGAACGCACCACGTGGTTCTCCCACACCTTGTCACTCAACGTCTTGCCCATCAGCACTCCTGTGGTTCGGCCGTGGATCTCACGGCACTCGTAACACACGGGGATGCTACCAGCTTGCATATCATGATGCGAGACGGCAGTATCATCACATGGACAACTCAAGTGGAGTCGGCGTTCTCGACAAAGCGGCTCTGGTGCTCACCGCACTCGAACAGGGCCCGACCACCCTCGCCGGTCTGGTGACCGCGACCGGGCTCGCCCGGCCGACCGCCCATCGGCTGGCGGTTGCCCTCGAACATCATCGTCTGGTCAGCCGCGATCTGCAGGGCCGTTTCGTGCTTGGCCCACGGCTCACCGAGCTCGCCTCTGCTGCCGGTGAGGACCGGCTGCTGGCCACCGCCGGCCCGGTGCTGTCGCGACTGCGTGACATCACCGGCGAGTCCGCCCAGCTCTTCCGCCGCCAGGGCGACTTCCGGGTCTGCGCGGCAGCCGCCGAGCGTCCGTCCGGGTTGCGCGACACCATCCCGGTCGGCTCCCAGCTGACCATGGCCGCCGGCTCCGCAGCCCAGGTGCTGCTGGCCTGGGAGGATCCCGAGCGGATCCAGCGCGGGCTGCAGAACGCCTCCTTCTCTGCGGTGGCGCTGGCCACCGTCCGGCGCCGCGGCTGGGCGCAGTCGGTCGCCGAGCGCGAGGCGGGCGTGGCCTCGGTGTCTGCCCCGGTGCGCTCCCCCAGCGGCAAGGTGATCGCCGCGGTGAGCGTCTCCGGCCCGATCGAACGTCTCTCCCGCCAGCCCGGACGGCTGCACGCCCCGGCGGTGATCGCCGCCGCCGAGCGGCTGTCCGAGGTGCTGCGCCGCAATGGCGGCGAGGGCTAAGGGGGCGACCTCCCTCAGGCCGAGCGGACGGACTGCTCGCTCACCCAACCGGCGAGCTGCCGGGTGACGATACCGGCCAGGGCGTCGATCCAGGGCTCGGCGTCGTTCAGGCACGGCACCCGGACGAAACGCTCCCCGCCGTGGGCGTGGAACTCCTCACGGTTGAGGATGCCGATCTCCTCCTCGGTTTCCAGGCAGTCGGCGGCGAAGCCCGGGCAGAACACGTCCAGTCGTTTCACCCCGGTCTGCCCCAGTTCGGCCACCTTCTCGATGGTCGCGGGTGTGAGCCACTCCCCACGTCCGAACTTCGACTGGTAGGCCATCAGGCACTCGTCCTCGCCCAGCCCGAGCCGCTCCCGTAGCCGGGCGGTGGTCGCCTCGCACTCCCGCGGGTAGGGGTCGCCGCCGGCCACCATCGAGACCGGGATGCCGTGGTAGCTGAGCAGCAGCTTGTCACCGGCCGCGAAGTCCGGCCGTCCCTCGCGCGCCCAGGTCTCCTCGATCCGGGCCGCGGAGGCTTCGATGTAGCCGGTGTCGACGTGGAAGTCGCGCACGGTGCGGTACTCGAACTGGTCGGCCCGGGTCTGGAAGTACTTCCCCAGCACGTCGAGGACGGTGGCCACGGTGGTGGTGGAGAACTGCGGATACATCGGCACGACGAGCACCTTGTCGATCCCCTCGGCCTTCAGCTCGTCCAGCACGCCGGCCAGGCTGGGCTCGCCGTAGCGCATCGCCACGGCCACCCGGGCGGTGTCGCCGAGTTTGTCTGCCAGGGCGCCGGCCTGGGCCTTGGCGTGCACCAGCAGCGGCGAACCGTCCGGGGTCCACACCGAGGCGTACTTCTCGGTGGAGGCCCGGGCGTGGGTCTGCAGCACCCGCAGTTCCAGGATCGGCCGCCACAGCAGCGGGTGCAGTGGAATGATCCGGCGATCGGTGAGGAACTCGCGCAGGTAGCGCTGCACAGCGGGAAGGGTGGGAGCCTCGGGTGTCCCCAGGTTGACCAGCACCACTCCGACGTGCGCCATGAAATACCCCACATTCAGCTCACTCAATTGGTGGTGAGTCTAGCGTCCGCCGCGTCGGGAGCTGGGCATCGTTGCCACCTCGCGGGACGGCGGCCGTCTCTGACTGCCTCCGATCAGCGCCGGCCAAGGAACTCCCGGGCGATGAAGCGCCCGATCCGCGCCCACTCCGAGCCGAACTGATCGTCGGTGACCAGGTAGGTCCAGGTGGCGCCCGGCCGGTACACCCCCGCCTGGTCGAGGTCGAGGTGATCGTCGGCCACGGGCGCCCGCCTGACCAGGCCGGCGGCGTCGGCGAAGGCCCGTTCGATGAGCTGGTGCCAGGAGTCGACCAGCAGCCGGTTGTACTCCGCCAGCGGCTCCAGTCGGGCCAGGGCGCGCAGGTGGATGCCCTCGCGGAGTTCGAGGGCGTAGGCCAGGTGTTCGCTCCAGCGCCGGTCGAGGCTGCTCAGGCAGGCGGTCCGGATGTCCCGCAGCAGGGCCTCGGCTGGCAGCTGCCCGGCCAACGCGGCCATCCGTTTCGGCAGCCGGGCGGTGAGCTCGGTGACCGGCCGGTCGGTGGTCAGCAGCTCCTCGCGCAGCGTGAGCAGTTCGTCGCGCTGCAGCGCGATCAGGCTGCCGTAGCGCCGGGCGAGGTCGCGCAGGGCGCGCTGCTGGCCGTCGGAGATCCGCTGGGCGTGGTCGACCAGGTTGGTGCGCAGCTTCTTGTCCAGCACCGTGCCGTCGAGCAGGACGTGACGGGCCGGACTGTGGTCGGGGTCGTTCTCGGTGACCAGCGGGTCGGCCAGGCTGGTGAAGAAGATCGAGCGTCCGGGGTCGCCCTGGCGTCCGGCCCGGCCGCGGAGCTGGGCGTCCAGCCGGGCACTGGCGAATCGCGCGATCCCGACGATGCACAGCCCGCCCAGACCCGCAGCACCTTCGGCCAGCCGGATGTCCACCCCGCGGCCGGCCATCTGGGTGGAGACGGTGAGCCGTCCGACGCTGCCGGCCAGGGCGATGATGCCGGCTTCCTCGGCGTCGTTGCGGGCGTTGAGCACCACCGAGACCAGTCCGTGGGCGGCCAGCAGACCCGCGAACCGTTCGGAGTCGGCCACCGAGCCGGTGGCGACCAGCACGGGCTGGCCGGTGGCGTGCGACTCCTGAACGAAGGCGACGGCGGCGGCATCCCGCTCGTCGATGGTCTCGTAGAGCCGGTCAGGTTCGTCCACCCGGATGCAAGGACTGTTGGGCGGCAGCGGCCCGCAGCGCAGACCGTAGAGCTCCTGCAGTTCGTCGGCGGCACTGGCCAGGGTGGCGCTCATCCCGACCACCGAGCGGTAGCGGCCGACCAGGTCGCGCACCAGCAGCTGGTCGAGCACCTCGACGCCGGCGCTGGCGGCCAGGCCCTCCTTGGCCTCCACCGCCTCCTGCAGGCCCTCGGGCCAGCGCTGCAGTGCCTCCACCCGACCGCGGGACTGGCTGACCAGCCGCACCCGGCCGTTCTCGACCACGTACTCGACGTCACGGACCAGCAACACCTCGGCGTGCAGCGCTATGTTCACCCGGGTCAGGAGCTCCTGGTCAGCGCCGAACAGGTCCACCCCCGGGTAGTGCCGCTCGACCGCCTGCAGCCCCTGCTCGGTGAGGTGCAGGGTGCGCCGGTCAGCGTCCACCAGGTAGTCCGCGCTCTCGACGAGGGTGCGGACGAAGGCGGCGATCTCCCGGTCCCCGTTCCCGGCCGCGGCGGCCTCGCCGGCCAGTACCAGTGGCACCCTGGCCTCGTCCAGCAGCACCGCATCGGCCTCGTCGAGGACGGCGGCGTCCCGGCCGATTCCGACCCGCTCGGCGACGTCCAGCCGTACCCGGTCGCGCAGCACGTCGAACCCGGCCTCGGTCACCGGGACGTAGACCACCTCGGCCCGGTAGGCCTGCTGACGCTGCTCGTGGACGGTGTGGGAGGTGACGAACCCGACGCTGGCACCGGCCGCCCTGAGCAGCGGTCCCATCCAGCCCGCGTCGCGCTCGGCCAGGTAGTCGTTGGCCGACAGGACGTGTACCCGCCGTCCGGCCCGCACCAGCCCGGCAGCCACGATCGCCCCGACCAGGGTCTTGCCTTCACCGGTGGCCAGCTCGACCGAGATGCCGCGCAGCATGGCGGTAGCCGCCTGCAGTTGCACGTCGAACGGACGCAGCCCCAGCTGCCGCTCGGCCAGTTCGCGGGCCACAGCGAGGAACTCGGCCAGCGTGTCGTCGTCGTCCACGAAGCCGGTCGGCAACCCCGCCAGCCGGGAGCCGAGGTCCTCGTCCGGCAGCTCGCCCAGCTGCGCGGCCAGCACCGACGCCCGCGCAACCACTGTGGCCAGCCCGGCCAGGTCGACCGCGCCTGGCTTGTCCAGCACCCAGTTCCGGGCCCGCTGCCACGCCGAAGTCATGGCCCCACCTCACCACACCGTTCAAGCGGGCGGTCTGCGGTCAGCGTGGGGATGTGGCCGTGAAGGTGGCCAGGGCAGTGCCGCCACCGTCGAACAAGGTCAGCGTCGAGCCGTCGATTTTCGCGGTTCGGGTCTGTTCGAGGGCCTGGGTCAGGGCGCCCTCCTGGTTGCTGGTCTCCGCCGGGCACCCGACGAGGCTGGTCCCCAGCCTTGAGAAGGTCAGCGAGGAGCCGTCCACCGTGTACAGCCCGTCAGTGCTGTTGCAGCCACCGACTGCCTGCCGAACGTAGCCGTCCGGTTCGAACACCAGACCGGGCCGCTCATAGCGACCGGGAACGTAGTCAGCGCCGCGAACCGTCTGCACCTCCCAGGTTGGCCCGACCAGAGCACTCCCGAGGTCGGCCGTAGTTCTGGTGGGCGCGGAGGTCGCCGGTCCGGTCGTCGGTGCCGTCGACACGGGCACGGGCGGGTTGGTCGACGCCGATGCAGCCGGACTGACCGGAATCGGCGCCGGAGCCGCCGGCAGGCTGTCCAGCGGCCTCAGCCACCACCCCACCACGCCCACGGCGACCACCAGGACAATCGACACCGCGACCAGAAAGGCCAGCCGGGTCAGCCGCATCCCCTGGGCCGTCACGTAGTCGGCGAACGGGGGTCGCCCGGCACCGTCCACCGCCACCTCAGAGCCCTGTCTCGCCACCGACACACCATAAAGAGTGGCCGGCGGGGCGGTTCGTTGCAGTGCTTTCCGCAGGAGATTTCCGCGATGCCCCGGGCTCGGTCAGTCACCGAGCGGTCAGCTGCCGGCTGCCGCCGGACAGCGGCCCGGCAAGGCAGCCAGACAGGGGACGCGCCGAGGCCGTACGACGCGCCCCCTGCGATCTGGGTGCAGGCTGGTCGATCAGGCCGACCCGGGTGACCGTGCCCGTCAGGCGCCGGCGGACAGCCCCGCGGAGGAGATGTCCATCGTGGAACCGTCAGCCGGAGGGCCGCCCGCCCGCTGTCCCGCGATCAGCCTGCGATAGTGATGCGCGCTCTGCTTGGGCAGCAGCCGACCGGTCGGGAAGTCGACATAGAACAGCCCGTACCGCAACTGGTAGCCGTAGGACCACTCGAAGGTATCCATCAGCGACCAGTGGAAGTAGGCCTCGACCCGGGCACCCTGGTCCCTCGCGGTCGCCAGGGCTGCCAGGTACTGGTCGAGATAGGCAATCCGCTCGACATCATTGCAGCGTGCGTCGGGCCCGAGGTAGTCCCACAACCCGATACCGTTCTCGGTCACCCAGATCGGTAACTCGGGCTCCAGCGCGGCGACCCGGAGCAGCACTCGGGTGAAGCCCGCCGGATTCACGGCGACGCCGTTCCCACTGCGCGGTTCGGGCACCGGGAGCTTCTCGATCCCCCGGACGACCAGGTCATTGCCAACCCGGGACGCCCGCACCAGGTTGTGCTCGTAGTAGTTGACGCCCAGGAAGTCCAGCGGCTCGGCAATCCGCGTCACGTCGACCCCGCGCAGCGCTGCCTCGACCACGTCGGCGCCGAAGTAGCCGACGGTGTCGTCGGGCAGCCGGCCGCGCAGCGCCGGATCGAGGAAGAGCCGGTTCTCCACCAGGTCGGCAACCCGGGTGGCTGCCAGGTCGGCGGGGTTGTCGGTGGCCGCTTCCAGGTCGGACAGGTTGAGTGACACGCCCACCCGGGCGGTTGGTGCGAGCCGGCGGACGGCCCGCACTGCCTCGCCGTGGGCATGCAACTGGACCAGGGCTGCCCGCAGGGCCGTGGCCTCGTCATGGAGACCGGGAGCATGCAGGCCGCTGAGGTGGCCGTGGAAGGCAGCGCAGAACGGCTCGTTGACGGTGATCCATTCCGAGACGAGATCGCCGAGTTCGCCGACAGCCAGGGCTGCGAACTCGGCGAAGGCATCCGCGGTCGCCAGGTTGGCCCAGCCACCGGCGTCCTGCAACCACTGCGGCAGGTCCCAGTGGTAGAGCGTGACGACCGGCGTCACGCCACGGTCGCGCAGCCCCTGGAGCACCCGGCGGTAGTAGGCGATCCCCTCGGGGTTGGGCCTGCCGTCCGGGCCGGTGACCATCCGGGTCCACGCCACCGACAACCGGTAGGTGTCCAGTCCCAACCACGCGACAGCGTCCAGCAGGACCGCCGGGTGGTGGTAGATCCGGGCGGCGATCTCCCCGCTGTCGCCTCGCGGGATGGCACCTGGGCGGGCGGTGAAGGTGTCCCAGATGCTGGGGGTGCGTCCGCCCTCGTCGACTGCGCCTTCGACCTGGTAGGCGGCGGTCGCACTCCCCCAGCGGACTCCTGCCAATGCACTCATGGGTTCTCTCCTTGGTACGCGGACCCCGCCGCAGTCAGTAGCCCGCACGGAGCCCACTCAGCAGATTGCGCTGCAGCGCGAAACAGAGGACGACCGGCGGCAGGGTCAGGGCGATACCGCCGGCCATCAGTTCACCCCAGTAGATCTTGTAGCCGGTCTGCATCTGCAGCAGGCCGGAGGTCAGGGGCATGACCTCCGCGTCGGTGATGAAGGTCATCGGGAACAACAGGTCCGTCCAGCCAGCGAGGAAGCTGTACAGCACCGCCGTCATGATGCCTGGCCTGGCCAGCGGGATCACGATCCGGAAGAACACCGCGAAGGGCGACAGCCCGTCGAGTTCAGCAGCCTCCTCGACCTCCCGCGGGACGGTGGCGAAGAAGGGCCTCAGGATCCAGATCACGAACGGCAGGTTCAGCACGGTGACGCCAACGATCACCCCGGTGACCGAGTTGAGCAGTCCGAGGGCCTGCATGATCACGTACAACGGCACCACGAGGGCGGATGGGGTGACCATCCGCGCCACCATCAGGAAGCCGAGCGCGACCCCGCTGCCCCGCCACGGATACCGGGCGAACCCGTAGGCGCCCAGACCGCCGAGGATCACGCTGGTCACCACCGTCACCACGGCGATAAGCGTGGAGTTGAGGGAGGACGGGCCGAAGTGGAACTGCGTGAACAGGTTTGCGTAGTGCTCGCCGGTGAACGCGTCCGGCCAGCGCAGCGGGGTCCGGCTGAAGATCGCAGAGTCGGGCTTGACCGAGGTGAACGCCATCCACAGCATCGGGAGCAGCATCAGCCCGGCGATCACCGTCAGGACGATCCCGGAGGCGGCCACGCCCAGACGCTTGCGATCGTGATAGGTCAGCGTCATCGGTCGTTCCTCCGCTGGGAGAGCAGCAGCGCGGTGCCGAACACCAGCGAGATGGCGAGCGCGGCGACCGCCTGGGTGGCGGCGGCTCCGAAATCGAGGTGGGTGAAGGCAGTCCGCCAGATCAACAGCGGGAACACCCGGGTGTCGTCGCCGGGCCCACCGCCGGTGGTGGCGAAGACCGTGTCGAACACCTTGGTGAAGGCGTCCACGGCCCGGAAGGCGGCCGTGATCACCATCACCGGCAGGATGGAGGGAAGGGTGATCGAGAACAGCTGCCGCAGCGCGCCGGCTCCGTCGAGCGCGGCCGCCTCGTACTGCGAGGGCTCGATCGACATCACCGCAGCGAGCATCACGAACAGGACGAAGGGCATCATCTTCCAGGCGTCGATCGCCACGATCGAGGCCATCGGGTAGTCGACCAGCCACGGTGTCCGACTGCCCAGCAGTGCGTTGACGGGTCCGAACTGGGCGTCGAGCAGCATCCGCCAGGCGTACGCGCCGGCGATCGCGGGCACGGCGAACGGGATGATGTAGGCCGAACCGAGCAGCTTCGCAGCCAACCGCGAGCCCCGTCCGCGGGCGCCGAGCATCACATGCGCGAGCAGGATGGCGCACGCGGTGCCGAGGACCACCTCGAGGGCCACCGAGGCGACGGTGAACCGGAGGGTGACCGACAGTGAGTTCGCGACCGTGGAGTCGGTGAGGAGTCTGGCGTAGTTCGCCAGCCCGGCCCAGGTTGCCTCCGGCGAGGTCAGCGGACGGTAGTTGTGGAAGGACAGGTAGCCGAGGTAGCCCAGCGGATAGGCCATCACGACACCGACGAAGACCATCGCCGGCAGGGTGAAAGCCAGCCCGGTCCGGTGACGTCGCCGGGAGGTCGCCGGGGTCCGCGGCGAACGAGAGGCGGGGCCGCCGGGTCGCGGGGTGGCGTCAGCCGCCTCCCCGCGGCCGGCGGTGACCGAGTCCGTCACTCGATCGCCTTCCGTCCGGCGAACTTCTCCTCCTGCAGCCAGCGTGCGGCTTCCTGGGCGCTCGCCTTGCCGGAGGTGACCTTGGCGATCGCCTCGGAGACCCCGGACGAGAGTTCGCCCGACCAGGTGGTGTGCAGGTAGGTGAGCCGCGCGGCAACCGTCTTCAGCATCTCCAGTTCGGGCAGCGCGGCGGCGAAGTCGGCCGAGGCCTGCTGCGACTCCAGCACCGGCAGGTTGCCGGTCTGTGTGGTCTGAGCCAGCTGGTAGGCGTCGCCCAGCATCCAGGCGATGAAGGCGCCGGCGGCGTCCGGGTTGGGTGCCTTCTCGGGGATGGTCGCCAGCATCGCGCCGAGGTGGGTCTTCACTCCCGCCGGCGGCGCCATCGCCAGGGTGTCGCCCATGTCGGCGCCGAGGGTGCGCCAGGCATACAGCCAGTTCTGGTAGATCGCGATCGTCCCGGCCTTCATCTGGTTGTCGCAGTCGAAGAAGCTCAACGACTCCCAGCCCGGCGCGCTGAGCGCAGTGAGCTGCTTGATGTACTCCAGCGACTTCACCTGTTCGGGGGTGTTGAGGGTGAGGCCGCCGGTGGTGAGGTCACCGAAGTTGGAGTCCTGACCGTAGGTGAAGTAGGTGTCGTCCAGGAACACCGACCAGTCGACTCCGCCCAGGCAGGTTCCGTACAGCCCTTTGTCGGGGCGGTTGAAGAAGGTGGCGATGTCAACCAGTTCATCGAAGGTCGTCGGTGGCGCGAGCTCTCGTCCGTACGTGGCCTTGAAGGCAGCCTGCTCGTCGGGATTGCTGAACAGGTCGGCGCGGTAGTAGGTGACCGGGAAGTTGTAGTACTGGGGCGCGCCGACGAAGGCGCCCGCCTCGGTGGTGAACAGGTCGTGGTTGACCACGTCCTTGACCACGTCAGCGCCCAGGTAGGGAGTGAGATCTTTGGCGTGGGCGTGTTTGAGCATCCAGACGGCGTCATCACCGCCGCCCAGGAAGACAATGTCGTAGGTGCCGGCGTCCTGGGACAGTTCGGCGACCTTGCGCTGTCCCCAGACGTCGCGGGCGACCTTGTCGACCTTGACGGTGATCCCGGAACTGGACGTGAAGCCCGCCGCCTCGGCGGCGAGCGCGTCGGTCTCGGGACCTTCGACGGCCAGCACCCGGATCTCCCCCGACGGCGCAGTGGTGCCGGGAGTGGTGCTGGTCGTGGTGCTGGTGGTCGGTTGCGTAGTAGATACGGGGGCGCCGGCGGTGCAGCCGGCGAACAGGCCGGCCGACAGTGCGACGGCTGCTACCCCGGTGATGGCAGGCCGAACGACCGGGTGTCGTGTCATGAGTTTCTCCTCATTGAGTTGGTGGTCGGGAACCGGGCGACTGCCGGGGCCCCGCTGCGAGTGCGTCCAATGACGCGCGTCGCGGTGTGGTGTTCCTCTCGTGGGCGGGCTTGTGGTCAAGCGGCGGATGGGACCAACCCGGTCTCGATGAAGAGATCAACCGGCAGGGTCGCCGCGCCGAGCGTGACGGCCTCCGTGCCGAGCTGCGATCTCTCCACCACGGCCTGTTCTCCGGGTTGCTTGAGGGAGAAGCGGCGCACGGCGGCGCCCAGCTCCTCGGGATGGTCCCGGGCGATCAGGTCGCCGAACCAGCCGCCGACGATGATCTTCTCCGGGTTGTAGAGGTTGACGAGGTTCGCCAGGGCGAGACCGAGGTGGTCGATGACCGCAGCAACAGCGCGGACCGCTTCGGTCTCCCCGCGAGCGTGCGCGGCAAGCAGCTCCCGGATGCCCTCGGGTTCGCGTCCGGTGAAGTCGTCGGAGCCACGCCAGTCGCGCAGCACCGCCGAGGCGCCGACGATCGACTCGACACAGCCGCGGGATCCGCAGCGGCAGGGCGGCCCATCCAGGCTGATCTTGGTGTGGCCCCACTCTCCCGCACCGCTGCTGGCGCCGCGGTAGAGCCGACCGTTGGTGATGATGCCCGCGCCGACGCCGTCGCCGACCAGCGCGACGATGGCATGCTCGGCACCCCGCGCAGAGCCGTACCAGTGCTCTGCCTGGGTGGTGGTCTTCGCGCCGTTGTCCACCAGGACGGGGATGCTCAGCGCCGATTCCAGCCAGCCGAAGGCGGCGCTGCTCCAGCCGATGACGTCGGCGTGGACGACCGCGGCCGGGGTCGCCGGATGTTCGACCACGCCCGGCACTCCGAGGCCCAGGCCGATGACCTTCTGCTGCTCCAGCCCGGTCTCGGAGAGCAGGTCGGTGACATGGCTGGCGACGATCTCGCCGACTCGCGCCGGGTCGATCCGGCGACCCGGAAAGGAGGTCGAGCGGGCGGCCAGCCGGTCGAGGGTGAGGCCGTACACCGCCGTGGACACCTGGGCCTCGCTGACATCCGCACCGAACACGAAGCCGGCACGAGGATCGACATGCAGGAGCACGCGGCGACGGCCACCGGCGGAATCCAAGAAGCCCGTCTCCTGGACGGTCCCCTCGTCGATCAGCTCGCTGACCACGCTCGTCACCGTTGCCGGCGACAATCCGGTGTCGGCGCCGAGGTCGCTCCGGGAGGTCTCACCTGCCAGCACCAGCCGCCGCAGCAGCAACGCGCGGTTGCTGCGCCTGACATCGCGCACGGATGCCTTCTTCGCCACTGGTGCTCCTTCGTTCGGATATTAGTTTATAGTCCAAAATATCAATGTCAAGGATGTCGCCCACCCTTGCCGGGCATCACCTGCAGGTCGGCCTCG
>NZ_JAYFPT010000093.1:0-3650 GCF_034927565.1 Propionicimonas sp.
TGCTGGCAGGCCAGCCGATGCTTGACCTGATCGAGGGCCAGGTAGAGGAGTCCGACCGGCTGCTCAAGGGCTACGTGGAGCAGTCGAACGGCCGGTTCACCGGCACCCAGGTGCTGCTCACCATCACCGGCATCCACGTGCAACAATTCATGCCTACCGTGCAGAAGATGATGGGCGGCGCGGCCTCCACCGACCCGCGCGTACGCGACGCTGCCCTGACTATGGCCTTCGCTGCCCACCCCGAGCACTACGCGATGGCCCCCAGCGGGCGGCCCGGGGTGATTGAGACCATGGGCGGACTGCCGACCCGCAGCTTCCCCGCCTTCGTCTCCCCTGATGACGTGCCGCACTTCGTCTCGGAGTTGATCGACAATTCGTACGATCTGTCGACGGTCGGCGCCGCCGATCTGGCGGACGGGACGATGTTCAGTTACGTGCTGCAGGAGTACCGCGACATCGCCGAGGGTATGGAGGTCAGCCTCCGGATCTGGTACCCCGCCGCCTGCCCGCCCGCCTACGTCGAGGAGCACGCCCAGCACTACGCCGTCGAGTTCCGCAACGGCGCCCGGCTGGCCGCCGCGACACTGCGCGACCAGGGCTGAGGCACGACTCCGGCCGCCCGGAGCCTGCCAACGTCAGGGAAAGGGCTGCACTTCCCTTCGGCGGTGCAGCCCTTTCCCTGACGGGTCACACGTCTGCGCGAGGATCGGGGTTGCCGGTGATGGGGTACTCGTAGATCATGTCGCCCGACTCGGTCACCGACTCCTGGCCCGGCAGGTTCAGCGTGACGCTGCCCGTCGCGAAATACCGGATGTAGACCGGCGAGATGCCCTGAGCGTCCATCGCGGCCCGGATCGCCTCGTTCGCCGAATGGTAGACGTCGCGGACCTCGAGTTCCTCGAGCCATTCGGTGTTGAACGACACCGACGCCCCGTCGGCGTTCGTGAACACGTACCGGCTGCGCTTGGGGAACTCCTTGCCGGAGGCCTCGTGCAGCTCGAGGTCGGTTTCGAGGGTGAAGTTGCCGTCGGTCTGGAAGATCACCTCGCCGGTGGCGTTGTCCAGTACGCCGAACAACGGCACCTTGGTGAAGCCGTAGTGCTCGCTGGCCACGAAATCGTAGATCAGGAGGGTGTAGTTGTCGGTGTAGAGGTGACCCCACAGCCAGTGGTGCCAGGCCTGCATCTGGCTGATGTTCATCCACTGGTGGTCGTGGTAGCCCAGCCCGGTGACCTCGCGGGTCTCGCCGTCGACGGTGATGGTTCCGGTCACCTTGTTCTTCACGACGCTGAGGTCGGTGTAGTGGTACTCCTCGTCGTCACCCAGCGCGATGATCGCGGTGCCCTGCCGGTACGGCTTGACCAGGGCTTCGAAGTGCAGGTCGGCACCGGTCCCGTCGATGGGATCGATGTGGATGTCGTAGTTGGCGAAGTCGCCGACCACGGTGTGCGGGCCGACCCGAACGTCGCACTTGTCGGTGCCGAAGGAGGATTCCTCGACGGGGTAGAAGGTGATCACGCTGCCGTGGGTGACGCCGTCCGGCGTGGTGATCTGGATGCCGACGTCGGGCACGTCGCCTTCCTCGGACGCCCTGGCGTAGCTCTTGGTGTGGAAGTACAGCACCACCTTGGTCTGGTCGTCCAGAATCGCGTCGAAGTACCAGACCTCGCTGGTTCCCGCGTTGCTGGTGTCGCGGCGGCCGTCCTCCCAGGGTTCGACCTTGTCCGGGTTGATGCCCAGCTTCGCGAAGTCATCGGGCCGATCCATCAGTCGTACTTTTGTCACGAGGCTCTCCTCCTTGAGTTGCGACGTGCGCAGGGCACTGCCATATGCCTTGCCAGCCATCGTCGCACGACGTTCGGCCTAAGTCAACGAGTGCTGAGATTCAATCCCCAAGGATATCTCTACGACCGTTGACATAAGGCCCGGGTACGACGAGACTGAAGCTGGGCACAGGAGCCCGTCGGACTCAGTCATAGGAGACAGCGATGTCAGACACGCAGGAACGCGCCAGCAGCCAGACGAGTGGGGTTTCGCATATCGGCGAGATGTACGTCCCCTACACGCCGTTCGAGGAGTACTCGCAGCGGTTCAAGAGATGGTTCTCGATGCGCCGCGAAGGCGGCATCATCGAGGTCAAGCACCACCTGGTCGACGATCCCGAGAAACCGGCGCAGTGGGTGTATGGCATTCACAAGGGGTGGGGTCAGCTGCTGAAGCTGATCGGACAGGACACCGAGAACGAGGTGCTCATCATGTCGGGCACCGGCGACGAGTTCCTCACCCGGATGGATCCGGAGTCGATCAAGACCGTCGCGGCGATGGCGAAGAAGGACACCGAGCGCTATCTGGACGGTCTGTACCCGCAGTACCGCGACGGTACGGATCTGCTGTACAACATGGTCTACGACGTGCACATCCCGACCATCTCGGTCATCAACGGCCCGTCGGTCGGCCACACCGAGTTCCCGCTGATGGCAGACCTGACCCTGTGCACACCCGAGACGGTGTTCCAGGACGGCCACTTCAGCGCCGGTGTGGTGCCGGGTGACGGCCAGCACCTGGTCTTCAACTTCCTCGCCGGCTACAAGCGCGCGAACTACCTGGCCTACGTCGGCAAGGGGGTCAGCGCCGAGACGGCCCGCGACTGGGGAATCGTCAACGAGGTGGTCCCGCTGGACCAGGTGATGGGGCGGGCCTGGGAGATCGCCCGTCAGATCATGCAGCAGCCGCGTGCGGTGCGCCGGCTCAGCCACGACATGATCCGGCAGCCGCTGCGGCGGGCGCTGGACGTCGACTTCCCGCAGCAGTTCGCGCTGGAGTGGTACGGCGCCGCGGCGACCGCCTACGAGCCGATCAACATCGCCGTGTTCAACGATCTTCTGGAACGCGACGAGAAGGACGTTCTCTGATCCGAGCAGGTGGTGCGCATGGACGCGGTGGAGCCTTCGGCGACGACGGTTCCGCCGCGTCGCGCACACCCTCATCCGTTCGCGTGAGAGCGCGACGACACGAAAGGAGTTGGGGCGATGTCAGGACACCTGGCGCGCAGCGTTTCTATTTTGGCGGCCACCTACACGCCCTTGGGCATTGTGGCGAGCACTCCGCAGATCAAGGGTTATACCGAGCGGGAACTGCTCACGCAGGCCGCACTCGAGGCGATGGAGTACGCCCATGTCACCGGGCAGGACATCGACGCGTTCAACATCGGCCAGTCGGGTCCGAACGTCTATTCCAGCGTCAAGAGCGCCGGGCCGCAGTACTCGGACTGGCTGGGGATGCACCTGAAGCCCTCGCTGTTCCATGACGAGGCGTGCGCTTCGGCCGGTTTTGGCCTGAACGAGGCGGTGATGCAGGTGGCGTCCGGCGCCTACGACATGGTGCTGACCGGCGCGGTGCAGATCAACTCGACGGTGCCGGAGAAGTCCGGGTACCCACCGCAGTTCCGCCGCAACCTCAGCCCGGAGGAGTTGTTCAGCACCGTGCTGATGGCGACCGATCCGGCTTACGAGAAGCCGGGAACCGGCGGGTTCGGTCCGGTCGAGGCGATCCTGGTCCGCTACGTCAAGCAGTACGGGCTGAGCTACGACGACGTCGACGAGATGTTCGTCAACTACCTGATGACCCAGCGCGAGGTCGCGCTGAAGAAC
>NZ_JAYFPT010000095.1:0-1795 GCF_034927565.1 Propionicimonas sp.
CGGCGCCTTGACGCTGTCCGGGGCCCGTGACCATCATGGTCGGCATCAGCAGTGAACAAAGATGTACAAGAGGTGCCATGCGGATAGCGGTGGTCGGCAGCTACGGCGTCGGGCTGACCATGCGGGTCGACCAGTTGCCGGGTGCCGGGGTGACGGTCACCGGCGGAGAGTTCAGTTCAGGACACGGCGGCAAGGGGTCGAACCAGGCCGTCGCGGCCGCCCGGCTGGGAGCCGAGGTCGCGCTGCTCACCGCCGTCGGTCGGGATTCGTTCGCTGTCCAGGCCCATGACCTGTGGCGGGAGGAGGGGGTCGCTGCCGACAATGTGGCAGCGGTGGATGCCTCGACCATGGTCGGAGTGATCCTGGTGGACGCCAGCGGCGAGAACCGGATCGTGATCGCCCCCGGCGCGTTGGAGAAGCTGACACCCCAGGTGGTGGACACCTTCGAGGACGAGATCGTCGCGGCGGACTTGCTGGTCACCGGCTTCGAGATTCCGGTCCCGGCAGCGAGACGAGCCCTGCAACTCGCCCGCCGGCATGGTGTGCGAACCCTGCTCAATCCGGCCCCGGCACCCGCCGAACCACTCGATGACGAGCTGTGGCAGCTGGTGGACATCCTGACGCCCAACGAGTCGGAGTCGGCCCTGCTCACCGGCGAGGCCGGCCTGGCCTCACCCGAAGCCTGCGCTGCCGCCATCCGCCGCCGCTACGACGGTCTCACCGTCGTCACCCTCGGCGGTGCCGGTTGCCTGCTCGACGAACCGGGACGGCAGCCCCGCCGCGTCCCGGCCGTCCCCGCTCCCCGGGTGGTCGACACCACCGGTGCGGGCGACGCGTTCACCGCGGCACTCGCGGTCGCCCTGGTCCGTGGCGACGACCTGGACGCCGCGGTGCGATTCGCCGGTGCTGCCGGCGCACACGCCGTCGGGGTCGCCGAGGTGATCCCGAGCCTGCCACGTCCGGACGACATCGCCGCCCTGCTGGCGGCCGACTAGGCGCACCGGTGACGGCCGCGCCGATCGACACCGGCCGACAGCCCTGACCGCACCACCAGAACAAGAGAAGGACGGAACCAGCCCGATGGCACTCGACAGCAGCATCCTCGACACCCTGACCCCGCGGAGCATCGCGCCCTACATCCAGCACACCCTGATCGAGACCGGCCTGACCCGGGACCGGATCATCCAGCACGCCGAGGAGGCAGTCGCCCACGGCTTCAACGCCGCCATGGTCCCCGGCTCCTGGGTGCCGGAGGTCGCCGCGGTGCTGAAGGGCAGCGGCGTCCTGGTCGCCTCCGCGCTCGACTTCCCGTCCTGTGGCGTCACCACCTCGAGGGGGAAAGCTGCCGAGGCCCAGAGCCTGGTCGATCTCGGTGCCCAGCAGATCGACATCGGCGTCCAGGTCGGCTGGCTGAAGAGCGGGCTGTACGACCGGTTCCGGGACGACATCGCCGGCGTGGTGGCCGCCGGTGTGCCGGTGAAGGTCATGCTCGAACTGCCGTTGCTGACCCCGGACGAGCGCGACGCCGCGGTCGAGTTATCGATGGAAGCAGGCGCCTCCTACCTCAAGAACGCCAGCTCGGGCGCGGTCGAGGTGGCCAACCCCACCTCGATCGCCTACCTGGCCGGCAAGGTACGCGACGGTGTCCAGGTGAAGGCCTCCGGCTCGATCAAGTCCTACGAGCAGGCAGCAGCCCTGCTGCGCGCGGGCGCTGTGCTGCTGGGCACCAGTGCGGGCACCTCGATCGTCGCCGGTGGCGAGGCCGGCTCCGGGAGTTACTAGAGCGTGTCTCCCT
>NZ_JAYFPT010000117.1:0-2240 GCF_034927565.1 Propionicimonas sp.
TCGACCACCTCGGCTTCGAGCAACTCACCTCCGGCGCGTTCGCCGACAACCCGGCGTCGAACGGGGTGAGCCGCAGGGTCGGCTACCAGCCGAACGGTGTCGACCGGCTCGCCCGCCGCGGCACCTGGGTGGCCAACAACAAGTACCTGCTGACGCCAGCGACCTTCATCCGCGGCACGCCGGTCAGCGTCACCGGCGCGGACGCCGTCCGGCAGTTCGTTGGCCTGGATGCCTGACGGTCTGCTCGCCCGACAGCCTGCTCGCCCGACAGCCCGCACGGGCGACAGTTCGCCCACCCTCCAGGTGACCATCGGCGTCACCGGCAGCGACAGCCCGCCGCGCGACGGCTCGCCCGCCTGACAGCTCGCCCGCCTGACAGCCTGCCCGCCTGACAGCCTGACAGCCTGCCCTCCTGACGGCCCGAACGCCCGACCGCCTGGCCGTCTCACCGTCTGGATATTCAGGCGTCGCCCGGCGGCCTCGTCGCGGTCTCCCGCCGCACCGCGCCGTCGCACCCTCGAACTACATCCCTTCGAGGTGCGCACCCCTCCGGATCCACCGCTGCTGACCAACCCCCTCCCGGCCACGCCCTCCCCAGCACCGCGGCCACCAGAAGCCCAGCCCGGCCGTGAGGTGCGCTCCCCGGCAGTTGGCTCATGGCGCGCACGCTCGGTCGCTGGACGATTCTGCCGGTTCTGCAGCAGGGCAGGCGTCGCTTCCCGGGAGCCTGGACAGTTCTGCAGGCAATAACCGCGCGCGACAACGCCAGAACCAGCAACGCTGTCCACTTCCCGGCAGACGCCGACCTGACCGGCTCCAGAACCGGCAGAACTGTCCACCCGCCCGAGCCAGCAACGAGTCTCCGCTGTCCCCCGACGCTCGCGAGGTCTCGACAGGCTCGACCAGCGGTGGCTCAGCCGAGGTCGCGGGCCAGGCCCTCGACCCGCTCGGCCGCTGGGAGATCGAGCAGCGCGGCACCAGGCAGGATCAGCTTGGCCCGGCGGTAGCCGGCGCCGATCATCACCAGGTCGGTGTCGGCGACGGCGGCGTCCACCCACACCGGCCAGTCGGCGGGCAAGCCGACCGGGGTGATCCCGCCGTACTCCATCCCCGACGCCTCGACCGCAACCTCCATCGGCGCGAACGAGGCCTTACGGACGTCCAGTTTGCGGCGCACCGCATTGTTCACGTCGACCCGGCGGTGGGCCAGTGTCATGCAGCAGGCCTGGCGGACCTCGCCGGCGCGGCTGCCCTGCACCAGCACGGCGTTGGCCATCGCCTCCATCGGCAGGTCGTAGACCCGGCAGAGGGTCTCGGTGTCGGCGTGGTCGGGGTCGATCTCGACGACCTGCGCGGCCGGGACGTAAGCCAGCGCCGCGTACACCGACGCCGGCACCAGGTCAGGACGCTCGCGGGCAGGGACGGGACTCAGCTTGCCGAACACGCTGCCACTGTAGGCAACCGGTGCCCGCTTCCCGGGCAGGCCTCACAGCGCGGACGTCTCAGGCCGAACCGCGTCAGCCCGATCGCAGGGTTCACCAGCGCCAGGGCCGCCACGTCGTTCTCCGCCAGCCGCAGCGCCAGCCCGCCGCCCATCGACAACCCGCACACCGCCACCCCACTGCAGGACGCGTGCAGTTCGGTCAGCGCCGGGTCGACCTCGCCGGACCACTACTGCCAGGTCGTGTGTTCATCTCCTGCCAACTGGCGCCGTGACCGAGCAGCCACGGCATCCGGACGGTGTAGCCCTGCCCTTCCAGGTACTGCGCCCACGGCCGCATCGACACCGGCGACCCGGTGAACCCCGTGGCACAGCAGGTCGCCGTGCCGCCCCTCGCCGGCCGCATAGGGCTCGGCTCCCGGCCGCACTGCGGGGCTTGCCGTTGCCATGCCGCCATCCCGTCACCAACCCGACCGCCGCGCCGGAGCTGCGGCAGCCGGTCGCCTCCCCAATGAGAGGGACCGGGCAATCGGACAAGCCCGATGGTCACCGTTGTCAGACCGGAGATTCCTCCGACGCTCACGACCGAAGCCCCTTCCTGACCTGGTGCCACTCGGCCGTGGTCAACAGCCCCTCGCCCCGCGCCTGCCTGGCCGCGCCCCGAAGGCGCTCCTGCTCGACGCGTCCACGGCATTCAAGGATTGCATCCGCGACGGGTTGCGCTTCCAGTCCTTGATAGAACGTCGTGCGTACGTCCCCCCTGACCTGCGTCAACTCGATGAACGGCGGCAGCTTCGGA
>NZ_JAYFPT010000016.1:0-151024 GCF_034927565.1 Propionicimonas sp.
CCGGAGCCCTCGTGGCCGAGTGGCTCCAGCACCTCGTCGTGGAACTTCTGGTAGTTGTAGCTGTCCTCGAAGAACCCCCGCGGCGAGGTCCGTCCCTGCGCATACCGGACGGACTGGGGGTTCAGGTAGTCGTCCAGGGAGATCCGGATCACCTCGCAGCCGCACTCGTCCAGCACAGCGGCCAGATCGTTGGCGAAGGTGGTCTTTCCGGCGCCGTCCACCCCGTCGATCCCGACGAGGGTCCGCCCGGTGCGACTGCGGAGCCTGGCTCGCAGCTGCTTCATTCCCGCTGCGGCGTCCAGTCTGGTCACCACATCGCTGTTCATCTCATACACCTCTGGGACTCCCGGCCGGGCCTGGAGCCGGGAGGCTGCTGTCGTTCGCGGGGCCGCGGGGAGCCGCCGGCGCCGCACTGGTGGAGAGGCCCAAACGCCTAGCCTGCCACAGAATCAGGGCGCCGGCTGCGAGGATGACGGCCATCTGCAGCAGTACCCACGGATTGCCGACGCCCGCCTCGCGGTCGAAGATGCCGTCCACGCCGACGAAAGGCAGAAAAACCATCGAGGTGAGGTTGTTCACCACATGGAGGGCGATCGAGCCCTCCAGTCCCCCGGTCTTCCACAGCAGATAGCTGGAGCAGACCGCGAACACCAGGTAGAAGCCGTTCAGCCAGGGGTCACCCGCCCCGTGCAGCAGCATGAACACCACGGCCGTCACCGCTGTCGCCACCACCAGCCCGGCCCGCCGGGACGGGAACCAGGATCCGATCGCGCGCGAGCCCAGACCGCGCAGCGAGATCTCCTCGCCGGCGCACTGCAGCGGCGTGGTGAGCAGGATGGACGCCAGCAGGAACCAGGTCTCGGGCAGGATCGCCAGCCCGTCCAACCCACCGCCGGCCACCGTCTCCACCACCAGGCTCAGCAGGTAGAGCGGGGCGATCACGCCGGTGAACCGCCAGAAGGCACGCCAGCGAAACCTGCCCTCCACCGAGCTGAGCCACCGTACCCGCTGCCCGAAGACGACGCGGTGGGCGGCCCACGCCAGCGGGATGGCGGCCACGATGGTGAGGTTGTTGGCCAGGAAGAGCACCGGGGTGACCTTCAGTTCGCCGGCGGCGAGTTCACTCCAGACCAGGTTGCCCTGGTTCAGGTCGTAGGCCAGCGCCGGGATGGTGAGAGCAAAGCTCGCCAGGAACCACGTGCCGGCGAACATCGCGATCGCCACCAGCGGCTTCCACCAGCGGAAGGCGGGCGCCCGGTAGAACTCGTGGTACTCCCGCTCCACCACCGGCAGGACGGACGGCTTCGCGGCCGCCGGATAGGCGATCGGCGGGTACCAGGGAACCTCGGGTTGGGCCATCTCAGCAGTCCGTCACGCCAGGCCCGGGAACCACAATCCGATCTCCCGTACCGAGGACTCCTCCGAATCGGAGGCGTGCACCAGGTTTTCCCGGTTGGAGAGCGAGAAGTCGCCGCGGATCGTGCCCGGGGCAGCCACCATGCCGTTGGTCGCGCCGTTCATCTGGCGGACGACCTCAATCGCCGACGGGCCCTGCAGCACCAGCGCCACCAGCGGGCCGGAGGTGATGAACTCCCGCAGCGGCGGGTACCACGGCTGCTCGGTGTGGTCGGCGTAGTGCCGGTCGGCCATCGCGCCGTCGATCCGGCGCTGTTCGAGCGCCTCGAGGCGCAACCCCTTGGCCTCGTAGCGGCTCAGGATGGCCCCGGTCAGGCCGCGCCGGACGGCGTCGGGCTTGATCAGGACCAGCGTGCGTTCATCGCTCATGGGCCGAGACTACCGGCTCGCGGGTTCCGCCGATGCCGGCACGAGCCGCCGTCCCAGCACATAGCCGACCACCCAGAGCAGGGCGAAGATCCCGCCCAGCCAGAACATCCACGAGGTGAGGAAACCCAGGCCGATCAGGGCCACCTGGGTGATCCAGCCGAGCACCCAGCCCACCGGACCGCGCAGCAGCGCTGCCGCGGCGAGCGCCACTACCGCCACCACCACCGTGGAACCGACCGCCAGGGCGACGCTGTGCGCCTCCACCTGGACCATGCCGGCGATCGCCAGCAGCGCGATCAGCGCCTCGAACAGCAAGGTGACCATCTGCACCCTGGTCATCGGGTTCTTCGCAGCCAACATCACATGTCCTGATCGTCATCGGCCGGGACGGCGGTCGCCTCGGCGTGGTGCACCAGCAGCGTCCGCGCTTCTCCGGCAGCGTAGACCGAGCCGGCGATCAGGACGCCTGCGCCGGCACCAGCCTCATCGGCCAGCCGGACGGCCTCATCGATCGCCTCCGCCAGCCCCGGGCGGACGCTCACCCGCTCCGGGCCGAACACCTCGGACGCCCGGTCGCCCAGCGCCTCGGGAGTGAGGGCACGGTCACTCCCGGCGATGCCGGTCACCACCACCGAGGTCATCGCCTCCGCGAACACCTCCAGCACCCCCCGGACGTCCTTGTCGGCCATCATCGCCACGACCCCGATCAGCGGGTTGAAGTCGAAGGCCTCGGTGAGCGCGTCAATGGTCGCCCGTGCGCCGTGCGGGTTGTGGCAGGTGTCCAGCACCACGCTCGGAGAGCGCCGCACCACCTCCAGCCGGGCCGGGGCCACGACCGCTTCCAGACCTTCGGCGACCACCTCGGCCGGCAGCGGGCGGCCACCCAGGAAGGCCTCGCAGGCAGCTACCGCCAGCGCGGCGTTGCGCGCCATGTGGGCGCCGAACAGCGGCAGCGCGAGGTCGCCCAGCGGGCCATCGGCGGTCTCCAGCCGCAGGACCTGGCCGCCGACGGCGAGCTGCCGGTCGATCAGGCCGAAGTCGACCCCCTCCAGCGACACCTTCGCGCCGACCTCGGCCGCGCGCGAAATCAGCACCTCCGCCGCCTCCGGCTGCTGGCCGGCCAGGACGGCACTGGCGCCGGGCTTGATGATCCCGGCCTTCTCCGTGGCAATGGCCGTGAGCGTGGTGCCGAGGATCTGGGTGTGGTCGTAGTCGATCGGGCAGATCACCGCCACCTGGGCGTCGGCGACGCTGGTGGCGTCCCAGCCACCACCCATCCCCACCTCGACGACCGCCACGTCCACCGGGGCCTGCGAGAAGGCGACATAGGCCAGGGCGGTCATCACCTCGTAGAAGGTCATCGGCACGCCGTCGAGTTGTTCCTCGCGTCGCTCGTCACGACTCTGGCTCGACTCGGCAGCGCGAGCGAGCTCGTTCTGCTCCCGACCCCCGCGGGTCTGCCGGGCGTCCACGATCTCCACGTAGGGCATCACCTCCTCGACGAGCTCGTCGAAGCGGTCGGCAGCGATCGGCTGGCCGTCGATCACGATCCGTTCGGTGATGTCCTCCAGGTGCGGGCTGGAGAACCGTCCCACCCGCAACCCCAGGCTGCGCAACAGGGTGTCGATGATGATGGCGGTGGAGCCCTTGCCGTTGGTGCCGGCGATCTGGATCACCGGGCAGGCGTCCTGGGGCGAGCCGAGCAGGTCGCACAGCGCCTCGATCCGGGTGAGGCTGCGGGCGATCCGGTGCTCCGGCCACCGGGCGGTCAGCGAGGCGACGATCTCTGCGTGCGAGGGAGGGCTCATGGTGGGCATCAGCCTAACCTCTCCGCGAGCGTCGCCGGCAGACTGATCCAGCGCCGGTCGACGGCCGAACGGCGGCTCGGGAGCAACCGTGGCGGTCTGGCGCCGGATTCGCGTCAGAGCTCACGGCAGCCGGGTTCGCACCGGACGGCGGGCGTGGGCGATGTGACGGCAGTTCCCGGCGGTTCGTAAGATTCACCCCATGACTGACACGCCGCTGATCACCCTGCCCGCCGCGACCACCGCCGGCGCGGGGGTACCGGAGCGTCCGGTGCTGGAAGGGCTGGAGGCGACCTGGGCGCAGCGTTGGCAGGACGAGGGCACCTACGCCTTCGTCCGCCCGGACTCACGCGAGCAGGTGTTCAGCATCGACACTCCCCCGCCGACCGTGTCGGGCTCGCTGCATGTGGGGCACGTGTTCAGCTACACCCACACCGACCTGATCGCCCGCTACCAGCGCATGCAGGGCAAGCAGGTCTTCTACCCGATGGGCTGGGACGACAACGGCCTGCCCACCGAACGACGGGTGCAGAACTACTACGGGGTGCGCTGTGACCCGTCCATCCCCTACGACCCGGACTTCACCCCGCCGGAGAAGCCGGATCCGAAGCGGCAGCTGCCGATCAGCCGGAAGAACTTCATCGAGCTCTGCGTGCGGCTCACCGAGGTGGACGAGCAGGCCTTCGAGGAGCTGTGGCGGCGGCTCGGGTTGAGCGTGGACTGGACGTTGCTCTACTCCACGGTGTCGCCAGCCACCCAGCGGATCTCGCAGTTGGCCTTCGTCCGCAACCATCGCCGCGGCGAGGCCTATCTCGCCGAGGCGCCGACGGTCTGGGATGTGACCTTCCAGACCGCTGTCGCCCAGGCCGAGCAGGAGGCGCGCGACTACCCGGGCTTCTACCACCGGGTGGCCTTCCACCGCCCCGGCGGCGAGCCGGTCTACATCGAGACCACCCGCCCCGAGCTGATTCCCTCGGTCTGCGCGCTGATCGCCCACCCGGACGACGAGCGCTACGCCGGCCTGTTCGGCACCACGGTGACCTCGCCGATCTTCGGCGTGCCGATCCCGGTGCTCGCCCACCCGGCCGCGGAACCGGACAAGGGTGCCGGCATCGCGATGTGCTGCACCTTCGGCGACGCCACCGACGTGCAGTGGTGGCGGGAGCTGCAACTGCCGACCCGCACCGTGATCCAGCGGGACGGCCGGCTGACCGCCGAGACCCCGGACTGGCTGACCAACCCCGGGCCCTACGCCGAGTTGGCCGGCAAGACCTCGTTCTCCGCCCGGGCTGCGATGGTCGACCTGCTGCGCGCCAGTGGCGACCTTGACGGCGAGCCGACGCCGACCTCGCGGAAGGCGAACTTCTATGAGAAGGGCGACAAGCCGCTGGAGATCGTCTCCACCCGGCAGTGGTACATCCGCAACGGTGGCCGGGACGAGGAACTCAAGGCGACCCTGCTCGCCCGGGGCGATGAACTGGCCTGGGTGCCCGAGCACATGCGGCACCGGTATGCCAACTGGGTGAACGGCCTGAACGGCGACTGGCTGATCAGCCGGCAGCGGTTCTTCGGTGTCCCCTTCCCGGTCTGGTACCCGCTGGACGCCGAAGGCGAGCCGGACTACGCCCGTCCGATCATCGCCGCGGAGGATACCCTGCCGGTGGATCCGGCCACCGACGTCCCACCCGGCTACGCCGAGTCGCAGCGCGGTCTGCCGGGCGGCTTCGTCGGCGATCCGGACGTGATGGACACCTGGGCGACCAGCTCGCTCACCCCGCAGCTGGCCTGCGGCTGGGAGGCCGATGACGAGCTGTGGCGGTTGACCTTCCCGATGGACATCGCCCCGCAGGCCCACGAGATCATCCGGACCTGGCTGTTCTCGCGAGTGGTGCGGTCGCACTTTGAGCACGGCCGGCTGCCCTGGCGGCGCGCGACCATCTCCGGCTTCGTGGTGGACCCGGACCGCAAGAAGATGAGCAAGTCCAAGGGCAATGTGGTGGTGCCCACCGAGATCCTGGAGAAGTTCGGCTCCGACGCGGTGCGCTGGCGGGCTGCCATGACCCGGCCCGGCATGGACTCGCCGTTCGAGGAGAGCGGCATGAAGGTCGGCCGCCGGCTGGCCATGAAAGTGCTCAACGCCAGCCGGTTCATCCTGGCGATCGGCTCCGGTGAGGACGTCGCCGCAGTGACCGAGGCCGCCGACCTGGCGATGCTGGCAGCGCTGCGGCAGGTGGTGACCAACGCCACCGACGCCTTCGAGGCCTTCGACTACACCAGTGCGCTGGAGGTGACCGAGAAGTTCTTCTGGCAGTTCTGCGACGACTACCTGGAACTGGTCAAGGAACGGGCCTACGGCGCTGCCGGCGAGGCTGCCGCCGCGTCCGCGCAGGCGGCGTTGCGGCTGGCGCTGGACGTCCTGCTGCGACTGTTCGCACCCTTCCTGCCGTTCGTCACCGAGGAGGTCTGGTCGTGGTGGCGGGAGGGCTCGATCCACCGCAGCACCTGGCCGCTGGCCGGTGACCTGCCCGAGGCTGGTGATGCCAGCCTGCTGGAGGCGATCGCCGCAGCGCTGGTGGGCATCCGCGGCGCCAAGTCGCAGGCGAAGGCGTCGATGAAGACCGAGGTCACGCACGCGGAGTTCACCGGGTCTGCGGAGGTGGTGGCCGCCCTGCAGCAGGTCGAGCGCGACCTGCGGGCGGTCGGCCGGATCACCGGCACGATCGAGTGGACCACGACCGAGGCCCCGCTCGCGGTCAGTATCGATCTCGCCCCGGCTGCACAGTGATCGCAGTCGCCTCCCGGCTCGGCCCGGCGCTCGCCGCCGGGCTGCTGGGGTGCGCGCTGCTGAGCGGGTGCGGTGCCGATCCGGGGCCGCGAGACAGCGGCGGGACGGTGACCGCCCCGGCCGATGTTGACGCCTATGCGCTGCGCCTCGGCGACTGCACCGGGCCGGTCACCACCGGGTCTGCCAGCCGGTTCACGCTGCTGCCCTGTGGCGAGGAGCACTCCTGGGAGGTCTTCGCCGCCACGGACCTGGCTGGCGACGACTTCCCCGGGGCGGTCAAGGTGCAGAGTCAGGCCGAGGCGTTCTGCAACGACCAGTTCACGTCTTTTGTCGGCAAACCGGTGGCTAAGTCCGGCTACCACTTGATCGTCCTGCAGCCCACCAAGCAGACCTGGACCTCCGCCGGCGACCGCGCCGTCACCTGTTTGGCCGGCTCCCGCGACGGCGGTGTCACCGGCACCCTCAAGGGAGCCGCGGCGTAACCTCACGTCCCCGCCTTGAGAGTCAGCCGTGGTTGGACGGGCTACATCAGGTCGAGCAGCACCGGGTCAGCCATCTTGAGCACCGCTGCCCGCGCGGTGGCCGGCGAGGTCGACGCCCGGGCGGCGGCAGCCATCTGCTGACACTGTTCGCGGGTGTGCAGCCGCAGCGCGGTCCGCACCGCAGGCACCTTGGACGGCGCCATCGACAGGCTGGAGACTCCCAACCCGACCAGTACCAGGGCCACCGCCGGGTTGCCGGCGGCCTCGCCGCAGACCCCGACCGGCTTGCCCATCGCCTGGCCGCCCTCGCAGGCGAGCGCGACGACGTCCAGCAGCGCCGGTTCGAACGTGTCCAGCAGGGGGGCGAGCTCGCCCTGCATCCGATCGGCCGCCATGGTGTACTGCGACAGGTCGTTGGTGCCCAGCGACGCGAAGTCGACGTGGTAGAGGATGCCCCGGCTGCGGATCGCCGCCGCCGGCACCTCGATCATCACGCCCACCTTGGGCAGACCGAGGGCGCGCACCCGCTGCGCGAACCAGCTGGCCTCGTCCTGGGTGGCCACCATCGGGGCCATCACCCAGACCTCGGCACCGGTGGCCTGCTGGGCAGCTGCCAACGCCTGCAACTGGGCGTCCATCACGTCGGTGCGGATCATCCCCAGCCGCAGCCCGCGGCGCCCGAGGGCGGGATTCTCCTCCGGCCCGAGGTCGGCGAACTTCAGCGGCTTGTCGGCGCCGGCGTCCAGGGTGCGCACAACCACCTTGCGGTCGCCGAAGGCCTCAAAGACCTCGGTGTAGGTCTTCGTCTGCTCCTCGACGGTCGGCATGGTGTCACGGTCGAGGAAGAGGAACTCGGTACGGAACAGCCCGACCCCCTCCACCGGCTGGGCAGCGGCCTTGCGGGCGTCCGCAACCGTGCCGATGTTGGCAAGCAGTTGGACGGGGTAGCTGTCCTTCGTCGAGCCCTTCCCGGTACCGCCTGCCAGTGCTGCCTCGCGGCGGCGCTTGCGTTCCACCAGCAGTTCCTGCTCCTCCTGGGTCGGGTTGACCGTGACCTCACCGACGCCGCCGTCGAGCGCCACGATCGTGCCGGCCGGCACCTCGGTGATCCCGGACGCCTGTACCACCGCCGGGATTCCGAGCTGGGCGGCCAGGATCGCGGTGTGACTGGTCGGGCCGCCGGCGGCGGTGATGATCCCCAGGCAGGTCTCCGCGGTCAGCGTCGCGGTCTCGGCGGGTGCGAGGTCATGGGCAGCGAGGATGCTGGGCTGGGTGAGTGTCGGGACGCCGGGCTCGGGCTCGCCGAGCAGCCGCGCCACCGTCCGGTCGCGGACGTCGCGCAGGTCGGTCACCCGCTCGGCCATGTACCCGCCGAGCGCCTCGAACATCGCGGCAATCTCCTCGACCGCGGCGGTCACCGCGTTGGCCGGGCCCTTGCCCGCCTTGAGCTGATTCTCGACGCCCATCGCCAGGCCCGGGTCACGGGCCATCATGGCGCCGGCCTCCAGGATCGCGCGGGCGTGGTCGTCGGCGGACGCGGCGCGGGCATCCAGCCCCGCGGCGACCTGCTCCAGCACCGCCTTGACGGCGTCGGTGGCCGCTACCGGATCGGCAGGGACGGGTTCGTCGGCGGGCGCCGCTGGCGCCGGCCGCACGACCACCAGTGGCCCGACCGCCGTCCCGACGCTGACACCGATTCCGTGGAAGGTTCGCGGACCGCTGGAGCCGGACATCGTGACTACTCCGCGTCCAGATCCCGCGAGAGCAGCTCGACCAGAGAGTCGAGCGCCGCATCGGCCCCGTCACCCTCGGCCGAGATGGTCACGGTCTCACCGTGCTTGGCACCCAGCGCCATCACCATCAGGATGCTGCGGGCGTCGACCGGCGATCCGCCCTGTTTGGCGATCGTGACCGGAAGCCCGGTGGCGGTTGCGGCCTGGACGAACAGGGACGCGGGGCGGGCGTGCAGGCCGACCGAGGAAGCAATGGCGACGTCACGGCTTGGCATGGGAACTCCTTCTCTGGACTCCAGGACGTAGGCCCAACTTAGCGCCCGGCGGACTCCCGCGGCGACCCTTCGGCACAGGTCGTCCCACGCGCTGTCACAGCAGCCGGTACGGCCACGCCCAGGAGCCGAGGTCATCTCACCGTGTGTCCGGGCTTGGCAGAGGTAGCCTTGCTCGGTGATGATGTGATTCGTATTATTGCCCGGTCTAGCGAGGGGAGTGCTGGTGGCTGTGGAACCGGCCTCGATGGTGCTCGACATGCTCGCGGACACGATCGACGCACTCAACAAGGGTCGCTCGGCCGACGCCACGGTGATCGAGCACCTGGCCCAGGCCATCGGAGCCGAGTCTGCCGTCAGCGTCTACTACGACGTGGACGAGGACGAGTCCTTCGAGGTGATCGCCACCGTCCCTGATGAGCAGACGGCGCATCCGCTGCTGGACTACGTCAGCCACAGCGCCCACGAACTCGAAGGGCACCATTTCACGATCGCCGAGGCTGACGGCCTCGGCCACGTCGTCTGCGTCCTGATCCGTCCCCAGGACGAGTCCACTCCGCCCGAGGGCTTCGGCCGGATCATCGCCCTCAACCGTGCCGAACCCTACGACGACGACACCCTGCGGATGCTGCACCGGGCCTGCCGCCCGCTGACCGTGCTGTGGCCGCGCGCGGCCCAGGCCTATGCCCAGGAGCGCGCTGCCAGCGATGATCTCAACATCACCGAGCGGGAGCGGCAGGTGCTGGAACTGCTGGCCCGTGGCCTGCTGGCCACCTCCATCGCCTCCCGGCTCAACCTGTCGCCGCGGACCGTGCACAAGCACCTCGGCAATATCTACCGCAAGCTCGGGGTGCACGACCGGCTGGTGGCGGTCGGGGTTGCCCGGGCTCACGGGCTGCTGCCGGAATCGGCGACGGTGTCCGCCTCGGCTCGCCCGGCGGGCGGCCAGCACTCCTGACCAGCAGCCGGCGTTCCTGACCAGGGGTACCCCCAGGCTTGGCCGAAGCGGGCCTCGGCTGAGGCGGAGCTGTCAGGCTCAGGCGCTCTTCTCGCGGCGCGCCAACTGCGCCCGGGAGACCAGTTGGGGCGCGACGCCGCTGGTGACGACGTCGGCGTCCACCAGCACTTGCGCCACCTGCTCGTCGCTGGGGACGTGATACATCACGTTCAGCAGGATCTCCTCCAGGATCGACCGCAGTCCACGGGCGCCGATGCCGCGCCGCAGCGCCATCTCGGCGATCGCCGCGATCGCCGGGTCGGAGAACTCCAGGTCGACCCCGTCCAACTCGAAGAGCTTGCGGAACTGCTTGATCAGCGCGTTCTTCGGCTCGACCAGGATGCGGGTCAGCGCAGTGGAGTCCAGCGCCTCGACGGTGGAGATCATGGGCAACCGTCCGATGAACTCCGGAATCAGCCCGAACTTGTGCAGGTCTTCGGGCCGAACCTCCTCGAACGGATTGTTGGAGGCCTGCTTGCGGACGCCCGGGTCGTTGTTGAAGCCCAGCGGGCGCTTGCCCACCCGGGCATTGATGATCTCCTCCAGGCCGGCGAAGGCACCACCGACGATGAACAGGATGTTCGTGGTGTCGATCTGGATGAACTCCTGGTGGGGGTGCTTGCGTCCGCCCTGCGGCGGCACCGACGCCGTGGTGCCCTCCAGGATCTTCAGCAGCGCCTGCTGCACGCCCTCACCGGAGACATCGCGGGTGATCGACGGGTTCTCGCTCTTGCGGGCCACCTTGTCGATCTCGTCGATGTAGATGATGCCGGTCTCGGCCTTCTTGACGTCGTAGTCGGCAGCCTGGATCAGCTTCAGCAGGATGTTCTCCACGTCCTCACCGACGTAACCGGCCTCGGTCAGCGCGGTGGCGTCGGCCATCGCGAAGGGGACGTTGAGCATCCGCGCCAGGGTCTGGGCCAGATAGGTCTTGCCACAGCCGGTGGGACCGATCAGCAGGATGTTCGACTTGCCGAGTTCGACCAGTTCGTCGTCGGCCACCCGGCGGGCCGGGCCCGAAGCCTGGGCCTGAACCCGCTTGTAGTGGTTGTAGACCGCGACCGAGAGGGCCTTCTTGGCCATCTCCTGGCCGATCACGTAGGAATCCAGGAAGGCGCAGATCTCCTTCGGCTTGGGCAGTTCGTCGAGCAGCCCCACCTCGGGAGTCTCGGAGAACTCCTCCTCGATGATCTCGTTGCACAGGTCGATGCACTCGTCACAGATGTAGACACCTGGACCAGCGATCAGCTTCTTGACCTGCTTCTGGCTCTTGCCGCAGAAAGAGCACTTCAGCAGGTCAGAGGTCTCTCCGATGCGAGCCACGCGCCATTCCCCTTTCCGGTGGATCCACCCTAGTCGCCGAGGAGGCGAATCCGACTGGACTCGCCCGCCGCCGCGCTCAGCGCGGCGCGTCCTTCAGCGAGGTGAGGATGTCGTCGACGATGCCGTACTCGACTGCCTCCTCGGCGGTCAGGTACTTGTCGCGTTCAATGTCCTTGCTGATCTTCTCCGTGCTCTGACCGGTGTCGGCTGCCAGCATGCCCTCCATCAGCGAGCGGATCCGGAGGATCTCCCTGGCCTGGATCTCCAGGTCGGAGGACTGCCCGTAGCCGCCCTCGGTGGCCGGCTGGTGGATCAGGATGCGGCTGTTCGGCAGCGCCAGCCGCTTTCCCTTGGTGCCGGCGGCGAGCAGGACGGCGGCCGCGGACGCGGCCTGGCCCAGGCAGACGGTCTGCACATCGGGCTTGATGTAGCGCATCGTGTCGTAGATCGCGGTCAGCGCGGTGAAGGAGCCGCCGGGCGAGTTGATGTACATGCTGATCTGGCGTTCGGGGTCCATCGACTGCAGGCAGAGCAGCTGCGCCATCACCGCATTGGCGATGTCGTCGCTGATCGGGGTGCCGAGGAAGATGATCCGGTCCTCGAAGAGCTTGGTGTACGGATCGACCCGGCGGACGCCGTAGCTCGTCCGTTCCTCCCACTGCGGGATGTAGTAGTCCATCGAGGGACCGGCCGGGGCGAGGCCACCGGGCAGCACAGGTGTGGTCATGGCAGGCCTACTCACTTGTTCGGGGCGGACGAGGTGATCTGCGACGCACGTTCGAAGACGTGGTCGATGAAGCCGTACTCCAGCGCCTGCTCGGCGGTGAACCACCGGTCGCGGTCAGAGTCGGCCTCGATCTGCTCCACCGTCTGTCCGGTGTGCTCGGCGATCAGCCCCGACATCGTCTTCTTGATGTGCAAGCTCTGCTCGGCCTGGATCCGGATGTCGGAGGCAGTACCACCCAGACCACCGGACGGCTGGTGCATCATGATCCGGCTGTGCGGCAGGGCGAACCGCTTGCCCTTGGTACCGGCGCTGAGCAGGAACTGGCCCATCGACGCGGCCAGGCCCATCGCCACCGTCGCGACATCGTTGGAGATCCACTGCATGGTATCGAAGATCGCCATGCCGGAGTCCACCGAGCCGCCGGGGCTGTTGATGTAGAGGTAGATGTCCTTGCCGGGATCCTCGGCGTTGAGCAGCAGCATCTGCGCACAGATGGCGTTGGCGTTCTCGTCGCGCACCTCGGAGCCGAGGAAGATGATCCGGTTGGCCAACAGCGCCTGGTACACCGAGTCGGTCATCCCGGCAGGGCTGACGCCGGCGGCCATCGTGAGGCCGCGGGTGAGGGGTCGGAAATCAGTCACGAAAGTGAACCTACCCGCTCGGTCCGACGATCCGGTGGTGTCCGGGCGCCTGTTCGCTGACGGCGCAGCCCGGCAGGCGGCTGTGCGAACTACCGCGGCTGCCTGCCGGCCCGCAGGATGCCGCGTCGCAGGTCTGCCGAGCAGCGTCGCGCCGAGGTGTGACGCAATCCTGCCGCTCGATGACCCTCAGCGGGCAGATCGGCCGCCGAGGCAGGATCGACCTGCAGGATTGCGACATCGCCCTCCAGGGCCGGACATGCGACAGGGCCGCCCGCGGTGGACGGCCCTGTCGGTGGGACCGGCTACTCGGCGGTGGCCTCGTCCTCGGTCTGATCGACACCACCGGAGACGTCGACCGGGTTGCCGGCGGCGTCGGTGACGGTCGCCGCGGCCACCACCACTGCCAGCGCCTTGTTGCGGCGGATCTCCTGCATCCAGGCCATGGTGTGGTTGTGCTCCATCATGTGCTGGGCCTCCTGCTCCGGAGTGGTCCCGGCCTGGGCGGCCTTGCGCACCAGCAGCTCGGACAGGTCGGCCTGCTCGACACCGACCTCGGCGTCGTCGGCGATCTTGTCGAGGATCAGCTGAGCCTTCAGGCCGCGCTCGGTCGAGGTCTCCAGCTCGGCCCAGAACTCCTCCGGGGTCTTGGCCTCCTCGTCGGCCCGCTCCAGGTAGCGCTCCAGCGACAGCCCGGCGCGCTTCAGCTGCTCGTTGATCTGCTCCTTGCGGGCCTCGATCTCTCCGGTCAGCAGGTGCTCGGGCAGTTCCAGCTCGGTGGCATCGACCAGTGCCTCCAGCACCTTGTCGCGGCCCTTGGCTGCCTGCTCCAGCGTGGCCAGCTCGGCGACCGAGGAGGCCAGATCGTCCTTCATCTCCTCGACGGTGTCGAACTCTGACACCAGCTGCGCGAAGTCGTCGTCCACCTCGGGCAGTTCCTGCTCGGAGACCTTGGTGACGGTGACGGTGATGTCGGCCGGCTCGCCCTCCAGCGGGCCGCCGACCAGCGTGGAGGAGAACTCCGCCGACTCGCCGGCCGCCAGCCCGGTGACCGCCTCGTCCAGCCCGTCCAGCATGCCGCCGCTGCCGATCTTGTAGGTGATGCCCTCGGCGGTGGCGTCCTCCAGGGTCTCGCCGTCACGGGCGCCGACCAGGTTGATCGTCACGACATCGCCCTCGGCTGCCGGACGGTCGACCTCGGTGGTGGTGGCAAAGCGGCTGCGCAGCACCTCGATGCGCTCGGCCACCTCCGCATCGGTGTCGGGCAGTTCGTCGACCGTGACGCTCACGCCTGCGAAGTCGGGCACCTCGAAGTCGGGACGGACGTCCACCTCGGCGGTGAACTCGACCAGGTCACCGTCCTCGAGCTTGGTGACCTCGACCTCGGGCTCGCCCAACGGGATGATCTCAGCCTCGTTCACCGCCGTCTCGTAGGCGCTCGGCAGGGCGGCGTTGATCGCCTCCTGCAGCACAGCGCCGCGGCCGAACCGCTGGTCGATCACCAGCGCCGGCACCTTGCCCTTCCGGAAGCCAGGGATGGTGACCTGCTGGGCGATCTCGCGGTAGGCCTTGTCGAGGTGGGGCTTGAGAACGCTGAAGGGAATTTCGACGGTGAGCTTCACCCGGGACGAACCGAGCTTCTCCACGGTGCTGGGCAAGAGAGGACTCCTGATCGGAAGTAGACAGACTGGGTAATCCTAGCCAGCGGACGGCCTCAGGTCACACTGGGCGGCTGGCGACCCTCGTTGCCCGAAGTGGGCCTGCCGGCCCTTTCATCAGGTGGACCCGTGACCGGACAGTTGCCAGGCCGGCTCCGGGCTGGTTGATTGTTGTCCGAGAGCCAGCGGCCATGGCCTTCGCGATGCCGCCCGTCAAGGAGAAACGATGACTTCACCCACGCCCAGCGCCCCCGTCACTGCCACGGCCGACATCGGTGTGGTGGGAATGGCGGTGATGGGGAGCAACCTGGCCCGCAACCTCGCCCATCACGGGTACACGGTCGCGGTGTTCAACCGCACCTACGCCCGCACGGTGGAGGTGATGGCGGCACACGGGTCGGAGGGTGCGTTCGTGCCGTCAGAGCGGCTGGAGGATTTCGTGGCGAGTCTGAAGCGGCCGCGCAAGGTGATCATCATGGTGCAGGCCGGGGCAGGCACCGACGCGGTGATCGATGCGCTGGTGCCACTGCTGTCGGACGGCGACATCATCGTGGACGGCGGCAACGCGCACTTCCCCGACACCATCCGGCGAGAGGCGGCAGCACGCGCGGCCGGGTTGCACTTCGTGGGTTCGGGGATCTCCGGTGGTGAGGAGGGCGCGCTGACCGGGCCGGCGATCATGCCGGGCGGAACGGTCGAGGCCTACGCCGAGCTGGGCCCGATCCTGGAAGACATCGCTGCGCACGTGGACGGCGTGCCGTGCTGCACCCATATTGGTCCGGACGGTGCGGGCCATTTCGTGAAGATGGTGCACAACGGCATCGAGTACGCCGACATGCAGTTGATCGGCGAGGCCTACGACCTGCTGCGGAACGGACTGGGCGCGAGCCCGGCTGAACTGGCGGAGATCTTCGCCGAGTGGAACAGCGGAGATCTGGAATCCTTCCTGATCGAGATCACCGCCGAAGTGCTGTCCCAGGTCGACGCCACCACCGGCACGCCGTTCATCGACATCGTGGTGGATCAGGCCGGGCAGAAGGGCACCGGACGCTGGACCGTCCAGAACGCCCTCGAACTCGGCATTCCGGTGACCGGGATCGCCGAGGCCACCTTCGCCCGTGCACTGTCCAGCGCGCTGCCGCAGCGCGAGGCCGCCCGCGCCGCCTTCGGCACCGGCTCCGGGTCGTGGCAGATCGACGACCGGGCCGGCTTCATCGAGCAGGTGCGCCAAGCCCTGTACGCGTCCAAGGTGGTCGCCTACTCCCAGGGTTTCGACCAGATCCAGGCCGCGTCCGCGTTGTACGGCTGGAACGTCAAGCGGGGCGATCTGGCACGGATCTGGCGGGGCGGGTGCATCATCCGGGCCCGCTTCCTCAACCGGATCACCGAGGCCTACGAACGCGACCCCGACCTGCCCCTGCTGATCGGCGACGAGTACTTCGCCGAGGTGGTCACCACCGGGCTACCGGCCTGGCGCACCGTCGTCGCCCAGGCCGCACTGCACGGCGTCCCCACCCCGGCATTCGCGTCCTGCCTGTCCTACTTCGACGGGCTGCGCGCGGCCCGCTCGACAGCTGCCCTGATCCAGGGGCAGCGCGACCTGTTCGGCGCCCACACCTACCAGCGCGTCGACCGGCCCGGCAGCTTCCACACCCGCTGGGTCGGCGACCACACCGAGATCGAGGTGGGCTGAGCGCAGACCTCAACCCAGCGCCGCTCGCAGCCGGGCCGCGTACTCGGCGGCCTCGCCGTCGGCGTACCTGGTCCGCGGCCAGAAGAAGCCGCGCAGGCCGTCCCCCTTCGTCCGTGGGACGACGTGGACGTGCAGGTGCGGCACCGACTGGCTGACGACAGTGTTGACCGCGGTGAAGCTGCCGCCGGCACCCAGCCCGGCGACCACCGCCGCGGCGACCCGTTGCACGACGCCGAAGACCGGAGCCAGCAGTTCGGCCGGAAGGTCCGGCAGGGTCTCGATGTGGTCGACCGGGCTGACCAGCACGTGCCCCTTGAACAGCGGACGGTGGTCCAGGAAGGCGACCACCTGGTCGTCCCGCCACACGCACTCGGTTGGTACCGTCCCGGCGGCGATGTCACAGATGACGCAACTCACCCCGCGAACCTAGCAGCCCGCCCACCGGGGCCCGCTGCCCCAGAACAGCCGGCGGTAGTGTGGCGGACGTGACTGCCTTCGACCTCGACTTGACCATCCGCCCTCAGGACGACCTCTACCGCCACGTCAACGGACCCTGGCTGGCCACCGCACAGATCCCGGACGACAAGCCCGCCACCGGCGCCTTCAACGAGCTGCGGGATGCCGCCGAGGTGGCGATCCGGGATATCGTCACCGGCCTGTCCGGCTCCGAGCCGGGCTCTGAGGCGGCCAAGGTCGAGCACCTCTACGGCTCGTTCATGGACAGCGAGCGGGTCGACTACCTCGGCCTGGAGCCCCTGGCGCCGCTGCTGGCCGAGATCGACGCGATCGCCTCGCTGGACGACCTGTTCGGCTACTTCGCCCGCAGCCTGCGCCGCGGCACCGGCGCTCCGTTCACTCTCGACATCGACTCCGACCCGGGCGACCCGAGCCGGTACGCCCTGTTCCTCTACCAGGACGGCATCGGCCTGCCGGACGAGGAGTACTTCCGCCTCGAGCAGCACGCCTCGGTACTGACCTCCTACCGCGACCATGTCGACCAGACGATGACCATGGCCGGGCTGACCGCGAGCGCCTCCCCGGTGGTCGTCGGGCTGGAGGCCGAGGTCGCCGGCCACCACTGGGACAAGGTGCGCACCCGTGACCTGGTGGCGCTGTACAACCCGACCCCGCTGGCCGACCTCGACGCTACCGGCCTGCCCTGGAGCGCCATCCTGGCCGCCGCCGGGGTGCCGATCGACAGCCTCGACACGGTGATCGTCGCCCAGCCCTCTTTCGTCGAGGCGCTGCCGGGCCTGCTGACCCCCTCCCGGCTGGAGGACTGGAAGGCCTGGGCGCGCTGGACGCTGGTGTCCTCGATGTCGCCCTACCTGCCCGACGCGATGGCGCAGAACCGGTTCGACTTCTACGGCACCGTCCTGCAGGGCACCCCGGTGATGCGGGACCGCTGGAAGCGCGGCGTCGACCTGGTCGAGCGCTTCCTCGGCGAGGCGGTCGGCAAGCTGTACGTCGAGCGGCACTTCTCGCCGGTCGCCAAGCAGCGGATGGACGTCCTGGTCGCCAACCTGATCGAGGCCTACCGGTCCTCGATCGGCAGCCTCGACTGGATGACCGACCAGACCCGCGCCGAGGCGCTGCACAAATTGTCGAAGTTCACCCCGAAGATCGGCTACCCGGAGATCTGGAAGGACTACTCCGGGCTGGAGATCGTCCCCGACGACCTGTTCGGCAACGTGCTGCGAGCCCACGAGTTCGTCGTCGCCGACGAGATCTCCAAGCTGGGCGGGCCGATCCGCCGCCACGAATGGCTGATGACCCCGCAGACCGTCAACGCCTACTACCACCCGCTGCGCAACGAGATCGTCTTCCCGGCCGCGATCCTGCAGCCGCCGTTCTTCGATCCCGAGGCCGACGATGCGGTCAACTACGGCGGTATCGGTGCAGTGATCGGCCACGAGATCGGCCATGGCTTCGACGACCAGGGGTCCAGCTGCGACGGGGACGGACGGCTGCGCGACTGGTGGACGCCCGCCGACAAGGACGCCTTCACCGCCCGCACTACGGCTCTGGTCGCCCAGTACGACGCGCTCTGTCCCGCGCAGCTGCCCGACGTCCACGTCAACGGCTCGCTCACCCTGGGCGAGAACATCGGCGACCTGGGCGGCGCGGGCATCGCCTACCAGGCATGGCGGCTGGCCACCGGCGGGGTCGAGCCCGAGCCGATCGACGGGCTCACCGGCGCCCAGCGCTTCTTCCTCTCCTATGGCCGGATCTGGCAGAGCAAGACCCGCGACGAGGCCCTCGCCCAGCGGGTCGCCACCGACCCCCACTCACCCAACGAGTTCCGGGCCAACCAGGTGGTGCGCAACATCGACGCCTTCTACTCCGCCTTCGGGGTCACCGAGGCCGACGCGGCCTGGCTGCCGGCGCAGCAGCGGGTCAGCATCTGGTGAGCCGGAGCGGCCGGTCGAGACTGCGGTGAACCTTGCCGACGGGCCCGGCTGTGACCGGCAGGGGAAACACCGCCCGTGACGGGGCCGGGCCACCCGCTCCTGCTGCCGCGGCGGAGCGGCTGTGAGGACTGGGTAGGCTGGAAGGCGTTCGTGTCGCTGCAGCGCCTCCACCTCCCGCTGCGCCACGTCGTCCGCTGATCCCGACCCCGGCCGGAAGGGCCGCCCCGCATGCTGCAACTCCACGACGTCCGCAAGTCGTACACCACTGCCGGCTTCACGCAGGTCGCGCTGGACGACGTGTCGGTGTCGTTCCGGGACAACGAGTTCGTCGCCGTCCTTGGCCCGTCCGGCTCGGGCAAGACGACGCTGCTGAATATCGTCGGCGGGCTGGACCACTACGACGGTGGCAACCTGGTGATCGACGGCATCCCGACCGAGAACTACCGCGACCGCGACTGGGACAGCTACCGCAACAACCGGATCGGTTTCGTCTTCCAGAGCTACAACCTGATCCCCCACCAGTCCGTGGTGGCCAATGTCGAACTGGCGCTCACCTTGTCCGGGGTCTCGCGGTCGGCGCGCCACGAACGCGCGCTGGCTGCCCTCGACCAGGTCGGGCTGGCCGAGCACGCTCACAAGCTGCCCAGCCAGCTCTCCGGCGGCCAGATGCAGCGGGTGGCGATCGCGCGGGCGCTGATCAACGACCCGGAGATCCTGCTGGCCGACGAGCCGACCGGCGCGCTCGACTCGAAGACCAGCGTGGCGATCATGGGCCTGCTCACCCGGATCGCCGGCGACCGCCTGGTGATCATGGTCACCCACAACGCCGAACTCGCCGACCAGTACGCCACCCGGGTGGTCCAGTTGAAGGACGGCGTGATCGTCGCCGACTCCGACCCCTACCTGCCCGAGCAGGCCGGCACCAGCGAGAAACCCGGCCGGCGGACCTCGATGTCCTTCCTGACCGCGATCGCGCTGTCGTTCAGCAACCTGATGACCAAGAAGGGCCGCACCCTGATGACCGCCTTCGCCGGCAGCATCGGGATCGTCGGGATCGCCGCCATCCTCGCGCTGGCGAACGGCGTGAACGCCTACATCAAGCACGTCGAGGAGGACACCCTCTCGGTCTATCCGCTGACCATCGCCAGCCAGGGCTTCGACATGACGGCGATGCTCGCCGCCTCCGCCGGCGGCGGCCAGGACGACTCCGCCGACTCCCCCGCCGCCGACGGCAGCGGCGAGGTGCGGGAGGCCCGGACGCTGAAACGGATGTTCTCCAGCATCGGTGCCAACGACCTGGCGTCACTGAAGAAATACCTGGACGGTGACGGCGGCGGGATCTCGTCCTCGGTCAACTCGATCCAGTACTCCTACAACGTCACCCCGCAGATCTTCAGCACCGCGGGCGGCAAGGTCCGCCAGGTCAACCCGGACAACTCGTTCAGCCCGCTCGGTTTCAGCGCCGCCGACTCCACCAATGCGCTGCTGTCGGCGTCGATGAGCACCAATGTGTTCGCCGCGATGCCGGACGACACCCGCCTGGTCGAGGGCCAGTACGACGTGCTGGCCGGGCACTGGCCGACCAGCTACGACGAGACCGTGCTGGTGCTCAGCCCCGGTGGCCGGGTCAGCGACTTCCTGCTGTATGCCATGGGGCTGCGCGATCCGGCCGAGCTGGACGAGATGGTCAAGCAGATGGCCGACGACGAGGAGATCGTCACCCCGTCCGACAGCCGGTCGTTCACCTACGACCAGCTGATGGCGGTCGATTTCACCCTGGTCAACGCCACCGACTACTACGTCCATGATGCCGAGTACGACGTCTGGACGGACAAGAGCGGCGACGAGAAATTCCTCCGCGACCTGGTCGCCGATGGCGAGGAACTGCGGATCGCCGGCATCGTCGCGCCAAAGCAGGGCGCCACCGCCACCGCGCTGAGCTCGGGCATCTACTACACCCCGGCCCTGGTGACACACCTGGTCGAGCAGGCCGAGCAGACCCCGATCGTGCAGAGCCAACTCGCCAAGCCGAAGGTGAACGTCTTCACCGGACGCAGCTTCGCCGACGAGCAGGCCAATCCGCAGCGCGACGACCTCGACCTCAGCAAGTTGGTCGAGTTCGACTCCGACTCGATCACCAAGGCGTTCAGCTTCGACTCCTCCAAGCTGAAGCTGGACCTGTCGGCGCTGAACCTGAAGCTGCCGGGGCTGAAGATCGACCCCTCGACGCTGCCCTCGCTCGACCTGGGCGACATGCTCGGCGGAATTGACGTCGACGAGCTGGTGTCCGGCATCGACCTGAGCGCGATCATTGCCGCCGTCGACCCGGCCGACCTGCTGGCCGGTGTCGACCTCGGGCTGGACTCCGAGGCGGTCACCGCCCTGGCCACCCGGCTGTTGCAGGGCTACCTGGAGTTCTGTGTCGCAGGCGGGCTGGATCCGTCCAACACCCAGGACAACTTCCCGCTCTTCCTCGAATCGGATGGCGGCAAGGCGATCGCCGCCGAGGCCCAGGACGCCCTGGCCCAGGTGCAGGAGAACCTCGGCAAGCAGCAGACCGCGCTCGTCGAGAAACTCACCGCCAGCATTGGCGAGGCAGTCACCAAACAGCTCACCGCCAGCACCGACAAGATCCAGGCCCAGCTGCAGAAGAGCATGGCCCAGTACATGGAGAAGGCCATGAAGGCGGTCTCCGGCCAGATCTCCCAGCAATTGGGCACCGCGTTGAAAACCCAGCTCGGCGCGGCCATGGAGAAGGCCATGGGCCAGCTCTCCCAGAACATGTCGAAGGCGATGAACATCGACCAGGACACCTTTGCCGAGGCCTTCAAACTGAAGATGGATCCCGAGGAACTGGCTGACCTGCTGGCGTCCATGATGACCAGACGCACTGCCAGCCTGGACGCCAACCTAGTGAAACTGGGCTACGCCGACTTCGACAAACCCTCACGGATCGACATCTACCCGGTCGACTTCGAGAGCAAGGGCCGGGTGCTGGCGGTCCTGGACGACTACAACGCCCAGATGCGCGACAGCGGGCAGGACGACAAGGTGATCACCTACACCGACATCGTCGGCACCCTGATGTCGTCGGTGACCGACATCGTGAACGTGATCAGCTACGTACTCACCGCCTTCGTGGCGATCTCGCTGGTGGTCTCCTCGATCATGATCGGCGTGATCACCTACATCTCGGTGCTGGAACGCCGCAAGGAGATCGGCATCCTGCGCTCGATCGGTGCCTCCAAGCGCGACATCCGCCGGGTGTTCAACGCCGAGACCCTGATCGTCGGCTTCGTCGCCGGCGTACTCGGCATCGCGATCACCCTGTTGCTGACCATCCCGGCCAACGCGATCGTGTACGACCGGTTCGGGATCGCGAACGTCGCCCAACTGCCCTGGCAGGCCGGTCTGGCGCTGATCGGGATCAGCATGGTGCTCACCTTCATCGCCGGGCTGATCCCGTCCTCAGCCGCCTCCCGCAAGGATCCGGTCGAGGCGCTGCGCAGCGAGTAGCCTGACCGCCGGCTTGGCGTGTCAACCCTTGCCACCCGGTGTGAACGTGGCGGTGGCCGGCTTGTCCGGTCGGGTTCAATGGCGGCATGGAACCAGATCACCTGACCGGGCCCGCGCTGGCTGCCGTCCGCAACCGCCGCTCGTGGTCGAAGGTGACCGACGATGCTCCCACTCGCGCCGAACTGCTGCCGCTGGTCAGCGCTGCCGGACGGGTGGCCGACCACTCCTCGCTGCGGCCCTGGCGGCTGATCGAACTGCGCGGCCACGACCGGGTGCGGCTCGGTGAGGCGATCGCCGAGGCCACCGGGGACGACAAGCCGTCGGCCAAGCCGCTGCGGGCGCCACTGTTGATCGCGGTGGTGGCGAGTTTCCAGCCCAGCGAGAAGGTGCCGCACTGGGAGCAGGAGGCGGTGGCGGCCGGGGTGGCGCACACCCTGAGCCTGCTGCTGGACGAAGCCGGCTGGGGCGTGATCTGGCGCACCGGGCACTACACCCGTTCCGCGCCGGTCGCCCGGCTGCACGGGCTGGGCCCGGACGAGCAACTGCTGGGCTGGCTCTACGTCGGCGGCAAGCCGCCGCACACCCACCCTGACCGCCGCAAGGCGGTGGACGCGGCCTCGCACCTCAGCCGGCTGCCGCACGCCTGAGGTCTCACCCGGCCCGCTGCCAGCCGCCGTCCGACGCCACTCAGCCGGTCGACCTCCGGGTCATCACCCGGGCCGCTGCCAGCCGCCGACGGCCTCCTCCAGCTGCGCCGCCACCGACAGCAGCACGTCCTCGGCGCCGAATCGGCCGCCCAGCATGATCCCGATCGGCAGCCGGGCGTTCTCCACCGCAGCGACGTGCAGCGGCAGCGAGATCGCGGGCAGGCCGCTGAGGTTGTAGACGCTGGTCCACGGCGTGAACCGCATCTGGGCGGCGAAGTCGGCAGCCGGGTCGGCGTCGTCGCGCAGGCTGCCCAGCTTCGCCGGCGGCTGGGCCAGGGTCGGGGTGAGCACCAGGTCGAAGGGCTGCCAGGCCAGTGCCACCTGGCGGGTGAGCCGCTGCAGCCCGTCCAGCGCGGTGGCGAACTCGGTGGCGGTGACCTTGCGGCCCTCCTGCCGCAGCCAGCGGGTCATCGGGGTGAGCAGCGGGTCGGCCTGCGGCGGCAGCGGGAGCATGGTCGCGCCGAAGGTCCACAGCGCCATGAAACTCTCCCAGCGGTCGGGGGTGAACGGCACTGGCGCCTGGTCGACGTGGTGCCCGAGGCTCTCCAGCAGCGAGATCGCCGCGTCCACGCCGTCCAGGCAGGTCGGGTCCACGTCGGCGTCGGCGATCACCGGGGTGGTCAGCACGCCCACCCGCAGGCCGGACGGACGCCGCGTGGTCGCCGCCAGGAAGCCGGACGCGGGCGGCGGGGCGTAGTAGGTCTCCCCGATCTGCGGTCGGGCGAGGACGTCGAGCGCCGCGGCGGTGTCGGCGACCGTCCGGGTGAGCACCCCGGAGGTGGTCAGGCCGGGGCCGGCCTCCCGCAGCGGCCCGGACGGCACCCGTCCCCGGCTGGGCTTCAGGCCCACCAGTCCGCAGGCCGAGGCGGGGATGCGGAGCGAGCCGCCACCGTCCGAGCCCTGGGCGATCGGGACGATCCCGGCGGCCACCGCGGCGGCCGCTCCCCCACTCGAACCGCCAGCCGAGCGGGTCGGGTCCCAGGGGGTGACCGCAGCCGGACGGCCGTCCGGCTCGGTGTAGCAGGGGAAGCCGAACTCGGGCGTGGCGGTCTTGCCGACCATGACCGTACCGGCCTCCCGCAGCCACTCGACGATGCCGTCATCGACGTCAGCGACGCTGCCCCGCAGCGCGGCGCTTCCAGCCTCGAAACCCACCCCGGCGACCGGATTGAGGTCCTTGATCGGGCACGGCACCCCGAGCAGCGGCAGGTCGAACTCCGGGTCGGCGGCCAGCCGGCGGTCGAGTTCGGCAGCCTGGGTGAGGGCGAGTTCGGGAGCCAGGGTCACGAACGCGCCCCAGACGTCTTCCTCGGCCCGGGCCAGGGCGGCCTCGGCGACCTCGGTGGCGCTGACCTGCCGGGCGCGAACCGCCTCGGCGGTCTGCAGCGCGGTGAGTTCCGACAGGTGCGTCGTCATCGATCCTCCTGGGTGTCCGTTGTGGCTTCGACGGTACTCGTCTGTGGCGCTTCCGGCTCGTCGGTCCGCAGCCGCTCCGCTAGGGCTGGATCCGGTCGGGGTCGGAGGTCGCCCAGATGGTGGGCTGGAAGTCGTCGCCCAGCTGCTTGCGGGCCAGCCGGCCGGTCAGCTGCTGCTCGGTGGTCACGCGTTCCGACCGGGACCGGCCGATGAAGGTGATCGCCCACTTCAGCAGGGTGGAGAGCCGGTTCTTGAAGCCCACCAGATAGACCAGGTGGACGCCGAGCCAGGCCGCCCAGGCCGGCAGCCCGGTGAGCTTCAACCCGCCGATCTGGGCCACCGCGCCGAACTGACTGACCACCGCCATCGAGCCCTTGTCCTTGTACCTGAACGGCTCGGTGACCGGCTGGCCGGCGATGTCGCCCGCGATCTTGCGGGCAACGTACTTGCCGCCCTGCAGCGCGACCTGGGCGACGCCGGGCAGCTTGTCGAGGCTGATCATGTCGCCCAGGACGAACACCTCGGGATGGCCGGGCAGAGTGAGGTCGGGCTGGACTGCCACCCGTCCGGCGCGGTCGATCTCGGCCCCGGACTGTTCGGCCAACTGCTTGCCCAGCGGGCTGGCGGCCACCCCGGCAGCCCAGACCTTGCAGCTGGCGGAGATCCGCTCGGTGCTGCCGTCGGTGTAGCTGACGTCGACACCGGTCTCGTCCACCCCGGTCACCCGGGCGCCCAGCTTCACCTCGACGCCGATCTTCTCCAGCCTGACCCGGGCCGAGGCCGACAGTTTCGGTGCGAAGCCGGGCAGCACGGCATCGGCGGCGTCCAGCAGCACGATCCTGGCCTGCCGGGTGTCGATCCGCCGGAAGCTGCGGACCAGGACGTCGCGGGTGAGTTCGGCGATCTGCCCGACCATCTCCACCCCGGTCGGCCCGGCACCGACGACAACGAAGGTCAGCAGTGCTGCGCGCTCCTCGGGGTCGTCGGTGAGTTCGGCGACCTCCAGCGAGCCGAAGATCCTGGCCCGCAACTCCAGGGCGTCGTCAACGGTCTTCATCCCGGGGGCGAAGATCGCGAACCGGTCGTTGCCGAAGTAGGACGGCCCGGCACCGGCGGCCACGACCAGGTGGTCGTAGCCGACCCGAACGGTCTTGCCCAGCTTCTCGAAGACCACGGTGCGCTCGGTGAGGTCGATCGTGGTCACCTCACCCAGCAACACGGTGGCGTTGCGCTGCTTCTTCAGGATGTCCCGGGTGGCCGGGGCGATCTCCCCGGTGGACAGGATGCCGGTCGCAGCCTGGTAGAGCAGCGGCTGGAACAGATGCGATACCGTCCGCGAGATCAGGGTGACCTCGACCGGCGCGGTGGCCAGACCCCGGGCGGCGAACAGTCCGCCGAAGCCCGAACCGATGATGACTACCCGTGCACGATTCATGGCGACCTTCCGTCATCGATGCATCCAGCCTAGCCAGCATCGGGTAACGAACGAAGGACGCTCGTCTTTCAGACGCCTCGCGCGGGTGAACTGACCGCCGGTGGCCGGGGAATCCCACCGCCGGCAGCTCCGGCGACGTCGGCAAGCGACGTGCAACAGCCTGCGGTCGCGCCGCCGGGTTCGGTCAGGCCGAGCGGGTGATCACGGTGTCACAGAGCGCGGCCAGGGCGTTCTTCGCCTGGCCGTCGGGCAGGGCGGCGAGGTGTGCCCGAGCGACCTCGGAGCGACGGGCGATCTCGGTACGTGCCTCGTCCAGGGCCGGGTGGGCACGCAGCAGACCGAGGGCTTCGGCCACCTCCGCCTCGTCGGAGATCGGGCCGGCCAGCAATTGCACCAACCGGGCGTCCTCCGGGCGGGTCGAGCGCCGGGCCAGCAGGGTGGGCAGCGTCGGCACGCCGGCCCGCAGGTCAGTGCCGGGAGTCTTCCCGGAACTGTCGGAGGCGATGTCGATCAGGTCGTCGCTGAGCTGGAAGACCACGCCGATCTCCTCGCCGTAGGCGCTCAATGCTGCCAGTTGATCGGCGGGAAGGTCGGCCACCATGCCGCCGAACCGGGCCGAGGTGGCGATCAGCGAGCCGGTCTTGTCGGCCACCACCGCGAGGTAGTGCGCCAGCGGCTCGTCGCCGGGCTGCGGCCCGCGGGTCTCGGCGATCTGGCCCTGCACCAGCCGCGCGAAGGTCTCCGCCTGCAGCCGGACGCACTCCACCCCGAGGTCGGCGACGATCGTCGACGCCCGGGAGAACAGCAGGTCGCCCACCAGGATCGCGATCGAGTTGTCCCAGCGCTGGTTGGCGCTGGCGGCGCCGCGGCGCAGGTCGGCCTCGTCCATGACGTCGTCGTGGTAGAGACTGGCGACGTGGGTGAGCTCGACCACCAGCGCCGCGCGGGTGACGTCCTCGGGAGCGGGCCGGCCGCCGAGCAGGGACGCCAACACCACCAGCAGCGGACGGAAGCGCTTCCCGCCCGCGTTGATGATGTGCTGCGCGGCCTCGGTGACGAAGGGCGACCGGGCCACGGCAGCGTCCAGCAGCCGCTGCTCGATCACCTCGAGCTGCGCCACCACCTGGTCGCTGAACGCCGGGTCCACCCCGGCGATCTGGCCGCTGCCAAGACTGTCGACGGTCATCTCAGGGAGTACGTCCTTACCGCAGGAAGATCCCGGCCTGGGAGACCAGGTTGAGCAGCTGTCCGGGGAACAGGCCGAGGTACACCGACGCAACCGCGCCCACCACGACCGGCACCCAGGTCAGGCCGCTGGCCTTGCCGACCACGACCGTCTCGTCGGGCTCGGAGAAGAACATCACGACGATGACCTTGATGTAGAAGTAGGCCGCCACCAGGCTGAAGCCGATCGCCGCCAGCACCAGCCACGAGTAGCCACCCAGCCAGGCGGCCTGGAAGACCGCCCACTTGCCGATGAAGCCGCCGGTCAGCGGGATCCCGGCGAAGCTCAGCATCAGCACGGCGAAGATCCCGGCCAGCACCGGGTTCTTCTTGCCCAGCCCGGCCCAGCGCGCGATGCCGTGCGCCTCGCCGGTCTGGTCGCGCACCATGGTCACGATCGCGAACGCGGCGATGGTCGCGAACCCGTAGGCCACCAGGTAGAACAGGATGGAGGCCATCGAGTTCATCTGCCCGGACGGGACGTCGGCCAGCGCACCGACCACCGCGACCAGCAGGAAGCCGGCGTGGGCGATCGAGGAGTAGGCGAGCATCCGCTTGATGTCGGTCTGGGTGAGCGCCAACACGACACCGACCGCCATGGTGATCAGCGCCACCACAGCGAGCAGCGGCTGCCAACTCCAGCGTTCGGCGCCGAGGGCGACGTAGAACACCCGGGCCAGACCACCGACAGCCGCCAGCTTGGTGCAGATCGCCATGAAGCCGGTCACCGGCGTCGGAGCGCCGACGTAGACGTCCGGCACCCAGGACTGGAAGGGCACCGCACCGACCTTGAACAGCAGCCCCACTGCGAGCATGGCCATGCCGAGATAGAGGATGCCGCTGCCGAACACCGGGGAGGCGATCGCCGCGTCGATGGCCGACAGCTGGAAGGAACCGGAGTAGCCGTAGAGCATGGCGATGCCGAACAGGAAGAACGCCGACGAGAACGCACCCAGCATGAAGTACTTCAGGCCGGCTTCCTGGCTCAGCAGCCGGCGGCGACGCGCCATCGCGCTCAGCAGATAGAGCGGAAGGCTCATCACCTCCAGCGCCACGAACATGGTCAGCAGGTCGTTCGAGGCGGCGAAGATCATCATGCCCGACAGCGAGAACAGCGCCAGCGGGAAGACCTCGGAGTGCTCCAGCCTGGCCTGGGTGGCCTCGGCCTCCAGCTGGCTGCCGGGCACGGATGAGGCGGCCGCGGAGAAGGCGCTGACGCCGTTGTCCAGGTCACGCTCGGCGAAGACCAGCATCGCCAGCAGGCTGAACACCAGCAACGCACCCCACATGATGTAGGTCGGCCCGTCCAGGGTGACAGCACCCATCGCGAGCACCCCGCTGTTGTCCCGTCGCCAGTTCAGCACCAGCATCACGAACGCGACCAGCGTGGCCAGTTCGACGACGACCAACTGGGTGGTGAACCGGGCCTGCCGGGGCAGCAGGGCTTCCAGCAGGATCCCGAGGCAGGCCGCGACCAGGACGACCAGGACCGGGGAGAGTTCGAACCACTCGAAGCTCGGGGCCGGGATATCGAAGAGCGTCATCACTTGGCTTCCTCTCCGAACGGAGCCACCGGATCGGAGATCCCGGCCCGGGTCAGGACGGTGACCGCGGTGGGTTCGATGGTGGTCAGGGCGAGTTGCGGCACGAAGCCGAGGGCCAGGATCACCGCCACCAGCAGCCCGGCGACAGTCTTCTCACGGACGCCGAGGTCGGTCGTGACGGTGTCGAGCACCTGTTCGGTGGGCGGGCCGGTCATGGTTCGCTGGTACATCAGCAGGACGTAGACCGCCGCCAGCACGGTGCCGAGCACGGCCACCGCCGCCACCCAGGGCTCCCGTGACCAGGTTCCGGCCAGCACCATGAACTCGCTGACGAAGGTCGACATGCCGGGCAGGCCGAGGGCCGACAGGCCGGCCAGCAGCAACGAGCCGGCCAGGACGGGGGCAACCTTCTCCACCCCGCCGAAGGCGTTGACCGCAGCCGTTCCGCGGCGGCTGATCAGGAAGCCCAGCACAAGGAACAGCACGGCGGTGGAGAAGCCGTGGTTGAGCATGTAGAAGATGGTCCCGCTGATGCCGCCGGTGGTGAAGGTGTAGATGCCGAGCACCATGAAGCCGAAGTGGCTGACCGAGGTGTAGGCCACCAGCCGGAGCAGGTTCTTCGAGCCGATCGCGGCGACCGCGCCGTAGAGAATCGAGATCAGCGCGAGCACGATCATCACCGGGCCGATCTCGCGGCTGGCGTCCGGGAACAGGGTCAGGCAGAACTTGATCATCCCGAAGGTGCCGATCTTGTCCAGCACACCGACCAGCAGCACCGAGGTGCCCGGGGTGCTCTCCTCGGCGGCAGTCGGCAGCCAGCTGTGGAAGGGAACCATCGGCGCCTTGATGATGAAGGCGACCAGGAAACCGGCCATCAGCCAGAGCCCGAGTTCGCGACTGTAGGTCAGCCCGACCAGGTCGGACAGCAGGAAACTCGGGGCACCGAGCTGCCGCACCGATTCGACGTACAGCCCGACGACGCTGGCCAGCATGATCAGCCCGCCGGCCAGGCTGAAGATCAGGAACTTGACCGCCGCGTATGACCGCTTCGCGCCGCCGTAACCGCCGATCAGGAAGTACATCGGGATCAGCGTGGCCTCGAAGAAGAGGTAGAACAGCAGCACGTCGTCAGCCAGGAACACGAACAGCGCCAGGCTCTCCAGCAGCAGCACCAGCCCGAAGAAGGCCTGCGAGCCCCACCTGGACAGGCTGGTGCCGGCGAGCTTCCACTCGGCCAGCAGCACCACCGGTGTGAGGACGGCGGTGAGCAGCACCATCATCAGCGACATCCCGTCCACGCCCAGCGCCCAGGAGGCGCCGAACTGCGGGATCCAGGGCACCAGTTCGGCCAGCGGGGTTCCGCTGCCGTAGAGCCCGGCCACGGCGAAGGCCACGCCGGCGGTCGCCAGCGCGAACGCCATGCCCACGCCCTTGGCGACCTGCTTCAGCGGCAGACAGAGCACGGCGGCGCCGAGCAAGGGGATCAGCCCGAGGAGGGTGAGCCAGGGAACAGTCATCTCAGTGGTTCCTTCCTCAGGCCAGCTGGCTCAGGACGACGATGACACCGAGCAGGACTGTTCCGGCGGCCACGCCGAGGGCGTACCGCCTGACCTGTCCGGACTGGAGCTTGCGGCCCTGCGCCGACAGCCCCGCGAACATCGTGGCGATGCCGTCCGCACCACCGTCGAAGACCGTCTGCTCACCGATCTGGGTGACGCCGTCGGCGAGCACCATCGTCGGCCTGACGACCAGGGTGTTGTTGATCGCGTCCCCGAACAGGTCGTTGCGGCCGGCGATCGCGAACGGGTTCGCGGTGGCGGGGGCGACGGCGGGAACCGGCTTGCGGCCGAAGACGTACCAGCCGATCGCGACACCGATCAGGACGATCGCCATCGTCGACCAGCCGATCGGGGTCGGCAACCAGGACACGTCGTGCGCGTGGACCCCGGTGGACGGCGCCAGCCAGTCCTGGATCCAGGCGTTCATCGCGACCCCGGCGACCACCGAGAGGGCGGCCAGGATGACCAGCGGGACGGTCATCGACTTCGGCGACTCGTGCGGGTGGACGCCGGGCTGCCAGCGCTGCTCACCGAAGAAGGTCATCAGCATCAGCCGGGTCATGTAGAAGGCGGTGATGCCGGCACCGACCAGGGCGCAGGCGCCGACCAGGGCGCTGTGCTCGAAGGCCGCCTCGATGATGTGGTCCTTGGAGAAGTAGCCGGCCAGCGGCGGGATGCCGATGATCGCCAGGTAGCCCATCGCGAAGGTCCAGAAGGTCCACGGCATCGCCTTGGCGAGCGCCCCGTAGTGCCGCATGTCGACGTCGTCGTTCATGCCGTGCATCACCGAGCCGGCGCCGAGGAACATGTTGGCCTTGAAGAAGCCGTGGGTGAGCAGGTGGAAGATCGCGAAGGCGTAGCCTGCCGGGCCGATACCGGCCGCCAGGATCATGTAGCCGATCTGGCTCATCGTGGAACCGGCGAGCACCTTCTTGATGTCGTCCTTGCTGGTACCGATCCAGGCGCCGACCAGCAGGGTCACCGTCCCGACCACCACCACCGCGGTGCTGGCCGCGGCCGACAGTTCGAAGATCTCGTGCGAGCGGACGACCAGATAGACCCCCGCTGTCACCATGGTGGCGGCGTGGATCAGGGCCGACACCGGGGTGGGGCCCTCCATGGCGTCCAGCAGCCAGGCCTGCAGCGGCACCTGTGCGGACTTGCCGCAGGCGCCCAGCAGCAGCAGCAGGCCGATCAGCGTCACCCAGAAGGAGTCGGCCTGACCGACGCGAGCATTGACGTCGGTGAAGGCCGAGGAGCCGAACAGGGCAAGCATCGCCATCACGGCCATGGTCATGCCCAGGTCGCCGATCCGGTTCATCACGAAGGCCTTCTTGGCCGCTGCGGCGGCGGACGGCTTGTGCTGCCAGAAGCCGATCAGCAGGTAGGACGCCAGGCCAACACCCTCCCAGCCGACGAACAGCACCAGGTAGTTGTCCGCCAGCACCAGCAGCAGCATCGCCGCGATGAACAGGTTGAGGAAGGCGAAGAACCGGCGCTTGCGCGGGTCGTGGGCCATATAGCCCAGGGAGTAGATGTGGATCAGGCTGCCGACACCGGTGATCAGCAGGGCGAACAGGATCGACAAGGTGTCGACCTGCAGCCCGATCGTGATGCTCCAGGACCCGACGGCTATCCACTCGTACAGCGGCACCCCCACCGAACGCTGCTCGGCCGGGGCAAGCAGCAGCAGGACGAACAGTGTGACCGCGACCGCGAACGAGGCCAGCACGGCCACGACGGCGATCTTCGGGCCGACACTGCGCATCAGCCCGCCGAACAGCAGCAGAATGGCCGCGCCGAGGGCCGGCGCCGCGATCATCAGCCACGCCCAGCTGAACACCCCGGTCGCGGCGACCGGGACGATCGTCTCCAGAATCACGTCACTCTCCTCAGAGTTCCATCACGGTCAGAGTTTCAGCAGGCTGGCAGCATCGACCGAGGTCGATCGCCGGGTGCGGAAGATGGTCACGATGATCGACAGCCCCACCACCACCTCGGCGGCGGCCACCACCATCACGAAAAAGGCGGCCACCTGACCGTCCAGTCCGCCGCGTTGCTGCGCAAAGGCCACCATCGCCAGGTTGGCCGAGTTCAGCATCAACTCGATGGACATGAAGATCACCAGGGCATTGCGCCTGGTCATCACGCCGATGGTGCCGATCGTGAAGACGATCGCCGCCAGGTAGAGCAGGTTCTCGGTGGTCACTTCTCCTCCTCCTGGGCGACACGCTCGATCGCATGGAAGGTCTCGGCGGTCTGACTGGACAGCGCCGGGGCGTCCACCACGGCGCTGCGGCCGGCCAGGGTCTGCGAGATCGACTCCGGTGCCACCGAGCCGTCCGGCAGCAGCGCCGGAGTGGCGATCGAGTTGTTCCGGGCGAGCACACCGGAGTTGGGCAGCGAGCCGGGGTGAGTGCCCTTGGCGGCGTAGTCCTTCATCCGCGCCTCGGCACGCTCGGCCTGCCCGGGCACCGGGTGCACCCGGCGGGTGTGGGCCACCACCATCGCGCCGACGGCAGCGGTGATCAGCAGCGCCGAGGTGATCTCGAAAGCGAAGACGTAACGTCCGAAGATCAGCGCCGCCAGCGACTCGATGTGGCCCTGGTGGGCGGCGTTGGCCGCCTCCAGCCCGACCGCCGGGGCGGTGATCGCGCCACCGATGCCGAGGACGATCAGCGCGAACAGGCCGATCGCCACGATCACCGCGGCGATGCGCTGCCCGCGCAGCGTCTCCACCACCGAGTCCGGGGTGTCGACGCCCACCAGCATCAGCACGAACAGGAACAGCATCATGATCGCGCCGGTGTAGACGATGATCTGCACCGCGCCCAGGAAGGGAGCGTCGAGCGCGAAGTAGATCGCCGCCAGGTTCAGCATCGCGAACGCCGTCGACAGCGCCGCGTACGCGGCCTTCCGGAACACCACCAGGCCGAGGGTGCCGAGCACCATCAGCGGTCCGCAGATCCAGAAGGTGACGTCGGCGCCGGTGACCAGCGGGATCATCGGGCACCTCCGGCAGCCTCGTCGACCGGCGTCCTGTTGTCCGGCTCGCCGGTGCGCGGCAGGCCGAGGAAGTAGTCCTTCTCCTCGGCGCCCAACCGGCGCGGGTGCGGCGGCTCCTCCATGCCGGGCAGCAGCGGCGCCAACAGCCGATCCTTGGTGTAGATCATCTTCTCGCGGGTGGTGTCGGCCAGCTTGAAGTCGTTGGTCATCGTGAGTGCCCGGGTCGGGCAGGCCTCGATGCACAACCCGCACAGGATGCAGCGCAGGTAGTTGATCTGGTAGACCCGGCCGTACCGCTCACCGGGGCTGTAGCGCTCGGTCTCGGTGTTGTCCGCGCCCTCGACGTAGATCGCGTCCGCCGGGCAGGCCCAGGCGCACAACTCACAGCCGACGCACTTCTCCAGGCCGTCCGGCCAACGGTTCAACTGGTGCCGGCCATGGAACCGCGGGGCGGTGACCTTCTCCTTGCCCTTCTCCGGGTAGCCCTGGGTGAAGGTCTTGCGGAAGATGGTGCGGAAGGTCACCCCGAATCCCGCCCATGGGTCGAAGATGCCCATCACGCCTCCTTCTGGATGGATTCGACTACCTCGCCGGCGTCCGCCGATTCGGCGGCCTCGGCAGGCTCGATGGTGGACGCCACCACGTCCGCCAGTTCGGGAAGGACCTGGCCGGGCATCGGCGGGACCGGGTAGCCGCCTGCGAAGGCGTCGAACGGTCCGTCGGGTGCCGGTTCGGGTTCGGGCTCCGGTTTCTCGCCGAGGAAGACGATCGCCAGCAGCACCACCACGATCAGGCCGAGCAGCCCCCACAGCAGCGGACCCTGCAGCAGGTTCTCGCTCATCAGCTTGCGCATCACGGCGATCACGACGATCCAGCCCAGCGAGATCGGGATCAGCCACTTCCAGCCGAGCTTCATGAACTGGTCGTAGCGGAACCGCGGCAGCGTGCCACGCAGCCAGACGAACAGCGAGATGAACAACTGCACCTTGAGCGCGAACCAGATCGGGCCGAGCCACGGGTTGTTGAGGATCGGGATCAGGTTCAACGGCCACGGCGTCAGGTAGCCGCCGACGAACAGCGTGGTGGCGATCGCCGAGACGGTGGCCATATTGATGTACTCCGCCAGGAAGTAGATCGCGTACTTGAAGCCGGAGTACTCGGTGATGTAGCCCGACACCAGCTCGGACTCGGCCTCGGGCAGGTCGAAGGGCGCGCGGTTGGTCTCGCCCACCATGGCAATGACGTAGATCACGAAGCTCGGGATCAGGGCGATGAACATCCACTGTTGCAGCCCGACATCCGGCCCGCCGAACAGCAGCAGCGGCGCCCGCTGGAACTCGACGATGCCGGCGGTGGACATCGTGCCGGCGTACAGGAAGACCGCCACCAGCGACAGGCCCATCGCGATCTCGTAGGAGATCATCTGCGCGCTGGAGCGCAGGCCGCCCAGCAGCGAGTAGGGCGAGTTGGACGACCAGCCGGCCAGCACGAAGCCGTAGATGCCCACCGAGGTGACCGCCAGCAGCACCAGGGTGCCGATCGGCAGGTCGGCCAGCTGCAGCCGGGTGGTCACGCCGAAGATCTCCACCTCACCGCCGAACGGGATCACAGCCCAGGCGGTGAAGGCCGCGGTGCCGGCGATGATCGGGGCGGCGACGAATAGCACCCGGTCGACCATGTGCGGCATGAAATCCTCCTTGATCAGGAGTTTCATGCCGTCGGCCAGGGCCTGGCCCAGCCCGAACGGGCCGTTCATGATCGGACCGAGCCGGTGCTGCATCTTGCCGACCAGCCGGCGCTCGTACCAGACGTTGAAGATCGTCCACACCAGCAGGACGACGAACAGCACGATGACCTTGATCAGGACCAGCCACCAGGGATCGTTCATCGGGGTCATGCGACACCTCCCAGGCTGAGTTCGACCGTGTCACCGGAGACCAGGCCGAGTTCGCCCAGCGACATCCCGGGCGCGTGCGTGGGCACCCAGACGGTGCCGTCCACCATGTCCTCGGCGATCTCCAGCGGGAGGCTGAGGCTGCCGCCGGGGCCGGCGATCACCACCTCGGCTCCCGTACTCAGGCCGGCGGCGCCGGCCGTGGCCGGACTGACCCGGGCCACCGCCGGTTTGGCGGTGGCGGCCAGGGCGTCCTCGTAGTCCATCCCGCGACCGCCGTCGAGCAACTGCCGCCAGGTGGCCAGCCGGAGACCGCCGGAGGCCGGCTTCGCGACCGGCATGGACGGTGCATCGTCCCGGGACACGTCGTCCCAGGCCACGGCGTCGTCCTCGGGCTCCCAGGCGCCGAGTTCGGCCAGTTCGGCTGCCGCCGAACCCACCGTCCGCACCCCCAACGGGCTGGCCAGCGCATCGGCCAGGGCGGCCAGCACACGCAGGTCGGTCATCGGATCGTTCGCCTGCCTGATCACGGTGTTGACCACGCCGGGACGATGCTCCCAGTTGAGGAAGGTGCCGGAGTGCTCCTCGATCAACGCGACCGGGAAGACCACATCCGCCCGTTCGGTGACCTCCGACTGCCGTGACTCCAGGGCCACCACGAAGCCCGCGTTCTCCAGGCCGGCGCGAGCCGCGGCGGCGTCGGCGAAGTCGCGCGGCTCCAAGCCGGCCACCACCAGAGCCTTCAGAGTGCCCTGCGCGGCGGCGGCCAGCATGCCAGCGGCGTCCAGGCCGGGCTCGGCGGGCAGGATGTCGGTTCCCCAGGCAGCGGCCACGTCCACCCGGGCACTGACATCACGCGCCGGGCGGCCACCGGGCAGCAGGTTGGGCAGGCAGCCGGCCTCGACCGCACCGCGGTCGCCGGCCCGGCGCGGCACCCACGCCAGCCGGGCACCGGTAGCGTCGGCCAGGGCTGCCGCGGCGGTCAGGGTGCCGGGCGAGACCGCGGCGCGCTCCCCCACCAGGATGATCGTGTCGGCATCGACGGCCAGGCCGGCGAGCGCCTCGGCCTCGCCACCGGGGGCGGTGGCGACCAGGCTGGCACCCAGCTTGGTCGAGCCGTTCGAGGCGTAGGGCGCGACGGTGACCACCGTCAGGCCGCGCTTGCGGACCGCCTTGCGCAGCCGCAGGAAGATGGCCGCGGCCTCCTCCTCGGGCTCCAGGCAGACCAGGACGACCTGTTTGGCGGCCTCGAGGTCGGCGTAGGTGACGCCGTCACCGAGCTTGCGGCCGGCCACCCGCTCGGCGAGGAAGGCAGTTTCCTCCTCCGAGGCCGGACGGGAGCGGAAGTCGATGTTGTTCGTGCCGAGCACCGCCCGGGCGAACTTGGCGTAGCCGTAGGCGTCCTCGACGGTCAGCCGGCCGCCGGTCAGCACACCGGCGGAGTTGCCGGCCGCCTGCAGTCCGGCCACCGCGGCGTCGACCGCCTCCGGCCAGCTGGCCACCTTCAGTACGCCGTCGCGACGCACCAGCGGACGGGTGATCCGGTCGGCGCCGCGTCCGGAGACGAAGGCGAACCTGCCCTTGTCACAGTTCCACTCCTCGTTGACCTCCGGGTTCTCGCCGGCCAGCCGCCGCTTCACCTGGAAATGCCGGTGGTCGACCCGCAGCGAGCAGCCGCCCGCGCAGTGCTCACAGGTGGACGGGGTGGAGACCAGGTCGAAGGGCCGGCTCTGGAAGCGGTAGGAGACGCTGGTCAGCGCACCCACCGGGCAGATCTGGATGACATTGCCGGAGAAGTAGGAGTTGTAGGGGTGCTCGGCGTACTTGCCGACCTGCTGCAGCGCACCGCGTTCCACCAGCGTGATGAACGGGTCGCCGGAGATCTGCTCGGAGAACCGGGTGCAGCGGGCGCACAGGATGCAGCGTTCCCGGTCGAGCAGAATCTGCGCCGAGACCGGCACCGGCTTGGGGAAGGTGCGCTTGACGCCCTCGTAGCGGGTCTCGCCGCGGCCGTTGCTGAGCGCCTGGTTCTGCAGCGGGCACTCGCCGCCCTTGTCGCAGATCGGGCAGTCGAGCGGGTGGTTGACCAGCAGAAATTCCAGCATGCCGGTCTGGGCCTTGGCCGCCACCGGCGAGGTGAGCTGGGTATTGATCTTCATCCCCGGGGCGCACTCCAGGGTGCAGGAGGCCTGCGGCTTGGGCATGCCGCGTCCGTTGCCCATATCGGGTACCTCGACCATGCACTGCCGGCAGGCGCCGACCGGGTCGAGCAACGGGTGGTCGCAGAATCGCGGAATGGCGATCCCGATCATCTCTGCCGCCCGGATCGCCAGCGTCCCCTTGGGTACCTGGACCTCGGTCCCGTCGATGGTGACGGTGATCTGGTCGACCGGCGCGACCGCCTGCTCGGGCTTCGTCACGACGCTCATGCGTGGCTCCCTTCTCCCACGGCGAACAGTGCGCTGCGTCCGTAGGGAAACAACTCCCAGGCCGGGGTGTGGCAACCTGACTCGAACTCGGGACGGAAGTGCCGCACCGCCGAGGTGACACACGCCACCGCACCGTCGGCCAGCGCACAGAAGGACTTGCCGCCGATGTTGTCGCACAGGTCGAGCAGCTTGTCGATGTCGCCCTCCTCGGCAGTGCCGGACTCGAACTTCTTCAGCAGCTGCACCAGCCACCAGGTGCCCTCCCGGCAGGGAGTGCACTTGCCGCAGGACTCGTGCTTGTAGAACTCGACCCAGCGCAGCGTGGTGCGCACCACCGAGACGGTGTCGTCGAAGGCCTGCAGCGCCTTGGTGCCCAGCATCGAGCCGACGCCGGCCATCCCTTCGTAGTCCAGCGGGACGTCGAGGTGCTCGGGGGTCAGGATCGGGGTGGACGAACCGCCCGGCGTCCAGAACTTCAGCTCGTGGCCCTCGCGGATGCCGCCGGAGAGCTCCAGCAGCTGCCGCATGGTGATCCCGAGCGGCGCCTCGAACTGCCCCGGCCGCACCACATGGCCGCTGAGGGAGTAGATGGTCATGCCCTTGGACTTCTCGGTGCCCATTGACGAGAACCAGCTCGACCCGTTGTTGACGATGCACGGCACCGAGGAGATCGACTCGACGTTGTTGATCACCGTCGGGGAGGCGTACAGGCCGGCGACCGCGGGGAACGGCGGACGCAGCCTGGGCTGGCCGCGACGCCCTTCCAGGGAGTCCAGCAGGGCGGTCTCCTCGCCGCAGATGTAAGCGCCCGCGCCGGCATGGACGATGATGTCCAGGTCGAAGCCGGAGCCGTGGATGTCCTTACCGAGGTGGCCGGCGGCGTAGGCCTGGGCCACCGCCTGCTGCAGCCGACGGATCACGTGCAGCACCTCGCCACGCACGTACACGAAGGCGGTGTGGCAGTTGATCGCGTAGGAGGAGACGATCATCCCCTCCACCAGGGTGTGCGGCGAGGCCAGCAGCAGCGGCATGTCCTTGCAGGTGCCGGGCTCGGACTCGTCGCCGTTGACCACCAGGTACTTCGGGTTCGGGTTGTCCTGCGGGACGAAGCTCCACTTCATGCCGGTCGGGAAGCCCGCGCCGCCACGGCCGCGCAGGCCGGCGTCCTTGACCAGGGTGGTGACCTCGGTCGGGGTCATCGCGAAGGCCTTGTCCAGCGAGGCGTAGCCGCCCTGGGCGGTGTAGGCCTGGATGCCCCAGGACTTCTCGGTGCCCCAGTTGGCCGAGAGGACGGGAGTCAGCAGGTCGGTCACAGTGCCGTCTCCTCAGGATTTGGGGCCGCCCAGCCCTGCCGGTCGGCGATTCCCTTGCCGAGCAGCGAGGCCTCACCGGCGCTCGGCCCCTCGTCGGCGCGACCGTCCGGGAAGCCGGCCAACACCCGCTCGGCCTCGCGCCAACTGGTGATGGTCGCCCCGCGGGAGGCCGACACGTCCTTGCCGGCGGCCAGGTCATCGAGCAGCTGGTCGGCCTTCTCGGGGGTCATATTGTCCATGAACTCCCAGTTGACCATCATCACCGGGGCGAAGTCGCAGGCCGCGTTGCACTCGATGCGTTCCAGCGAGAAGGTGCCGTCGGCGGTGGTCTCGTCGGTCTTGATGCCGAGCTTGTGCTCGACCCGCTCCAGCAGCGCGTCGCCGCCCATCACCGCGCACAGTGCCGTGGTACACACCCCGATGTGGTGCTTCCCACCGGGACGGCGGCGGTACATGGTGTAGAAGGTCGCCACCCCGGACACCTGGGCGGTGGTGATGCCGAGGATGTCGGCGCAGGCCTCGATACCGGCCGGGGAGACCCGTCCGTCCACGCTCTGCACCAGGTGCAGCATCGGCAGCAGCGCCGACCGCGGCTGCGGATAGCGCGCGGCGATCTGCCGCAACTCGGCGAGCGTGGTCTGGTCGATGTTGGTCGAGGTATCGGTCATGTCGACCTCACCCGAGTCGGGGAAGAAGGACTGGAACTCGTGCCCGCTCATCGATCGACGCCTCCCATCACTGGATCGAGGGATCCGACTGCCACCACGATGTCGGCGATCATGCCGCCCTCGCACTGGATCGGGACTGACTGCAGGTGGTTGAACCCGGGGTCGCGCATGTGCGCCCGGAACGGATGGGTGCCACCGTCGGAGACGACGTGGCAGCCGAGCTCGCCCTTCGGGCTCTCGATCGGGACGTAGGCCTGGCCGGCCGGCACCCGGAAGCCTTCGGTGACCAGCTTGAAGTGGTGGATCAGTGCCTCCATCGACTCGCCCATGATGTGCTTGATGTGCTCATGGGAGTTGCCCTGGCCGTCCGGGCCGAGCGCGAGTTGCGCCGGCCAGGCGATCTTCGGGTCGTCGACCATCACCGGCTGCCCGGTGGAGGCCTCCAGCCGGTCGGTGGCCTGCTTGACGATCTTCAGGCTCTCCCACATCTCGTCCAGCCGGACGCGGAACCGTCCGTAGGCGTCGGCGGTATCCCAGGTCGGCACGTCGAAGTCGTACTTCTCGTAGCCGCAGTAGGGCTGCGTCTTGCGCAGGTCCCAGCCGTAACCGGTCGAGCGCAGCACCGGCCCGGTCACCCCCAGGGCGAAGCAGGCCGAGAGGTCCTGGTGACCGACGCCGCACATCCGTCCCTTGAAGATCGGGTTCTCGTTGCAGAACGCCGCGTACTCCGGCAGGTGCTTCTCCAGCCAGTCGATCAGGTCGCGCAACTGGGCGATGCCGGTGTCGGGCAGGTCATTGGCCACCCCGCCCGGACGGATGTAGGCGTGGTTCATCCGCAGCCCGGTGACGGCCTCGAAGAAGTCGAGGATCATCTCCCGCTCCCGGAAGCCGATCGTCATCACGGTCAGCGCGCCGATCTCCATGCCACCGGTACCGACCGCCACCAGGTGGGAGGCGATCCGGCACAGCTCCATCATCAGTACCCGGATGTCCTGGGCGCGTTCGGGGATCTGGTCGGTGATGCCGAGCAGGCGCTCGACGCTGAAGCAGTAGGCGGCCTCGTTGAAGATGGGGGCGACGTAGTCCATCCGGGTCACGAAGGTGGTGCCCTGGGTCCACGTCCGGTATTCCATGTTCTTCTCGATACCGGTGTGCAGGAAGCCGATGCCGGGACGGATGGACTTCACCGTCTCGCCCTCGCACTCCACCATCAGGCGCAGCACGCCATGGGTTGACGGGTGCTGCGGGCCCATGTTGATGACCAGGGTCTCGTCGTTGCGCTCGGCCTGTTCGCGGGCGATGTTGGCGAAGTCACCGCCGCCCATCGCGGTGTAGACGGTGCCCTCGGTCTCTTCCCCGGGGGCCGCGTAGAAGTCGGCGTTCTGCGCTGTCATCAGTAGCTCCTGCGCTGGTCGACCGGCGGCACCGTGGTGCCCTTGTACTCGATCGGGATCCCGCCCAACGGGTAGTCCTTGCGCTGCGGGTGACCTACCCAGTCGTCCGGCATCAGGATCCGGGTGAGGTGGGGGTGGCCGTCGAAGATGATCCCGAACATGTCCCAGGTCTCGCGCTCGTGCCAGTCGGCGGCCGGGTAGGTGGCCACCACGCTGGGCACGTGCGGGTCGGTGTCGGGGCAGGTGGTCTCCACCCGCAGCCGGCGGTTGTGGGTCATCGACGCCAGGTGGTAGACGGCGTGCAGTTCGGCGCCGCCATCGTCGGGGTAGTGCACTCCGGAGACGCTGGCGCAGAACTCGAACCGCAACTGCGCATCGTCGCGCAGTGCCTGCATCACCGCGGTGAGCTTCTCCCGCGGCACGTAGAAGGTGAGCTCGTCGTGCTCGAGGGTGACCTTGAGATACGGGTTCTCGACCAGGCTGGCGAGCCGGTTGCGGACACCGTCGTACCAGGAGCCCAGCGGCGGCGTCGCCGGGACGGGGCGCGCCACCTCGCGGACGATCCGGGAGTAGCCGGAGGTGTCGCCAGTGCCCTCGGACCACATCCCCCGGCGGGTCGGAACCGGAGCCGGGGCAGCCGAGACCAGTTCGGGATCGGGCTGGGCGTCCTCGCGCTCCAGGCCCGCCTTCGGCGCCGACTCGTCCGCCGTGACCCGGGTGTCGATGGTCTTCTCCTCGCCGGGCAACTTCTCGTCGGTCATCGCATGAGCCCCTTCATCTCGTGCGTGGCGGGAGCGGTCAGCGCGGCCTGCTCGGCGGCCTCGATCGCGTCCAACTCGTTCTGGGCCATAGGACGCTTGGCGACGATGTCCTTCTTGAGCTTGAACATGGCGTCGATCAGCATGTCGGGCCGCGGCGGGCAGCCGGGGACGTAGATGTCGACCGGCACCAGATGGTCACCGCCCTGCACGATCGCGTAGTTGTTGAACATGCCGCCCGACGAGGCGCACACCCCCATCGCCATCACCCACTTGGGGTTGGGCATCTGGTCGTAGACCTGGCGCAGCACCGGGGCCATCTTCTGGCTCACCCGGCCGGAGATGATCATCAGGTCGGCCTGCCGGGGAGAGGCCCGGAAGACCTCCTGGCCCCACCGGCCGGAGTCGAACCGGGGAGCGCCGTAGGTCATCATCTCGATCGCACAGCAGGCCAGACCGAAGGTGGCCGGCCAGAACGACGCCTGCCGCATCCAGCCGAACACGCCCTCCAGCGTGGTCAGGAGCACACCCTGGGGAAGCTTGTCCTCAATACCGCCAACCATGGTTCCTGCCCTTTCTTGATCGCATTGCGGGCCTCAGTCCCACTCCAGGCCGCCGCGGCGCCAGACGTAGATGTAGGCGATGAACACCGTCGCCATGAACAGCAGCATCTCGACCAGGGCGAACCAGCCCAGCTGGCCGAAGGAGACCGCCCACGGGTAGAGGAAGACCGTCTCGATGTCGAAGACGATGAAGAGCATCGCGATGATGTAGTACTTGATCGGGAACCGGCCGCCGCCTTCCGGCTGGGGGGTGGGGTCGATGCCGCACTCGTAGGAGTCGTACTTGGCGCGGTTGTACCGTCGCGGACCCAGGAAGGCGCTCAGTGTCACCGAGGCGCCCAGGAAGAGCGCGGCCAACGCCATGATGCCGAGGATGGGAATGTAGGGACTCATCGACTGCTCGACCTTTCCTGACTTCCTGCGCAAGTTCTCATGCCGAGGGTGCCACCTTTGTCAGCGTGGTGAGCACCTTGTCCATCCAATCACCATCGCGGGTGTCGTACAGGTGGGCCAGCATCTTCATCACGAAACGCATCAGTGTCGGGCGCGGCAGCCCGTACTTCGTGCAGACATGCATCACCTGCGGGTGCTCGATCAGCGAGACGAAGACCTGCCCGAGCCGGAAGTAGCCGCCCCACTCGCCCTTGAGCCGGCTGACGTAGCCCTGCAGGGCGCGCTCGGCACTGGGCGTCCCGAAGCCGCGGAAGTGGGCGTCGGTGACCGCGTCGGCGGCCATCTCGGCGGCCTCCATCGCGTAGCCGATGCCCTCGCCGTTGAAGGGACTCACCATGCCGCCGGCGTCGCCGACCAGCAGCAGACCGTCGCGGTAGGCGGGTTGCCGGTTGAAGCTCATCGGCAGCGCGGCCGAGCCGATCGTCCCGACCTGGTTGGCCTCGCGGAAGCCCCACTCCTCGGGGGTGGTGGCCAGCCAGGCCTTGAACATCTGGCGGAAGTTGGCACCCTGCCCGGAGGCCGACGAACTCACCGTGCCCAGGCCGACATTGCAGGTGCCGTCGCCCATGGCGAAGATCCAGCCGTAGCCGGGCAGCAGGTTGGACTCCCCCGGCTTGCCGTCCCACAGCTCAAGCCAGGACTCCATGTAGTCGTCATCGCTGCGCGGGGAGGTGAAGTAGGTGCGGACGGCCACGCCCATCGGCCGGTCCTTGCGCTTCTCCCGGCCGACCGAGAGCGCCAGCCGGGACGAGTTGCCGTCCGCGGCGACCACGACCGGCGCGCTGAATGTCCTGCCGTCCTTGGTGGTCACGCCGGTGACCCGGCCGCCACGGCCGGTGATCGCGCCGGTGACGGTGGTCTCCTCGAAGAGCCGGGCACCGCCGGCCACCGCATGGTCGGCCAGGATCTTGTCGAAGTCGGCGCGTCCCTTCACCAGGCCGTAGGGCGGGAACTCGGCCAGTTCCGGCCAGCGCAGTTCGAAGGGCTCGGTGCGGCCGCCGTAGACCCGCAGGCCCTTGTTGCGCACCCAGCCGTTGGCCTCGCTGGTGTCGATGCCCAGCCGAATCAGCTGCTTGACCGCCCGCGGGGTCAGGCCGTCGCCGCAGACCTTCTCGCGCGGGAAGCTGCTCTTCTCCAGCAGCGCCACCTCCAGACCCCGCTCGGCCAGGTAGCGGGCTGTCGTGGATCCGCCTGGTCCGGCCCCCACGACGATCACGTCGGCCTGGGTCTCGGACATGGGTTGGGGCTCCTTGAAAATGATCGGCCTAGCCAGTTTATGACCGCGCCATGGATTTCCTCGTCGGCGACAACGAGCAAGCTCGTTCTGCGCTCTCCTCGTCATCCTAGGGAAAACCTCCCGCCGTAGCCATTTGGCGGATTCGGCCCGATTTTCGTCACTGGATCGTTCCGATAAACCCCCTTTCGACTCCCCTCGCACCGCCCCCTCCCCCACCCTCCCCACCCCTCCCGGCCCCTCCTCACTCCTCCGGCCCCCCTCGCGATCCCCTCCCCTTCATCGAGCGCCACCCTTGGCGTCGAGCGCTCCGCCCAGGGGACTGGCGCTCGACGCCCAGGGTGGCGGTCGACGGCGTGGGGACGACGGGAAGCGCGCTCGACGACGTGGGGACGACGGGCAAGGGCGGTGGACGACGGGCAGTGAGGTGGGGAGGGGTGGGGGGAGGGCGAGGGGTTTTCGCGGTTGGGAAGGGCTCGTCTATCCTTCGCTGGTGCGCGAATTCCCGCCCCAGCCACCGTGGCGGGCCCAGACCATCGCGATCGACGATCCCGGGCCGCTGGAGGCGTATCTCCCGGCTGCCGCATCCTTGGCCTGGCTGCGACGCGGTGACGGCATGATCGGACTGGGCGAGGCCGCCCGGCTGGAGGGCGCCGGCTGGGACGAGGCCGACGGATGGTGGCGGGAGTTCTGCCACGGCCTGGACATCGAGAGCGACCTGCCCGGCGTCGGCGGGCCGATGGTGTTCGCGTCCTTCCCCTTCGACCCCGGCCACACCGCGGCCCGGTCGGTCATGGTGGTGCCACAGGTGGTGCTGGGCCGCCGCCGCGGTCAAGCCTGGCTGACCACCATCGGCTCGGAGCCGATCGCCGCGCCGGTGCCGGTCGGCGATGTGATCGAACGACCCCGGGTGAGTGGCGTGACCGGTCGCAGCCTGGATCGCGAGCAGTGGCAGCACATCGTCGCCGAAGCCGTCGTACGGATCGAGCGCAACGAGCTGAGCAAGGTGGTGCTGGCCCGGGGGGTCGACATCGCCACCGCCTCGCCGATCGACCCACGCTGGCTGGTGGGGGCACTGGCCGACCGGTATCCGAACTGCTGGACATACTGCGTGGACGGCCTGGTGGGCGCCTCCCCGGAGATGCTGGTCCGGCTGGAGGACGGGCTGGCGATGTCGCGGGTGCTGGCCGGCACAATCCGCCGCACCGGGGCCGAGGAACTGGATCTCAAGCTCGCCCACGCGCTCGCGCGCTCGAGCAAGAACCTGATCGAGCACGAACTCGCGGTGGACTCGGTGGCTGCGGCACTGGCCCCGTTCTGCTCGGGCATGAACGTCCCGGACGCGCCCTATGTGCTCGAACTGCCCAACGTCCTGCACCTGGCCTCGGACGTGACCGCCGTCGCCCACGGCGACATCAGCGCGCTGCACCTGGCCTCCGAACTGCACCCCAGCGCTGCCGTCTGTGGCACCCCGACCGTTACCGCGCGCGCCACCATCGCCGAGCTGGAGCAACTCGACCGTGGTCGTTACTCCGGCCCGGTCGGCTGGATGGACGCCCGCGGCGACGGGGAGTTCGCGATCGCCCTGCGCTGCGGACTGATCGACGCCGCCGACCCGCGTTCGATCACGCTCTATGCCGGCTGCGGCATCGTCGCCGGGTCCGATCCGGCCGAGGAGTACGCCGAGACCGAGGCCAAGCTGGTCCCGATGCTGGAGGCCCTCGGCGTTCCGTCCTGAGCCACGGCCCCGCCCATCCCGCAACCGCCGAGCCCTCCTCAACTCGACCCTGCGGCTCGTGCTCGACTCTGCCGCCGCTACACCACGCGCAAAGTCGAGCAAGGCACGCACAGTGGAGACGTCAGGCGCTGGGGCGAGCGGCCCGGTGCCGGGCGCCAAGACCGCTGGGCGCCAAGACTGCCGGGGGCGTAGTCCGCAGGCGGCTGCTACTTGAACTCGACCTTGGCGTTGTGGTTCGGCATCTCCACCCAGGTGCGGCCGGGCGCCATCTTCAGCGGGGTGCCGTCGTCCAGGGTGAACTCGAAGCGGTCAGCCACCCCAGCCTTCTTCCAAGTGCCGGTGACGTACTTTCCGTCGTGGAGGTAGACGAACTTGTCGCTGCCGTCGATGATCGAGTAGAGCGGCTCGGTGTGCCCGGAATAGCCCTTGAGCACACCCATCTTCCAGGCGCAGTAGACGATCAGGACGTTCGGCGCAGTGACCTGCTTGCCCTTGCGGACCTTCCAGTCGTACCAGGTGGCGCTCTCGTGGAACCGGATGGCCTTCTTGAAGCTGTCGCCCGACCAGGTCCAGCGGTGGTACTCGGTCATCGAACCGGCGTAGGTGATGGTGATCCGCTTCACCGCCGTGCCGTTGGCGGTGGAGGCGTCCTCGTCGGGTTGGGCGTACTGCAGGTACACCGGCGGGACGACGTCCGGGGCGAGCTTGGCGTCCCGGGACAGTGCCTTGGGCATCGCCACCACCGATTTGTCGCTGAGATTGCCGCCCTTCCACCAGCCACCGGGGTTCCAGAGCTTCCAACGGTCGGTGCGGTCGCCGTACTTCTCGCGCAATTCGATGTACTTCTTGTTCTTGCGGACGTACTTGAGCACCCACGGGGTGGCACCGGTGCAGGCCAGGACGGGCTTCAGCGGCGCCAGCAGGGCGACATCGACCGGACGGGTGGACCGCACCGGGTTCGCCCCCTCGGCGGGGAACTTGCTGTGGAAGACAGCGCACAACCGGGTGGTGTCGTAGGACTTGCCCTGCGCCTGGACGAAGACCAGATCGGCGGAGTCAACCCCACTCTGCGGGAACGACCGCTTCTCCACCGGCACCTTGACCGCCACCGCGGAGTGGGCGGCCTTCTTCTCCTCGCCGTCCTTGAACGGGACGCCGGTCAGCGGCCAGCGTGGCGTGGTGTCGATGTAACCGGTGGGGGTCGGCGACGGGGTCGGCGTCTCAGACGCTGAACCGCCAGGTGACGGCGGCGGCGCCGAGTTCGACCCTGACGGGGCGGGCTGTCCGGTACACCCGGCTACTGCTGCCGCTCCCGCGACCCCGGCCACGCCCACCAGCACTGACCGGCGACTCACTGCACCCATTCCGACGACCACCTCTCTTCGTGTGCCCGACCATGCTAGGGCCTCGTCGGCGTTCCCCGCGCGACGATCAGGTGTTCTGGAGGAAGATCAGGTGTTCTGGGGGAAACCGAGCTGCAGTCCGCCGTGGCTGGGATCGAGCCAGCGCTGGGTGACGGCCTTCGTCCGGGTGAAGAAATGGACGCCCTCAATGCCGTGCGCGTGCGAGTCGCCGAACAACGAGGCCTTCCAGCCGCCGAAGGAGTAGAACGCCATCGGCACCGGCACCGGGACGTTGATCCCGATCATGCCAACCTCGACCTCGGTCTGGAACCGGCGGGCGGCGCCGCCGTCGTTGGTGAAGATGGCTGTGCCGTTGCCGTACGGGCTGGCATTGATCAGCGCCAGCCCCTCATCGAAACTGGACACCCGCACCACCGACAGCACCGGGCCGAAGATCTCGTCGAGGTAGATGCTCATGTCGGTGCCGACATGGTCGAACAGGGTGGGGCCGACGAAGTAGCCGTCCGGCCCGCCGTCGAACGCGTCCTGCCGGCCGTCCACCACCAGGCTGGCACCGGCGCCGACTCCGGCGTCGATGTAGCCGGCGATCCGGTCCCGGGCCTGACTGGTGATCACCGGGCCCATGTCGCAGCCCTTCGAACCGTCGCCGGTGCGCAGGGTTCGGGTGCGTTCGGCGATCTTGGCCACCAGGTCGTCAGCGATGCCCTCCAGCGCGACCACCACCGAGATCGCCATGCAGCGCTCGCCGGCCGAGCCGTAGCCGGCGCTGACCGCGGCATCGGCGGCGAGGTCGAGGTCGGCGTCGCCCAGCACGAGCATGTGGTTCTTGGCCCCGCCGAGCGCCTGGACGCGCTTGCCGGCCGAGGTTCCACGTTCGTAGACGTACTGTGCGATCGGGGTGGAGCCGACGAAGGAGACTGCCTTCACGGTGGGGTTGTCCAGCAGGGCGTCCACCGCCTCCTTGTCGCCGTGGACGACGTTGAGGACGTGGTGCGGCAGCCCGGCCCGGGCCCACAGCTCGGCGATCGCGTTGACCGCGGACGGGTCCTTCTCCGAGGGCTTGAGGACGACCGCGTTGCCGCAGGCGATCGCGATCGGGACGAACCACATCGGCACCATCGCCGGGAAGTTGAACGGCGAGATCACCCCCACCACGCCGAGCGGCTGCAGGATCGAGTAGGCGTCCACCTTGGTGGAGACGTTCTCGGAGTAGCCGCCCTTCAGCAGGTGCGGGATGCCGCAGGCGAACTCGACCACCTCCAGACCGCGGGTGACCTCGCCGAGAGCGTCGGAGGTGACCTTGCCGTGCTCGGCGGTGATCAGTTCGGCGATCTCCTGCTTGTGCTGGTTGAGCAGTTCCCGGAAAGCGAACAGCACGCGTGCCCGGCGGGTCAGCGACGTCCGCCCCCAGAGCTTCGCGGCGACCGAGGCCTGGTCGACCACCTCGTCCACCAGTGCTGCGGAGGCCAGGTCGAGGACGCCGGTCTGTTCACCGGTAGCCGGGTTGAATACCGGGGAGGTGCGCTCGGCCACGCCCGGCCAGGGCTGGTGGCCGATCAGGTGGGTGATCCGGGTGGGCTGGGCGGACATGGCATCCTCTTCCGTGAGACTTTGTAAGGACATTCTATCAATACCGCCCAATGGTTGCCCTCCGCAGAGTTGCGTACCCGGGCCCCGCGGGTGCGACACGACCCCCACGACGCCCCGTCACCTTTCTGGCGGTCAGCGGCGCGACGGAACCGTCTGAAGCAGATCGGCGCGGGCCTTCCGGGTCAGCGGTGACCCCCGCGTGACAGAACTGTCGCCCCGAACGGTGCGGCTGGTCCAGGTCGAGCAGGCAGCTAGTCCAGGTCGAGCAGGCCGCGAATGTCCTCGGCAGTCAGCGGCGCGGCCAGGTCGGAGCCTTCTCCCATGACGGCGTCGAACAGCTCGCGCTTGCGGCGCTGCAGGGCGACCACTTTCTCCTCGATGGTGTCGGAGCTGACCAGCCGGTAGACCATGACCGGCTTGTCCTGGCCGATCCGGTGGGTGCGGTCGATCGCCTGGGTCTCGGCGGCAGGGTTCCACCAGGGGTCGAGGATGAACACGTAGTCGGCCTCGGTGAGGGTGAGCCCGAAACCGCCTGCCTTGAGGCTGATCAGGAAGACCGGGTCGGTGCCGGCGCGGAAGGAGTCGATCCTGGCCTGCCGGTCCCGGGTCCGGCCGTCCAGGTAGGCGTAGCCGATCCGCTCGGCATCCAGCCGGTCGCGGACCAGCCTGAGGAACCGGGTGAACTGGCTGAACACCAGTGTCCGGTGGCCCTCGGCCGCCAACTCGGTGACCAGGTCGATCAGGGTGTCGATCTTGGCCGACTGGGCGGGCGCCCCCTCCTCCACCAGCGCGGGCGACAGGCTGAGCTGGCGCAGCACGGTGAGCGAGCGCAGGATCGCCACCCGGTTGCGGTCCAGGTCGTCCACCAGCCGCAGCACCCGCTTGCGCTCGGCGGCCAGGTGCCGGTCGTAGATCCGCCGGTGGCCAGGCCCCAGCGCCACCTCCAGTACCTGCTCCTGTTTGGGCGGCAGTTCGGTGGCCACCGCCTCCTTGGTGCGTCGCAGCATCAGCGGACGGACGCGGCGGTGCAGCCGGGCGAGCGCGTCCGGGTCGCGTCCGGACTCGATCGGACGGCGGTACAACTCGGCGAAGGCGTCCGGGTCGGCGAACAGCCCCGGCGCGGTGATCGACAGCAGCGACCACAGATCCATCAGGTTGTTCTCCAGCGGGGTGCCGGTGACCGCGAACTTCACCCGGGCGGACAACCGGCGGACGGCCTTGTAGGCGCGGGTGGCGCGGTTCTTCACGAACTGCGCCTCGTCCAGCACCACCGCCGCCCAGGGCAGCCGGGCGTAGTCCTCGTCCTCCAGTCGCAACAGGGTGTAGGAGGTCACCACCACGTCGGCTCCGTCCCGCAGCGCAGCCAGCGATTCGGGACGTCGCGCGGCGGTTGCCTCGACCGTCCGTACCCGCAGGCCGGGGGCGAACCGCTCGGCCTCCCCCGCCCACGTCCCGACCACCGAGGTGGGCGCGACCACCAGCACCGGGTGATCGAGGTCACCGCGTTCGGCGGCGGCGGCCACCACCGCCAGCACCTGGAGAGTCTTGCCCAGGCCCATGTCGTCGGCCAGGATGCCGCCCAGCCCACAGCGCCACAGGAAGGACAGCCAGCGATAGCCGGCCACCTGGTAGCTGCGCAGGGTGGCCCGCAGCCCGGACGGCGCTGGCACCGCAGGCAGGTCGGCGGTGTTCAGCAGACCGGCGACCGCCTGCTGCCAGGCCCGGGACTGTTCGGCCACGACGCCGAGGTCGACCAGATCCTGCCACAGCCCGGCGTGCTCCAGGCGCAGTCGCAGCCCCGATCCCGGCTCGGCCTGCAGCAGCAGCGCCTCGTCGATGATCACCCGCAGCTGCTCGAACTCGGGGCGTTCGAGGCTGAACCAGGTGCCGGAGTCGAGAATCAGGTGGCTCTCGCCGCGCGCCAGGGCGGTGAACAGCTCGCGGAACTCGACCTGTTCGCCGTCCACGCTGACCGTGACCGCGAGATCGAACCAGTCGGTCTGATCGGAGTCGGAGACCCCGACGCTGACCTGCGGCGCGGCCTCGGCCCGGCGGTAGACCGGCGGCGGCTCCGAGAGCGCAATCTCCAGCTGGTCGAGTTCCTGCAGCTGGGGCAGCCATTCGGTGACGAAGCCCGCGGACTCCACCCCGGACAGCGTGGCTTCGGGCACCAACTCAGGGCGCCCTGCGGCATCGGTCACCGCCCAGGGTTGCTCGGGCAGCAGTCGCAGCAGGGCTGCTTCGGCGATCGGGTCCCGCACCGGGGGCTCCCCCGGTGCCGGCGCGGCGGTCAGGTCGATCACCTGGCTGCCGATCCGGTAGCGGAAGCGCCAGCGCAGCCGGGTGGTGTGCCGTTCGCCGAACTCGACATCCAGCCGCACCACCGGGGGTTGGGCCAGCGGGAGATCGAGGCCCGGCTCCACCGTCAGGTCGAGCGAGCGCTGCAGGCTGGGCAGAAAGCCGGCGGTGAAGGCGGACACCTCGGCGGCCGGGATCTCCAGCCGCGGGTAGCGCACCAGCAGGGTGCGGGCGGCAGCGGTCAGCGGATGTGCCAGCCGTCCCAGGACGAGCTCACCGGCCCGGAAGACCGCCACCCCGTGGGCCGGGTCGCCGACCAGCGCACCTGGATGGAGCTCCCAGTCGTGGCCCTCGGCAATCAGGGTGGAGCGCAACTCGACGCCGGTCTGCGGCCCGGACGCGGGCGGGACGCCGTCCGCGACGGTCTCGGGGAGCTCGTCGCCGGCCGGCTGCGGAACCTGATCGGTGGCCTGGCCGTCTGGTGCCGGCTCCTGCCTGCCGCGCAGCGACGACGCCATCTGGGCCACCCCGTCCAGCAGCCTGACCGAGTCCACCGGCGGAACCCCGTGGAAGGCGACGCCGGCGAGCCGGACGTCGGCGAGCAACTCCCAGACCGCCGGGCCGAACTCGGACAGCGACAACGTGTCGACCCGGGCCTGGTAGCCGTGCGGCGAACGCGAGGCCTGCCGCAGCGCAGCCACCGCGCGGCGCTGGGCCTCGTCGAAGCTGGTGTCCCAGCCGCGGTCGACGGTGTCGAAACTGACCCCGGTCCGGATCCACCGGCCGCTGCGACCCAGGGTCAGCAACCGGAGCCGGATCTCACCGCTGTCCGACCGTTGAAACTCGATCGCCAGCGGCTGGCCGCCGCTGCGGACCCGCCGGTCCTGTTCGGTGAAGGCGCCCAGCACCTGCTGCCAGCGCGGTTGGGCCTGCGTCCGGCTGCGGTTGCTGAAAGCCACCAAAACCGCCGCGCCGTGCTTGCAGTTGGTCCGCACCGGGCAACTGCAGAACGAACTGATGGTGCCGTCGCCGCCGATTCGCACCACCGTCTGGTAGCTGTGCCACCGGGTGCCGCGGACGTTCGCCTGCAGCACCTGGCCGGCCGCTCCGGCTGCCGCCGAGACCTTCCCCACCCGGCCCAGGGCGACGTACTGGCGTCCGGCGCTGACCGCGTTCGGCCCGAAGGTCGACAGCAGCCGTGCCTCGCTGAGTTCGGCCAGCCCGGCCCGGGGATCTGAGGTGTCCGACATCGCAGCCGAGGGTACCTGCCACCACCCCACAGTCGCTCACCCTGGGTCTGGTTTGGGGCGAAGCTCAGTCGCGTGACAGGGAAGAACCACCCTCAACGCCACGACCGAAGATCCGATCGTGAGGTTACGTGACCGTGATCTTGTAGCTTCTGGTCTTTCCCCCAGCCTTGACCTTGATGTACTCAGTGCCCTTCGAGGTGGCCACCAGTCGGCCGGCCTTGTCGATCACGACGATGTCCGGCTTCGACGAGGAGTACGTCACCTTCACTCCCGTCGCCTTCGAGGAGGCGTACTTACCGGTGGTGTAGGCGATCTGGCCGACCTTCATCGTCCGGGGTACCGCAGCGGTCACCTTCGTCACCTTCGCCTTTGGCTTTGACTTCACCACGGTGACCTTGATGGACGCCGACAGCTTCTTTCCGGCGGCGTTCTTCGCCTTGCTGGTGGCGGTGATCGTGACCGTACCGGTCTTCTTCGCCCTGATCACGCCGCTGCTGGAAACCGTGGCGACCTTGGTATTGGACGACTTCCAGACCACTGCTCCGGAGTAGTCCGGATGCAGGCTGGCGTCGGTGTAGTAGACCGCCTCCTCCAGGGTGAACGACTTCCCCTTCACCAGCCGCAGCTGGGCCTGGTTCAGCTTCACCTTGGCGACCACCGGCGTTGCCACCGGCGTGCTTGGCACCGGCACAAGGCCAGCCATGGCGGCGGCGAGCGCCGTCGCCGCGCCATCGAGCTGTGCCTGCGTCGCCGACGAGTTGTCCAGCACCTGCTTCGCGCTCCTGAGCTGGGCCTGGAAGGCCGACCACGAGGCGGAGGTGTAGAGGTGATCCGAGTTCGTCAGCTTCGCTGCCGAGGCATACACCTGCTGCAGCACCGTCCGGTTCGGTGCCACCACCGCCGGCGACACCTTCAGGCCCGCCAGAGCAGCAGCCAGGGTTGTCGCCGAGGCATCGATCTGCGCCTGGGACGACGAGGCATCGGCGAGCACCGCTTCGGCAGCCTTGAGCGCCGCCTGCAATGCCGACCAGGAGGCCGCCGTGTAGGTGCCATCGGCATTCGACAGGGCCTTCGCGCTGTCGACAACCTGCTGCAGCACCGTGGTGATGGGGGCGATCACCAGGCCCGACACCGCAGCATTCACTGCGACAGCGGCCTGGTCGAGCTGTGTCTGCGACGCCGACGCGTCGGCCAGCACCGCCTCGGCAGCCTCGAGCGCCGCCTGCAACATCGACCAGGAGGCAACGGTGTAGGTGCCGTCGGCATTCGACAGGACCTTCGCCGCATCATGCACCTGCTGCAGCACCGTCGGGTCAGGCGCAATCACCAGCCCCAGGACGGCGTCATTCAGGTCCTTGACGGCGGCATCGAGTTGTGGCTGCGACACCGCGTCGTCGTCCAGCACAGCCTGCGCGCTGCCGAGCGCCGTCTGGAGCTCCGACCACGATTCGGCGGTGTACCTGCCGGTGGTGTTCGACAGTTCCGCCGCCGCGTCGTACAGCTGTTGCAGCAGGGCCTTGTCGGGCGAGGCGACCGGTTTGGCCGTCAGCCCTGCCAACGCCTCCTGCAGCACCGCAGCGGCACTGTCGAAACCGGTCTGGGTGGTGTCCGCCGCATCCGCGAGGACATCCTCGGCAGCCGCGAGTGCGTCCGCCAGCGCCTCAACCGAGCTGTCAGTGAAGCCGGACAGTTTGCCGTTCAACGCGCCGGCGGCAGAGACCAGGGCCTCCAGCACTGCCGGATCACCCCTGGACACCAGCAGCGCGATGGCGCTGTTCAGCGCCTCCGTCGCGTCATCGATCTCAGCCTGCGTGGCGGTGGCGTCATCCAGCACGGCTGCCGCCGCCGCGAGCGCGACCGACAGCCCGGCCCACGACGACGAGGTGTAGTCCGGCTCCGCGAGTGCACCCGCCCGCTCCACGGCTTCGGCCAGAGCGGCCTTGTCGGTCACCACCGGCACCGCGGAGATCTCGTAGTCGGCCGAAGCTGTCAGGGCGCGGGTGCCCACCACCAGATCGTCGATGTAGTAGGTGTTGTCCAGGCTCCCGTTCCGCACCGCGATGGTGCCGCTCGGGGCGCACAGGTCTTCACTCCAGTGAGCAGTGTCGACCAGTTTCCCGTTGACGTAGGTCATCACCCGGCAGCCTTCGATGGCCAGGATGATCTCGTTGTCCGCACCCGCGCCGTTCACGCCCGTCACGGTCACGACCGCACCCCGGGCCACGACACCGGGAGTGGTGCCGACGTCGGTGACACCGCTGGCACGCTTCAGGGTCTGACTGCTGAAGAGCTGGTAGAAGTAGTTGCCCTTCGCCGCCGTGCTCTGGGTCTCCCCGGCGTGCGCCAGCATGGTGATGCCATAGCCCAGCGTGTTGGTGCCACCGACGTTGGCGCTACCGGTGAACTTCACCACATAGTCGGTCTGATCGGCCCCCGCCGGGGCGTCCTTCAGCAGCGTCGACTTCGGAACCGCCGAGTAGCCGCCGGTACCGACCAGCATCCGTCCGTCCTGGACCGTCCTCGCCGTGCCTGCGGTGAAGGGGCTGGTGCCGGAGAAGTCGTCGCTGAAGAACGGCGTGATCTCGAAGGCGGAGTTGTCGAAATCATCGGCGAGATCCTCATAGTGCTCGGTTGATGTCGCCTTCAGGGTGAAGCTGCCCTCGGTCTTCACCTCGACCGACCCGTCGGCGTGCACCTCGGCCACCTCCGGATCGGAGGAGGTGAAGCTGACATCGGTGAAGACCAGTTCGGAACCATCCTCCAGGATGCCGACCAGCCTCGGTGTGTCGATGTCTCCGATCGAGTCGAGGTTCGCCCGGACCTCCAGCGTGGCGATCTTCGGCGTGTCGGAGACGGTCACGCTCGCCGTCGCTGTCCCGGTGCGGCTGTCCTTGGTGACCGTGACGGTGATGGTCGCGGTCCCCCCGGAGACACCAGTGACCACGCCATCATCGTCCACCGTGGCGATCGACGGATCGCTGGAGGAGTAGGTGACGGTGGCGCCCGCCAGATCGGCGGCGGCCGAGGTCTCATCGACCACCGACAGCGCGGTGGTCAGCGCCGTGCCGACGAACAACTTTCCGGACGCGGTCAACGTCACGTTGTACAACTCGGGAAGATCCACGCCGCCCGGTGCCGGTACGACCGTGTGCGTGCCCGAGCCGACCTCGACGGTGAGGAAGCCACCGCTGCGGGTGGCGGCCACCACCTCACCGTCCACCAGCACATTGCCGTAGGTCGGGTTGGTCTCGGGGACCGACACCGTCGCGGCCGTATTGGCCGGCACGGTCACCGTCCCGGCGAAATGGTCACCGGTGGTGTCGGAGCTGGCCGAGATCTGGCCACGCAACGTCGGCACCGTGATGGACGCGGTGGCGATCTCACCGGGTTGGAATTTCACGGTGAACTCCGCATAGCCGGGGGCGGTCGGGTTGATGCCGAACATGCCGTGGGCGATCGCGGCGCCCGGCGAGGATCCCCAGGGATGGGAGTAGGTCATATTCGACTTGCGCGAGGGATCCCAGGCCTCGGGCGAGATGGTCGCGTTGAGGGTGTTCAGGACGTGGGCGAAGGTCTTCACGTTGCTGCTGTCCGGGTTCAGCAGGAAGTCGAGCGCACTCTGGCCGCTGTTGCCCGCGTACAGACCGTAGAGCACGAAGAAGGAGGCGTAGATGCTGCCCTTGAAGCCGCCTGTGGACGCCAGGTACGAGCCCAGCGCCGAGGCCATCTCCGGGCTGTCGTAGATGCCGTAGGCCAGCGCGAAAGCCGTGGAGTGCTGGGCGTAATGGGTCGACTTGGTGCCGTTGGTCGCCATCGAGTCGATGAATGCACCCTTGCTCGCGTCGTACATCTGCGAGATCAGCGCCGCCTTGATGTTGGTCGCCCGCTGCTGCCAACTTGCCTGGTCGGAGCTCTCCCCGAGCACCCCGGCGATATTGGCCATCGCCTGCGCTGCGGCGGAGTAGATGGCGTTGTACGGCGTGTTGAAGGCCGCCAGGCCGGAGACCGGCAGGCAGACCAGCCCGTCCTGCTCGGTGGTCGGCCAGTCGATCAGCGGGGTCGAGCCGCCCTGGTTGCCGCAGCTGTTGCTGGTCGACACCAGGTTGTAGGTGGTGTCATAGCTGCCTGGGAACTTGTTCTTCAGCTTGGCGTAGAAGGCGCTGATCGAGTCGGCGTTCTGGGTGTGCAGGTACTCGTCCCAGGCCACGATGACGGAGAACAGCTTGTACTCGGCCGGCCAGGTCTCATGATCGACCAGGTACTCGCTGGTGTGGCGCGCCAGCGCGTAGTTGGCACTGACGGCGGTGGAGGAGCCCCAGTTGACGATGACGTCGCCTTCGTAGGCGCGGCGCTCCCGCGCCTGGGAGTCCGTCCACAGGTCCTGGTTGGTCGCCTCGACGGAGTACTTGGTGAACTCGTAGAGCTCATTGAGGAACGCATCGGACGAATCGAAGCTGGAGGCGTCAGAGTCGAACTGCTGGGTATCAGCCAGCCCGGTCACCATGTCGGTCGTGATTGCGACCGGCGAACCGCTGATCTGGATGTAGCGGAAGTTCTTCATCAGGGTGGTCCGCAACGTCTGCTGCCCGGCCTTCAGCGTCCAGGTCTCGTCGTAGGTCGGATGTCCGGTGCCGACGTACTTGACGCTGCCGTCGGAGTTGAGCGCCTCGCCGTACCGGACGGTGATCTGGCTGGCTGCCGGGCTGTTCAGGCTGAGTTGCAGCGAGCCGACGATGGCCTTCTTCAGCGTGATCAGGTAGCTGCCGTCGTCCATCGCCTGCACCGATTCGGCCGGCATCTCCACCCGGGTCGCCGATTCGGCGGGATAGGGCACCAGCACGCGGGAGCCGTTGATCGCCGCCGAGCGCAGCGTCGCTGGCTGCCAGGCGGCGCTCTCGGTGTAGCCGATGTCGGCAAAACCCTCGGGATAGGCGGCCGCGTTGAGGTTCTCCTTGTGCTGCTCGTAGTAGCCGCTGCTGCCCTGGCTCACGTTCCCGAAGGTCTGCGTGCCGTTGTAGGCGCTCCACTCCGCAGCATCCCGGCCGGAGTTCGTCACGACCTGCTTGCTGCCGTCGGTGCGCCAGACCTCCAGTTGGAACAACACCGCTCGGGAGTCGTCCTTGTTGTAGTTGATGGCCGCGATGACGTTCTCGCCGTCCTGGAGCAGGTCGGTGACGTCGTAGGAGTTGTAGTACTGCAGGTTGCCGGCGGACGTGCTGTCGTTGCGGCGGGCCGGGCCGGCGCCGATCGCCTCACCGTTGACGTAGAGGTCGTAGACGTAGGCCTTCACCGACTCGCTGTTGAACCCGGTTGCCTGGATGACTGCCTTCTCGATGGTGGCTGTGTTGGTCAGTTCGAACGAGTGCCGCAGGAAGAGGAAGTAGGGGCTGCTGAGCGCGGTCGTCGTGCCATCGGTCACGGTGCAGCCGGAGAAGGCCGAGCTGGTGCCGAGGCCCTCGCCGCTGAAATCCTCGGCGTAGAGCCATCTGCCGGTGTCGAGGCTCTGCACCGTGATGTTGTCGGCGTAGAACGACTCACTGCTGCCGGTCCGGAACCCGATGGTGCCCGATGTGGCGTGTGTCGAGGTGCGCTGGTCGACCTGGGTGCCGTTGATGAAGGTGGTGAGCTGGTTGCCCTGGGCCTCGATGCGGACCCGGAACCAGGTATCGGACGGTACCGTCACCGTGGTGGCGGTCAAGGCGACGTAGGTACGGCCGGTGTGGGGGGTCACCTTCTGGTCGGACGCCCGGAACTGCCACATGAAGTTGTTGGTCCCGTTGTCGCGGAACACGACACCGGCCACGGTGGACGTCTTCAGGTCCATTTCGACGGCGTAGTTCGTCCACTGGCTCAACGATGCGGCGGCGAGTTTGGTCGGTGCGGTCTCCGACTCGAGGCCGGTGCCCAGGGCGTCGCTATCGGCCACCGTCAGGTAGCTGGCCGTGCCCTTGGGGACGCTCAGGTACACCTCGGCGTCGTCGTCGGGAATGACGGGTGACTCAAGCCAGACTCCTTGGGTATTCGCCCACGCGGTGCCGGTGGTGAAGGACTGGGGTTCAGAGAGCGGGCTGGCCGCACCGTCCTTGTCCTTGGTCTGCACCTGCCAGTAGTACAGCGAGTCCTCGGAGAGGACGCCGGCGATGTCGGGGATCTCAACTCCGGTGTTCTGCGCCGATTCCACCCACTGGGTGTCGTGCAGATACGTCTCTTCTTCTCCATTCGCCTTCGAGGTGGAGACGACGATGCGAAAGGCGGTCTGCACCTCGTTCTCATCCGGATCGTTCACCACCCAGGAGACCGAGGGCTCAAGAGTGTCGACCGAGAGCGCGTTGGCCATCAATTCCGTGCGAAGCCCGGTGGGCGCGCCGGGCGCATGATTGTCATCGGCGACCGCCGGCGGTGCGATCACTATGGTTGAAACGATCATACCGCCACCAACCAGCAGGCTGACCAGCCCCCGGAAGCGACGGCGGGAAGACCCATCAAGCCTAGTAGATACCATTTCTATGCCCTTCTCCGGCAACGTATGACAGATCTCCACAGACCCACAGCAGGTTGACAGGACGTTCATCACTGAAACGTGTCAATCGCAGGCTGGATCAGAGGTTAGTTCAGCCATCGGAAGGGCGTCAACCCCCATTGTGATTCTGGTGCGTCCACCGTGCACGGCCTTTTTCCCAAGCTTTTGGCCGGCCGCCAAGACAACTCATAGGCCGGTGCAACTCACTGCTGACCAGGCCATACGCCCGAGCAGCCTGGCCGTCAGGACGCTGACGGAATCGCATTCTGGGAGGTTCCGGGCACAAGGCCCGAGTCACCGGCGACGGTGGCAGCTCACGGCTCAGGACTGCCAGGCGCCCCGCCACAGCACACGTGCGACCGCCAGGTCATCGTCCAGCACCAGCAGGTCGGCCCGCTTGCCGGCTGCCAGCCGTCCCACCTCGGGCAGGCCGAGGTAGTCCGACGGCACCGAGGTCGCCGACCGGACGGCCTGCACCAGCGGCACCCCGGCCGCCACCACGTTGCGAACCGCCCGGTCAAGGGTGAGCGTGGAGCCGGCGATCGCGCCGTTGCTGACCAGCCGGGCAACCCGGTCACGCACGACGACAGCGAGCTCGCCCAACATGTAGTCGCCGTCCGGTGCGGCGGCGGCGCCCATGGCGTCGGTGATCAACGCCACCCGTCCGGGGGCAGTGGCCATCACCCAGGCGATCAGGTCGAGCGTGACATGCACCCCGTCCGCGACCAGTTCGACGGTCACTCGCGGGTCGTGCCACAGCGACAGCACCGGTCCGGGAGCCCGGTGCAGCAGCGGCGGCATCGCGTTGAACAGGTGCGTGGCGCCGCGGGCACCGGCCTCGACCGCCGCACAGGCGGTCTGGTAGTCGGCGTCGGTGTGGCCGATCGCCGCCAGGCAGCCGCGCGCGGTCATCAGCCGGATCGACTCCAGGCCGCCGGTCCGTTCGGGAGCGATGGTGGCCATCCGGACGGCCCCCCGTCCGGTCTCGAGCAAGGCGGCGACCTCGGCAGGGTCGGGGTCGGTCAGCAGTTCGGGCGGATGCGCCCCCTTGTACTTCTCGGCCAGCCACGGCCCTTCCAGGTGGATGCCAGCCAGGTCGCCGGCCTCCACCAGCGGCACCAGCGCTGCCACCTGGGCGTGCAGGTCGGGGATCGTCCCGGTCACCAGCGAGGCGACCATGGTCGTGGTTCCGGTCGCCCGATGGACAGCCAGCACCGTGTGTGCCGCCTCGGCTCCCTCGGTGAAGGTGGCTCCGCCGCCGCCGTGGCTGTGCACGTCGACGTAGCCGGGGACGACCGTCCCGTCGAGCCGCTCGTCCGGGGTGGACGACGGCACACCGACGCCCACCGCAACGATCCGGTCGCCGGCCAGCTCGACCCACCCGGGCGTGAACTCGTCGGCGTCGTCGAGCAGGATGCGTTCTGCGCTGAGCAGCATGGCTACCTCAGACCTCCAGTCGCTGCCAGTCGGGCAGGTTCGCGTAGGTTTCCTGGTAGTAGTCGTGCAGCGCGAGTCCGGCTGCGGCCGCCTCGTCCACGACGATCGTCGCGTGCTGGTGCAGTTGCAGGACCGACCCCGGCCACATCGCGGTGACCGGCCCCTCCACGACGGCAGCGATCGCCGCGGCCTTGTTCTCCCCGGTAGCCATCAGGACGACGTTGCGGGCGTCCATGATCGTCCCCAGGCCCTGGGTCATGCAGTGCCGCGGCACCTCGTCGATGGAGGCGAAGAACCGGGCGTTGTCCTCCCGGGTGCGGGGCGCGAGGGTCTTGATCCGGGTGCGCGAGGTCAGTGAACTGGTCGGCTCGTTGAACCCGATGTGGCCGTTCGAGCCGACCCCCAGGAACTGGATGTCCACCCCACCGGCGGCCCTGATCGCCGCCTCGTAGGCGGGTCCTGCCGCCTCGAGATCCGCGGCGAAACCGTCAGGGACGTGCACCCTGGCCGGATCCAGCCCGAGCGGGACGGTGACGGTGGCGTTGATCACCTCGTGGTAGCTCTGCGGATGCCCCGCGGCGATGCCGACGTACTCGTCGAGGGCGAAGGCGGACGCCTGCGAGACGTCGAGCTGTCCGGCGGCGACCAGCTTGGCAAGTTCGTTGTAGGTCTTCACCGGGCTGGATCCGGTGGCCACGCCGAACACCACCGCCGGGCCGATCGCGGCGGCGAGTTTGGCGGCCTTGGCGGCGGCAACTTGCGCCACCCGGTTCTCGTCGGGGCAGATGATGACTTCCATTGCTGGTCTTCTCCTTGGTCGGTCGGTTGGGGTTGGCTCGGGTCACTCCGCCTCGGGCTGCAGCATGTCGCCGCGCAGGCTCATGTGGAGTCGGTAGCGGTCGCCGCGGTAGCGGGAAACGCTGAATTCGATCGGGCGGCCGGCTGCCATCGAGACACGCTGGAAGACCAGCAGCGGGGTGTGCAGCGGAGCCGCCAGGGCGGCCGCCATCGCCGCGTCCGCGCTCTCCCCCCACAGCACCTGCTCGGCGGCATCGATCCGGTGGCCGTAGGCGTCGCGGAGAATCTGGTAGAGCGAGTCCCCGGCGAGATCGTGGCCGTCCAGGCCGGGAAGTTCGGCAGCCGGGTACCAGCCGTCCTCGTGGGCGATCGGGTCGCCGTCCGCGAGCCGGATCCGGACGATCCGCCACGCCAGCTGACCGGGCTGCAGACCGAGGGCGACCTGGACCTCGGGGATCGGGAGTTCGCTGGTGACCGAGATCAGGTGGGTGCCGGGTACCAGGCCACGGCGGCGCATGTCGTGGCTGAAGGAAGCCAGGTGCAGCTGACTCTCGACCACCGGACGGACGGCGAAGGTGCCCAGCCCGTGGCTGCGCTGCAGCAGCCCGTCGGCGACCAGGCCGTCGATCGCCCGGCGGACGGTCTCGCGCGAGACCCCGAGCTCGGCCATCAGGGCGCGCTCGGAGGGAATCGCCTGGCCGGGGACGGCCACGGCGACGATCCGGTCCCGTACCTGGAGGTGCTTGGGAACCGGTCCCGTGGTGATGCCGCCCCGCACCCCGCCTCCTATAGGTCCATACTGGTCCGTACCACCTAACCTGCCGCGTCAGCGGACCGTTGTCAACCCTGGACGGACCTGGCTGGATCCGCGACAGCAGGCAGCCGACTGTCGCCCGGCCCGGTCACGGCCGGCTGTGGCGCTGCCCGGCCCCGCACAGCGGACAGATGTTCAGCGGCGCGGCGGCGGAACCTTCACCTTCGGCGCCGTCCCGGACTTCTTCGCGGCCTCCTCGCGCTGCAGCGCCTCCTGCTCGGCCTTGAGTTCGTCCATGTTGAAGGTGCCACGGAGGAAGACGAAGGCGACCACCGCGACCCCGAGGGACACCGTGACCGGCCAGCGCAGGATCAACGGCGCAGTGATCAGCGCGACCATGTCCAGACCGCGGAACAGGTTGAACAACAGCGTCGGCGGCATTGCGCCGGACGAGGTGGCCATCATCGGCACCCCGAAGTCGACTTTCTTCGCGGTCTGCCAGCGCACCGCACCGAACAACCCGGCGATCGCCGTCGCCAGGGCCACCACGAAGCCCTCGGTGAGGCTGCGGTCGGCACCGGTCTGTGAGATCCCGACGAAGGCCGGGACGGCGAGCACCGCCCACACCAGCGCGAGCAGCGCCGGCACCGCCATCACCGCCGTCCGGATCGTCGAGGTCTTGAACGGCAGCATCCGGGCCAGCCCCCCGGTGCGGGTGAGCACCCGCAGGCTTCCCAGGAAGGGCACCAGGGCGATGAACAGCGCCAGCCCCGACAACAGCGGGTTGAGCTGGCTCATCCGCAGCGCATCGGCCGCATACGGCACCACCAGGCTCAACGCCAGGCCGATCCACGACTTCGGGTTGCGCTTCAGCCGCTCGACGTCACGCCAGATCAGCGCGGTCACCCCGAGTCCGCGGCCCTTGGTGGGACGGACGTGCCCGCGTGCGGCGGCCTCGCGCTCGACCAGGATGTCGCGGATCAGCCCGAAGTCGAGGGCGAACATGGCGCCCTGCATGCCCGAGACCAGGGAGCCGCCGGAGAGCAGCCGGGCCCGGCGGATCGACTCCAGTCGCCGCCTGGCGGCCAGCAGCCCGAGCACCAGCCCGACCAGCGCTGCCACACCGATCCCGCCGACCACGGCGTCCGCCACCGGACCGGAGGCCACCTCGGTCATCGGCAACCAGCCGGCGGCAACCGAGACCACGGCCAGCAGAACCACCACCATCGCCCCGCCGAACCCCCACAGCAGGCCGCGGACCAGCCAGGTGCGCTCCCGGGCCTGCTCCACCGCCGCCAGCGCCATCAGCGCGGCAGCCCCCAGCCCGGCGCTCAGCGACCAGACCACCAGCGAGGCCGGCCCCATCCCGACCAGGGCGCCCACCAGAGCCACCACCACCGCCAGGATCACCCCGCCGAGGATGACCGGCAGCCGCAGCCGGCCGCCCAGCAGACGCCGGCGGCTGATCGGAGCGTCCATCAGCCAGAAGCCCTCCGCTGCCGAAGCCAGCACCGGGCCGAACAGCCGCGCCACCGCCAGGGTGAGCGCGAAACCGGCGAAGACCACCGTGGCCGGCATCAACAGCCGGGCCGCGCCGCAGCCGGCGGTGGTACAGGCGGCGGCGCCGGACTGCGCCTTCTGAACCACGCTGAACGCCATCGCACCCAGCATCACCACGCTGAAGATCGCCACGTAGCCGTCCTGTAACACCTGCCACAGGGTGCGGGTGGCGCGCCCGTGCCGCCAGAGCTTGATCTGCTCGTGGAGGTCGGCCTCGTCCACCTCGACGGGTTCGAAGTCGGGCACAAAGTGGAAGTCCCACTCCGGTTCGGGGACGACCTCGACCTCCACCGGCAGCGCCTCGGGCAGCCCGGCCCGGATCAGCTTGCGCGACTTCTTGCTCATTCGGCACTCTCGTCGCCGGCCAGTTCGGCGCCGGCCAGGCGGATCACCCGGGTCGCGACCGCGTCCACCAGGGCCGGTTCGTGGCTGGCCATCACGATCGCCAGTCCGCGGGCCCGCTCAGCCTTGAGCCGGGCGGCCAGCCACTCCACACCCTCGGTGTCCAGCCGCTGCTCGGGCTCGTCGAGAATCAGCAGCGAGCGGGGCCGGACGAAGGCGGTAGCCAGCGCCAGCCGGCGGCGCTGACCCGACGACAGCGTGGCGGGCAGCTGCCCGGACTGCGGGACCAACTGCACCTCGCGCAGCACCTCGTCCACCGACTCCTCCGGGTCGGGGATGCCGTGGGCCCGGGCCAGCAGGTCGAGGTGCTCGACGACGGACAGGTCGGGGAAGAAGTCGAGGTCGTCGATCACGGTGGCCACCTCGCGCCGGACCTGCGGGTTGGTCTCGTTGACCGCGATGCCGTTCACGGTGACCGTGCCCTCGTCGGGTCGGTCGGCGCCGACCAGGCAGCGCAGGACGGTGGATTTGCCGGCGCCGTTGCGTCCGGTGAGGGCTACCGCCTCGCCCGCATGCACCTCGAGGTTGAAGCCGTCGACGATGACGACCGGCCCGAAGGCCTTCTTCAGCGCGGTGACCTTGAGCACCGGGGTTCGTTTTGCCACGAGGCTGATTCTCTCCCACCGGGACAACTCGTGCTGCACCGGGACCACGATTGCCCACTGGTTACGGGCTGTCGGACGGTCATGGCAGTCTTGTCGTCGTGCAGCGAAACGACTCCCGGGCAGGCCTGGATCGGCGGCGCGCCGACGTGGCCGCCATGTTCGACGAGGTGGCCAGCCGCTACGACCTGATGAACGACCTGCTCTCGCTGGGCCAGGACCGGGCCTGGCGCACCCAGACCGTTGCCGCGGTCGACCCGCTACCCGGGCAGCGCATCCTCGACCTCGCAGCCGGCACCGGAACCTCCTCGGCGCCATTCGCCGCGGCCGGGGCGACGGTGATCCCGGCCGACCTGAGCTTCGGCATGCTGGCCGAGGGACGCCGGCGGTTCGGTTCGCTGCCCTTCGTCAACGCCGATGCGCTCTGGCTGCCGTTCGCCGACGACGCCTTCGATGCCGTCACGATCTCGTTCGGGCTGCGGAATGTCGAGAACACCGGCGCCGCCCTGAAAGAGCTGCTGCGGGTCACCCGCCCCGGGGGACGGATCGTGATCTGCGAGTTCTCCACGCCGACCTGGAAGCCGTTCCGCGAGGTCTACCAGCGCTACCTGCTCACCATGCTGCCGAAGGTGGCAGCGGTGGCGTCCAGCAACCCGAGCGCCTACGACTACCTCGGCGAGTCGATCCTGGCCTGGCCCGACCAGCGCACCCTGGCCGACAGGCTGCACACCGCCGGCTGGCGCTCGGTCGGCTGGAAGAACCTCTCCGGGGGGATCGTCGCCCTGCACCGGGCGTGGGCCTGATGGCCCTGCTGCACTCGCACGCCGCCCGCAGCTGCCCGGTCCGCACCCAGAACGAGTTCCACCCCGGGCTAAGCCTGCCGCCACGAACCGAGCCGTTCGTCCCCCGCGTCCCGCAGGCGCAGGAACTGGTTGAGCAGGCCTACCAGAGCATCCTCGGCGGCACCGGACGGGTGGTCGATCTGCGGGTGCTGCGGGGCGAGCCGACCGGCGTCCAGCGGGAGGCCGGTGTGGCCGCGATGACGTCCGGAGCCGCGGTGATCGTCGGCGGGCTGCTTCCCGCCGATCTGGCCGGGCACCGGGTGGGCCGTCCCCACCTGCTGGTCCGCGACCCGGACGGCGGCTACGTCCCCGGGCTGGTGCGCGGCTTCCGGCAACTCGACCAGCGCCGCGACGACACCACTGCCACCATCTCCCGGCTGGACGACCTGGGCACCCGGGAGCAGGTCCGGGGATACCGGTTCCGGTGGCAGTACCGGTGGCGCTACGCCCTGCAGCTGGCGCACTACTACCGCATCCTGCAGGCCTGCGGCCAGGCGCCGGCGTCCGGAGCCTGGGGGCTGGTGGTCGGCACCGACGAGCTCGACGACCTCGCCCAGCCGGCGGTCTGGGTCGACCTCGAGGAGCCGGTGGTCGGCCTTGGCGGGGGCCAAGTTGCCGACGGCGATACCGAGGCGACCACCGCCCTGGCCCGCTACGACTTCGAGTTCGCCGGCCGGTTGGCGATTGCCGAGCAGGCCGAGGCGTCCGACCCGTCCGCTCCCCCGGCCATGCTGCCGGTGGTCAGCCGGGAGTGTGGGGGGTGCGCCTGGTGGCCGGTCTGCGAGCCCCGGCTCGACCCGGACGACCTGAGTCTGCGGATCAGCAGGTCGCCGCTGGATGTGTTCGAGATCACCGTGCTGCGGCAGGCCGGGGTGTGGACGGTGAACGACCTGGTCGACGCCGACCTCGATGCCCTGCTGCCCGACTACCTGGCCCGGATCACCCACCGCAAAGGTGCCGAGGAGCGGCTTCGGCTGGCGCAACACCGTTCCCGTCTGGTCCGCGACGGGATCGAACTCGAACGGGTCAACCCGGCACCGGTGGAGCTCCCCACCGCCGGGCTGGAGATCGACCTCGACATCGAGACCTCCGCCGAGGGCCGGGTCTACCTGTGGGGCTTCTGGCTGGACGACCCCGCCGGCGAACCCCACTACCGGCAGTTCAGCGACTTCCGCGAACTGGACGACGCGGCCGAGTTGGCCCTGGCCCACCAGGCGATGACCTGGCTGCGGGCTCGGACCGACGGCACCGACGCCCGCATCTACCACTACTCCGACTACGAGTTGCGGGCGATCGCCCGGCTCGCCCGGGCTGGCGACGATCCGATGCTCGGCTGGGCGGTGGAGTACGCCCGGGCCCACTTCGTCGACCTGTTCCCGATCGTCCGCCAGCACTTCTTCGGCACCAACGGCCTGGGCCTGAAGGTGGTCGCCCACGTCGGCGCCGGCTTCAGCTGGCGCGACCCTGACCCCGGCGGCCTGAACAGCATGCAGTGGTTCGCCGACGCGGTCGGCGGCCAGACCGCCGAGCTTCGCAGCCAGGCCCGCACCCGGGTACTGGAGTACAACGAGGACGACGTCCGGGCCACCTGGCAGGTGCGGCGCTGGCTGCGCTCGCTGGACACCCCAGTGGGCGATGACGGTTCGTCCAGCCCCGGCTGACGGCCGGGCGCAAGGTGAGTCGCCGCAGCCGCCATGGCCTCCCCCAACCTTGTCCCGAAAGGCCCTCGGCCCCTCCCGGCGCAAGAGCGTCGAGCAGCCGGGCACTGCCCCGGCCGGCCATGATGCGCCACCCGAACGGGCCGAGAGAGGACGACCCGCCGGGCGACGCTACTCGTCGTCCGGCCCGCGGTACCGAAGCGGCGCCAACGTCGGTCGCAAGGCATCGACCTACTGTTGGCTAGCACGTGCTAGTAGCCATTACTTTACCCTCCGGGATGGTCCTCGTCAAGACACTCGCGGTACTGGCCTAGCTCGTGCTATTCCTTACTGGTCAGGTGAAACCGAAGGAGATCCATGGCTGGCGATGGTGCCGCACGGGCGCGAACCGGGCAGCGCAATCCCACCATGGCCGACGTCGCCCGAGCGGCCGGCGTCTCTCGTCCCTTGGTGTCGATCGTCATGCGGGGCGTCTCGGGTGCCAGTGAGTCGACTCGGCGGCGCGTGCTGCAGGTCGCCGACGAACTGGGCTACGTGCCGGACGCCCGCGCCCGCAAACTGCGCCAGTCGCGCTCCGCACTGATCGGTGTGGTCTTCCGGCTCGGCGACCCCTTCCACAGCGACCTGGTCGAGGACGCCTATGCCAGCTGCGCCAGGCACGGCTACGAGGTGGCCCTGAGCGCCGTGACCGGCACCCGGTCAGACGCCGAGGCCGCCCTCTCGTTGCTCAAGGAGCGCTGCGACGCACTGATCCTGTTGGCCCCTGCTCTGGACGCTGGGGAACTGTCGCACCTGGCCGAGCAGGTGCCGACGGTCGTGGTGTCCCGCAAGCTCGAACCGGCCTCGTTCAGCGTCGTCCGGGCCGATGACCGGGCGGGGACGGAGTTGGCGGTCGCGCACCTGGTGTCGTTGGGCCATCGCCGGATCGCCCACCTCGCCGGCGCGGGTGTGGTGGCGGCGGACGATCGTGAGGCAGGCTATGCCCAAGCCATGAGGGACGCGGGGCTGGACGCCTGGATCGACATCGTGCCGACAGGGATCACTGAGGCGGACGCGGCTCGCTCCATGGCCTCGCTGATGACCCGCGACCGGCTGCCCACCGCACTGGTGACGTTCAACGACCGCGCCGCGATCGGTGTGCTGGACATCGCCGCCCGCCGAGGCATCGATGTGCCCGCGGATCTCTCGGTGGTCGGGTATGACGACTCCCGACCCGCGCGGCTGCCCTATATCGCTTTGACGACCATTGCGCAGAACACCCCGGAGCTGATGCGCGAGGCGGTCGCCCTGGCCCTGGAGCAGATCAGTGGCCAGCCACCACGGGAGGTGGTCCTTCACCCCTCCCTCGAGATTCGCGAGACTACTGCCCCACCCCAGGTGGACGTCTGACCGTACCCCGGTCAGACCAGTTCGACGGTGCGGTGCTCCACAGCGCTGGTCCGGGCGGCGTCCAGCACGGCCAGCACCTGAACCGCGTCCGCCACCGGGACGGGCACTTCGGTGCCGTCGGCCACCGCCCGCGCGAAAGCGGCGTAGTAGTCGGCGTGATTGCCCTGGACGGACGGAACCACCCGCTCACCGGCCGCCGTGATCAGCCGACCCCAGTGCTGCTCGGGCTCGAAGCCCCAGCCGTCCGGATCGTCCGCGGGACGCCGTCCAGCCTTGATCGCTCCGGTCTGCACGTCACTGCCGGTGGCCAGATAGGCGCCGCCCGCGCCGTACAGCTCCAGGACGCGGCGGACGACCCGATTCAGCTTGGAGGCAGACAGGAAGCTCGCCGTCCCGCAGCGGTGGTCCAAGCGCAGCACGAAGCCGGCATCGGTCGTGCCTTCGGTGAGCTCCACCCACTCCAGGTGGGCACTCACCCGAGCCACCGGTCCGAACAGCCACAACGCCTGGTCAACCAGGTGACTGCCGAGGTCGCGCAGCAGACCGCCGTGCGGACCGGCTTCGAGTGTGCCCGGCTCATCGAGGTCGAAGCTGGAGTTGAACCGCCAGATCTCGCCCAGTTCCCCGCTGTCGAGTACCTGCCGGAGGGTCTGGATGTCGGCGTCCCGCCGGCGCTGGTGGTAGACCGACAGCCGTACCCCGGCGGCGTCCGCTGCGGCTCCGAGTTCGGCGGCGACCGCCGCGCTGGGGGCGAACGGCTTGTCCGCCACCACGTGGACGCCGGCATTGATCGCCTCGCGGACCAGATCGTAACGAGTCTGCGGCGGCGTGGTGATCGTCACCGCGTCCACGCCGGCCGCCAGCAGGTCGGTGAGGCTGGCGTAGACCGGCATCCCGGGACGTTCGGCATGGAGTTCGGCGATTCGGGCAGGCGACCGGGTCACCACCCCCACGAGGTCCACCCCCTCGGCAGCATCGATATAGGGCGCGTGGAACCATCGTCCGCCACCGCCGTAACCGACCAGTCCAATCCTCATGAATCCTCCTCACCGGGGGACGACTCCCCTGTGCCTGGCCGGCGTGCTCCGGCCGGCCTTGTCCAGACGGCTTCAGTTGCCGCCGAGTTCCGCCTCGATCCGCTCCCGCATCCGGACGTGGATCGCGTCGGCGTCCTCCTCCCAGCCGAAGACGCAGACCGACAGTGGGCCGTCGTAGTTCGTCTCCCGGAGGTAACCGAAGACCTCGTCCCAGGCGACCTCGCCGTTGCCGATCTCGTTGTGCTGGTGGATCCGGGCGTCCACCCCCGGAGGGTTGAGGATGTACCGGTTCCCGACATTGGCGAGGTGGTTGAACACGTCGGCGACATGTACGTGGGCGAGCTTCTCCCCCGCGTACGCCAGCATCTCGCGGATGTTCCCCCTGCCTTCGGACAGATGGAAGGCGTGCGGGCAGCAGAACTCGTAGTTGAACCAGTCCTTGTTCACCCCGCGGACGATGTCCACCGCCCGGGCATTGGTCTCGATGAAGTCGTAGGGGTGGGCTTCGATGGTGCAGCTGATCCCGTACCTCTCGAAGTCGGGCGCCAGCTCCTCGATCGAGGCAAAGAACGCCCACTCGCACTGGGTCGGCCGGTTGGGGTCGCCGGAGAGTTCGGTGGCGATCATCGGGACCTCGAGGTCGTTGGCGATCTCCAGCAGCCGGCGGAAGTTCCGGACGTGCATCTTCCGGGTCCACTCGTCCGGCGAGGACCAGTTGAAGACCGGGTTGAAGGTCCAGATCTTCACGCCCGACTCGGTCATGGCGCGCTTCAGCTTTGCGATGTCGGCGTCATTCACCTTCGGGTAGTGGTGCCACTCGTGGAAGTCGGCCCGCGGCGACAGCTCGATGTACTGGTAGCCCAGGTCGGCCGCCTTGTGGCACTCCTCGGCCACCGACAGATGCGGGTGGTACATGCTCGGGTCGAGCAGGATTTTCACCATTGCTACTCCTTCGACGTGGTGATGGGTCTACGCGGCGTAGGTGGTGCCGGTCGCCTCTGCCACCGCGTGCCAGGCGCGGTCGGTGGCGGACGCCACGATCGCCTCGTCGGCCTCGGCGGCCGCCCAGGCATCACCGGCGGACGGGGCGAGCTGGCGGCCGGTGATGACCGACTCCAGGAAGAGCCTGGCCTCGACCACCTTGGAATCGTCGAAGGACAGGTGCATACCGGGCCCGGGCTGAAAGCGCCCGTAGTCGCCGTGGCCGGCCTCGCTCATCACGCTGGTGTAGCCGCGGTGGCTGCCGTCCTCGGCGATCAGCACCTGCAGGTGCTGTGGGTGTTCGAAGTTCCAGCGCACCGAACCCTGCGTACCGTAGACCTCGATGACGTACTCCGCCCGTGGACCGACTGCGACCCGTGAGGACTCCAGGGTCACCAGGGCACCGGACTCGGTGCGCGCCAACGCCGCGACATAGTCCTCGTTCTGCACCTCCCGGCGCTCCTCGCTCACCGCGACTGCCGAATGTCCCACGCCGACCCCAAGCGGAACCGGACGGGTGGTGATGAAGGTGTCTGTCATGGCACAGACCTCACCGATCCGTGCCCCGAGGACGAACTGTGCCAGATCAATGCCATGGCTCAGCAGGTCGCCCACCACCCCTGCGCCGGCCTGCTCGCGGGTGTAACGCCAGGTGAACGGGCCCTCCGGTGAGGACGCATAGTCGGCGATCAGCCATACCCGCGCATTGGTGATGCGCCCGAGCTTTCCCGACCGCACCAGGTCACGGGCATGCGCCACCGCCGGCTGGTGCCGGTAGTTGAACCCCGCCGCGGTAGCCAGCCCGGCTGCTGCGGCCGCCTGTGCGATCTCACGGCTCTGGGCGGCGTTGACACCCATCGGCTTCTCGACCCAGAACGGCTTGCCAGCGGAGATCGCAGCCATCGCGATCTCGTGGTGCAGGAAGTTCGGAGCACAGATCGACACCACGTCGATCTCGGGGTCGGCCAGCAGGTCGCGGTAGTCGGCCACGGCCCGCTCAAAACCCAGCGTGAGTGCCTCGGCGCGGTTGGCTTCCACCAGATCGGCCACGCTGACCAGCCGGGCGCTGACACCCAGCTCCGGGTACCGCTCGGCGACCGAGCGGTACCCCCTGGAATGGAGCCGGCCCATCCATCCGAAGGCGATGACACCGGCACCGAGGACCGGCATCACTTGCTCCGGTTCTTCAACTCATCAATGATGATCGCCGTCACGATGATGGCGCCCTTGACCACCTTCTGCCAGAAGGGAGAGACGTTCATCAGGTCGAGGCCATTGTTGATCGTGCCAATGATCAGGGCACCCACCACGGTCCCCCAGATCGTGCCGACACCACCGGTGAAGCTGGTACCGCCAATCACGGTGGCGGCGATCACGTCCAGTTCGATCCCGGTGCCGAGGGTGGGCTGCCCCGAGCCGATCCGGCCGGCCAGGATCAGGCCGGCCAGGCCTGCCAGCAGACCGGTGGCGGTGAAGATGGTGAACTTCAGCCGGTTGATGTTGATTCCCGAGACCCTGGCGGCCTGAACGTTGCCGCCCAGCGCATAGGCATGCCGTCCGAACCGGGTGAAGTTCAGCACCAGGTGACCCAGCACGGCCACCACGGCGAAGATCACGATCGGGACCGGTATCCCCAGGATCGCTCCCTGGCCGAGGAAGTTGAACTCGGGTGTCAGGGTGGAGACCGGGCGGCCGTTGGTGTAGATCGACGCGATGCCGGAACCCGCGGTCATCATGCCCAGGGTGGCGATGAAGGGGGCAATCCGGAACTGTGTGATCAGGAAGCCGTTGATCGCGCCCGCGAGCGCACCAACCCCCAGTCCGGCGAGAACCGGAACGATCAGCGGCAGGTTCAGCCCCGGATACATCAGGTTGGACGCGGACGGGAGCTGGGCCAGGCTGGCTGAGATCACTGCCGACATCGCGATCACCGAGCCGACCGAGAGGTCGATGCCCTCAATGATGATGACGAAGGTCATACCGGTGGCGATGATGCCGATCGCCGAGACCTGCACGATGACATTGATCAGGTTCTGCGGACGAAGGAAGGTTCCGCTGGTCATGATCGACAGCGTGATCACGATCAGGAGCAGGATGCCGACAATGGCGTACTTCTTGGTGAAGGAACCGAGGTCGAACCTGGAGACCTTCGCAGCGGTTGTGGTTGTCATATTCGTCAAACCTCTCAGGCGGCCAGACCGGTGCCGGTCGCGAGTTGCATGATTCTTTCCTGGGTGGCGTCCGCGCGATCGACGATGCCGCTGACGCGACCCTCGTGCATCACGACCACCCGATCGCTCATACCGAGCACCTCGGGCATCTCAGATGACACCATGATGATGGCCTTGCCCTCCTGGGCCAGCGTCGACATCAGCCGATGGATCTCGGACTTCGCCCCGACATCGATGCCGCGGGTGGGTTCGTCGATCATCAAGATGTCGGGCAGCGTGAGCAACCACCGTGAGATCAGGACCTTCTGCTGGTTGCCTCCCGAGAGGTTCTGGATCAGCTGATTCAGCGAGGGGGTCTTCAGTGCCAGCGCCTCGCGCTGGGTTTGACACGCCTGTTCGATCCTGCGTCGCTGCAGCACGCCGCCGGGGCTGTACTGCGGCAGCGCCGCTATGATCATGTTGTCCCGCACCGACAGCACCGGCATGATGCCGGTGAGCTTCCGGTCCTCGGTCAACAGGCCCATTCCGGCTTCGATGGCGTCCTTCGGCTCGCGGATCGTCACCGGCCGGTCGCCGATGAGAATCTCACCGGAATCCGCCCTGGCGATCCCGAACAAGGTCTCCAGCACCTCGGTCCGACCCGCTCCCATGAGACCGGCGAATCCCAGGATCTCGCCGCGGCGGAGGTCGAAACTGACATCCCGGACGAGCTTGCCGCGGTTCAGGTTCCTCACCTGGAGGACCGGCTCGCCGATCGCCGCATCCAGCTTCGGGAACATCTGGGTGAGTTCCCGGCCCACCATCAAGGCGATGAGCTTGTCGTGGTCGAGTTCGGCGGCCGGCTTGGTGGCGACATGCTTGCCGTCGCGAAAGACGGTCACGTAGTCGGAGATCTTGAAGACCTCGTCCATCTTGTGGGTGATGTAGATGATCGCCGTGCCGGACGCACGCAGGTCCAGGATCATGCGGTGCAGGTGCGCGACCTCGGTCTCGGTGATCGCCGAGGTCGGCTCGTCCATGATGATGACCCGTGAGTCGTAGCTGATCGCCTTGGCGATCTCGACCATCTGGGTCTGGGCGATGCTCAGCTTCTTCATCGGGGCAGTCGGTGAGATGTCGATGTCCCAACGCCCGAACAACTCCTTGGTTGCGGCGTTCATCCGGCGCCGGCTGACCAGACCCGACTTCCCGCGGAGCTCGCGACCCAGGAAGATGTTCTCCGCGACGGTCATCTCCGGCACCGGCGACAGTTCCTGGTGGATCATCGAGATGCCCAGGGACAGGCCGGTGGCCGTGTCGGGGATCTTCACCTCCTGCCCGTTCAGGACGATCGTCCCCTCGTCCTCGGTGTAGAGCCCGATCAGGATCTTCATCAAGGTCGACTTGCCGGCCCCGTTCTCGCCCATCAGGGCATGGACGGTTCCGGGACGGACTTCCAGGTCGACGTAGTCCAGCGCGCGGACGCCTGGGAAGCTCTTGCAGATTGCCTTCATGTGCAGCAGATACTCGTCTGTCATGGCCACCTCGCCATCGTTGTCGTCAACGGAACGCGGCGGCGGTTGAGGGCACCTCGGCTCCTCAACCGCCAGCCCGCGCCGCGGGTTACTTGAACTGCGCGATGTTGTCCGGGGTGACCAGGACGTAGGGGACGTCGATGTAGGCCTCGACAGTCTCACCGTTGGCCAACTTCTGCACCGCTTCGACGCCGCCGGCACCCTGGCCCTTTGCGTCCTGGAAGACGGTCACCTCCAGCTCGCCAGCCTCCATCGCGGCCAGCGCATCTGCGGTGGCATCAATGCCTCCGACCAGCACGTCATCCAGCTTCCCGGCGTTCTTCAGCGCCTGGATTGCCCCCAGCGCCATCTCGTCGTTGTTCGCGGCGACGACGTCGATCTGGTCACCGGTCTGCAGCCAGTTCTCCATGATGGCCAGACCCTCTTCGCGGTACCAGTTACCGGCCTGGGTCTTGGTGACGGCCATGTCGGGGTTCTTGGCGACGATCTCCTCGACACCCTGGGTGCGCAGCCGGGCAGCTTCATTGGCCGGATCACCCTGCAGGACGACGACATTGCCCTTGCCACCGGCGAGCTTGGCCAGCTCCTCCATCTGCAACTGACCAGACAGCAGCGAGTCCGACCCGACGTAGGGGACACCATCAGGCAGATCGGCCGGACGACGGTTCACGTACACCAGCGGGATGTTGGCGTTCTTCGCAGCCTCGGTCATCGGACCGGCCGCATCGGTGTCGACCGGCACCACCATGATGCCGTCAAGGCCCTGGGAGATGAAGTTCTCCACCTGGGAGAGCTGGGTATCCGCCTTCTCCTGGGCCGCCACGATCACCAACTCGGCGCCGATCTCGTCGGCCTTGGCCTGCATGCCATCGGCCACGGTCTGCAGGAACTGGTCGAGAATCGGGAATGCCGCCCCGATCCTGAGCTTGCCGCTCGGTGCGCCGCCCGTGGTCGGCGACCCGGAGGTCCCCGGCTCGGCCGGTGCGCTACACGCCGAGAAGACAAAAGTCGAGGCGAGCACCACTGCCGCCGCTGTGAGTCCAAACTTCTTTGCCATGATCCCTCTCTTGATCTCTGACACAAGCCCTGGGGCCGTCGTTGCCAATGCCGGGTGCCTTGTCCCCTTCGCTGGCTGACCTGCGGGCTCCTCGCTTCCGACGGCTACTGCTTCGTAGCCGGCGGTCTTGAACCTATGTCAGGCTTTGACATGGTGTCAAGACATACATACATAGTAGGAACAATTGATCCGGTCACGATTTGATCTCGACCGGCCGGGCTCGGCGCCCCGGATGCCTGCCGTGGAGATACCCCTCGGCAGACATCCGGCATCGTCGCGCGGCCGCCCGATCCTCAGCTGTAGAACTCCGGTTTGGGGATCATCGTGATCGCCACCTCACCATCGGCGGTGAGTGCCTGGACGCCCGCGTCACACACCACTGCCGCGGCATAGCCGTCCCAGGAGGACGAGCCGGTGTGACGCCCCTCGGACACCGCCTTGATCCACTCCTGGACCTCGGTCACGAAGGCGCCGTAGAAGCGGTCATTGTGATCGCGGGTGATCCGGTTGCGGGAGCCGTGGGCGTCTCGGATATCGATCACATTCTGGTCGGCCAACGAGACACAGCCCCGCTCCGCCACCGCCTCACAACGGATGTCGTAGCCGTACTGGTGGTTGACGAAGACCTCGTCGTCCACCCGCACCCCCGACTCACTGGTGAGGATGAGCACGAGCGGATCCTGCAGGTGCGGGAACCGCAGGCTGGTCTTCTTCGGCTTGTCGACCCGGGCCGAGACGAACTCCTCCCCCAGTAGCCAGCGCGTGGTGTCGATCTCGTGGATCGCGGTGTCGTTGATCGCCATGTCCCAGGTGTACGACTCGGGCACAGTGGGGTTGCGGTGTGCGCAGTGGACCATCAGGGTCTCGCCGAGTTCGCCGGAGTCCAGCAGGGCTTTCATCTCGCGATAGCCAGCGTCGAACCGTCTCATGAAGCCGACCGTGACCAGCTTGCGCCCGGCGGACTGCTCGGCCGCCATGATGCGCAGCGCGCCGTCCGCGGTGGGTGTGAGCGGCTTCTCACAGAACACCGGCTTGCCGGCCTTGATGCACTCCAGCACGTCGACCTCGTGGGCCGGCCCGAAGCTGGTAATCATCACCGCGTCCACGTCGGCGGAGTTGATCAACGAGACGCTGTCGTCGAAGGCAGTACCCCCGATCTGCTTGGCGACCGCCCGGGCGTTGTCCGGGTTGACGTCGGTGACGGCCACCACACGACCACCGGCGATCACCGAGTGGATCCGCTCGATGTGGGCCTTGCCCATCCCACCCGGGCCGATCATGCCAATCCGTACCGTCATGTCAGCATCCCTTCTGGCTCAGAGCACGCCCAGGCCCAGGGAGGCCAGGTACTCGCGGGTCTGGATGGCGTTCGGCAGCGGGTAGTCCTTGGCGCAGCCGTACATGTCCTGCTCGCAGATCACGTAGAGCTCCTTGTCGAGGTCGGCCAGGGTCTCGATCAGCGCGCGCATCTCGGGCAGGCCAGCCGGCGGAGCCACCGAACAGCCGCTCAGGTTGGCCTTCACAAACGGCCAGTCCTCGTCGTGGGCCTGCTTGACGACCGCGGGATCCATCGCCTTGATGTGGACGTACTCGATCCGCTCGGGGTACTTGCGGGCGATCTCCATCGGATCGCCACCGCCGTAGACGATGTGCCCGGTGTCGAGGCAGAAGCCGACATACTCCGGATCGGTTGCCTGGAAGACCCGGTCGATGTCCTCGGGAGTCTCGATATGGCTGTCACCGTGCGGGTGCAGCACCATCTTCAGGCCGTAGTCCTGCTTCATGATCCGGCCGAGCCGGTCGGCGTTCTTGATGTAGAGGTTCCAGGCATCGGTGGAGAGCACCTTGTCATCGGTGTAGCCGCCGGTCTTCTCATCGCGGTACATCGGGGGCAGGTGGACGACAAACTCCGATCCCACCGCAGCATGGGTCTCGCCGATCGAGCGGAAGAAGCGCTCGGTCTCTGACCAGGCCTCGGCCTTGTGCAGGATGCCCCAGCCAGTGCCGGCGACGACCGTGAAACCGTACTCGTCCATCACTGCCCTGAGCAGCTTGGGATTGGTCGGGAAATAGCCGTGCGGACCGGTCTCCATGATCGAGAACCCAGCCTCGGCCATCTCGGCGAGTGCGGTGTCCCAGGCGATCTGCTTCTCGTCCCAGGGGAACCACACCCCCCACTGGTCCGGGCACACACCAATGGTCAGTTTGCTGTAGCGAGGATTGCTGGCATTGCGGGCCTTCGACTCGGCCATGAGTCTCCCTTCAGAAACAAGACGGACGGAACCCCGGCACTCCCTGCTCGACACCGAGCCGGGAACCTGGCAGACCGGACGACCTGCCCTGTCGAGGACCTTTGTCGGCGGCACGACGCCACCATTGCGAGCCTATGGCTGTCACATTGTTCTGTCAATAAAGCAAATCCGCTCACCTGGGCGCCGCGCCGGTCGAGCCCCTGACAACCAGGCTGGACGGCACCAGGTGGAGTTCACCGTCCCCGCTACGACCTTCCAGTCGGGAGACCAGGCACCTTCCGGCCTGGACGCCGACGGCGAAGTTGCCATTGTCCACCGAGGTGAGCGACAGGTGGCGGATCCGGGCCAGATAGGTGTTGTCGTAGCCAACCACCGACACATCCTGGGGCACCCGGAGGCCCCGGTCGTCCAGCGCCGACAGGGCACCGATCGCGGCGATGTCGTTGAACGCCAGGATGGCGGTCGGCGGCTCCGGGCGATCGAGAACGCGCCGCGTGGCGGCGTAGCCGCTCTCCTCGCTCATACCGCCGGGCTCGAGGAAGACGGTCGGGCTCAGCCCCGCCTCCCGCAGCACCGCCTGGTAGCCCTGCGCACGCAGGCTGCCGATCAGCCCGGGGCCCTGGAGATGGGCGATCCGCGTGTGCCCCAGTTCAACCAGGTGACCGGTGGCGAGTTCGGCGCCCGCCCGATCGTCATTGACCACCACGTCGACCGAGGGCAGCACGGGCTCGCGCGTGCCCGCCAGCACCACCGGGAGCTCCTGGGAGGCGGCAGCGACCGCCTCCGGATCGCTGGTGGTACCGACCACCACCAGTGCGTCGACGCCCTGGCGGACCAGCGAGTCGACCGACCTCACCCCGATCCGCTGATCGGTGTGACTGTCGGCCATCAGGGGAACCAGGCCAGCACTGCGTAGCGTGGTGGCCAGCCCGGCGAGCAGGTCGACGAACCACGGGTTGCGCAGGTCGTTGAGCAGGACGCCCACGGCATCACTGCGACTGCGCGACAAACTCCGTGCGGTCAGGTTCGGACGGTAACCGAGGTCGTCCATCGCCCGCTGGATCGCTTCCCGGCGGCTGGCGCTGACATGGGGGTCCCCCCGCAGAACCAGGGAGACCAGCGACTTCGACACCCCCGCTCGCGCGGCGACATCGCGAATCGTCGCAGGCCTGACATCCCGCGGCTGCCCGCTGTTCATCGCCACCGTCCTCGTGCTCTGCGCCCTCGGGGCGGGTGTCGTCGCACCCTGCGTCGTCCTCCCTGGGCGCTTGCGTCCGGACACGATTATGCCCCATGATGGACCGGTCCAGATCTGTCCATAACGAGGTGGAGATTTCCATGACAGCAATCCCTGCAATCCGCCTGAGCGCCGGTATGGTCGGCGGCGGCCTCGGCGCCGACATCGGCAAGACCCACCGCAATGGCATGCGGCTGGACGACCGCTACCGGCTTGAGGCCGGGGTCTTTGGCCAGGATCCCGAGCAGTCCCGCGAGGTGGCTGCCGGCCTGGGAGTCGACCCGGGGCGGGTCTACTCCAGCTACACCGAGATGGCCGAGCGTGAGGCCGCGCGTCCCGACCGGGTCGACCTGGTCGTGGTCGCCACCCCCAACAACTCTCACTTCGAGATCGCCAGCACCTTCCTGCGCCACGGCTTCCACGTCGTCTGCGAGAAGCCGCTCACCCCGGCCTCCCCCGAGGCGGCCGAGTTGGTCCGGCTCGCAGCCGAGTACGACGTCGTGCTCGCCGTCCCGCACTGCTACTCGGCCTACCCGATGGTGCGCGAGGCAGCCCGGCTGGTGCGCGACGGCGCGCTCGGACGGGTCTGGTACGTCGACGTCGAGCACGCCTCAGGCTGGAACGCCCCCGCGCTGGAGAAGACCGGAAACAAGCAGGCGCTGTGGCGCACCGACCCGGCGGTCGCCGGGCGGGGCAGCGTCGTCGGCGACCTCGGCACGCATGCCTACCATCTGGTCCGCTACATCACCGGGCTGCAGGCCGAGGAGCTGTCAGCACAGCTGCACACCCTGGTGCCCGGTCGCCGAGTGCCCGACAATGCCACCGTCCAGCTGCGGCTCAGCAATGATGTTCCCGGCCGGCTCTGGGCGAGCATGGCGGCGACCGGACACAACCACGGTCTACGCATTCGGGTGTTCGGCGACCAGGCGAGCCTGGAATGGCAGCACGAGGATCCCCACCACCTGGTGGTTCAGGAGCTTGCCGGCGAGACCCGCATCCTCACGCACGGCATGAGCACGCTGTCGGAGGACTCCGGCCGGCTGACACGCGTGGGCCTGGGCCATCCGGAAGGGTTCCTGGAAGCATTCGCGAACTTCTACCGCGATCTGGCCGACGAACTACAGGCACGCAAGGCCGGTGAGCCCAGCACGATTCGCGAACTGTCCTTCCCGACCGGGATCGACGGCCTGATCGGAGTGCAGTTCGTCGAGGCCGTGCTGGCCTCGCACGACGACAACGGCGCCTGGGTGGCTCCCGCCGACGGCCTGTCCTGAGCGACCGCCTCGCCGCACCGGTCAAGGTGTGGCAGGGATTCCGAGGACGGAAGCAACCTCACAGCTTGATCCGCCCGATCCGCGCCTTCACGCGGCAGCGAACAACATGTGGCGCCCGATCCGAGGACGGGAGCAACCTCACAGCTTGCGGCGGGGCTTGCGCCCCTTGTCCGGACGTCCGTCCCCGAAATCCCGGCGCTTGCCGTGAGGCCCGCCACGCCTGGGCCGGGCGGTGTCGTCAGCACCGCTGTCCAACCGCAGTTCGATCCGCTGGCCACTGATCCTGGTGGCAGCAAGCGCCTTCCAGGCCTCGGGCGGAAGCTCGGCCGGCAGCTCGACCAGGGAGTGGGTGGCACGGATCTCGATCCGTCCGAAGTCCTCCCGCGCCAGTCCCCCCTCGTTGGCCAGGGCACCGACGATCTGGCGGGGCGCGATCCGGTGGCGCTTGCCCACCGAGATCCGGTAGGTGGCCATCGGCACACCGCCGCGACGGTGGCCGCCGGACGGAGCGCGCTCGCCCCGACCGGCGACGTCCGGACGGGCCGAACCCGGTCGCGTCCGGACCGGCTCCGGCTCGGCCTCCAGCAACATCGGCTCGTCCCCCTGCAGGTTGAGCGCCAAGGCCGCTGCCACGTCGAGTTCGGGGACGTCGTACTCGTTGACGTAGTGGGCGACCACCTGGCGGAAGAACTCCAACTCGTCGTTCTCCAGCGCGGCGGTGATCGCCGAGTCGAACCGGCTCAGCCGGGTGGCATTGACATCGGCGACACTCGGGATCTCCATCGGGGTCAGCGCCTGCCGGGTCGCCCGCTCGATGGCGGAGAGCAACCGACGCTCACGCGGAGTGACGAAGGAGATCGCCTGACCACTGCGGCCGGCGCGACCGGTCCGGCCGACCCGGTGGACGTAGGACTCGGTGTCGGTGGGGATGTCGAAGTTCACCACGTGGCTGATCCGGTCCACGTCCAGTCCGCGCGCGGCAACATCGGTGGCGACCAGGATGTCGAGCTTGCCGGTCTTCAGCTGGTCGATCGTCCGTTCCCGCTGCTGCTGCACGATGTCGCCGTTGATCGCCGCTGCCGAGAACCCTCTCGCCCGCAACTTCTCCGCCAGGGTCTCGGTTTCGTTCTTGGTGCGGACGAAGACGATCATCCCCTCGAAGTCCTCGACCTCCAGGATGCGGGTCAGCGCCTCGACCTTCTGCGGGTAGGAGACCAGCAAGTAGCGATGCCGGACGTTCGGCGCCGTCGCCGTCCGGCCCTGCACCCGGATCTCAACCGGGTCGGTGAGGTACTGCTTGGCCAGCCGTCGGATCCCCGGCGGCATGGTGGCGGAGAACAGCGCCACCTGCTTGTCGGCAGGAGTCTCGGCAACGATGGTCTCGACGTCCTCGGCGAAGCCCATGTTGAGCATCTCGTCGGCCTCGTCCAGCACCAGGAAGCGAAGCCGGCTCAGGTCGAGGGTTCCCTTGGCGAGGTGGTCCATGATCCGGCCGGGAGTTCCGACCACCACCTGCACACCTCGCGCCAGGGCGCTGAGCTGGACGCCGTACCCCTGCCCGCCATAGATCGGCAGGACGTGGACCTCGTCCATCGCTGCCGCGTAGGACTGGAAAGCCTCGCACACCTGCAGCGCCAACTCGCGGGTGGGCGCGAGCACCAGCGCCTGCGGCGCCTTCCGCCTGTGCTCCAACTGCTCCAGGATCGGCAGCGCGAAGGCCGCCGTCTTGCCGGTACCGGTCTGGGCCAGTCCGACCACATGGCGCCCGTCGAGCATCGCCGGGATGGTGGCGGCCTGGATGGGGGTGGGGGTCTCGTAGCCGAGACCGGCCAGCGTACCCAGCAGCGGTTCGGCCAGGCCGAGGTGGGCGAAGCCGGTGGGGTGGTCGCTACCGCCGACCTCAGACTGTTCCGGAGCGTCATTCGTCACGCCCGAACGGTACAGGGCCGGGCCAGATCCTGCCGCATCAGCATCCTGCCGGACCTGTGTGAGACGAAATCGGCGCCGCACCGGCGAGGAGAGCCGCAACTGAGCCGGACTCCCCGAACTGGGGCTGGATCTGTCGCAACGGCACCTCGATCGGTTGCGCTCTGGAACCCGGGCCGTCCGGGCGAGCGTTCGAGCACGCGGTCGGCGCCAGGAATGCGATGCGGGTCCTCCCCGATCGGGAGGACCCGCATCGCGGTTGGCCTCAGCCGCGGGTCAGTGTCCCGTCCCAGGTGGAGACCCTCTCGCCGGCGTGCTCATCGGTGAACCACACCGAGGTGACCGACTTCACCTCGGTGAAGAACAGCACGCCGTCCTTGCCCATGGAGTGCAGGTCGCCGAAGAAGGAGTCCTTGTGGCCCGAGAAGGCGAAGGTCGAGAACGGCACCGGAATGCCGACGTTGACCCCCACCATGCCGGCGTGGGTACGGCGGGAGAACTCACGGGCATGCCAGCCGGAGCTGGTGTAGATGCTGGACCCGTTGGCGTAGGAGTTGGCGTTCATCACAGCCAGCCCCTCCTCGAAGTCCTTCACCCGCTTGATCGAGGTCACCGGGCCGAAGATCTCCTCATCGCCCACGAACTGGCCGGGCTGGACGTGGTCGAAAATGGTCGGACCCACCCAGTAGCCGTCCTGGTAGCCCTCGACGACCGGGTTGCGGCCGTCCAGCACCAGTTCGGCGCCCTCGGCGACACCGCGGGCGATGCACTCCTCCACCCACGCCTTCTGCGCGGCGCTGACCACCGGGCCGAGCTGGGAATCGGGCAGGTAGGCCGGGCCGAGCTTCAGCTCCTGGGCCTTCTGCTTCAGCAGGGCGACCAACTCGTCGGCGATCGACTCCTGCACCACCACCACCGGCAGCGCCATGCAACGCTGGCCGGCGCAGCCGTAGGTGGAGTTGATGATGCCGGACGCGGCCCGCTCCAGCACCGCGTCCTCCAGCACCAGGGCGTGGTTCTTGGCCTGGGTGAGGGCCTGGACCCGCTTGCCGGCACCGGCAGCGGTGGCGTAGACATGCTTGCCGACCGGGGTGGAGCCGACGAAGGTGATGCCGCGCACCTCCGGATTGGTGAGCAGGCTGTCAGCCTCCACCCGGGTGCAGGTGACCAGGTTGGCCACGCCCGCGGGCAGGCCGGCCTCGATCAGCAGTTCCATCATCCGCATCGAGGTCTGCGGCACCATCGAGGCAGCCTTCAGCACGAAGGTATTGCCGGTGGTGATCGCGAACGGCAGCATCCAGCCCATCGGGATCATCGCCGGGAAGTTGTACGGGGCGATGCCGACGAAGACACCCAGCGGCTCCCGGAAGGAGACCGTGTCGTAGCCGGTCGAGACGTTCATCGTGGTGTCGCCCTGCATCAGGTAGTGGCTCGAACAGGCACACTCGACCACCTCGATGGCCTTCAGGACGTCGCCGCGGGCCTCGTCCAGCACCTTGCCCATCTCGGTGGCCAGCACCACGCTGAGCTCATCGAGATGCTCGTCCAGCAACTGCTTGAAGCGGAACATCAACTGGATGCGCTTCGGGATCGGGGTGGCCGACCAGGCGGGGAAGGCCCGGGCGGCCGCCGCCACCGCGGAGTCGACCTCGGCCTGCGTGCAGCAGGGAGTCTCGGCGATCTGCTGCCCGGTCGACGGGTTCATCACCGGCATGTACTTCTCGCTGCTGGACTCACGCCATTGGTTGTCCACCAGATAGCGCAGCCGCTTCACCGGGGCCGCCTCGACGGCGGTGGCCTCCTCGTGCGTCAGAACCATCTGTCATTCCTCTCGTGTGGTGGAAGGGGTCGGAGCGATCCTGGGGTCGACCTTCTGGGTCTGCCAGGTCTGCCTCACCCAGGCGTGGGCGGGGTCGTCGCAGATCAGCCAGGCGCGCTCCTCGCCCGGTCCTGCCATGACGTTCAGGTAGTACATGTCGTAGCCGGGCGGGGCCATCGCCGGGCCGTGCCAGCCGTGCGGGATCAGCACCACGTCCCCGCTGCGCACCTCGGCGAGCACCTCGATCGGACGCTCGGTGGTGCCGTAGACCCGTTGGTAGCCGATCGGTTCACCCGCGGTCGCGCCGGCCTCGGCCTGCAACTCGAAGTAGTAGATCTCCTCCAACTGCGTCTCAAGGCCGGGCCGCTCCTGGTCGTGCTTGTGGGGCGGGTAGGACGACCAGTTGCCGGCCGGGGTGATCACTTCACAGGCGATGATCGAATCCGCCTCCAGCACACCGGGGGTGCCGAAGTTACGCACCTGCCGGCTGGCCTGACCGGCGCCCCGCAGTTCGACCGGTACGTCGGCGGTCGCCAGGTAGCAGGTGGGCCGGGAGGTCGCCGCGACGGCCGCCGCCAGCGCGAACCGGCCTCCCGCCGGGCTGGTGAGGGTGAAGCTGTTGTCCCGTCCGACGTAGACCATGTCGCTGGGCCCACTGAACACGTCCGGACGGCCGGCGAGGCTGTGGGTCACGCCAGCCACGGTGACCTGCGCGGCCCCCGAGAGCGGCAGGACGATGTACTCCAGGCCGCCGGTCTCGACCGACCGCTGCGCACCGGGAGCAAGCTCGATCACCTCCAGACCGGTCCAGGACCAGCCCGGGTCACCGGGCATCACCTTGGCGATCTGGGAGCCTCCGGTCAGGCGTGGACGGACCCAGGTACTCATTTCCCACCTCCATGGACGAGCGAAACCGCAGTATCGACCGCGTCGGCGGGGGCGCCGCTGGCCGGGTAGAGCATGGCCCGTCCGACAACCAGCCCGCGGGCAGCCGGCTGGGCGAGGGCGTCAGCCCACTGCCGGTACATCCCTTCGGGGTCGCCGCTGGGATCGCCGCCGAGCAGCAGGGTCGGCAGCGTGGTGGCAGCCAGGACGCGGTCCATCTCGGCCACCACCGGAAGCTTGAGCCAGGTGTAGGCGCTGCTGGCGCCCAGGCCGGCGGCGATGTTGATCGACTTGATCACCGAGTCGGGGTCGAGCAGATTCTGCGCTCTCCGGTCGGGCAGCCGACGCGACAGGAACGGTTCCACCATGGCGATCAGGCCGCGCCGGGCGAGTTCGGTGACCGCCTTGCCGCTGCACTCCAGCACCGAGGCGGTGGAGGGATCCTCCAGGCTGATCCGGGTGAGCATCTTGCCACCCTCGAGCCGATTGTCGGCGATGGTCGCGACGTCGTAGCCCGTCCAGCGGTCGTCGAACTCGAACTCCGAGCCCTGCAGGCCGCCGCGGTTCATCGAGCCGAAGACGATCCTGCCCTCCAGCAGGCCCATCAGCAGCAGGTCCTCCAGGATGTCGGCGGTGCCCAGCACTCCGTCCACCCCCGGACGCGACAGCGCCTCGGCCAGACGTTCCAGCAGGCCGGCCCGTGAGGCCATTGCGTAGGCGTCGCCCCGCACCCCCAGCGCCCCCCGGGCGGGATGGTCGGCGGCGATGATCATCAGCCGTCCGTCCGGCGGGATGGTGCCCGGCCTCCGGGTGCGCCAGGCCTGGGCGATCGCTTCCGGCTCACGCACCCGCCGACTGGTCAGGTCGCCGACCGTTACCGTGGTCTTGCTCATCCCCGGCCCCCGCGCTCCAGCAGTTCCAGCACCTCGTCCTGGGTCGGCATGGCGGTCGAGCACTCCAGCCGGGAGGCCACCAGGGCGCCGGCGGCATTGGCGAACCGGATGACCCGCTCCAGCCCCCAGCCCTGCAGCAGTCCGTGGCAGACCGCGCCGCCGAAGGCGTCGCCGGCACCCAGGCCGTTCACCACGTCCACCTTCACCGAGGGAACCTCGACCGTCTCGTCCGCCGTCCTGGCCAGGACGCCCTTGGGTCCCTGCTTCACGATCGCGAGCTCGACTCCCCGCTCCAACAAGGCGTCGGCGGCGCGCTGGGGATCGGTCTCGCCAACCGCCACCCGGCACTCCTCGCGGTTCCCGATCGCGACCGAGCTGTAGCTCAGCGCCTTCTCGGCCTGCTTGGTGGCATCGGCCTCGTTGCGCCAGAACACCGGCCGGTAGTCGAGGTCAATCACCGTGAACGGCCGGCGGGCGCGATGCTGCCAGGCGGCAAGATGGGCCGACCGACTGGGCTCGGCGGACATCCCTGTCAGGGTCGCCCAGTAGACGCCCGCCCCAGAGATCGCGGTCAGCGGAAGGTCGTCCACCGCCACCCGCAGGTCGGGTGCCTGGGGGTAGCGGTAGAAGTAGAGCGGGAAATCGTCCGGCGGGAAAATCTCGCAGAAGGTGACCGGGGTGGGCAGCCAGGAGTCGGTGCCGACGAACTCGTCCGACACGCCCAACTCGGTCAGCGTACGGCGGACGAACCGGCCGAACGGATCGTTGCCGGTCCGGGTGATGATCGCCGTGTGGTGCCCATGCCGGGCCGCCGCGACCGCGACGTTGGTGGCGCTCCCACCGAGGAACTTCCCGAAGGTGGTCACGTCCTCCAGCCGGACTCCGGTCTGGAGGGGGTAGATGTCCACACCGACGCGGCCGACACAGACCACGTCATAGTGTTCAGCCATGGCCACCATCCTGCCCCGGAGGGCACACTACTGTCAATATTTGTAAAGACATTAGGATATATTGATGGACGGTTGAATGTAGATATCCTTCCGCCATGGCAATGCAGATCCCGGTGAGTATCGACCGCTCCAGCCCGGTCCCGCTCTATCACCAACTGGCCGAGCAACTGGCGGCCGCCATTGACGACGGGTTGCTCAAGCCGGGGGACGCGTTTGAGAACGAGCTCTCGCTGGCCGACCGTCTCGACCTCTCCCGGCCGACGGTCCGCCGGGCCATCATCGAACTCGTCACCCGCGGTCTGCTGGTGCGTCGCCGCGGCATCGGCACCACGGTCGCCCAGGAGGTCATCCACCGGCGCAACGAGCTGACCAGCCTCTACGACGACCTGCGTCGCGGCGGCCGGGAGTCGGTCACCGAGATCCTCCAATTCGATCCCGCCGTCGTCGACCAGCGGGCCGCCCTGGCCTTCGACCTGCCCACCGAGACGCCCTTGGTTTACGTCGAGCGCCTGCGTTCGGTCGACCAGGGGCCGCTGGCGCTGATGAAGAACTGGCTGCCGCCGTCCTTCGCCGACCTCGACCCGGACGCCATCGCCACCGACGGCCTCTACAACGTGCTGCGCGCCCGAGGTGTGATCCCGGCCGTCGGGCATCAGGTGATCGGCGCCAGGCCTGCCGAACCCGCCGAGCGCAAGCTGCTCAAGCTCGATCGCAGCGCGCCGGTGCTGACCATGAGTCGCCGTGCCTACGACGCTGCCGGCAAGCCAGTCGAGTTCGGCGACCACTGCTACCGCTACGACCTGTACAAGTTCGACATCACCGTCTACGCCAGCTGAGGAAACCGGGCACGCCTGTCGCCTCCCGGGAGTCGTGGCGCGGTCCCGGGAGGCGACTGCCACTGACGCAACCAGCCCCCGATGTCGTCGAGCCTGCCCTACAACCGGCCGCCGCCCTCCAGCGGCTCCTCGCGGCAGGTTTGCGGAACCCGACACACCGTCAGTAGACGATCTTCTCGCTCACGCCGGTGTGCAGGCTGCGGGTGGCGGCCTCGGCGATGGCCTGGGCCTTGAGGCCGTCGGACAGACCCGGTTCGATCGGCGCGCCGGTCTCCAGCAGCGTGACGAAGTGATCGAGCGCCCGCGCGTAGGTCGGCTGCATCCGCTCGAACCAGCCGGCGTGCAGCGGGCTCTGCGCCACTCCGTCCGCGGTGTAGTGGGTGACCCTGCGGGCACCCTGCCGCTGGGACTCAACCAGGGCCTGCGAGCCGAGCACCTCGAGCCGCTCGTCGTAGCCGTAGCCTGTGCGCCGGTTCGCGTCGATCTGCACCAGGGCACCGTCAGGCAGCTTCAGGACGCAGACCGAGGTGTCCACGTCGTCATACTCCTTCAGCCGTGGCTCGGCCAGCGCCGAACCGGCCGCGAAGACCTCGACCGGGTCGGCTCCGGCGATCCAGCGCGCCAGGTCGAAGAAGTGCACATTCTGGTCGCGCATCTGGCCGCCAGAGACCTTCACGTACTCCAGCGGTGGCACCACCGGCCCACGGCAGGTGATCTGAATCAATTCAATGGTGCCGATCCCGCCGGCGTCCACGATCCGTTTCAACTCGGCGTGGTCGGGGTCGAACCGCCGGTTGAAGTCCATCATCACCCGGGCGCCCCTGGCCTCGGCATAGCTGACCACCTCACGCGCCCTGGCCAGCTCCAGGTCGATCGGCTTCTCGCACAGCACCGCCAGACCCGCGTCCACCGCCGCTCGGAGCGTGTCGGCGTGGGTGTCGGTGGACGACGCGATGAACACTGCGTCCACCGCTGCCGGATCGAGAGCTTCCGCCAGGCTGGCCGCCACGCGTGCGCCGTAGCGCTCGGCGATGGCGCTGGCACGCTCGGTGGAGACGTCGTACACCACCGAGAAGTCGATATCGGGATGTGCGGCGAGGTTGCCGGCGTGGACGGAGCCGATGAAACCGGCGCCGATGAGTGCGAAGCGTTGCATGCTGACCTTTCCTGAGATGAGCCGGGAGATTCGCCCGGCAGCAGTTTCCGCCGGCTAGACCGCCAGCGCCATATCCACGACCGCGCGCCCGGCGATCCGGCCCTCCTCGAGAAGAGCGTAGGTCTCCCCCGCCTTCTCCAGGGGGATGCGGAGCGACACGACGTCGCGGTAGTTGATGACGTCCCGGGCAGCCAGATCCACCACTGCCGGCAGGTCGGTGCGGGTCCGGGCGCCGTAGGAGCCGTGGATCACCTGGCCACGGCGGACCAGCCGGTTGATCGGCACGTCGGCGGCCTGCGCACCGGCCGCCAGGCCGACCGGCACCATCCGTCCACCATCGGCCAGCAGATCCAGTGCCTGGGTGAAGGTGGCGGGGATGCCGAGCGCCTCGAAGGCCACGTCCACGCCGCGGCCGCCGGTGATCTCCAGCACCGCCTGCTGGGCGTTCACCGTCCGGCCGTTCACGCCGTGGGTGGCTCCCAGCCGCCGGGCAGCAGCCAGCTTGGTGTCGTCGATGTCGATCGCGATCACCACGCCCGCGCCGAACTCGGCAGCGATCTGGATGATGTTCGAGCCGACCCCGCCGACCCCGATCACCGCGACGGTCTCGCCGTACTGCAGCTCGGCGCCGCGGCGCACCGCGCCATAGCCGGTCATCGCCGCGCAGCCGAGGATGGCGGCGGCCACCGGGTCGAGCGAGTCAGGCGCGGGCGTCACCGCCGTCACCGGGATCACGCAGTACTCGGCCAGGCCCCCCATTGAGTACTGGGCGATCACCGAGCCGTCGGTGTCGACCAGCCGACTGGTGCCGTCGAAGAGCTGCCCCTTGAGCCGGTTGTAGGTGTAGAACGGCGAGCAGAGGTCGTCCCGGCCGCGGGCACAATCCGGGCACTGCCCACAGGGCATCAGGAAGGCCCCGCAGATCTGCTGGCCGACGCTGAGGCCGGAGTTGTGCGTCTCGGGGCCGAGTTCGACGATCACGCCGGAGACCTCGTGGCCCAGCACGGCGGGGGTCGGGAAGGCGATCGCACCGTGGATGACGTGCAGGTCGGAATGGCACAGGCCGCACGCGGTCACCTTGACCAGCACCTCGCCGGCGTGCGGTCGTGGGGTGGGGATCCGCCGGACCTCCAGCGGGGCTCCCGGCGCGGTCAGGACGGCCGCGCGCATCAGATCGGGGATTGGAGAGACGGTGTGAGTCATGGCATCCTCGCTCCGAGCGGGGCGGATACCGTCGCACCAGATTGAGACGGGCACCCAGCTCACGTCAAAAGTACGGTCAAAAGTTTGTGCTGTCAATAGGACATCTGGTGCCTCTGGTGGGGTGGCTGTTCGCGGCGGCGAGCTGCTGCCTCACGCGTCACCGGCACCACACCAAGTCCCACCTGTATCTGGTGGTCACGTCCGATAGTTCGTTGGCGGTCCTGCCCCGGTGAACAGCGGTACTGTCACCGGCCGGCCTGGTCCGCCTGGGCCAGGGCGGCTGCCTGCCCTCCCCACCGACCACCGCTGACGCGCTCTCGCCCCCGCCTGTCTGGTGTCGTAGCTATTCGGCTTCCCGAGTTTTGCCGGACAACGACTGTCGACAACGTTTGAAAACTGGACGGTTTCGACGGTGAAAAGTGAACACTCGAGACGATCGGTGCCGTGTCTCGGACCTTCGTAGACACCACCAGTCGGTTGCGTCAGTTCGTTGGCGGTGGGGTTGTCCAGGCGGTGGGGTCGTTGAGAGGTTGCAGGCGGTGCCGAGGGCTTCTTCGGAAGTGCCGGTGCTGGTGCCGTTGGGAAGTCGGGAGTCCTGGTAGTCGTCGCAGGAGGCGCGCCAGGCCGCGAAGCCTGGCGGGGAGGCGTAGCAGGGGTAGCGCAACCGGCGGAGTCGAATGACATCGCCGTCGGCCAGAGAGGCATCGCCATCGGCCAGAGTGGCGTCGACGTGGGCCGGTGCGCCCGATGGACCGCTCACGGACCGTCTACCTCAGCCTGGTTCGGCCGTCAGCGACGTTCACTGCGCACCCGCCGACGGCCTCAGGCAAGCACATTCCCAGCGCTGCTGCACGAATGTGCAGATACCCGGCCTGCGCCGATGGAGGGCCCCAGGATCGCAGAAACGTCAGACCCCGCCCGTAGCGTGATTGTCGTGCGGGAGAATCTGCCGCCAGAGCGGGGAAGGAGGCGCATGTCATGGCCGCGGTCGCGATCGAGCCCACAGTCGTTCCACTGAGCGAACGACTGGCGATGGTGCGCGCCGCGCTGGCCCAGATCGCCCTGTCAGAGTACGCCCGGCAGACTCCGGCCGAGGCCCGGCGCGTCGCCGCCCAGGTGCGTGCGCTGGAGTCGATGGTGCGCACCCACACCGGGGCAGCGGTACGTGCCGTGGAGCGACTCGTCCCCAGCAGTGACACGCGTCAGTTGCTCGCAGGAGACTTCGGGCTGGACGCTGGCGCCGCCCACCGGGAGCTGCGGCAGGCACGGTCGCTGGCGAACGCCCCCGCCGCGGAGCAGGCGGCGGCCGCAGGCGACATCTCGCACGCGCATGCCACCGTGATCGGACAGGCGATCGCGGCGCTGCCACAGGAAACGACAGCGGGGCAGCGCGTTCGGGCCGAGCAGGTTCTGGTCGCCGATGCCCACCGGCTCTCACCCAAGGACCTCCAGACCCGGGCGCGACGAGTCACCGAACTGTGGCAGACGCCTGAGGAGACAGACTCGACCGAGAGCAGGCAGCTCGAGCGGCGGGAAGCAGCGGCTTACCGGAGCGCATCGCTGACCATGTGGGACAACCGGGACGGAACCTGGGCGGGGAGATTCGTTCTGCCCGAACTCCAAGCCAGAATGCTGAAGACGGCGATCGATGCGCTGGCCGCACCGCGGCGTTCGCAGCTGCGGGCGGCAATGACCGATGGTTCCGGGGGGACAGCCTCGGACGAACTCCGGCAGCCGGCGGCAAGTCAGCCAAGCCGAGAACAGCCGGCGGCGAGTCAACAAAGCCGAGAACGACCGGCAGCGAGTCAACAAAGCCGAGTGCAGGCCGCTCGGGCTGAGGAGTTGCTGCGCTTGGAACTGGAGAAGTCCTACGACCGCAAGGCCGGAGACGCGTTGGTCGCCCTCGTTGAGCACCTTCCTACTGACGGATTCCCGACGACAGGCGGCACGCCGGCACGCATCGTGGTGACGATCGATGAGGCCAAGCTGCGTAGCGAGGTGGCGGCAGCCACGCTGTCGACCGGAGAGCGGATCAGCGCCGGCGAGTTGCGCCGCCTGGCCTGCGGACACGGCATTCTGCCCGCAGTCCTGGGTGGAGCGAGCATCCCGATCGACCTGGGTCGCGATCAGCGACTTTTTACTCCACGACAGCGGGACGCACTGGCCTCGATGGACGGCGGTTGCGTTGCTCCGGGTTGTGACCGCCCACCCGCCTGGTGCGAGGCCCACCACGGCGGCGCTCCCTTCAGCGATGGCGGCAAGACCAACCTCGACGAGGGCTATCTACTCTGTTCCAGCCACCATCACGAGGCTCATCGGCAGCGCTGGAGACTTCGCCGAACCATCACCGGGATTGCCGAAGTAGATCGCGGCCATGGCTGGGAACGCAACTACCGGTACCGGCCCTAGATTGCTGAATGACGCTGGGATCAAGCTACCAATGGGACACTGACAAGGTGTGATGCGTTCACGTCGGGCCAGAATTGGCGCTTGCCCATCAGGCTCCTGGCGCAGGCTCGTCTCACGCGAAGAGCAGATAGACCGCGGTCACGGCAACGAAGACCGTGACCAGACCCTCGAAGAGCTTCTGGTCGATCCGCTTGATCACCATCCGTCCCACCCAGGTGCCCAGCAGCACCGCCGGTACCAGGACGGCGGCCAGCGCCGCCAACTCCGGGCGGATGATCCCCAGGCCGATCGAGACCGGCAGCTTGGTGAGGTTGACCGCGAAGAAGAACCACGCCGACGTCCCCAGGAAGCGCCACTTGTCGTAGCCCGCTGCCAGCAGATAGAGGTTCATCGGTGGGCCGCCGGCGTTGGCCACCATGGTGGTGAAGCCAGCCAGACCACCGTAGGCTGCGCCCACCGCGGGGTGGTGCGGTCGCAGCTTCTCCTTCCAGAAGCCGGCTACCAGCAGCACCAGCAAGATGATGCCGATCGTCCGTTTCAGCACCAGGTCGTCCACCATCGCCAAGAAGGCAGCGCCCAGACCGATCCCGACCAGCACCGGCAGGATCAGCCGTGCGATCAGCCGCCAGTCGACGTGCTTGCGGTACACCCAGATCGCCACCAGATCGCCGGTGAGCAACAGCAACAGGACCGCTCCGGTCGAGTCCTTGGTCGGCAGGACGAAGGCGAACATCGCCACCGCCACCATGGCCAGGCCGCCGATGGCGGTCTTGGAGAAGCCCACCAACAGGGCCGCCACGACGACGATGACCCAGTCCGTCACACTCAGCCCGGCAAGCAGGGCAGGGACGTCGGGCACCTCCGCAGCCTACTGCCGCAGATAGTGACGCTGAGCAGCCTTCTCAGCGACGTACTCGCCGTAGGCACGCTGTGTGCTCTCCAGTTCCGAGACCTGGCTCACCGGGACGTCCCACCAGGCCGTCCCCGGTGGGTTCGGGCCGAGCAGGTCGGTCTCGATGTAGAGCACCGTGGTGCGATCGTTGGCCGTAGCCCGGGCGTAGTTCTCCCGGAACCCCGCGATCCCGTTGCAGCGCAGCACGTCCGCTCCCCAGCTGGCGGCATTGGCGGCCAGGTCGAAGGGGACGTCCTCACCGTCCAGCCGTCCGGAGGACGAGCGCACCTTGTACCGGGTGCCAAAACGCTGGGAGCCGCGCGACTCCGACAGCGCGCCGATCGACGCGAAGCCGTGGTTCTGCAGCAGAACGAGGATGACCTTGATCCCCTCTTGTGCCATCGTGGCGATCTCCATCGGCAGCATCTGGTAGGTGCCGTCGCCGACGATCGCCACCACCTCACGCTCCGGCCCCACTGCCAGCTTCACGCCCAGCGCCGCCGGAATCTCGTAGCCCATGCACGAGTAGGCGTACTCCAGGTGGTACTGCTCGGGGTTCGGCGCGCGCCACAGCGCCTGCAGGTCGCCCGGCATCGAGCCGGCGGCGTTGATCACCACGTCCTGTGGCCGCAGCAACTCGTTGAGCGCGCCGAAGACCTCGGTCTGGGCGGGCAGCGGCTGGTGGTTGCGGTGATAGCACTCGTCGACCACCTTCTGCCAGTCGGCGTCGAGTTCGGCAACCCACTGCTGGTAGCCGGTCTCGGTCGTCCAGCCCTCCAGCGCACCGGTGAGCCCGGTCAGCGCCTCCCTGGCGTCCGCCACCACCATGGTCGCCGCATGCTTGGCGGCGTCGAAACCCAGCACGTTGATGTTGACGAACCGCACCTCGGGATTGGCGAAGACGGTGTGCGAAGCGGTGGTGAAGTCCGAGTAGCGGGTGCCGATGCCGATCACCACGTCCGCCTCCCGGGCCAGGGCGTTGGCCGCCCCCGACCCGGTCGATCCGACGCCGCCGACGGCCAGCGGGTGGTCCCAGTTGATCGCGCCCTTGCCGGCCTGGGTGTCGGCCACCGGGATACCGGTGGCGTTGGCAAAGGCCCGCAGTTCCTGGGAAGCACCGGAGTAGATCGTGCCGCCGCCGGAAACCACCAGCGGCGCCTTGGCGGACTTGATCACCTCGACCGCGCGGGCCAGCGCTGCCGGCTCGGGCACCGGACGAGCCACATGCCACACCCGGCGCTCGAAGAACTCCACCGGGAAGTCGAAGGCCTCGGCCTGGACGTCCTGCGGCAGGCAGACCACCGCCGCGCCGGTCTCGGCTGGGTCGGTCAGCACCCGCATCGCCTGGAGTAGCGAGGGGACAAGTTGCTCGGGACGGTTGATCCGGTCCCAGTAGCGCGACACCGGCTTGAACGCGTCGTTCACCGACACGTCGAGGCTGCGCGGATCCTCCAACTGCTGCAGCACCGGGTCGGGGTAGCGAGTGGAGAAGATGTCGGACGGCAGCAACAGCACCGGCAGCCGGTTGGTGGTGGCCAGGGCAGCACCGGTGACCATATTGGTCGCGCCGGGGCCGATCGATGAGGTGACCGCCCAGGTCTGCAGCCGGTTGCGGGTCTTGGCAAAGGCGGAGGCGGCATGCACCGCCCCCTGCTCGTTGCGGACCAGGACGTACGGCAGGTCGGGGGCGTCGGCGACGCCGTCCAACTGCTGCACTTCGGCCTGCAGCAGCGCCTGGCCCAGACCTGCCACATTGCCGTGACCGAAGATCCCGAACACGCCCGGGATCAGCCGCTGCTCGACCCCGTCGCGTTCGGAGTACTGGTTGGCCAGGAAACGGATCACGGCCTGGGCGACGGTGAGCCGGACGGTCTGCGGAGAGGTCATCGGTGACTCCGGTTGTCTGGGTTGCTGAGGGGATGGGGCGTGGTCAGGGCGCCGGGATCAGGATGTCACGCACGATATGGTCGAGCTCCTCGTCCGCGCCGAGGAACTGCCGCAAGGTCTTGCGGGTGGCTCCGAACTCAATGAACTGCGCAGGGGTGAGACCGTCCACGTCGTAGGCCTGGCGGAACTCAGGCAGCTGCGCGTAGAGCGTGTCGACGATCTGCGGGTTGACCGGAACGTCCATCCGGTCCTCGGCGGTCAGGTCACTGTTCTGGATCCGCTTCTGCCAGGAGAACGGCGGCGAGATCACCACGTTGCCACCGACGAACTCGCTCCAGTGCATGGTGTTGCGGAAGGCCGCCGACAGCAGCCGGGCACGCAGCCCACGAGCCTGGAACTCCGCGTAGGCCTTCTTGAACGCCGCCACCCCGGCCCATTCCAGATAGCCCGGGTCAAAAGCCAGCTTCGCGCGGTTGAAGCAGTCCTTCATCCAGTCGTCCAGCCGGCCGACCATGATCGTCACCACCGGGCCCATGGTCGCGGTGTCAAGGCCCTCGGCCTCACGGCGCTTCAGGCCTCGTTCGATCGCCTCGCCGGTGGCCACTGCCTGCGCGACGGTGAACGAGACCGTGACATTGATGCTGACCCCGCGGTAGGTGGCGTCCTCGATGGCTGCCACACCGGTCTCGATCGCCGGCACCTTGACGATGATGTTCTTCGCCAGACTCGAGAAGTAGACAGCCTGGTCGGCCAGCTTGGTGGCGCTGCGGGCCAGCCGCGGATCGGTCTGCATCGACAGCCGGCCGTTGTAGCCGTTGTAGCGCTCGAACGCGGGCTCGAGCAGCTTGGCGGCGTCCAGCGAGACCTCCTCGACCACCTTCCAGCCGATCTCGGACTCGGTGGCCTCGGGGAGTTCCTCGGCGAGTTCCTTGATCCGCGCCGTCCAGCGCGGCAGGTCCGCGCGAATGGCCGCCAGCGCGATCACCGGGTTGCAGGTGGCGCCCACGGCACCGAAGGAAATCGACTCCGCGAGCTCGCTCGGGTCGGCGGAGTCGTTCCACAACACGCTCGGGCCCCGCTGGGACATCGCGCCGAGCGGAGTAGTCATGACAGTCATCGAGGACCTCTTCATCGAGGGCACAGCGTGCCGCTGGCCGGGTTCGGGACCATTCAACTCCGACACTGAAAATAAGTCAACAGAATGTCTTTACATTCAGCCATCCACGCAGTGGGCGACGGCGTCGGAGAGTTCTCGACGCTGTGCACGGTCGACCCCGACCACCAGCACCTCCAGCCCACGGACGGGCACCGCCAGCGCGTCCCGCAGTTCTACCAGACCGCCGAGGCGCCGAGCCGGCACGCCGTAGGCGGACGCGAGCGTCACCGGGTCGATGCCGGTCGGAGTGGCGAACACGCGCTCGAAGGAGTCCGCGAACCGGGCCTGACCGTACTCCAGCGTGGTGAAGATCGCTCCCCCGGCGTCGTCGGCGACCACCACCCGCAGAGCAGGACGGGGCTCGCCCGGCCCGATCGCCAGGCCGTTGATGTCGTGGACGAAAGACAGGTCGCCACACAGCAGCGTGACCGGCCAGCCACTGCCGAGGGATAGCCCCACGGCGGTGGAGACGGTGCCGTCGATGCCGGACAGCCCGCGGTTGGCGTACACCGTCGCGGGTTTGGTGAGGATCGGAGCCAGGTCGGCGTCCCGGATCGCCATCGAGTTGCCCAGGGCGAGGATCCCCTCGCCCGTGCCGCGCACCACCGCTTCGGCGACCGCCGGGCCACTGACGTAGCTCAGCCCAGCCAGGAGCCCGTCCAGCCGTCGGCCGCAGGCCTGGTCGGCCGCCAGCCAGGCGGCGAGCCAGCGCGGCTGCTGTGCCGTGTTGGGGGCGCTCGTCACCGCCTTCGCCGTCAGGGTGGCGTGCCGGCCCGGGTTCGGCAGGTCCGGGCCGCTCCCGACCACAACGAGTTCCACGTCGGTTCGGGTGAGCAGCCGGGTCACCGGCCGGGAGAGTGTCGGATGCCCGAACATCACCACCCGCTGGACCTGGTCGGCCAGCTCCGTCCCGAGCAGCAGCCGGCCACAGCGCAGGGCGTTCGTTCCACCACGAGCATTGCTGGACGGCTCCGCCAGCAACGGCAGTCCCGCCGCCTCAGCGAAGGCCCGCGCCCGCGCGCCCTCGGACGGCGGGGCATCGCCGGCGACCACCACCGTCGGTGGTGCAGCGTCGAGGACCACCGGCTCGAAACCCGCCTCCACCGCTGGCTCAGGTACCTCGAGTTGGAGACGTTTCCGGCCCCAGTCCCCCTCGGGATCATCGGGAACGAGAGGTTCGGGCAGGGCGAGGTTGAGATGGACTGGTCCGGGGTAACCATTCTGGCCACCCGAGGCAGTCGAAACGGCGGCGGTGACGGTCTCCGCCCAGGTCATCGGGCGGTCGGCGGCATCGACCGCCTGTTCGCTGCGGACGAAGACACCGAAGATGCCGGGCTGGACGGTGGTCTGGTTGGCCCCCGTCCCCACCAGGTCAGCGGGACGATCGGCGCTCACCACCAGCAGCGGGACGCGGGAGTGGTGAGCCTCCATCACTGCCGGCAGCAGGTTTCCGACAGCGGTGCCCGAGGTGGTCACCACCGGCACGACCCGGCCGGAAACCTTGGCCAGGCCGAGCGCGAAAAAGCCCGCCGAACGCTCATCCACCCGGACATGCAGCCGCAACCGTCCGGCGGCCTGCGCGGCATGGGCAGCCAGCGCCAGCGGGGCCGAGCGGGAACCGGGCGCCAGCACGAGATCGGTGACGCCGCCGGCCAGCAACGTCGCCACCACTGCCTCGGCGCAGGCGTACGACCGACTCATCCAGCCCTCCCCTCCGTGGTACAGGCACCCAGCACGACACGGTCCGGCCGACGGGTACGGACGTCACAGCGCAGGCTCCGACCAGGAGCGTAGCGAGTCGCCCGTCCGCGGTTCATGCGCGGTCCGCGGTCAGCGGCTCGGCCAGGCCGGCCCAACGCTCCCGCCACCAGCCCGAGGTGGTCGGGTCGGCCCGCCAGGAGCCCGCCTCGTCCACCTCGACCTCCCGCACCTCGATGCTGCCTCCCTCGGCCAGCAGCGGCCGGCGGCTCACGTCCCGGGTGAACAGCGCGGCGGTGTTGAGCCCACAGGCGTACGGCAACTCCGGCAGGCTGGCCGCCAGGGCCAGACCGGCGCGCAGACCGACCGAACTCTCCAGTGCCGAGGACACCACGACCGGCATCGCGAGGCTCTCGGCCAGTTCCAGGCAGCGCCGCACCCCGCCGAGCGGCTGGACTTTCAGGACGGCGATGTCAGCGGCCTCCAGCGCAGCCACTCGTTCGGGGTCTCCCGAGCGGCGGATCGATTCGTCCGCCGCGATCAGGATGTCGAGTCCGCGCCTGGCCAGCTCCCGGCGCAGCCTGGCCAGCTCCGCCACGCTCGCGCAGGGCTGTTCGACGTACTCCAGGTCGAAGGGGGCCAGCAGCCGCAGCCGGCTCAGCGCGTCCGGGACGCTCCAGGCGCCGTTGACGTCGATCCGAAGCTTGCCGGACGGCCCGAGGGCGTCTCGCACCGCCTCCACCCGCGCCACATCCTCGGCGATGTACTGGCCCTTCTCTGCCACCTTCACCTTGGCCGTGGTGCAGCCTGACTCCTGGACGATCCGGTGGGCACTGGTCGGGTCGGTGGCCGGCACCGTGACGTTCACCGGGACGCTGGTTCGCACCGGCTCCGGGAAGCCCTCGAACGCCGCCTCCCGGGTGGCACGCGCCCAGGTGTCGGTCTCGGGACGTTCGTATTCGGCGAACGGGCTCCACTCCGCCCAGCCCGCCGGACCGCGCACCAACAGCCCGTGGCGCACCCGCAGGCCGCGGAACCGGGTCCGCAGCGGCAGGGCGAAGACGCCAGCTGGCTCCAGCAGGTTCATCACGCGATCATCAGCCCGGCCGCCAGGCCGATCGCACAGATCAACTCGGCGAACCCCACCCGCTTCAGCACCACGATCAGCTCCCGGCCGGCGGCGCCGGCCAGGACCGCCGAGGTGGGGCCGAACAACACCGGCAGCATCGCCAGCCCCAGCAGCGCCCACCAACTGCTGGTCGCAGCCACCCCGGCCACGCCGGCGGTGGCGAGCACCACCAGGGCGAGGAAGAACCACCGGGTGCCACGATCACCGAGTCTGGTGGCCAGCGTGCGCTTGCCGGCCTGGGCGTCGCCGGCCAGGTCACGCAGGTTGTTGGCGACCAGGATTGCGCAGGCCAGGGCACCAATGGCGATCGCCGCCCACCAGGCCGCTGCCGGCACAGCCCCGAGCTGGATGTAGGCGGTGCCAGTGACCGCCACCAGGCCGAAGAAGCAGAAGACGAACAGCTCGCCGAGCCCGGCATAGCCGTAGGGGTGAGGTCCGCCGGTGTAGAACCAGGCCGCGGCGATGGCTGCCGCACCGACGACGAGCAACCACCACTGTCCGGTGACGATCACCACGCCCAACCCGGCAACCGCCGCCACCGCGAAGCTGAGCAGCGCGGCCGCCTTCACCTGCCCGGGGGTGGCTGCCCCCGAGCCCACCAGCCGCAGCGGCCCGACCCGGGCGGCATCGGTGCCCCGGATGCCGTCGGAGTAGTCGTTGGCGTAGTTGACCCCCACCTGCAGGGCCAGCGCCACCACCAGCGCCAGGGTGGCGAGCAGCGGGACGAAGCCGCCCTCGAACCAGGCCACCGCGCTGCCGGCGATCACCGGCGAGAACGCGGCCGGCAGAGTACGGGGCCGGGCACCTTCCACCCACTCAGCCGGCGTCGCCATCGCTACCCCCCTGCTGCCAGTCGCGCTGCAACGCGATCCGATCGATCTTGCCTGACGGGGTATACGCCAGCCGGGCCACGCGCCGCAACTCCCGGGGCAGCGCGGCGCTGCCGAGCCGGGTGCCCAGCACCCCGGTGACCTGGGCCAGGTCGAGCGGACCGGTGGTGACCGCCACCACCCGCGCCCCCCAGCGCTCGTCGTCCACGGCGAACAGCACCACTCCCCCGGCCTCCGGCGCGCCGACGAGCGCGTCGCTGATCCGCTGCGCCTCGGCGAGGTCGACGTTCACCCCGCCGCTGACCACCACGTCGTCGATCCGTCCGGTCACCTCCAGGCTCCCGTCGGCGGCGAGCCGGCCACGGTCGCGGGTGAGCACCGTGTTCCCGGAGAGCACCGCGGCGGTCCCTGCCGGGTCGTTGCGGTAGCCGCTGAACACCAGCGGTGCGGTGATCGAGATCCGCCCGGTCGCATCGAACCCGAGTTCCACGTCCCGGAGAGGACGCCCGTCGTACACGCAGCCTCCGCAGGTCTCGGCCATACCGTAGGTGGTGACCACGGCGATGCCACCGTCCCGGGCCCGGGCCAGCAGCCCGGGGTCGATCGCCGATCCGCCCAGCAGGACGGCGGCATATCTTCCCAGCCGCGCCATCAGCTCGGGTTCGGCCAGCGCCCGCCACAGCTGGGCTCCGACCAGCGAGAGGTAGCAGCGCTCCGATGGTTCGGGCAGGTCGCTCAGATCGCCCTGCCCGAACCGGACGGAGGTGCCGGCGGCCACCGCACGGGCCACCGTCATCAGGCCGGCAACGTGGTGGGTGGGGAGCAGGCAGACCCAGTCGCCGGGCCCGCCCAGCCGCTCGTGGGTGGCAGCCGCCGAGGCGAGGACGGCGTCGGCGGCGAGCACGACGAACTTCGGTGCGCCGGTCGATCCGGAGGTGGCCACCACCACGCCGGCCTCGACTCCGGCCGGACGCTGCGGCTCCAGGGCCGCCAGCCAGCGGGCGCGGCCCTCGGCCGGCAACGGTGCGACCACAGCCTCCCCGGCGAGCGCCCGGGCGAGCGCCGCTGTCAGGCCGGCCGGGTCGACGAGGGTCAGCCCGGGCCCCTCCGACACCCCGGGCCGATGGCTGCCGGAGGCCGGCACTGCCGGAGCGCCCGGGATCGGTGGTGGCAGATGCACAAGCCAACGATACGTTCACCCCGACGGAGTAGATTGGAGGCTATGGGACGGGTTCTGCCGATAGTCGTGCTGGCGCTGCTGGCGATCTACGCGGTGGTCGAGGTCGCCCAGTCCGATCCCTACCGGGTCCGGATGCTGCCGCGCTGGCTGTGGGCAGTGGCGATCATCATGGTGCCGGCGGTGGGCCCGATCTGCTGGCTGCTCTTCGGCCGGCCCACCAACCGTCCCCAGGATCCCGGTCGCCGCCCGCCCCGCGCACCCGACGACGACCCCGATTTCCTGCGCCGGCTCTGAACCGGGCACTGATTTCGTCCCAATTTTTTCTGAATTCCTCCTGAGAGAAATCTCTGTGGCAGACTGCTGCCCGTGCTCAGTTTTCTCAGGTCCAGGGTGGTCGTCCTGGTTGTGAGTTCACTGTCCACACTGGCCCTCGCCACTGGCCTGGTGGTCCATGCCGATGCTGCCTCGGCCTTCGCCGCAGCCACTGTCGATGGCAGCCACGCCCCCGGCACCGCGCAGTCGGCCGATCCGGTGGACGTCGAAGCCCTGCAGGCCCAGCGGGCCGCCCAACTGCAGCGCCGGTCGCAGGCGGTCGATGCCCGGCTGGCTGCCCTGGACGCGTTGCAGGCCCAGCAACTGCTCGAACTGGGGTACGACCCCGAGACCGCCACCACCCCGCAGGAGATCGCTCGCCAGATGATGCTCACCTGGTACGACTGGGACGAGGATCAGTTCGCCTGCTACGACGCGATCATCATGCGGGAGAGCCGCTGGGATCCGTCCGCGGACAATCCGCGCTCCAGCGCGTACGGCATCCCGCAGGCACTGCCCGGCAAGAAGATGGCCTCCGCCGGAGACGACTGGAAGACCAACCCCGCCACTCAGATCAAGTGGGGCCTGGGCTACGTGAAAGACCGCTACGGCACCCCGTGCAAGGCGTGGTCGTTCAAGCGCTCCCACGGCTGGTACTGATTCACACGGCTGGTACTGAACTCTGCTCACCCTGCTCACCGCAGAATCCGGTTGATGGAGGCCGATCGAGGGAATATCCCCCTCGGTCCGCGATCTGGAACCGGTTTTGGAAACTGCTGTGGCGCCGGACCGGGAGCGCCTCTCGGCGCGTGGCCGCTCGCAGCGGCGAAGGTTGGAGCCCGGGGCTACCGCGGTCCGGCACCGGGTAGAAGGATAGGCCAGCCCGATCCGATCACCAACATTGACCGGCAGGCTCGGTCACTGCAGCCGGCCGGACCGCCACAACCGCGCTGACGCCGTCAGGTCCTGGGCCATCGCCTGCAGCCGTCCGGCCTGGATCACCGCCCGGTGTCCGCCCGACACCTCCGCTCTTCCGGCGCAGACCACCAGGCAGAACGCCGCCGCGCGCTCCAGGGCAACCGCGAAATCCCCCTGGAAGGCACCCCGCAGGATCGCGTCGACCACCCGGCGGATCTCTTCCGGTCCGGCCGGATCCACCCCGGCGACGGCATGGTTCGGTTCGGTGAACCGGATCCCGGCGGCATACTCGCGAGCGGCCCCCTCCGGATCGCTGCGGACCCACTCCCGCAGCAGATAGAGCCGCCACAGTGCACCGGGCAGGCTGTGCGCCGGACGGGCGGCCCACAGGTCGGCGAGGTCGGCGATCCCCACCTGGTCGACCAGCCCCACCAGCCGTTCCACGGTCTGTGGATCCGACGCCGCCCGCCCGCACCGCAGCAGGACGGCAGCGGTCTCGTGCGCGGCATGCAGTTGCGCGATCGGATCGCTGCCCTCCCCCAACGCCTCGAGCGCCGCGGGCTCGGAGTACCTCGGACGGCGCGGCTTGTTCACCCCGCAAGGGTATGCGCCTGCCGCACTCTCAGCGGCAACGCCTCACCCGACCGCTACCGCTCAAGCCCGTCCAGCCCCCGGTCAGCGGCCCGAAGGCTCAGGCCCGTGGCTCCACCGGAGGGACGATGCCGTCCTCGATCGCCCGCCGGAAGAGGTCGAGCTTGCTGGTCGCCGGCCGGTTCACGATGGTGTACTTCGCCCGGATCCGCTTGAGGTACTCCTTGACGCTGTTCTCGGCGATCCCGAGCCGTACCGCCACCTCGGGCACCTCCATTCCGCCGGCGTACAGCGCGAGCACCTCACGTTCCCGATGGCCGAGGTTGGCCGCCACATAGCTCTCATCGCCCTCGATCAGGCCCAGGATCTCCTGCGAGAGCACGATCTGACCGTCCGCCACCGCCTCGATCGACGCCACCGTGTCGGCGATCGGATCAGCCTTGCGGCACACCCCGGCAGCGCCGCCGGCCAGCGCCCTCCGCAACAGCCGGACGTTGTCGGCGATCGAGTAGACCAGCACCGTGTACCCGGCGGCGATCAGATCCTCGGTGTTCTGCTTGGGGTCGCTGCCGTCGGCGAGTTGGAGGTCGAGCAGCACCACGTCCGCCCGGAGCTGGCGCGCCAGGAAGGTGTCGACGGTGGCGTCCTCGCTCACCACGGTGATCCGTCCGGCGGCATGACCGGCCAGCGCCGCCGCCACCCCGAACCGGATCGCCTCATGGTCGTCAATGACAGCAGCGTGAATCATGTCTGAGCTCTCTGGTCAGCGGGACTGGTAGATGCCATTCTTGTCCAGACCGAGCATCTCGGTGCGTCCATCGGTGCGAACGGTCAGGATCGTGACCACATCGTCATATCCCTCCGGAGCCGCGCGGGCAACCAGTTTCTTCACCGTACGGTCGCTCAGCTGGGTGGTCAGCGACTGCTTCAGCGCCTTGCTGACCACCTCGGGCAGAGCCGAGCCGCGGCTGTCCACCAGGGTCACCTCCACGCCGCGCATCCGGGCCGCCTCCACCACGTCCTGGGTGCCCTCGGCCAGCAGGTTGGACGCGCGCAGCCCGTCACGCAGCCGGCGCTCGGTGGCCAGTGCGGTCTCCAGGTCGGTCTCGGTCAGCGGGGCGGTCGGGTCGGCCAGGGTGGACAGCAGCGGACCGACCTGGGTCTTCAGCTGTCGCAGCCAGATGTCCCGCAGCACCAGCCGGGAGTAGCTCTCGGCGATTGCCTGGTTGGCGGTGTAGGACGCCTCCTGGGTGGTCATCACCCCGGTGCCGATCTCCATCAGCCAGCGGCTGACCAGCTGGGCGACGATCATCCAGGAGACCGGGCCGAAGGACACCCGCACCACCTCGCCGAGGCCGAGGCCATGGGTGAACGCCCAGTACAGCGACTCGGCGACGAACAGGCCGACGCCGGCCCAGGCCACCGACGGTCTGCCTCGGAACAGCAGCACGATCAGGATCACCATCGCCACGCTGGAGTACCAGGTGGCATACCCCGGCCACCGTCCCATCGGGAGCACCGACTGCACCAGCAGCGTGGTGGCGCTCAGCAGGAACACCACCGCGATCGCCGAGGTCATCGGCAGCGGATTGTGGTCGATGTCGCGCAGCGACAGCCAGGTGGCCAGCACGGCCAGCGCCTGCGCGGCGAACACCGGCCAGGCCAGGGTGACCTGGTCGAGAGTGGTCCAGCCCAGGACGAAGTGCAGGCTGATCAGGAGTGAGATCAACCCGGCCAGGGTGCGGCCGCGCATCGTGGCCAGCGCCGGGTACTGCTCACGCAGGTTCTTCAGCTGCGGCGGCAGGACGTAGTCGACCTCCGGCGACGACAGCCAGCTGAGCTCCACCGTGGTGCCCTTGCCCGGCGCCGAGCGCAGTTCCACCTGACCGCCGACCGATTGCATGCGGTCGAGCACCGAGAGCTGCAACCCGAACCGGTCCGAGGGAACCGTGGTCGGGTCGAAGCCCACCCCGTCGTCCGACACCACCACGCGGACGCCGGCCTGGCCTTCGGCCGGGTCGCCGATCAGGACGTCGACCCGGTCGGCCTCGGCGTGCCGGGCGATGTTCATCGCCGCCTCGCGGCTGGCCTGGCCGATCGCGCTGGCGACCGACGCCGGCACCAGCAGGGCGTTGTCGCCGAGCTCGACCCGGAACCGGGCCTGCGGCAGCAGCTGGCTCACCACATCCTCGACCAGCCAGGCGACGTGGTCGACCGAGACCGGTACCCGGTTGTCGGGCTCGCGTCCGGCGGTCTCCAGCTGATCGATCGCATGCTGCGCGAGCACCGCCACCTGCGGATCCCGCTGGGTGCCGGTCAGTGCCGCGTTGACCAGCGTGGTCATCACCTCGTCGTGGACGATGCTGTCCAGCCGGCGGCGCTCCTCGACCAGGGCGTGCTCGACGGCTGCCCTGGCCTGCTCCTGCTGGGAGGTCTCCAGGGTGGCGTTGAGCCGGCGGATCGAGTCGGTGAGCAGGCTGATCCCGATGATCACCGCGCTGGGGTTGATCACCAGCACGAGCATGTCCTGCATGGCCGAGACCAGCGAGATGGCCTGGCCGGACGGGGTCAACCGCACCCAGGCGAACACCGCCCCGGACACGATCGCGTAGATGAACCCCCACTGGGTGCCGATCGTCAGTGCTGCCCAGACGCTGGCCACACCCAGGCACATCCACAACCAGGGGCTGCCGTCGGCCGGTTCGGAGGACGTCCAGCCCAGCGGCCAGGTGGCGATCGCCGCCAGGATCAGCACGCAGTAGCTCCTGGCCAGCCAGACCACCGACCGGCCGGCCACCGACCACAGCGTCATCCCGATCGTCACCGCGATGGTGCCCAGCCCGAAGACCAGCAGCCACCAGCCCGCCTGATACTGGATCTGGCCGGCGGCCATGAACGCGGCGGGCACCAGGCTGCCGAGACAGAACAGCGCCACACCGCGGTGGACCCAGGCGGTCAGTTCTGGTGGAGTCGGGGTACCCACGGCTGTCCTCAACGGCTCCAGTCGACCAGGCCGGCGCTGTCGTGCTCCCCGTCCGGCCAGACCGCCCGGACGATCCCGGCGGCGGCCAGTGCCTTGCGGCAGCCCGGGCAGGGCGGGTCGGTGATGTAGGCGGTGGCGCCCTTGGTGTCGCGGGTGGCGAACAGCAGGGCGTTCACCTCGGCATGGATGGCGATGCAGAAGCCGGCGGTGCCGGGACGGTCGTAGTCGCCCAGACCGGGCACCTGGTCATAGCTGAGCTGACCCCGCGGGCAGGCGCCCTCCAGGCAGTCAGGGTGACCCGGCGCGGCACCGTTGTAGCCGGTGGCGATGATCCGCCGGTCGTGGACCAGCACCGCCCCGACCCGGCGGCGGGTGCACTTGGCCCGGGCGGAGACCGCCTGGGCGATGCCGAGGAAGTAGTCGTCCCACCCCGGGACGACCACCGTCGGCTCGCTCGTCATGTGCCTACAGTAGTGGGACGAGGCCGCTGTCAGGGCAGTACTTCGGGGGCTGTCGCGGCTGCAACGTCAGCCGGTGCGGTGAGCAGGCCGGCGTCGAGCATGAAAGCAGCCATCGCCTGCCAGGCGTCGAGGTCGAGCCGGCCGTCCGTCCGGCCCTGGGAGTCGGTCATGATCGCGAGCGTGGCGGTCAGGGTCGCCCGGGCCGCCTCCAGCGCCTCGCCGCTGAGCCCGGGCACCTGGGTCTGGGTCACCGCCAGCGCGCGGTCGGGATCCTGGGCGGCGGCGTTGATCCCGTCGACCATCGCCTCGGCCACGCCCCGGACCAGCTCGGGATTGGCCGCCAGGTAGGCCCGGGTGGTGACCAGGCTGGCGCCGACCAGCGGCGGGGTGCCGTCCGCGATCGGCAGCGCGCGGACGGCGACGCCGGCCAGCTGGAACTGGACCAGGTCGTTGTTGGTGAAGCCGATCACCGCGTCCACATTGCCGGTGGCCAGTGCCGCCCGCTGGGTGTAGCCGATCTCAACCACGTCGACGTCGTCGGTGGTCAGCCCCGCGGTGTGCAGCGCGACCAGCAGGGCGAACCAACTCGATCCGAACCGCCCGGGGACGCCGATCCGTTTGCCGCGCAGGTCGGCCAGGCTGGTGATGTCCCCGGCGTCCGGGACGATCAACTGCACCGGGTACTGCCGGTAGTAAGTGGCCACGGCGACCAGGTCGGCGCCGGACTCACGGGCCTGGAGCATCTCGTCGGCGCCGGCGAGCACGAAGTCTTCCTGTCCGGCGGCGATCGCGGTGAACAGGCCTTCCTGGGCGCCGTGGTGGCGCAGGGTAGCCGGGGTGCCTGTGCCGGCGGCGAACCCTCCGTCCGCCTCGGCCAGGTAGAACGGCGCGAACTGGACGTTGGGGATGTAGCTCAGGCCGATCCGGGCCGGCGCCACCGGCGCGGGGCTGGAGGCGGTACCGGAACTGGTCGGCGCCGACGGCGATTCGGGTGGCAGGGCGGCCGCGGTGCAGCCGGACAGGACGAGCAGCGGGACGAGCAGCCAGGTGAGACGCATGAGGTTCCTTCAGTCGGCGAAACGGGAGTGTCGTTCGAGGGCGTAGATCAGGCTGTAGATGCCGGCGGCGGCCAGGCAGAGGACGACGATCGTGGCGAACATGCCCGCGGTGTCGACAGCGTCCCGCTGCACGGTGAGGACCTGGCCGAGCCCGCGTCCGCCCATCACCATCTCGCCCACCACCGCGCCGGTGATCGACAGCGTGAAGCCGTTGCGAAGCCCGGCCAGCACGGCCGGCCAGGCCAGTGGCAGTTCGATCTCGGTGAGCAGTCGGACGGTGTCGGCACCGTCCACCCGCGCCGCCCGCAGCACGTCGCGGTCGACATGGCGCAGCCCCAGGACGGCGGAGACCAGGATCGGGAAGAACACCATCAGCGAGCACAGCAGGATCACCGGCCACAGGCCGTACCCGACCCAGAGCACCAGCAGCGGGGCGAGGGCGATCGCCGGAATGGCCTGGGTGGCGCCCAGGAAGGGTTGGACGGCGGCACTGAACCAGCGCGAGCGATGAATCGCGACCGCGAGCGGCAGCGCCACCGCGGCGCCCAGCAGACAGCCACCGAAGGCCTCGGCGAGGGTGAGGCCGAGGTAGGGCCACAGCTCTCCCACGGCGAGATCGGCCACCAGCCGGCCCGCGACGTCGCCCGGCGAGGGCAGCAGGTAGGCCGGGACGGACCCCAGGCTGGTGGTCAGCCACCAGCCGAGCAGCAGGATGACGGCGAGCAGCACGGGAGCGGTGACGGTGGTGCCCCGCCAGGGCTGCTGCGGTCTCATCGATCCTCCGGTCCAGGCGTGGACCGGGGTGCGTGAGCGACTCGGCCGCGCGACAGCGGCCGAGGGCCCGTGCTGCCTCCCATCCGGACTTTCACCGTCGGCGCTGGAATTCCACCAGCTCAACCGTCCCGCAGGTGCGGGCCGGGTCGCGGACTGTCACCGCCGGTTCGGAATTACACCGACCCCGGAGCACGTTCGCCACCATGGTAGACCCTCGGCGCCGTCGGCAGGGCAGGGTTCATCGTCTCTCCGCCCGTCCGACCAGCCGCCACCAGATTGCGGGGCCGTAACAATGCCGCGCGCACAGGTGCGCGGACGGCGGCACTGGTGCCAGCATGAGAACGGCCACAGAAAGGGACCCTCATGCGCATCGCCGTACCCGCCGAAGTCAAGAACCGCGAGTACCGGGTGGCGATCACCCCGGTCGGGGTTGCCGAGCTGGTCGGCCACGGCCACGAGGTCTTCGTCCAGTCCGGGGCAGGGCTGGGGTCGTCGATCTCCGACGCGGAGTACGTCGCCCAGGGCGCCACCGTCCTGCCCGACGCCGATGCCACCTGGGCGGCCGGCGAGTTGGTGATGAAGGTCAAGGAGCCGGTCGCCGAGGAGTACCACCGGCTGCGCGACGACCTGGTGCTGTTCACCTACCTGCACCTGGCCGCCGACCGTCCGGGGACCGACGCATTGCTGGCGGCCGGGACGACCGCGATCGCCTACGAGACCGTCCAGCTGCCCAACGGCCTGCTGCCGCTGCTCTACCCGATGTCGGAGGTGGCGGGCTGCCTGGCCCCGCAGGTCGGTGCCCACGCCATGATGAAGGCCCAGGGCGGCCGGGGCGTGCTGATGGGCTGCGTCGGCGGCGTGGCGAACGCCAAGGTGGTGGTGCTGGGCGGTGGCGTGGCCGGGCAGAATGCGGCCAATGTCGCGCTCGGGATGGGCGCCGACGTCACCATCCTCGACACCGATCTGGAGAAGCTGCGGACCACCTTCTGGCGCTACGAGAACCGGGTACACGGCATCGTCTCGTCCCGGCTGGCGATCCGCGAGCAGGTGCTGGCCGCTGACCTGGTGATCGGGACGGTGCTGATCCCCGGTGCGAAGGCGCCCAAACTGGTCACCAACGAGATGGTGGCCGCGATGAGGCCGGGCTCGGTGCTGGTCGACGTCGCGATCGATCAGGGCGGCTGCTTCGAGGATTCCCACCCGACCACCCACGACGATCCGACCTTCACCGTGCACGACTCGGTGTTCTACTGCGTGGCGAACATGCCCGGAGCAGTACCGAACACCTCCACCTGGGCGCTCACCAACGCCACCCTCGCCTATGCGGTGAAGCTCGCCGACTCCGGCTGGAAGCGGGCCCTGGCCGACGACCCCGCCCTGGCGAAGGGGCTCAACACCGCCGCCGGACGGATCACCTACCCGGCCGTGGCGGAGGCGTTCGGGCGCGACCACACCCCGGTGGCAGAATTCCTTGGCTGACCTCCGTCGACTCCGGAAGACCCCGTGGCTGAGCGTGTCTGCCTGTCCCTGGCCGTCGCGAGCGGGGTTCCGCGGAGTGGCTCGCCAGGCACAGGAGGGAGGCGATGCGGCGCACCGCCGACCGCCGACAACGCCGCGAGACACCCGTGGGGCACCGCGCGGCAGGCCACCGTGGGAATAGAGAGACACGCTCTCTAGGCTCGACACCACTACCGAGGAGGTCAGATGCCGAACTTTCGCACCGTCCTGAAGAGCTTTGGCGGGAACAACGTCGGGATTGTGGTGCCCGAGGATGTGGTCGCCTCCTTCGGGAAGGGTAAGCGCGTCCCTGTCGTGGTGACGATCGATGGCGGCTATTCCTACCGCAACACGATCACGTCCATGGGTGGGCAGTTCCTGCTGAGCTTCAACGCCCAGACCCGCAAGGCGACCGGACGGGGAGCCGGTGACGAGGTCGAGGTCACCGTGGACTACGACGACGCACCCCGGGTGGTCGAGGTACCGCCCGAGCTCGCCGAGGCCCTGGCCACCGACCCGGACGCCGCAGCCGCCTGGGCGAAGCTCTCCTACAGCCACCAGCGCCAGCATGCCGAGGCGATCGCCTCCGCCAAGGCCGCCGAGACCCGCGCCCGCCGGATCGCTGCCACCCTGACGAAGCTGCGCGGCTGAAGGCCACCCCTTCGCCCGGCCGTCCAGTCGCCTCCCCCGCACCACGAACCCACATCGCGCGCCTTGCCGAAGGGGGACGGGAGGGAACACCAGCCGACGGGAGAGAGCACCAGCCGACAGGCGTGACCGCCCGGTGGCGGGCGTGGGGAACAGAGCGGCGAACGCGCCCGACTCAGGCGAAGGGGTCGGCGATCCCCACGTAGACGGTCTCCAGGTACTCCTCGATGCCCTCGGCACCACCCTCGCGGCCCAGGCCGGACTGCTTGACTCCGCCGAAGGGCGCCGCCGGGTTGGAGATCACCCCCGAGTTCACCGCCAGCATGCCGGTCTCGATGCGCTCCGGCAGCCGCAGCGCGCGGGCAAGGTCGCGGGTGTACAGATAGGAGATCAGGCCGAAGGGGGTGCTGTTGGCCAGGGCAACCGCCTCGTCCTCGGTCTCGAAAGTGGTGATCGGGGCCACCGGTCCGAAGATCTCCTCGGTCATCACCCGCGCGGTTCCGGGGACGTCGGCGAGCACGGTCGGCTGGAAGAAGTAGCCGGGGCCAGCCACCGGATGGCCGCCGGTGAGCAGCCGGGCACCGGACGCGACCGCGTCACCGACCATCTCTCCCAGCCGCTGCCGGGCAGCCGCGTCGATCACCGGACCGAGTTGGACGCCGTCCGCGACACCGGGGCCGACCCGCATCGCGCCCACCCGGGCAGCCAGCCGGGCGGAGAACTCCTCGGCAACGCCGGCCTGCACATAGAGCCGGTTGGCGGCCGTGCACGCCTGGCCGCCGTTGCGCAGCTTCGCGGCGTAGGCCCCGGTCACCGCCTCGTCCAGGTCGGCATCGTCGAAAACCAGGAAGGGGGCATTGCCACCGAGTTCCATGGACGTGCGCAGCACCGTGTCCGAGGCCTGCCGCAACAACTGCCGTCCGACCTCGGTGGAGCCGGTGAAGGACAGCTTCCGCAGCCGCGGATCAGCGAACAGCGGCGCCGTGGTCGCCGCCGAGCGCGAGGTCGGGATCACGTTGAGGACACCGTCGGGCAGTCCCACCTGGCGCATCACCTCGGCGAACAGCAGGGTGGTCAGCGGGGTGAGTGCCGCCGGTTTGATCACCACCGTGCACCCGGCCGCCAGCGCCGGTGCCGACTTGCGGGTGGCCATGGCCAGCGGGAAATTCCACGGCGTGATCAGCAGGCACGGCCCCACCGGACGCCGGGTCACCAGGTGCCGCTGCCGGCCGTCGGGGGCGATCGTGTAGCGACCGTTGATCCGGGAGGCCTCCTCGGAGAACCAGCGCAGGAACTCCGAGCCGTAGTCGACCTCGCCGCGGGCTTCGGCCAGCGGCTTGCCCATCTCCAGGGTCATCAGCAGCGCGAAGTCATCCGCGCGGCGCTGGATCTCCTCGAACCCGGCACGCAGCAACTCGGCCCGCTCCCGCGGCGCCGTCCTCGCCCACGACTGCTGGGCCGCGCAGGCTGCGTCGAGCGCGGCAGTGGCGTCCTCGGGGGACGCATCAGCCACCTGGGCCAGGACGTCGCCGGTGGCCGGATCCTCGACGGCGAACCGGCAGCCCCCACTGCCAGGGCGCCAGGCGCCGCCGATGAACAGGTCGGTGGGTACTCCAGGAGGCAGTGCTGTCATGCCCGCCAGCTTTGCAGGTCAGCGGCGCAGGACGGAACCCTGTCCGATCGGCTCGGAGCGCTCGGCCTCCCAGTCGTCCACCGGTGAGACCACATGCCCCAACATCTCCGGGACGGTCAGCATCTCCGGGGCGAACGGCAGCCGGTTCGACGATGCCGGCTCCCCCTGAGCCGCCTGGCCAGATGCCTGGTCGTGGTGCTTGTGGGCGGTGGCCACCATCAGCTTGATCCGGTTGAGCTGGTTCACCTCCGAGGCCCCGGGGTCATAGTCCACCGAGACGATGTTGGCCTGCGGGAACCGGCGCCGCAGTTCAGCGAACATGCCCTTGCCGACAACGTGGTTGGGCAGGCAGGCGAACGGCTGGGCGCAGATGATGTTCGGCGCCCCCAGTTCGATCAGCTCGACCATCTCCGCGGTCAGCAGCCAGCCCTCACCGGCGCGGGTGCCCAGCGAGATCACGCCCTCCGCACGCTCGCCGAGCGCCTCCATGGTGGGCGGGGAGTCGAACTTGCCGTTGGTCTTCCGCAGCGCCTTCCAGACCGGACGCTGGTACTGCTCGATCAGCCAGACCGCGGCCTTCTTGATGTGTCGCGACTTCTTGCCGATCCCCATCGTCTGGTACTGGTAGTCGGCCGAGTACATCGACATCAGGAAGAACGGCAGCATCCCGGGCAGGACGGCCTCGCAGCCCTCCTGCTCGATCACGTCGACGGCGTGGTTGTTCGCGTCCGGGTGGAACTTGACCAGGATCTCGCCGACCAGCCCAACCCGGGGCTTGCGGGCCAGTGGCAGCAGCGGCAGCGCGTCGAACTCCCGGACGATCTGCTCGACCAGCCGGCCGTAGCCGACCGAGCCACCCAGGGTGGGACTGTAGCCGCTGTGCTGCAGCCACTCCTGGCAGATCAGGTCCCACTTGTCGTAGAGCGCCTTGGCCGATCCCTCCTCGGCCTCGTAGGGACGCACCCGCAGCAACACGTTCTGCAGCAGGTCGCCCAGCACGAAGGACTGCAGCGCCGGGTGCAGCATGGACGGGGTGAGCTTGAACCCCGGGTTGTTCTCCAGCCCCTGCACGCTGATCGCCAGGATCGGCACCTGGGGGTAGCCGGCGTCCTTCAGCGCCTTGCGCAGCAGGCCGACGTAGTTGGTCGCCCGGCACATGCCGCCGGTCTGGGTGATCGCCACCGAGATGTTGTCCGGATCGGCCTCGCCCGACCGGATCTTGTTCACCAGTTGGCCGACCACCATGATCGCCGGGAAGCAGGCGTCGTTGTTGACGTACTTCAGCCCGATCTCGACGTCCTCTGCCGAGGCCTTCTCCAGCAGCCGGACGTCCAGACCCACCTTGCGCATCACCGGCACGATCAGCCGGAAATGGATCGGCGACATCTGCGGGGCGTAGATGACGTGGTTGTCGCGGGCGTGCTCGTCGAACAGCTTCTTCTCCACCAGCGGGCCGAAGGTGCTCACCGTTGCCGAACCGCGGCGCTCGGCCGCGGCCGCCTTCATCGATCGCAGCCGGATGGTGGCCGCGCCGAGGTTGGAGACCTCATCGATCTTCAGCACGGTGTAGACGTCGCCGGCGGCCTCCAGGATCTCCTGTACCTGGTCGGTGGTGATCGCGTCCACCCCGCAGCCGAAGGAGTTCAGCTGGACGAGGTGCAGTTCGGGGTCGCGGGCGGTGACAGCTGCCGCCTCGTAGAGCCGGGTGTGGTAGGCCCACTGGTCGCGCACCCGGATCGGCCGGGTGAGCACCGGGGTGGCGACATCGATGATCGAGTCCTCGGTGAGCACTGCCATGCCAAGCTTGTTGATCAGCTGCGGCACGCCGTGGTTGACCTCCGGGTCGACGTGGTACGGACGCCCGGCCAGCACGATTCCCTTCACCTTGTGCTCGGCCATGTAGGCCAGCGCCCGGCGTCCCTCCTGCCGGATGTCGGCCTTGACCTTGGCGTCCTCCTCGTAGCCGGCCTGGACGGCGTCCCTGGCCTCCTCCAGGCTGACGTTCCAGTCGGCGAACACCTCCACCAGCCGCTCGGCGAGCTTGACCGGGTCGTTGAGGTTGAGGAAGGGCGCCAGGTAGCGCACCCCGGGCTCCCGCAGCCGGTCGACGTTCTTCTCCAGCAACTGCGGGTAGAAGGCGACCACCGGGCAGTTGAAGTTGTTGTCGGCCTGTTCGACCTGCTTGGCCTCGAACGGCACACAAGGGTAGAAGATCGTGGTGATCCCGCGGTCGAGTAGGGACTCGATGTGCCCGTGGGCGAGCTTGGCCGGGTAGCAGACGTTCTCGGACGGGATCGACTCCATCCCGCGCTCGAACAGGTCGTGGCTGGAGCGGCCCGAGATCGTCACCCGGAAGCCCAGCCTGGTCAGGATGGTGAACCACAGCGGGAAGTTCTCGTACATGTTGAGCACCCGCGGGATGCCGATCTCGCCACGGGTCGCCTTGTCCTCGGTGAGCCGGCGGTAGCCGAACAGCCTGCGGTACTTGTAGTCGAACAAGTCGGGCAGCTCGCTCTTCTTCGGCCGCGCCTCGGTGCTGGCGCCGCGCTCGCAGCGGTTACCGGAGACATGCCGGCTGCCGTCGTTGAAGGTCGAGATGGTGAGCTGGCAGTGGTTCTGGCACAGCCGGCACTGGTCCAGGCTGGTCTCGACGGTGAACCCGTCCAGCTCGTCCAGCCCGATCACCTGCGACTTCTCGCCGATCGGCCAGTTCTTCTGGGCGGTCAGCGCCGCACCGTAGGCCCCCATCAGCCCGGCGATGTCCGGACGGACGACCTCCGCCCCGGTGAGCAGTTCGAAGGCCCGCAGCACGGCGTTGTTCAGGAAGGTGCCGCCCTGGACGACCACCTTCTCGCCCAGTTGGGAGGCGTCCTTGAGCTTGATCACCTTGTAGAGCGCGTTGCGGATCACCGAGTAGCTCAGCCCCGCGGAGATGTCGGCCTGGGAGGCGCCCTCGCGCTGGGCCTGCTTGACCGAGGAGTTCATGAACACCGTGCACCGGCTGCCGAGGTCGACCGGCGCCTGCGACTCCAGGGCGGCCTGCGCGAACGAGGCGATGTCGGTGCCCATCGTGACGGCGAAGGTCTGCAGGAAGGAGCCACACCCGGATGAGCAGGCCTCGTTCACCGCGATCGAGTCGATCGCGCCGCCGCGGATCCGCAGGTACTTCATGTCCTGCCCGCCGATGTCGATGACCGAGGTGACCCCGGGGCTGACGTGCTCGGCGGCCCGGTAGTGGGCCATGGTCTCGATCTCGCCGTCGTCGACTCGCAGCGCAGCCTGGACCAAGCCCTCGCCGTAGCCGGTCACACAGGCGCGGGCCAGCCAGGCGTCCGGGCGCAGGCCGGTCAGCACCTCGCGCAGGATCCGGATCGCCGAGGTCACCGGGTCATTGGAACTCTGGTAGTGGGAGTAGACGATGGTGTCGTCGGCATTCAGCACCACTGCCTTGATGGTGGTCGAGCCGGCGTCGATGCCGAGGAACAGTGGGCCCGACGCCTCGTCCAGGCTGCCCTGGGCGACGGCGTGCTGGGCGTGCCGGGCGTCGAAGGCTGCCCGCTCGTCGGCATCGGCGAACAGCGGACGCATCCGGTGGCTGACCAGCGGGATCACCACCTTGGGGCTGAGCCGTCCGGCCAGCTCGGCGGCGGTGGCGGTACCGTCCGGCGAACCGCCGCGCAGCGGCTGCCCGCTACCGCGGCCCGGGATGTGCCGGGAGGTGTCGCCGGCCAGCAGGGCTGCGCCCATGGCGACGTAGAGCTGGGCGTCCTGCGGCGTGGTGAACGAGGTCACCTGCCCTTCCAGCGACCGGACGTAGGCCTGACGCAGTTCGGGCAGGAAGTGCAGCGGCCCACCGAGGAAGACCAGGTTGCCGCGGATCGGGTGGCCGCAGGCCAGGCCGGCGATGGTCTGGGTGGCGACCGCCTGGAACACCGAAGCGGCCAGGTCGGTGTGAGCAGCGCCCTGGTTGAGCAGCGGCTGCAGGTCGGACTTGGCGAACACCCCGCAACGGCTCGCGATCGGGTAGAGGTGCTGGTACTGCGCGGCAAGCTCGTTGAGGCCCTGGGCGTCGGTGTGCAGCAGGGTGGCCATCTGGTCGATGAAGGCGCCGGTCCCACCGGCGCAGGTGCCGTTCATCCGCTGTTCGGGGACGGGGTGCAGGTAGGTGATCTTCGCGTCCTCGCCACCGAGTTCGATGATCACGTCCGCCTCGGGATTGAAGCGTTCGATGGCGGCGGTGCTGGCGATCACCTCCTGGACGAACTCCACCCCCAGCAGATCGGCGATCGAGAGGCCCGCCGAGCCGGTGACGGCGGTCCGGAACTGCTGGTCACCGAACCGCTCGGCGATCTCGCCCAGCAGGCTGCGCAGCTCGCCACGGACGTCGGCGTTGTGGCGCCGGTAGTCGCTGTAGAGCGTGGTCGACCCCGCCAGGACCACCGCTTTGACCGTCGTCGAACCGATGTCCAGACCGAGCGAACGGAGCTGCTCCATCTCGCACCCTTCCGGCAGAACGAACGTTCTGCCAAAGGCCAGCGTAGCGGAACTCACTACGATACGTAGTACTGGCTGCACGGGACTACCCTTGCCAGCGTGGCAACCACACGACAGACAGCCGCCGCCCGCGAGGCGATTCTCGAGGCCGCGGCCGACCTTGTGCGCACCCATGGCGTGGTCGGCATGTCCATTGCCGACCTGATCGCCCGCTCGGGAACGTCCGCCGGCGCGATCTACCACCACTTCGGCAGCAAGCAGGCAGTGGTGCTGGAGGTGACCCGGCGGGCAGTCGCGGTGCCGATGGCGTCGGTCATGAGCACGCCGACGTCAGCAGGACTGTCACCCGCACATCTGCTGGAGGCCGCCATCACCCGGGTGGTGCACGACGAGACGACTGCCGAGTTGGTGGTGCAGGTCTGGGCGGGCGCCTCCTCCGATCCGGAACTCCACGAGGTACTGCATTCCGAGGGGCTCGGCATCCAGGCAGCGGTGGCGACGGTGGTGTCGGACTGGTGCGCCCAGCACGAGGTGGACGCCGACCCGGAGGGGCTGGCGAGCGTCCTGATCGGACTGGTGATGGGCTACGCGGTGCAACGGGCGCTGTTGCCGGGCACCGACCGGGAGGCCTACGTTGCCACCGGCCAGCAACTGCTGAACTCGGTTCTGCCGAACGCCGCCGACTGAGCGGTGGACGGAACTCCCGGCGTGTCGCCCGGTCAGTCCTCGGGCCACTCCAGCGGGGCGTCGCGGCGCTCCCTCGACTTCAGAAAGTCGCGATCCAGGAAGGTGGGCTCGGCGTCGTCGGCCGGCTGCGGTCGGGGCGCGGGCTGACCCTCGCCCGAGGCCGGACGGGTGCCGGCGGCCGGTGCGGAGCGGTTCGGGCGGGGCTTCGGAGCCGGCTCGGGATCCGCGGCATCGTCCCAGGAGTCCGGGTCGAAGGTGTGCGCACGGTTGAGCAACGCGTCCCGGCTGAGCACCTCCGGGGCGCCGGCGGTGCCCGTGATGCCTGCCCAGTCGTCCTCGACCGGAGCCTGCTCGCGGCGCCGCTTCCGGAACCAGAAGAAGCCACCGACGGCGACGACGAGCAACACCCCAATCAGGTATTCCATGGCTTCCTCCCCTCGCTGAGAATGCCATCCTACGCGTTCGGCGCCACGCGCCCGGAAGGCATTGACGATGACCCCCACCCGGCATACCGTCGAAGGTGAAGGGCGTGGTGACAATGGCGACAACCATTCGCCCGCCGGCTGTCGCGGGCCGCTTCTATCCCGGCCAGGCCGAGCACCTGGCCAGCACCGTCGAACGCCTGCTCGCTGACGCTCGTGCCGCGTCGGCTGCCTGCTCCCCACCGAAGGCGCTGATCGTCCCGCACGCCGGCTACGTCTACTCCGGCTCGACGGCCGCCGCCGGCTATGTGACCCTCGACCCGGTTCGCGACCAGGTCACCCGGGTGGTGATGCTCGGACCGGCCCACCACGTCTGGTTCTCCGGGCTCGCGCTCGCCGGTGCCGACAGCTTCGCGACCCCGCTGGGCACGATCGAACTCGACCCCGGCGCGGAGGCAGCCCTGGCCCAACTCCCGCACGTGATCATCCATCCGGGGGCCCACGCCCAGGAACACTCGCTGGAGGTGCAACTGCCCTTCCTGCAGGCGGTGCTGAACGAGTTCCAGCTGGTGCCCCTGGTGGTCGGCAACGCGTCGCCGAGGCAGGTTGCCGAGGTGCTGGAGGCTCTCTGGGGAGGCTCGGAAACCGTCGTGGTGATCAGCTCGGACCTCTCCCACTACCTGCCCTACCCCAGCGCCCGGTGGATCGACCGCACCACCGTCCAGCAGATCCTGGACCTGGACTGGCCCCTCACCGACGGCAGCGCGTGTGGGGCTCGCGGGATCAACGGCCTGCTGGTGGCGGCGGCCGAACGCGGCCTGCGTCCCCACCTGATCAGCATGTGCAACTCCGGCGACACCGCCGGCGACCGCTCACGAGTCGTCGGCTACGCCGCCATCGCCTTCGAGGAGGTCACCGATGTCCACTCCTGAAACCGATCCGCACGCCGGCGCCATCCTGACCGGCATCGCCCGTGCCGCCATCGAGTCCGAGTTCCGGCGAGTCACCCCACCCCACGAGTCGGCCGACTGGCTGGCCGTGCCGGGCGCGTCCTTCGTCACCCTGACCCGGCACGGACGGCTGCGCGGCTGCATCGGCTCGCTCACCGCCCGCCATCCACTCGGTGAGGACGTGCGGCACAACGCCCATGCCGCAGCCTTCGCCGACAGTCGCTTCCTGCCGCTCACCGCGCCCGAACTGGACGGGCTGCGGATCGAGGTGTCGGTGCTGTCCGCCCTGGAGCCGCTGGAGTTCACCTCGGAGGCCGACGCGCTGCAGCAACTCCGTCCCGGGGTGGACGGCCTGGCGCTGCGCTGGCACGACCACCGCGGCACCTTCCTGCCGCAGGTGTGGCAGGAGTTGCCCGACCGGCGGGTGTTCCTCCACCAACTCAAGCGGAAGGCGGGGTTGCCGGAGGACTTCTGGGACGCGAAGCTCCGGCTGCGCCGCTACACGGTGAAGTGCTGGCAGGAGAGCGAGCGCCCGCTCGCCCACGCATGACCTACCCGGCCCGGTGGTGGCGTCCGCTCGACGACGGACGGATCCAGTGCGAGTTGTGCCCGCGCGATTGCAGGCTGCGTGACGGCCAGCGCGGCGCCTGCTTCGTCCGCCGTCGTGAGGGTGACCGCCTGGTGCTGACCACGTACGGGCTGGCGTCCGGCTTCTGCATCGACCCGATCGAGAAGAAGCCACTGGCGCACTTCTACCCGGGGACGAGCGTGCTGAGCTTCGGCACCCTGGGCTGCAACCTGGCCTGCCGGTTCTGCCAGAACTGGGACATCACGAAGTCACGTGACCCCGAGCGGCTACAGGACCAGGCCTCCCCCGAGGCGATCGCACAGGCGGCGGTCGATCTCGGCTGCCGTTCGGTGGCGTTCACCTACAACGATCCGGTGGTCTTCGCCGAGTACGCCATCGACGTGGCTGACGCCTGCCGGGAGCGTGGCGTTGCGGCGGTGGCCGTCACGGCCGGTTACCTGTACGACCGGCCGCGCCGGGAGTTCTTCGCGCACCTGGACGCGGCCAACGTCGACCTGAAGGGCTTCACCGACGACTTCTACGTCCAGCTCACCCGGTCGCACCTGCAGCCAGTACTGGACACCCTGACCTATCTCGCGCAGCACACTACGGTGTGGCTCGAGGTCACCACCTTGCTGATCCCCGGCCACAACGACTCCGATGCCGAGCTGCACCGGCTGTGTGACTGGTACGCCGACAATCTCGGGCCCGACGTGCCGTTGCACTTCTCCGCCTTCCACCCCGACCACCACCTGCGGGACGTGCCACCCACTCCGGCTGCAACCCTGCACCGCGCGCGGGCGATCGCCCTGGGCCACGGGCTGCACCACGTCTACACCGGCAACCTTCACGATCCCGCCGGGGACACCACCTCCTGCCCCGAGTGCGGGACGGAGTTGATCGCCCGCGACTGGTACCGGATCCTGAGCTACCGGCTCACCCCGGACGGCCGCTGCCCGTCCTGCGGCGCTGCCCTGGCCGGCCGGTTCGCGTCGTCCGCCGGCACCTTCGGGCCGCGGCGGATCCCGGTACGACTCGCCTCGTAGCGGCCGCTGCCCGGCAGCGGCCCGGCACCACGTCAACATTAGTGAGGAATGAATTACGAAAATACAATGCTGCATTATTGCGGGAGTGGCCGACGTCCGACCAAGCACCGCGTATCAGCTCATCATCCCTAGCCAAGAAGCAGTTGTAAATCTCCGCAGACGAATATCGCTCGATCCGCAGGATGAAAAGGGCTTCTATTTAGGCTAGCCTTACTATGCTTGTCTCCCGAAAACCGCCAACCTAGCCTGAATGTCGTTGGAAGTGTCCGCAAACCCGTCTGGAGGGTCATCATGAGCACCACAGCGATCAAGTCCTGCAGCACCACCACCTGCTCGTTCAACAACGGCGGCTGCACCGCTTTCGCCATCACTGTCGGCGGCACCGGCGAGAAGGCCTCCTGCACCACCTTCGTCGCGCTCGACGCCCGCGCCGGGCTGTCCTCGGCCAGCGGCCAGGTGGGCGCCTGCAAGCGCCTGGAGTGCGTGCACAACACCGATCTGCTGTGCACCGCTGGCGAGATCGCCATTGCCGACGACGCGGAGTGCCTGAGCTACGAAGCGCGCTGAACCGTCGCGGCTGACTCAAGGAGTTGGCGGAGTCCATCCGCCAACTCCGCCATGGTGTCGGCAGGTTCGGCGAAAGCAAACACCACCACTGCGGTGAACCCGGGCTCGACGTCCATCACGGTCAGCCCGGTGCGGTCGACATCCACGCAGAACACCTGCCGCTCGACGTGCGGACAGCTACCCGTCGAACTGCCGGCCAGGACGGTGGCCGCGTTCCAGCCGGCCGCTGCCGCCGTCAGCAGTTCGCTCAGTTCGGCTGGGGCCAGTTGGGCCACCAGTTCCCGCGCCTCCCATTCACTCTCGAGGTCGGGGAAGACGCCGACCTCGTCGGACACTTCCTCGAAGGCCAGCGGAGTGACACCCGAGCAGTCATGCAGCAGGATCCGGTCGGCCCGGATCACCCCCAGTCGGCCCCCCGGTGCCGATGCCAGTTCAGCCAGCCGGGACGGCAGCCCCTTGGCGAGGTGTTCGTCACGCTCCTCGTCGGTCAGCCACTCCAGGACACCCAGCAGGTGCACCGCGCAGGAGATGATCCGCACCGACCACTCGGGAGCCTCCTTGACGATGTCGAACCGGACCCGCAGCGGCGCCCGCCGCCAGGTGGTGGCTGGAATCTCCTCGTCGGCGATGCCGGCAACCAGCAGGTCACCGGTATCGCTGAGTCCGTGAGCCAGGGCGGCAGCCTCCGCGGACGAGGCCAGGTCATAGGCGATCAGCGAGGCGCGCCCGGCGCCGGACAGCAGCCGCCGGGCCAGTGACACCGCGCGGGCCTGGGAGAGCGCGTGAACCGTCGAGACTCCGAGCTGAGTAGGTTCCACGCTTCCTCCATCCAAATAGGCAAGGCTAGCCTAACCTAAATATCCAAACTCGGGAAGTCGCGTCTCTCCACCTGGACGCTGCACCGCCACACCCGGGGTGCCGGAGAAGCGCCACGGTGCGCCGGACCGCCCAGTTGCGCACCACGGCACGGGTCCGCCCATCGGTCGATGAGGAGCCCCGAACTATCCTCGGTCCAGAGCATTCCTACCGAGGACGGACGCCATGACAACACTGGGCGATTTCGAAGCAAACACTCTCGCCGGCCAGCCGCAGCAGCTGAGCGACTATCTGGGCAAGGTGGTACTGGTGGTGAACACCGCCTCCAAGTGCGGCCTCACCCCGCAGTACGAGGGGCTGGAGAAGCTCTACCACGACCTGCGCGACGAGGGTCTGGTGGTGCTCGGCTTCCCCTGTGACCAGTTCGCCCACCAGGAGTTCGACGACAACACCGAGATCGCCGAGTTCTGCTCGCTGAACTACGGCGTCAGCTTCCCGATGTTCGCCAAGATCGACGTCAACGGCGCCACCGCCCACCCGCTGTACGCCTGGCTGCGCACCGAGAAGGGCGGCATCCTGGGCGACGCGATCAAGTGGAATTTCACCAAGTTCCTGCTCAACCGGGACGGCGTGGTGGTGCGCCGCTACGCCCCGACCACGCCCCCGGCCGAGATCGAGGCTGACATCCGTGCCCTGCTGTAGCGCCCTGCGGTAGCGCTCTGCTCCAGCCGACGCGGCAGCGCGGGAGTTCCGGAAGCCTGGCTACGACCGATATGCAAGATGTATCTTGTATGCAAGATGTAGTCCAGGGAGGTCTGATGGCGCCGGCTGATCCGGAGAAGCGCTTCTACGGCGCGGTCACCGTGAGCGATCGCGGGCAGATCGTGATTCCCGCCCGGGCGCGGCGGGATTTCGGGATCGAGATCGGCGACAAGCTGCTGGTCTTCGGTGACCTGCGTCACGGCATCGCGCTGGCCCGTGCCGACGACGTGATCGCCCGCCACCCGGGGGCCGAGGAGATTCTCGGCAGCCCCGCGCCCGATGCTGACTGACGCCGCCGCTGCCCGGCTCCGGACGCTGGCGCGGCGGGGCTACGCCCCTGGGGGCCAGCCCTGCTATCGCTTCGGTGAACTGCCGGAGGACGAGACCACCGCCGGCGGCAAGGCACGTGCCCTGGCCCGGCTGGTCCGCGCCGGCCATCCGGTACCGGATGGGCTGGTCCTGCTGCCGCGAGCCTTCGCCGGCGACCAGTTGACGGCAGCCGCGGCGGCAGCGCTGAATCGCCAGCTGCGCCGGTTCCCGGCCGATCAGCGGTTCGCCGTCCGGTCCTCGGCGCGGAGCGAGGACTCCGCGTCCGCCTCCTTCGCCGGTGCCTACGAGTCGGTCCTGGACGTGGCCGCCGCTGACCTCGCCCGGGCGATCGCCGCCGTCCGCGCCTCCGGAGCGGCAGAACGGGTCGCCGCCTACGCGTCTTCGTCGGGGGCCGAGGTCGGTGAACTGGCAGTGATCGTGCAGGCGATGGTCCCCGCCGAACTGGCCGGGGTGGTCTTCACCGTTGACCCGATCAGCGGCGACCTGGACTCGATGCTCGGCTCCGTCGTCCAGGGGCTGGGCGAGTCCCTGGTGTCCGGGGACGAGACAGGCAGCCCGTTCCGGCTCGCCCGTCCGTCCGGCGCCTTCGAGGGCCCGGACGTCCTGGCGCCCCATGCCAGCGCGTTGCACGGGCAGGCGCATCGTGTCGAGACCACCTTCGCCGGTGTGCCCCAGGACATCGAGTGGGCGGTGGCCGGTGACAGACTCTGGCTGTTGCAGGCCCGTCCGATCACCACGCTGAACCCGTGGCGTACCCCGACGGCCGAGCGCAACGACTCGCTGGCCGGGACCTGCCTGTGGTCGGCGACCAACCTGAGCGAGGCCAACCCGGTCGCGCAGACCCCGCTGACGATCTCCCTGTCGCGGTATCAGCAGGCGAACGGCGGCCCGTCCATGGCACTGCGGGGGCGGGAGATGGCCGGCTTCATCGGCGGGCGCCCGTACGCCAATCTCAGCGTCCAGATCACCGCACGGCGCGGCAAGCCGGGCAAGGCCGACCCGCGCGAGGTCTACCGCACACTCGCCGGCTGGTGGGGGACGCTGCCCGATGACGTGCCGATCCCGCTGATCCCGATGACGGCGGACGACTGGAAACAGGCCGGGCTCCCGCTGCTCGGCAGCCTGTTGCGGATGTCCTGGGCGAAGCTGCGGCTGCCGGCCTTCCTGCGCGGGCACCGCAGGCTGTGCGACGAACTCCTGGCTGCCATCGTGGCCTGCCGCACACCGGTCGAGTTGCGCAAGCTCTGGGACGGCCGGTTGTTCACCGTCAGCCTGCGCTCCTTCTGGGCGGTGATCGCCTCCGGATCGGACTATCCGGCCCGCCTGGAGGCAGAACTGCGTGCCCAGCTGGGAGCCGAGGATGCCTCCGCCCTGCTGTCGAACCTGGCGGGCTACGCCGGCGGTCTGGAGAGCCTGGGGCCGTCCGAAGGACTGCAGCAGGTGCGGGCCGGCACACTGTCGCGGGCGGAGTACCTGGCGCGCTTCGGTCATCGCGGCGTGAACGAGGCGGAACTGGCCTGGCCGCGCCCGTCGGAGGATCCGGGGTGGCTCGACGGCGAACTGGCTCGCGATGCGGGGGCCGACATCGCCGAACGGCGGCACCGCCAAGCCGAGGCCTCCGCCGCCGTGCTGGCCCGGCTCGGCGAGCACGACGCGCGGCTGGCGCGCAAGGTCGAGCAGCGCGTCCGCAAAGCCGCCCGACATGCCCGGCTGCGCGAGGCCGTGCGCTCCGAGGGCGTTCGGACGACGAGCGTGTTGCGTGCCTTCGCCCTGCGCGCCGGCGACCTGCTGGGCGTGGCTGACGGCGTCTTTCTGCTCACGATTGAGGAGTTGCTGGCGGCTCTGTCCGGCGACACCGCGCCGTTCGCCTGGCTCGACCAGCGCCGCACCAGCTATCAGCGCTACCGGGATCTTCCCGCCCTGCCAGGCCTGATCTGCGGCAGCTTCGACCCCTTCGCCTGGGCCGCGGACCCGGACCGCTGCACCGACATCGCCGGCACCGCCGTGCCCGACCGGACGGTCAGGACCCCCGAGAGTTCACCCGTCATCAGCGGTCATCCGGGGGCGGTCGGACGGGTGGAGGGAACGGTTCGGGTCCTGACCGACTTCGACGACGCCGGCCAGCTTCGTCCCGGCGAGGTTCTGGTGACCCCGCTGACCAACATCGGCTGGACCCCGATCTTCCCGATCGCCGCAGCGATTGTCACCGATCTGGGCGCCCCGCTCAGCCACGCCGCCATCGTCGCCCGCGAGCTCGGCATCCCGGCCGTGGTCGGCTGTCGTGACGCCACCTCGCGACTGCACACCGGTGATCGCGTGCGGGTTGACGGTGCCGCGGGCACTGTCAACCTGCTCTCCCCCGCGCTATCGTCGCCCGCCGACCGGCACCGTCCCAGCTAGCCAGCGAACCAGGCATCCAGGGTCTCAATGATTGCCGGACGCAGCTCGGCGGGCGTGATCACCCAGGGTGTCGCCCGACATCGACTGCGACACGGGATCAAGTGGGAGCAGCCGAGCTACCCGCAGAGGTACGTCATCCAACGCGGCGCGGACAACGAGGGCATCGCCGGCTCGGCTGGCCCGCACCGTGGCCCGTCGTCCCGCCCAGTGCGGCATAGGCGCAACGCCGATCGGACCTGCCGTCCGTCAGCGTTGCGCCCAGATCGACGTTTCCGCTCGCACACTCGATGCCAGACTTGGCCCACAGGGTCTCCGATGAGTGGCCGCAATCGTATGAGTCCACGGATCCGATGCGCACTGAGATGACCGGAACTCTCACCCAGATCTCAGCCCACACAAGGAGTCAGCCGCCGTAGAGCGGTGGCCTGCTGGCCAGCTCGACCGGTTCGGAGCGCCCGGTTTCGACGGCACGGATGCAGGCATCGGCCACCGCTGAGGCGGCATAGCCGTCCCAGGCACTCGGGCCGCATGGCCGCTGCAGACGGATCCCGTCGATCCACGCCTGCATTTCAGCTAGGTAGGCATCGCCAAATCGTTCCTGAAAAGTCTGGGCGATGTCCTGACGTGCCTGGCCATCCACGAAAACCGTCCTTGAACGGGGCTGCGCGGTTTCGACAGTCCCGTTCGTTCCAACCAACTCGACATGGACCGCATACCCGAACTGCGCCTCGAAGTTGACGTCGAGGATGGCCACCCCACCGTTCTCAAGAGCAAAGTTGGCAGTGAGCAGATGCGCAGTGGCGTCAGGTAGATAGCGGTTGCGCAAGAACACCGAGGTGATCTCCAACCCGGTCATACGCCGTACCGAATGAATGTCGTGGATCAACGCTCCGATGATTCCGGCAGTGGCCGGCGGGCCGCCGGACCCTTCCCCAGCGCCAGGGCTGATGTGTTGGCCGCGGAACAACACGATCTTCCCGATCTCACCTGACTCCGCCGTTTCCCGAGCCGACCGATGGAAGGGATCGAAGTCGCGCATGAAGCCAACTTGAACCAGTCTTCGTCCCAGTGCGGACTCCTGAGCAAGGATCTGCTGCGCTTCCTCGACCGAGCCTGCGAGTGGCTTCTCGCACAGTACCGGCTTGCCCGCTTCCAGGGCGGCCAAGACCAACGGGCCGTGGCTGATGTCTGGTGAGGCCACCACTATCGCGTCCACGTCCGGGTCAGCGATCAGTTCAAGTCCGTCTCGATACACCCGCTCAACGGCCAGCGCTTCAGCCAGGCTTTGCGCCTCCTGTTTGCGGACATCAGCCAAAGCCACCAGTTCGGCGGCCTTGACGGCCCGCTGGAGGTTGGTGGCATGGACTTGCCCCATCAGCCCAACGCCGATCAAGCCCACCCGGATGGGTCCGCTTGGTCCCACCGGTCCGCTCATCGCGTCACGCTCCACCCGAGCGACTCGTAGTACGCCTTGCTACGCGTAGCGATCTGGAGAGGGACGTCGAAGTTCGGCAGCGGATGAATGTCATGCTCGATCACCGCCCAGCCGTCATAGCCAAGGTCCACCATGGCGTCCCGCAGTGCCGGGAAATTGACCTTTCCATGCTCCGGCTCAGCGATCACACCCAGCGGAACTGCCTCGGCCATGGATAGATCGTCCTGTTCGACGCGGACCAACACTTCCGGATTGACGCTCTTAATATGCAGGAACGGGATCCGGTCGGTGTACCTCCTGAACAGTTCGACCGAGTCACCATCGCGGTACTCATAGTGACCGGTGTCGAGACAGAGGGAGACGAACCGCGGATCAGTGTCGTCCAGGTACCGGAAGGTCTCTTCGCGGTACTCCACCAAACCGTCCGCGTGGGGATGGAAAGTAAAAGTCATATCAAACTCCTCGGCCAACAGCTTTCCGATCTGGTTCGATGTCTCCACAAAATCCCGCCACTGAATAGGATCCAGTTTACGCGGATCATCCCGTCCGATGGCATGCCCGTCCAATCCGACCATGAACTTCGCACCGAGTGGAGCGATCAACTCCGCAATCTGACGCGCGTCGGCCAGAGCCGCCTGACGGGTGCGTCGCGAATGCAAGACGGAGATCTGCGTCCCTGCTAGCATCTGTAACGATCGGCGCTCAAGTTCCTCACTGAGCCGACTGCGGTCGGTCGGGAGGTAGCCATACGGGCCAAGTTCTACGTATACGAACCCGCCTCGTTGGATATCATCCAGGAACCTCTCCCATGGCGGGTTCTCGGGTGACTTCGGATCCCAGACCCCCCACGAATCAGGCGCGATGCCGAAGGTAAGTGACATTCCTTTTCCTTTTCTCTATTAATTGATATTCGACTAGCGGATCTAGCGGAATGAGCCGACCCGGAAGCTTTCCATGATGTGCCGATGGAGAACGGCGTACGCCAAGATGAGTGGAATGACAGTCATGAACATTCCCGCCAGTTGGGCACCCTGATCAACGGTGTACTGCGATGAGAACAGCAAGATCCCCGGAGCCACCGTAAGGCTGGTAGGCGAGGTGAGTAGGGGAAAAGTGTGCGACAGGTTGTTCCACGCGTAGATGAACGCCAGCAACAGGTTGCTCAGCACCGCGCTTTGGGACATGGGAACGACGATCGTGACGAAAGCACGCCATTCCGAGGCGCCATCCGTCTTGGCCGCCTCGATAACGTCTAGCGGAAAGGAGGCGAAAAAGGCCAGCATCAACACGACCGTCATCGGCATCCAACTGGCGGCGTAGACGAGGCCGACGCCCGCAGGATTGTCGCGCAACCCCAGATCACCCGTAATTGAATAGAGCGGAACGATCGTTGCCAGGAACGGTAGCGTGTAGAGCACCAAGTAATAACGCTCTGCCAAGGTTGACACCCAGTTACTGCTGCGCGAGATAGCGTAAGCAGCCATGGTCCCCAACACGATGACAACAGCAACCGCAACGACGGTGAAAACTGCCGTGTTGAGCAGGTAGACCCACATTGGCTCGCCGACGGCGACACCGTTCCAGCCTCTTATGTAGTTCGTGAAATCGACCGGATTGGGTAGTCCCAGCGGGTCCGTGGTGATCTGATTGGAAGTCTTCAGTGACCCACTCAGCACGGTAAATACCGGGAGGTTGATGACCAGCACATAGGCCCCAATAAAAGTTGTAGCCAGGATAGCACCGAGACGGATTCGTCGTTTCGGGAGTCGTGCCAACATAGGCCGATCTGCGACCGTCATAGCCGATCCATTCTGCTTGGCCGAAAGAAGAAGGTGTAGGTCATCGACACAACCAGGATTACGCCAGTAGTGACGATGGCAGCAGCAGACGCATAGCCGAAGTCCGAACTCGAAAATGCCTGTCTATAGATAAAAGTGGGCAAAATGTCCGATCCTGAAGCGCCCCGGGTCAGGGCCCATACGGAATCGAGGAACTTGAAGTTGGCAACCATCTGCAGCCCGACGACGATGATGAGTACATCGCGAATCAATGGGATCGTCACGTGGATCATCCGCTGCCACCCGCTCACGCCGTCGAGAGTGGCGGCCTCGTTGATCTCCTGGGGAATGTCGCCAAGAGCCGACAAGAACAACACCATGGGTATCCCGGCGTACTGCAACACTCCAACGACAATTACGATCGGCAGCGAGGCGCTGGGATCATCCAGCCAGGATCGGCCCCATTCTGCGTTGACCGCCGCAAGCATGTGGGTCAGCCACCCGAAGTTGGGATCGAGTGCCTGCCGCCAGGCCAACGCAATGAAGGTCGGCGGAAGGATCACCGGAAGGAACGCGAGGAACTTCAGCGCGCGCGTAAGCGGGATCCGGTGATGGAAGGCCACTGCCAGAATGAGGCCGATCCCGACCGTTCCAATGGTTTCACCTGCCGTATAGAGGAAGGTGCGACCAAGCGCTGCGACCGCATCCGGATCACGAGCCAGCCGTTCGAAGTTACGCCAGCCAACCCAGACAGCGTCTCCGAACCCCGGCCAGTTCTGCATGGCCGTCGGCACCGACAGCAGGAACGGGTAGACCATGAAGACGATCGTCAAGATCGACGCCGGGAGGATAAAAGTGGCAAAGAGTCGACGGCGTGAGCGGTCCAAGCCAGCCGTCTGGCTGGAATCTGGATCCTTCGGACGCCTCGCGTTGGGCGAGGTGATTGTGTGCACAACCATGGCGGGTCCTCTCAGGGAGGCACGGGCCGGCTGCTGAGAGGAAGTGCCGCCGGCCCGTGCATTTACGCTAAGTCAGCCGTTACTGGCGCGGAACTCCTCCACCACGGCCTGCAAGCGGGCAGCACCTTGCTCAGGTGTCATTGAGCCATTGACCATGCCAGGGACAACGTCGTTGTGGAGCGCTGTGACCACCGAAGCAGGGGCGACTGTGTCCCAGATCGGAATGACGTTGTGACTGCCCGAGGTCGCAGCCTCGGCCAGTGCTGCTTCCAACTTGTTACCCTTGACCACCTTGTCGAGATCGAGGCCGCTTTGGGCGGGAACTCGCCCCATCCCCATCTCAAGTGTGGACTTCTCAGTCATGAAGCCGATGAATGCCTTGGCGAGTGTCGGGTTCTTTGCCTTCGCGGGGATGAGGAACGAGTCGGGCGCGGCGGGCAACGGGGACTCGACTGCCGAGAGCGATGGCAGTAACGCCCAGTCATATTCGAACGAGGGCGTGAACACCGGCGGGGTCCAAGAGCCCTGGAGCCAGGAGCCAGCCTTCTCGTTCTCGAACAGCGCCTGCGTCGACTGCTGCGTCTGACCAGGAAGGCCGTCCTCTATGTAGCCGTTCTTCACCCAACCATCGAAGGTGGAAAGAGCCTTAACGATGCACGGATCGGTGTAGGAAGCGGTAGCACCCTTGGTGAAATTCTCCGAGATTGCCTGGTAGCCATCGCCACACGCGGAAGGGAACAGTGAGTTGAATGCAAGAGGTGCCAGTGAGCCACCCGTTACCGCCATGGGAGTGAGCCCAGCCGCCTTGACCTTCGCCAGCGACTCGTTGAACTCGTCCAGCGAACCAAACAGGTTCTTGTCGTTCGGAATGGTGGCTCCTGCCTGCTCCCACGCTTTGCTGTTGTAGTAGAGGATGGGCGCGATGGTGAGGCCCAGTGGCACCGCATACTTCTGGCCGTCTTGGCCAGTTGAGGACGTAGCGACAGACTCCGGCGTGGTCTGCTGCAATCCGTTGGCCTGCCACACGTCGTCTACCGGCAGCACGGCCTTGGCCTTGACCCATTGGCTGAAGAGATCTTGCGCAAGCGTGTAGGAAATCACGTCAGGAGCATCATTGGACAGGAACAAACGACCACCCGACTGTCGCAGTGTGTCGTTGTCGATGGCACCGACCTTGATGTTCGCCTCGGGGTGCAGCTTCATGAACTCTTCGGCGTTGGTCTGTACAAAAGGCCAGTCCGCATAGACCCGAACATCCAACTCACCGGCATAGGAACTCTCTGACGCTGCCGGAGCGGGCGTTTGCGTCGCAGTGCCACAGCCGGCCAGCACCAGCGCACCCACTGTAACGATGGAGAGAGCGAACGTACCTCGATGCAAGCCTCTGGCAGTACTCATGTGACTACCTCCTTTCGTCCCGACGCGTCCTCGCGTCGGTGGTAGGGGGACGAATGATTAATGTATACACTGGAAATCAATACAGGTCAACACACTGACTACGAACTTTTCTGAACGGATTCGATACCCTCAGGGCATGCCAGGCTGGGAGAACGCACCGAGCAGCGCCCACATTCAGGATGTCCGCGAGCGCAATCTGGCACTCGTGCTCGCAGCTGTTCAGCGACGAGGCGCCGCCTCTCTCGGAGAGCTGGCTGACGACACCGATCTGGTCCCCGGTGCGATCAACAAGCTAGTCAGCCAGCTGTTTGACCTTGGCTTCCTGATCGACCACTCGACTCGAGGCTCCGGCCGCCGCGGGCGTCCTGAACGCATTCTGACCATCGGGGACTCTGTCGCCCTCGCGGTCGGGATCGACGTGAACACCGAGGGAATCGCGATTCGCGTCGAGCAACTGAGCGGCAAGCTTCTCGGATCGGTCTCGCTCGCCGCCCCCGGCCGAATCAGCCTGCAGGAGATCGGGCGACGGTCGGCAGACGCGCTCTACAGCCTCCTCAACACGCAGCGCGGCATCAAGACACCTCTGGCGATGACAGTCGCCCTGCCCAGCCTGGTGGCCAACGGCATCATTAACTCCCCGTCGCGTGGCTGGCACCGGGTGAGCACAACGGTGTTCTCGGACGCCTTCGACCTCCAGATCCGCAGTTTCGAGGCGGTCAATGACGGCGTGGCCGCGGTCACTGCTGAGTACTGGGCCTCAGGACGCGCGCGCTATTCCTCCCTCGCCCTGCTGCACGGTACCGACGGGATTGCCGGCGGTGTGATCGACCATGGGTCACGAGTCGGAGGGTGGGAAGGCGCTGCCGGGTCGTTCGGCCACATCGTGGTGAAGCCGAACGGCCATCTCTGCCCCTGCGGACAACATGGCTGTCTGTGGCGCTATGCGTCGGTCGAAGCGATCGCGCGGGCTGCCGGACTGAATGTCGGCCAGGGCTACCGTCCCCTGCTCGACGTGGCGAAAGAACTCGCCGAACTGGCCAGAAGCGGCGAACCGCAGACCCTGCAGGCACTTGCGAGTGCGAAGCACTACATTCAGCGGGCTATTGCGATTCTTGGACCAGTGGTCAGCCCCGAGCAAGTCGTCGTCTCAGGGAACCTCGTCCCGCTCTTCGACTGGATTGTGCCGGACACGCCGGCCCGCGGCATCACCGACGGCATGCTGATCAACTGGGAACGACCAGTCATCCGATCCGACTTCGGCACAGAATCGGTGGTGGTCGGCGCGGCCTGGCTCTCTCGGCGAGCTATCCTCAATACACCGCTGCATTGGCGGCCGACTGACAGTGGGGGCGATCCCGAAGCTCGTAGGCCAGGACTGCTGCTCCAGCCCGAGCACCACACATCGCCACTGAGCCCGGCACAATCACCCGTGGAAGCAACCGTGCGCCGTTCCAGCTAGCCAGCAAACCAGGCATCCAGGGTCTCAATGATTGCCGGACGCAGCTCGGCGGGCGTGACCACCCGGTCGACTGAGCCGACCCGGACGGCGCGGTGGATGTCGTGCACGCCGTCGAACTCGGCGGCCACCTCGCTGATCTTCTCGGCCCGGACGGCCGCCCGGACGTCGGCCAGCTCCAGTTGCAGCGCGGCCTTGGCCTCGGTTCGGGCGACCCGCAGCCGTGCCTCCAGAGCCGCCACCCGCGGGTCGGCGGCCGTCCGCTTGGCGACATCCCCGGCGAACACCACTGCCGCTGCCGGCGCACCCCCGATCACCGAGGCGAAGGAGCCCTCGATCGCCAGCACCGTCATATTCGGGTTGAGCCGCTTGCTGAACACCACGAAGGCGCCGCCGTGGTACCGGCTGATCACCACGAACACAATCGGGCCGGCAAAGTTGACGATCGCCCGGCCAATCTCGGCGCCGTACTCCAGTTGCAGCTTGCGCATCGACTCCGGCGAACCGTCGAAGCCGGACAGGTTGGCCAGCACCACCAGCGGACGGTTGCCCGAGGCAGCGTTGATCGCCCGGGCGGCCTTCTTGCTCGATTTCGGGAACAGCGTGCCCGCGGTGTAGGTGTCCGGACCGTCGGTGGGCGGGAAGCCGACCCGTCCCACCGGGTGCGACTCGATGCCCAGCACGGCGACCGAGCGGCCACCGATCCGGGCGTCAATCACCACTGCGGTGTCGGCGTCCGCCATCCCGGCCCAGCGTTCGGTGCGCGGGTGGTCGGCATCGCAGACCGCAGCGATCACGGTGCGGATGTCGAAGGGCTTCTTCCGGTCCGGATTGTGGTCACGGGAGAAGATCTCGCCCACGGTCGCGAATTCACCCGAGTGCGGGTAGGGCGAGACATCCCGGTCGAACGGGTCGGAGGTCGCCGCCCGGCGCGGGCCGCTCTCGCCCGGTGCGACCCAGGTGTTCTCGTAGTGGGCCATCAGGACACCGAAGGCGCCGGCCAGGTCGGGCGCCCAGTACTGGGCCTGGCCGTTGGGCCCCATCACCCGGTCGTAACCGCCGATGCCGAAGTTGTCCTCGGCCGACACCCCGCCGGAGAAGTCCAGCGACTGCTTGCCGGTGAGCACCATGGCCGAATCCGGGGTCATCACCAGAATGCCGCGGGTATGCATCAGCATGGTGGCCTCGGCGTTCCAGTACGGCTGGGCGCCGACGTTGATCCCGGCCACCACGATGTTGATCTCACCGCCGGCCTGGGTGAACTCCACGATCCGGCGCAGCGCGGCACCCACCCAGTCCATGTTCTCGGTGCCGGAATCCATCGAGATCCGGGCGCCGGAGCTGAGGGTGTACCACTCCACCGGGACGCCGAGTTGCTCGGCCAGATCGAGGGCGGCGATGATCCGGCGGCACTCCGGCTCGGCCACCGCACCCAGCCCGCGGGTCGGATCGCCGGAGAGCACGACGCGGGTGATGCCGTCCGGGTGCAGCGGCGTGGGGGTGGTCACCTGCGCGCAGATGATGCCGGCCCGGTTCTGTCCGGGTGGACGCTCGACGCCGATCAGCCGGTCGGGCTCGCCGGGGCCCAGCGCAGGGTCGAGGTCGAGCTCGGTGAGCGTCCCGCCCGGTCCAGCCAAGGTCTCCGACAGCTCGTAGGGGTATACCAGGCCGCGCCGGCGGGCCCGCAGCACCTTGGCGGCGTAGTCGTCCAGCGGCTGCAGCGGCTCGGTGGGCGGCGGTTCGACGGACGCGGTGACGCCCCGCCCGGGCTTGGAGTGGAACCGGATCGCCAGCCGGGTCGGCGGCTGGTCGTCGTGGACGAAGGTGCCCTCGGCCAGCACCTCCTCGATGCCGGTGCCGTCCGACAGCGGGGTGAGCTTGTGCCGCAGCGTCATCACGTCGCGCAGGTCGATGTCGATGTCCGGCCAGACGTAGATCCAGACGTGGTTCATGTCGAGTCGGCTGCCCTCGGCGCCGCGCGCGGCGCGGGTGCGGCGGATCGCCTCCAGGCCGTTCTCGACCGCTCGCTCGGCGTGCGGCAGGCCGAGCAACCGGCCCTGCTCGTCACGGACGGCAGCCAACTGGTTGACCTCGGCCATGGCGACCAGCCTGCGGTCGGCCGGATTCGACTTGGCCACGCACTCGAACAGCAGGACGCCGCGAGGCGCCGGCAGCCGGATGCTGTCGAACTCGCGTAGCCGCCACAGGTTGAGTCGGCGGAAGATCATCGGATGCACCCCGCGGATCCGCTCGTCCTCGGCCAGGGCGCCGTCCGGGGCGGGACGGAAGGTGAGGTAGTCGACCTCCCCGCCGGCCGGGCAGACCGCGATCACGATCCGCCGCACCCCGGCCAGCGGCCAGCCGGCCAGCTGGGGCTGCAGTTCGGCGGCCAATTGGGCGTGCTCCAGCGGGGCGTGGTTGCCGTCCGCTGCGGCCGGCCAGGCGACGTAGACCTCGATGACGGCTTCGGGAAGCCGCTCCGAGCCGCCGGCGGGCCCGGGGACGGTTCCCTGGCCCGGTACGCGATCCCCGAGGCCGACCGCCAACTGGCCGGCGATCACCGCGGCCACCGGGCCGTCCGGGGCGAGTTCCTCGGCGGTGGCGATGGTGGTGATGGCGTGGCCGGGACGGTCGTCCAGCACGTAGTCGGCGACCACCACCGAACGGCCGTCGACGGCGAGCGCGCGGACGCCGGAGAGCTGCCGGTCGCCGTAGTGCTTGCGGGTGAGCACCTCGAGCAGCGGTTCGTGGGCGGTGACGCCGTGGCTCAACCGCTCGGCCAGGGTGAGCACCAGCCGCTCGGGGATGGCTGACAGCGCGGCGATCCGGGCGGCGTAGTCCGGGGCGTCCGGATGGGCGGCCAGGTCGGCCACCTCGCCGGCGACACCGGCCAGCACCTGTTCGCGCTCGGCGTCCACCTGGGGCTGGTCGAACCAGCGGAACCGGACCGACCGGGCGACATCGCTGACCGCCGGGAAGCGACGCTGGGTGGAGCGCACCAGCCGCTCCAGCTGGGCCCGGGCCGGGGCACGCAGGGCGGCGTCCGGTGCGGGCTGGCCGATCCAGCGGTCGAGGATCGCCAGCACCACCTGGACGTCGGCGGCCACCCGCTGCTGCGCCAGGAAGATCCGGAAGACGGCCTCCTCCAGCGCGGGCCCGCGATCCAGCGAGTCAACGCCGTAGTGGGAGAGCGCACGGGTGAGACGGTCGACGAACTGGCCGGGCAGGCCGGCGCGTTCGGCGTCCAGGCTGCGCAGGTAACCGTGGAAGTGCTCACGGTCGGAATGGATCCGCAACTCGGTGTTGTCCTGCTCGCCGGCCGGACGGTTGCGGCTCAGCTCGGTCAGGTCGGCGTACAGCGAGAACAGGTCGATCTCACCCGCCACCACCTCGTGGGAGGTGACCGAGGCTCCCCCGCCACCGGCTTCCTCCTGACCGGTCTGACCGGGAGTGCCGCCAGTTGCCTCGCCGAGGGCCTCGTCCCGCGCGGCCAGGTAGGCCGCCAGGGTGTCGGCGGCAGCATCGGTGTCGTAGCCCATCAGATGAGCCGAGAGCTCGCCCAGCAAGCGGGTCAGCCGGGCCCGGACGGACGGGTCGACCGACGCTGCCGGCAGTTCCACCTCGCCGCCGGCATCCACGGCCTCCTGCTGACCGTCCCCGATCGGCTCCAGCGTCACCAGGGGCGCCTGACTCTCCACCTGGCTTCCGGCCATCACATGCAGTTCCCGTACCCGGGCGGCGAACGGTGCGACGATCGCGGTCTCCATCTTCATCGACTCCAGCACCACCACCGGCACTCCGGCGGCGACCTCGTCGCCGACCGTGACCGGGGTGGCCACCACCAGGGCCGGGGCCGGGGAGCGGAGCACCCCGCCCTCGTCGCGGGAGACCCGGTGGGTGATGCCGTTCACCTCGATCAGGTGCACCGGCCCGTGGGTGTCGGTGACGATCCGGAACCGCTCGGCGCCGATCTGCAGCCGACCGTGGGCGTCGTCCAGCCGCTCCAGTCGGACGTCCACGGTGGTCTCGCCGACCCGGACACGGTAGTGGTCGGGCCCGGAACGGAACACCACCAGCCGGTGGGCGACGCCGCGCAGTTTGAGGTCGACCGGCATGCCCTCGGCGTGCTGGGCCTGCGGACGGCCACCCCGGGCAGTCTGCAGCAGGTGGTCGATCTCGCGCTGCTCGGCCTCCTGGTAGGCATCGATCGCGGCGGCCACCAGCGCGACCGGCCAGTACCGGTCGGCGATCAGCCCGCCCGCGGCGCGGATCCGGTCGATCCACCCGGTATCGGCCGAACCGTCGATCACCTCGGGGCGGTTCAGCAGTTCGAGCACGAAGCTCTTGTTGGTGGTGCCGCCGTCGATGATCACCGTGGTCTCGGCCATGGCGCGGCGCAACCGGCCCAGCGCCTCCTCACGGCTGCGTCCGGAGGCGATGATCTTGGCGATCATGGAGTCGAAGTCGGCCGGGATCGCGTCCCCCTCGGCAACACCGGTGTCCACCCGGATGCCCGGGCCGACCGGCAGGTCGAGCCGGGTGATCAGCCCTGGGGCGGGAGCGAAGTCGCGGTCGGGGTCCTCGGCGTTCAGCCGGGCCTCCACGGCGTGACCCTGTTCGATCGGACGGTCGGTCAGCCGGCCACCGGCCGCGACGTGCAACTGGGCCTTGACCAGGTCGAAGTCGTTGGTCACCTCGGTGATCGGGTGCTCGACCTGCAGCCGGGTGTTGACCTCAAGGAAGGCGAAGAGCCGGTCACCGGGGTGGTAGAGGAACTCCACCGTTCCCGCCCCGCGGTAGTCGACTGCCAACGCCAGCCGCTCGGCGGCGGCCCTGAGTTCGGCGGTTTGTTCCGCATCCAGCAGCGGGGATGCGGACTCCTCGATCACCTTCTGGTTGCGGCGCTGCACCGAGCAGTCCCGGACGCCGAGCGCCCAGGCCGTCCCCTGGCCGTCGGCGATCACCTGCACCTCGACGTGCCGGGCGCCGGTGACCAGCTTCTCCAGGAAGACCACCCCGGAGCCGAAGGCCCGCTCGGCCTCCTCCCGGGTGCGCTGGTAGGCGTCGGTCAGGTCGCCGGGGACGTCCAGCCGCCGGATGCCGCGCCCGCCACCGCCGGCGGTGGCCTTCAGCATCAGCGGGTAGCCGATCCGTGCGGCGGCGGCCAGTGCCTCGTCCAGGCTGTCGACCGGGCCACGGCTCCACGGCGCCACCGGGACACCCACCTGTTCGGCGATCAGCTTGGAGCCGATCTTGTCGCCCAGCCTGCGCATCGCCTCGCCGGAGGGGCCGATGAAGGTGATGCCGAGGGATTCGACCAGGTCGGCGAAGCCGGCGTCCTCGGCGACGAAGCCCCAGCCCACCCAGACCGCATCAGCCTTCGCCTCGCGCAGCACCCGGGCCAGCAGTTCGTGGTTGAGGTAGGGACGTGCGCTGGCCGGGCCGAGCGGATAGGCCTCATCGGCCTCCCGGACGAACATGGCGGTGCGCTCGGCGTCGGTGTACAGCGCGATCGTGGCGATCGGAGGGGCGTCCGGGCGTTCGGCATTGAGGTCGCGGACGGCATGGACCAGCCGCATCGCGGCTTCACCCCGGTTGACGATCGCAATCCGCCGGAACACGCAGGCCTCCTGAGGGGTAGGTGACAGCGGGTCTCGGACGAGGCCCGCAGGCAATCTCCCACGGCTGGCTGCGCAGGGACGACAGGACACAGTCCAGTCGGTAGAAGTAACCAGAATCCACGCCCCGCGACCCAAGAGCACGCCGTCACCTTTGTATGGTTTCCACAAACCGGCGCTGATTCGGCATCGCCGCCTCCCGCCGTCCCCCGCTTCGGCACCCGGCCCTCCTGGTCACCGGGTTGGACGCCTATCCTGAACCATGCGCATCGTCGTCATCGGCGGCTCCGGCCACATCGGCAGTTTCCTGGTCCCCCGGCTTGTTCGCGCCGGTCACGAGGTGGTGAACCTCAGCCGCGGACAGCGGTCGAGCTACGTCGACGACCCGGCCTGGCAGGAGGTGCGCCAGGTCAGTGCCGATCGTGCCGCCGAGGACGCCGCCGGCACCTTCCCCGACCGGGTGGCTGCGCTTGCCCCGGACGCCGTGGTCGACCTGATCTCGTTCACCCCCGAATCCGAGAAGGCTCTGGTTGAACGGCTGCGCGGGGTGACCGGGCAGCTGCTGCACTGCGGCTCGATCTGGCGGCACGGGCCGAGCCAGAAGGTACCGATCCACGAGGACGGCGGCACTCCCCCGCTCGGCGAGTACGGCATCGGCAAGGACGCCATCGCGCGGATGCTGAAGCAGGAGACCGCCGCCGGCGGGCTACCCACCACGTCGCTCCACCCGGGTCACATCTCCGGGCCGGGCTGGCATCCGATCGGCCCGCTCGGCAACCTCGACCCCTCGGTGTGGTGGAGGTTGTCGGCCGGCGAACCGCTGGAGGTTCCCGGCCTCGGGACGGAGTTCCTGCACCACGTCCATGCCGACGATGTCGCGCAGGCCTTCGAACGTGCCCTCGCCCGTCCACAGGCCGCTGCCGGTGAGGACTTCAGCATCGCGGCGCCCTCGGCGCTGAACGTGCGAGGCTACGCCCAGCTCGCGGCGTCCTGGTTCGGGCAGGCCGCCGCCCTGCGACCGGTCACCTGGGACGAGTTCCGCCGTTCCACCAGCGCCGAGGCCTACCAGTGCAGCTGGGACCACCTCTATCGCAACCAGTACGTCAGCATCGACAAGGCCCGCAGGCTGCTCGGCTACGCCCCGCGCTACGAGCCCGAGGACGCGATCCTGGAGGCCGTCCGCTGGCTGGTCGACCACGGCCGGCTGGAGGTCGCCACGCCCCTGCTGTAGTCGGTCGTCAGGCCGTCCGCCGCTGGCGCACCACGGCCAGACCGGACGGTCGCCCCTGGGCTGTCCCGCAGGATCGTCGCCCAAGGCCGGACCCTGTGCCGCCGGACACCGGCACACAGATGGCCCGGGGCGGATTCCCACCCCGGGCCACCGTCACACCGTCCCCCCGCTGTGGAGCGTGTCTCCCTATCCCCCACGGTGGCCTGCTGCGCGGCGCCCCACGGGCGTCTCGCAGCGTTGTCGTCGGTCGACGATGCACCACATCGCCTCCCTCCTGTGCCTGGCGAGCCACCCCGCGGAACCCCGCTCGCGACGGCCAGGGACAGGCAGACACGCTCTAGTGTTTGACCTTGGTGTGGTGCGATGCCTTGCCGTTGACGATCTTCACGATCGTCCCCGGTACCGCCGGCTGCGACGGGTCGAGGTTGACCGTGGTTCCGGCCCACAGCGCCTTGCCGTCCCACTCGACGGCGACCACGTTGTGCAGGCTCAGGTACTTCTTCACCTTCCCCTTGCGGACCGCCGAGATCGCGCCGGCGAAGTACTCCGCTACGTAGATCGTGCCGTCCTTGGCGATCGCGAGATTGGTCGCCCCGGAGAAGCCGTGGGCGATCTCCTTGATCGCGCCGCTGCGCGGGTTCACCCGGAAGAGCTTGCCGCGGGCGCCGAGCGCGAGGCTCTCCGGCCCGCCCGGCAGGGTGGTGACGTACAGGAAGCCGTCCTTGCCGACCTCGACATCAGTTGGCACCGCCTCGAAACGGTAGGTCACTCCGATCGTGCAGTCCGGCAGGCCGAGCTCGGCTGCTGCTTCGGCGGTGATCCGGTACGGGTGGGCAGGCAGCACCGCGAGGGTCTTCACCTTCCCGCGGTTGTCAACCGTGAACAGCGCATTCGCGCCGGCGTCCGCGACCACCCAGCCATCACGGTAGGCGGCCACCGAGTAGGCATGCGAGTCGACCAGCCCGGTGTAGGCCGGTCCGAGCGCCCCGACCACACAGGCATCGGTGGACTGCGGGCCGTAGGTGAGCTTCTGGTCTGGGTTCTTGGCCTTCTCATAGGCCAGCGTGTCGGCCGTGACCCGCTTACCGAGCGGCCCGCGGATCTTCAGCCCGCTGGCGGTGATCGCCTCCTCGCCGCCGACGGTGTAGGTGTAGGCGCGGTAGCGGCCGTTCTTCGAGTGGGCGATACCGGACGTTCCGGTGGCCTTGGCGATGACGGTCTTGATCGAGCCGTTGCTCTGCAGGACGCCGACGGTGTTGCTGAAGCCATCGGCGACATAGATCTTGCCGTGGAAGACGTCGAGGTTGAACGGGGCGCCGACCGCGTTCGACTTGACCACGGGTTTGTGCGGTTTGCTGCCCGAGGCGGACGCCGTGGTGGCGGTGGCCGCCGAGGTGACCAGCAGCGCGGCGCTGGCTGCAGCCACGCCGATGCGAACAAGCGTTGTGCGCATGAATCTCCCTGGATCGATGGTGAGGGGGAGGAAACGTGAGCGTGCGCCGAGGCCGGCGCGCCCTTGGTGTGCGCTGGGTCTGTTCAGGCCCGCACGCCATGATCCTCGCACCGGCCGGGAGTGGAAATACTCAACACTGAGTAGGTGTTTTGGCCTGCTCCGGCCAACCGCACCGAATCGGAGGTGGCCACGTCCGGGCACCACCCGTCCCGCCGGGCGGGAAGTCGAGACGGAGCGCCGGCCTTCAGCCGGCCAGCTGGACGGCGCGGCCGAGCACATCGTCCAGCATCGGGGGCGTGAGCCGCCCGGTGAAGGTGTTCTGCTGCGAGACGTGGAAGCAGCCCAGCAGGGCGACCTCCCGTCCGTCCGGGTCGAGCAGGGTCGCCTCCGCGCCGTGGCCGAAGACCGGACGCGGGCGCGGCACCTGCCAGCCCAGCCCACCGAGGGTGCCCAGCAGCGACTGCCAGCCGAAGCCGCCCAGGGTGATGAGCACCCGGACGGACGGCCCGAGCAGCTGCAGTTCACGCGCCAGCCAGGGCGCGCAGCGCTGCCGCTCGGCCGGGGTCGGCTGGTTGGCCGGCGGGGCGCACCGGACCGGCGCGGTCACCCGGACGCCGCGCAGCTCGAGCCCGTCGTCCGCCGATACCGAGGTCGGCTGGTTCGCCAGCCCTACCCGGTGCAGGCTGGCGTAGAGGAAATCGCCCGAGCGGTCGCCGGTGAACATCCGGCCGGTGCGGTTGGCGCCGTGGGCTGCCGGCGCCAATCCGACGATCACGATCCGGGCCGCCGGATCGCCGAAGCCGGGCACCGGACGCCCCCAGTACTCCTGGTCGCGGAAGGCGGCACGCTTCTCGGCCGCTACCTGCTCACGCCAGGCCACCAGCCTCGGGCAGGCGTGGCAGTCGGTCAGCCGGGTGTCGAGCTGGTCGAGGCTGACAGCCGCAGCGGCAGCGGTGGCCGGGTAGGAGAGTGTCTCCGCCTGGTCGACGCCGTCCCTGCTCACTGCCACAGGTCCAATCTACGCACCCGCCCCCCACGCCCACCCGATAGCGGGCCTGACAAGCACTTTCACCTGCCGCGAAAATTCATTGCCGAACCCGGGAATACGGCGTTCGCGGGGAAGGTTCTGCTGGTCGAACCGATGACGTCGGCAGCTGCAGGGGGGTGCGGTAGGCCGATGGCACGGCGTAGGACGGCGGGCTCGCCAGGTGTGATGAGGGGTTTTCTCCTGGCGAGCTTCTGCCTGCGGAACAGGCCGCGTCGATCTTCTGTTCGGGTCAGCTGGTACCCACCGCCCGGCCGAACTGGTCCGCGGTGAGCTGACCGGCCCATGGGTGTCCTGTCCTCAGCACGGCCGGTGGCGGGTGCGGCGGCGCGATCCTCGATCGGGATCGATCAGGCTGTGCGGTACTCGCTCAGGCCGGCCAGGCTTCGCAGTTCCCGGATGGTCGCCGCGGGATCGGTGGACTGGTAGATGGCACCGCCGATCACAGCGATCTCGGCACCCGCCGCCTGCACGGCTGCGACCGTCGACCGGTCCACGCCGCTGGCGAAGGAGAACCGGACGCCGGAGCGGACCGCCTCGTCGAGCAGGCCGGCGAAGTCGAACTCCGGGCTGTCGCGCTCGTCCGCGCTGGAGTGGAACTCGACCAGGTCGGCTCCGAAGCCGATCACCTCGCGTGCCCGGGAGATCTTGTCCGGGACGCTGATCAGGTCCACCACGACCGTCTTGTTGCGCTCCCGGGCGGCCTTGATGGCGCCGCGGATGGTGGCATTGCCAGCAGTGCCCAGCACGCCGATCAGGTCGGCACCGGCGTCCAGCGCGAGCCGGGCCTCCAGTTCACCGGTATCGGCGGTCTTCATGTCAGCCAGGACCGGGATCTCCGGGAAGGCGCTCTTGACCGCTCGCACCACGTCGAGCCCCTCGCTCTTGATCAGCGGAGTGCCGATCTCGATGATGTCGGCGTACGGCCGGACCTCGCCGGCCAGCCGCAGCGCGGACTCCCGGTCCAGCAGATCGATTGCCACCTGCAGCTTCATGGTGATGTACCTCCCTGTTCGGCGCCGGTGGCGCGCGCTTTCGTGGTCTGGAACAGTGCCCGCCCGACGACCACCGAGCTGACGCCCAGCTCGGCCAGGTGGGCGAAGTGCTCGGGACGGGCGCCGCCGTCCACACCGATCGGCCGCAGCGAGCGTGCCTCGACGGCGCTCGGCAGCAGCAGGCGGTCCAGGTTGGCGGCGGTCGGCGCGTCAGCCGGCGGAGTGAGCATGATCAGGATTCCGTCCGGTCGGACGGTTTCGACCACCGTCCGGACGTCCTCCGGTTGCCACAGCTGCGGCTCGAGGGAGATCCACCGCTCCCCCGCCAGCGGCAGGCGCTCGGCCAGGCCGGGATCACGCGGATCGCGCAGGTGAGCCACGACCCTGCCGAACCGCGGGTAGTCCAGCGGCTGGTCCGGCCCGACCATGAGATGGAGTTCGACCGCGTCCCACAGTCGCCGGGGAATGCGCCGGACGACCTCGTCCACCACACCGATCCGCCGTGGATAGGTCTCGTCGATGACGTCGATGTGAACACGTCCACCATGGGCGACCAGGGCATCGCACATGGCCAGGGCGTCCTCCACCGGCAGATCGAGGATGCTGCCAGAGAGATCCAGTCGGTTGAACTCAGCCTTGTCGAGAACGCGTTGCCGGATCAAGGTCGCTCGGCATTCTCGAGGGCGTCGGACCAGGCCAGCTCGCGCAACTCCGCCGCGCCCAGGCTCCCGGCGGGCCGGACGCTGCCGTCGCACCAGCCGCCCCGAAACACCGCGACGCTGTCGGCGACGGCCAGCACCTCCTCCACCTCGGTGCTGACGATGATGATCGCCACCTGCTGCTCGCGCGCCAACTGCCGGATGATCTGGTAGATCTCGGTCTTCGCACCGATGTCCACACCCTTGGTCGGCTCGTCGAGCAGCAGCAGCGTGGGTCGCTGCAGGGTCGCCCGGGCGAACAGCACCTTTTGCTGGTTACCGCCGGACAGCGAACTGAGCGGGGACTCGAGGTTGCCGCGCACCGCCACCTTGGCGAGTTCGACGGAGGTCTGGGCGCGTAATGTCCGCCAGCGCAGCACACCGAGTCGGACAAAGCGCCTCAGGACCGGCAGCGCCGCATTACTGTGCGTATCCAGCTGAGGAATGATGCCGTCGAGCTTGCGCTCCTCAGGCAGGTAGGCCACGCCGCTTCTCACCGCCTGGAGGGGCGTTGCCGGGTGATAGGGCCGGCCGTCGAGGGTCATCGTGCCGCGGGTGAGCGGCTCCATGCCGTAGACAGTGCGCAGGAAGCGGCTGCGACTGGAACCAACCAGGCCGTAGATTCCCACGATCTCACCGGCGTGGACAGTGAGAGAAACGTTGGCCAGAACGGGGCCACCCACCTCCTCGGCACGGAAGACCACCGGACGCTCGGAGGGTGGCTGGTTTGCTCCTTCCACCGGTGCGACCACCGCTGGGCCGCGGTGGTCGGCGGCGGCGCGCTCCCCGACCACGGCGCGGACCACCGCAGCCCGGTCGATCTCGGAGGTGGGGCCGGACAGCACCACCCGGCCATCAGCCAGGCCGACCACCTGATCGGCCACCGCGAACACCTCGTTCAGCTTGTGGTTGACGAAGACGATGCCGAGCCCGTCGGCCGCGAGCCGCCGGAGGGTGACCAGCAACCGGTCCACCTGACCGAGTTCGAGCGCCGTGGTCGGCTCGTCCAGCAGCAGGAAGCGGCTGCCGCGGTGGACGGCGCGGGCCACCTCGAGCATCTGCCGCTGGGCGACCGACAACGTGCCCACCCGGTCGTTCGGGTGGGCGTCGATGGCGAACTCGTCGCAGATGCTGCGTGCCAGCCGGTTCATGCTGCGGCGTGCCAGCCGTCCGTTGCGGGTCTGCTCCCGTCCCAGGAAGAGGTTCTCCGAGACGGTCAACTGCTCGACCAGGCTGAGTTCCTGGTAAACGCAGGCGATGCCCATCGCGGCGGCGTCGGCCGGGCTGGTGAGATGCAGTTCCTCACTGCCGATCAGCAGCCGGCCGGCGTCCGGGCGTTCGGCGCCGGAAAGCGAACGCAGCAGCGTCGACTTCCCGGCGCCGTTGTGCCCGACAACAGCGAGAACGGAGCCTCGTTCGACCCTCAGATGGGCGTCCGACAACGCCAGGGTGGACCCGTAGTACTTGGTCATACCCTCGACGATGAGCGCCTCCGCCCTCGCTTTGTCGTTCACACTTCCCCAATCGTCAGTCGTCGCGATAGTCCGGATCAGCCCAGTTCGCCCGGTGCCGGGGTCTGCCCCGAGGTGAACACCTTGGGTGCCAGCAGTACCTCGTGCTCGACCTTCTCGCCGGCCAGATAGGACTTCAGGTTCTTCAGCGCAGTGTCGGCGTAGACGGCCGGCTCCTGCGCGGCGCAGCCGACGTAGAAGTCGTCCAGCTTGGTCTCCGCCGCGCAGAACGCGTAGAGCTTCACCTTGTCGGCCCGTCCGGTCTGGTTGATCGCCTGGATGGCACCCACCGCACTCGGACCGGTCGCGGCGAAGATCACGTTGATCGCCGGATTGGACTGCAGCAACTCGGAAGTGACCTGGAGTGCGACGGCCGGATCCACCTTGCTGTTCACGGTGGGCAACACCTCGACGCTCTTCGCCGGCTTCAACGCCGTCACGAAGCCGTCGTCGCGCTGGTTGGCAGCGATCTGGTCGGGCGCGCCGACCAGGCCGACGACCAACGGGGTGTCGGTCCCGAGATCCTTGATGGCCAGCTCACCCATCGCCGTGCCGCCGGCCGTCTGGTTGGCGCCCACGAACTGGAGGAAGTCGGCGTTCTGCGCCTTCAGGCTGTCCGGGTCGACGATCTGGTTGACCGTGAACACCGGGATGCCTGCCTGGTTCAGGGCCGCGACGCTGGCGGCGGCGGGACCAGAGTTGACGCCGTTGAGGACGACAGCGCAGACCTTCTGCTGGATGAACGACTGCACCTGGCCGAGCTGGGCGGAGTCGTCATCATTGGCGATCGCCATCTTGACGTCGAAGCCTTGCGCGGCGCCGTTGTCCACGAAGGACTGCTGCATCGAGATGTAGTAGGGATTGACGGTGTTGGGCAGCGCGACGCCGACCACCGGCTTCTCCGCCGAGCAACTCTCCGGCAACGACGGGCCGCTGCCGCTGGAGGGTGCCGTCGACGAGGGGGTGCCCGGAGTATCGACGCTGCAAGCGCTCAACCCGATCAGGACAGCGCAGGCGGAGGCAACCACCGCTGGCGCACGATAGATCTTCATTTACTTTCCCTTCTCTGTGAGGACTTCCGAACTCGTGGGTGATTGGGCGTGGGCCGAGGGCGTCACCAGAGGTCTCTTGGCCGGGCTCGTGGAGCGGCGCAGGGTGTCGAAAGTGACGCCGGCGAGGATGATCAGTCCGATCACCAGCGACTGCCAGTAGCTCTGCACGTTCAGCACGTTCATGCCGTTGCTGACCGAAGCGATCAGGACGGCGCCGATCATCGCGCCGAGTACGGTGCCGACGCCGCCGAACAGCGACACCCCGCCGACCACGGCGGCGGCGATCGAGTAGAACAACTCATTGCCGGTGCCGGTGGCCGGGAAGCCGACCATCAGCCGCGAGGTGGCGATCAGGCCGCCGATCCCGGCGCACAGCCCGCTGATCGAGTAGACCAGGATGGTCGTTGCGGCGACGTTCACCCCGGAGAGCCGGGCCGCCGAGAGGTTGCCGCCGACCGCGTAGATGTGGACGCCGCTGCGGGTCATCCGCAGGAAGAGCGCCGCGATCACGGCAGCGAGCACCAGCAGGATCACCGGAACCGGGATGCCGGCCAGCCGGCCCTGCCCGATCAGCGCGAAGTTGCTCTGCAGTACCGGCACCGAACTGGCGCCGGTGATGATCAGCGGGATCGCCAGCGCCACGCCCTGGGTGGAGAAGGTGGCGATGAACGGCGGAACCTTCAAATACTGCACGATGACCCCGTTGATCGCGCCCAGGGCCGTCCCGACCGCGACGGCAAGCACGGCCGCGATCGTCCAGTCCAGCCCGCTGCGCATGAAGACCGCAGCCAGGACGCCGGTCATGCCGACGTTCGCCCCGGTGGACAGGTCGATGCCGCCGGTCAGCAGCACGAAACACTGGCCCAGCGCGAGGAAGCCGATCACGGTGCCGTTGACCAGCAGCACCGAGAAGTTGTCGAGGGTGCGGAAGTTCGCCGAGAGCACGGACAGCGCGATCAGGATGACGATCAGCACCGCCAGGATGCCGCTCTCCTCCGGCAGCCGGCGCCGCCGGGAGCGCGGTGTGGCCACCGGGCCTAGTTCTGCTGCCACGAATCGGCTCCTTCCCAGTTGGCGACGCCCAGATAGCGTTCGAAGATCGTGTCGGTGAGCGGGGTGCGGGCTTCGGCCACCACCTCGACCGCGCCGGCCCAGGCCTGCGCGAGGTCGGCGAGCGGCCGGCCGGTGACCAGGGCGGCGACCTGGATGGCGGCACCGGAGGCCACCGGCTGCCGGGTGGCGGAGCGCTGGATCGGCCTCCCGGTGACGTCGGCCAGCAGTTGCCGGTAGGCCGGGGAGGTGGCGCCACCGCCGATCGCGATCGTCCGGCCGGACAGGTCGATGTCGAACGAGGCCAGGTGGCGACGGGCCCGCTCCAGGCCGAACACCACGCCCTCGTGGGCGGCCAGCGCGAGTTCCTCGCGGCTGGTGGCGCTGGTCAGCCCGGTCAGCGTGCCGCGGGCGGACGGACGGTCGGGGAACCGCTCCCCGTCCAGGTAGGCGGCCAGCACCGGCCGGGAGTCGGCCCGCGGCGCGGCCAGCGCCAGCTCGGCGAGCGTGGTGAGGTCGACGCCCAGCAGCCGGGCGAAGCTGTCGGTCACCTTGGTGCAGTTCACCATGCCGATCAGCGGCTGGTAGCCGCCGGCCACCGCCGCGACCGAGTTCACAACGCCGGTCTCGTCCACGACCGGCGTCGGGTGGAGGCTGTAGACCACGCCGCTGGTGCCCAGCACCAGCACGACGTCGCCGGGGACGACGCCCAGACCGACCGCTCCGGCGTGCTGGTCGCCGGCGCCCGCACCGACGATCGCCCGGCGGGAGAGCCCGAGTTCGTCGGCCACCGCGGGCAGGATCGTCCCGGCCGCCTCGCCGGGCGCCAGCACGGTGGGCAGCACGGCGCGCCAGTCGAGGTCCGGGTCGACCAGGGCGAGGATGCCGGGGTCGTACTCCATCCGGGCGGCGTTGAAGTAGGCGGTGCCGGAGGCGCCCGAGCGGTCGGAGACATACCGTCCGCTCAGTCGGTGGATCAGCCAGTCGTGTGGCAGCAGCAGATGGCGGAGCCGGCGGTAGAGCGCGGGCTCGTTCTCGGCGAAGGCGGCGAGCTTGGCGACGGTGAAGGACGAGGTGGGTGCCGAGCCCACCCGGCGGACCCACTCGGCAGCACCGAGGCGGCCGCGCAGCCGTTCGGCCTGGCCGGCACTGGTGAGGTCGTTCCACAGCTTGACCGGACGGATCACCGCGTCGTGCTCGTCGAGCGCGACCAGGCCGTGGCACTGGGCGGCCGCGCTGATCCCGACGATGTCATCGGGCCGGACGCCGGCCTGCTCGCGGGCCGTCGCCAGTGCGCCGGTCAGGGCCGTCCACCACTCGGCGGGATCCTGCTCGCTGACCGGCGGGAAGGTCGGGGAATGCGGGACGCTGCCGGTCCCGAGCAGCGCGCCGCTGTCCAGGTCGTGCAGCACCACGGTGGTCGACTGGGTGCTGGAGTCGACTCCAGCAACTACCGGCATGCCGACACCCCCGCCGGTTGAGAGCTGATGGCCTGCCTGTTCTGCCTGCCCGTGCCGGCGTGACTGCACCTGCCCGCCGGGATGGCGACAGTCGTCATGGTGGCTCCTTTGCTGCACGGCGATCCGTAACTCAGTATTGGGAGATTCCTCTCGTTCATCAACACCAATGCTCGTTTGAGCAATCTAGGTTCAGAGGGAATCCATTGCGATCAATTGAGCGCTATCCTACTCGAATGAAGAACCCCAACGGAGGTGACAATGGCTCGTAAACCCGGCCTGGCGACGCTGATGCTCGCCGCGACCATCAGTCGACGGTTCTACATCGACGGCGAGTCCAAGACCCAGATCGCCGAGGAGTTCGGCCTGTCCCGCTTCCAGATCGCCCGGTTGCTCGACCTGGCGCGGGCGGAGTCCATCGTCACCTTCACCATCGACGTTCCGGGGATGTTCGACGCCGAACTGTCCGAGGCGGTGCGGCAACAGTTCGGGTTGCGGCGGGTGATCGTCACGATCGGCGGCGAGCACGACGAACTGCCGGCCGTCCGTCGTTCGGTGGGGAAGGCCGCCGCCGCTCTGCTGGCCGAGTTGGTCACCGACGACGATGTCCTCGGGGTCGCCTGGGGCCGCACCCTCAGCGCGATGTCGGAGGAGATGACCGAACTCGCCCGCTGCCCGGTGATCCAGATGGTCGGCGCGATCGGGACGGTGCACGAGAACTCACTGGAGCTGGTCCGACGGCTCACTTCGGTGGGGGGCGGACGGGCCTACCCGCTCTACGTCCCACTGCTGCTGGAGGACGAGCAGTCCGCCTCGGCGCTGCGCCGGCAGGCCGCGATCTCGGCGGTGATCCAGCGGTTCGAGTCGATCACCATTGCCGCGGCCGCGATCGGCAGCTGGTCACCGCCCGACTCACAACTGCTGCGCGCCCTCTCCCCCGAGGTGCGCGACCGGTTCCTCAGCGAAGGGATCATCGGCGACGTCTGCGCCACCCTGCTGCGGGACGACGGGTCGATAGTGGAGGATCTGCAGCCGCGGTCGATTGCTATCCACGCTGCCCAGTTGCGCCGCACCCGCGAGGTTGTGGTCGCCGCGGGTGGGGCGCACAAGGCGCGGGCGGTGCGAGCGGCGATACGCGCGAAGCTGTGCACCACGCTGGTCACCGACAGTTCGCTGGCCCGGGCGTTGCTCGACCTGGAGCAACAGGGCTAGCGACGCCTCACTGGTCGTTCGTCGGCGCCGGCAGGCTGTCGAGTTCATCGGGCAGGCCCTCCCGCTTGCCGACCGCACCCAGCGGATGGGTGAACAGCACCTCGGCCCAGCGGTAGCCGCGCATCCGCATCAGCACCACGGCCAGGCAGTCGCCCCAGATCGCATGCATGAGGGTGGAGCCCATCGCGATCACATTGCCGGGGTCGACGTCGTCGGCCACCTCGAAGTACTGGACGTGGTCGGCCAACTGCGCGAGCTCGGAGGACCGGTTGCTGGTCAGCGCGATCACCCGGACGCCGCGCTCCTGGGCGCGGTGGGCCAGGTTGTTGATCTCGTCGGAGCCGCCACCCTTCGAGATCGCGATCAGCAGGTCGCCGCTGCGCAGCGCGCCCATCGTGCCGTGCAACGCGTCCGAGGGCTGCAGGAACAGCGAGGGGGTGCCGCTGACCGAGAACAGGTGCGCCATCCGCCGGGCGATGCTGCCGGAGGTGCCCGAGCCGGTGACGAACACCTTGCCGGTGCAGTGCAGCAGGGCGTCGAGGATCACCGCCGTGGTGTCGTCGAAGACCTCGACGACCTTGCGCACCCCGTCCGCCTCCAGTTCGATGCGCTCGCGCATGGCGTCCAGGATCTGCTGATCGATCATTGGTTCTCCTCCGGGTAGTCGGGTGTTCGGGGCGACGCCGTCGAGCCGGGTGGGACGGGTCTGGCGCCCGTCCCACCCGGTGTCGAGCCTCGGGCTGAGGAGCTCGTCGACGTTTGCTGTCGATCCTGCCGCGATGCGCACGAAAGCGCCTCATGGGTGCTCAGATGAGCGGATTACGTCGGGAGCAGCGCCGCGCCACAATGGAGCCATGTCACTGAACGGCGAGCAGCGCCTCACGACCGCCCGGGAGCTTCGGGCCAACCTCGACCTGGCCGGCCTCGACCAGACCCAACTCCAGCAGCTCACCGGCTGGAGCCCGCAACGCGTCGCCGCCACCCTCGACCTCGACCACGCCGACCCCGTGGACGCCTGGCAGCTCCGCGATCTGCTGGAGCAGGCCGCCTGTGACGCCGGGCGGACGCCGGTGGCGTTCACCGTCCTCACCGAGTCGGCCCGCGCGGCCGCCCGGGGCTGGTTCGGCATCGACTGATGGCGGCCCGAAGGAAGCTCACCGTGGTCGGCGCCGTCATCGTGGACGGTGGACGCGTGCTCTGCACCAAACGCGGGACCGGCCCCTTGGCCGGCCGCTGGGAGTTCCCCGGCGGCAAGGTCGAGCCGGACGAATCCCCCGAGGAAGCCCTCACCCGCGAGATCTTCGAGGAACTCGACTGCGTGGTGGACGTGGGCTCGCCGGTGGTCACCACCACCCACCAGTACGACGTCGCCGAGGTGACCCTCACCACCTACTACTGCACCCTGCGCTCCGGCACGCCTACCCTCTCCGAGCACACCGCCAGCACCTGGCTCGCCCCCGAGGACCTGCACACCCTGCACTGGGCCCCCGCCGACCTGCCCGCCGTCGAGCAGGTGCAGCGCGACCTCGCCCCATAGCCGCGCTCCACCCCGTCCGGACTTTCCACTGGCACCCCCGCGCGGTCGGGCGACGCCCACCGGTCTCACGGCCGGCAAGTCCGCTCCCACTCGACATCCCGCGCAGGCAGGAATCTCACCGACCAACCCTGCGGATCCAGACCGTTTCGCCTCCACCAACCCGCCTCAGCCGCTACCGTACGAACACCGGCGCGAGGAGGCGACCACATGGACTGGGGAGCGCTCCTCGCATCGACCCTCACTGGCCTCGCGCCCGTCCTCCCGCCCTTCGCAGCGATCGCCGCCTTCCTTCTCGTGCTCCGCTGCCCCCTCCCGGGACGAGGCCCCCACCGGTCCCAGGGCCAGGATCCCTGGCGCGGTTTCAAGTACGAGTCCCGGCGCATCGTGATGGAGCGCGCCGGCCACCGCTGTGAGGGCGCGGTGTTCCTGGCCTGGGGACGCTGCAACGAGCCCGCCGTCGAAGCCGACCACATCTACCCGTGGTCGCGTGGCGGGCCCACGATCGTCAGCAACGGACAGGCGCTGTGCCGCGGCCACAACCGCAACAAGGGTGCGATGAACCCGCCGTGGTGGTACGTGCTGACGCTTGAACGCCGCCGCCGCTCCTACTTCCCCGAAGGCGCCGACGTCCGGGTCACCGCATCAATGACGGCTCACGAGGTTCGGGCACGCACCAAGGCTCCGCCCGTTTGAGGATGATCGCTCTTGTGCGATCATGTCGAGAATGCGATCATGATTCATGGCTGAGATCGAACTGCACGACGAGATCAAAGCCTGGCTGGACACCCTCGCCCAGGACGAGTGGGAACGGGTCGTTGTCGTCGTCGACCGCTTGGCAGAGTTGGGTTCGACTGCTCGGATGCCGTTCTCTCGAAGCCTCGGCGAAGGACTGTTCGAGCTGCGTTTCGCCCTCGGCCACACGGCCAGGCGGATCACCTACCGATTCACCAAGGACGGCCGGATCATCCTGCTGACCACGTTCCGCAAACAACGCAACAACGAGCGCAACGAGGTCACTCGCGCACGACGGGCCGCCGAAGAATGCGCAATCAAGTACCCGTAATGGAGGACGGCATGAGCAACTACTCCCGCTGGGACGATGCGAAACGGACGCGCACGCCCGTCACCGACGAACGACGTGCGGAGATTCAGCAGGATCTCGCCCTCGGGCAGCTGATCTACGACCTTCGCACCGGGGCCGGCCTGAGCCAGCGTGAGCTGGCTGC
>NZ_JAYFPT010000031.1:0-23424 GCF_034927565.1 Propionicimonas sp.
GCAACAGGCTTCGTTGGCCGGCGGTGAGGGGCAGTTGGGTGCTCGGCACAGGGTTCATCGGGATGCTCCGTTTTGCGGGACGACTGACGGGTTGTCCACACATCCCAAGCCCATTTGGCGAACCCTCATGGACACCCACCACCCTTCCGGTGTGCACATTCGAGGAAGGAGACCGTGATGGGCATCACCGTTTGGCGGATCATCGCTGCGACACCGGCACTGGCGTTCAGCCTCTGGATGGGGCTGGCGATGTGGGCACTGGCACCCGGCTACGTCAGCGCGACAGTGACCGCGCTGTGGGCGGTGATGCTCGTCGTCGCACCGACCCGGGCAGGGCAGGACGCGCTGATGCGGCTGCTGCTACCCGCCCGCGCACCCAACCAGGTGGAGGAGGGGGCGCTGGCCGACTCGATCGCTGGGATGCGTCAAACCGGACCTGCGGCCGCCAAGTTGGGTGTGCGGGTGGTCGGGATGCCCGATGTCGCTGCAGCGGGCTGCGGCCGGCACAACGTCGTCGTCACCCGCGGCGCCGTGCTCGCGCTTCAGGCGGGTCGCCTGCCTGCAGACCAGATGACGGCTCTGTTGGTGTCCGCGGCCGGCCAGGTCGTCGGTGGCGCCACCCGCTTGGAATGGCCGCTGAGCGTCCTGACCCTGCCTTGGCTTCCGTTCCGGGTCCTGCTGCAAGCCTTCATGATCACCTTCGGTACGAGCCGGCCTGTCCGGTTTGCGCTCAAGGTGCGCGGCCTGTACGCCATCGCGGCGTTCATCCAAACCACACTCGAGGGCCACCCCCTGATCGGCGTCGGGGTGCTCGCCACGCTCGCAGCAACCTACGGGCAGCCCTACGCCGCCCGCCAGGTCGTGCGCCGCCAGACGCGGGCCGGCGACCAGTACGCGGCTGAACAAGGACATGGACCTGGTCTGGCGGAGTTGCCGAAACAGTTGCGTTCGTGTCCCGTGAGGCGCGCACAGGTTGAGAGAGGGCTGGACTGAAGGCCGTCGATGTCGCTGCGTTCGAAGTCCTCGATGAACTGAGGATGGAGACCACGCCCGGCGAGGCCAAGGCGCGTCTCGGCAGGCTCTCGACCCGGCTCTGGGCCTTTGCTGACGGCGCCACAGTCGCGCCGCGGGCGTCAAGTCGCGGCGTGTTGCCCGCCAGGCGACCCGCGCGCTCAGTCGATCGCCAGCGCGGCGTCGGCAGCCTCCTTGATCGCCTGGACCGCGCGCCGCGCCTGCTTCGCGTCCCCGATGACCCAGCACGGGATACCGAGTTCGCCGGCGCGTTTCTCAAACGGTTCGGTCGGACGAGAGCGTGCGCCGATGGCGATCACCACGGTGTCGTAGGGCAGTTCGCGGGTCTGGCCGTCCTGCTCGTAGACAACCACGTCCGGCGTGATCTCCTCGCAGCGGGCACCAGTCCTCAAGTCCACGCCAGACCTGCCCAATTCCTCCAGCACGCTGATCCGTCGGATCTGGCCGATGTCCTCACCGATCGCGCCGAGCATCTCGAGCACGACCAGCGAATCGACCTTGTCGACCAGGTATTCGGCGACCTCGAGGCCGACCAGCCCGCCCCCGATGACGACCACTCGTCCGGTCGGGAAGACCGCCTGGGTGAGCACGTCGTGCGAATCGACCACGCCGGGCAGGTCGCGCCCGGGGAAGCTCGGCATGATCGGGGTCGCGCCGGTGGAGATGATCAGTGCGTCGGCCCCGTCCAACCGGTCAGGGGTGAGTCGGTCGTGCAGCCGCACCTCGACGCCTTCCTTCAGCAGCGTCTTGCCCATCGCGATGGCGGCCTGGCGCATCTCGGCCTTCCGTGGCGCCATCCCGGCCAACAAGAACTGGCCACCCAACTCATTGGTCGACTCGAACAGCACCGGATGGTGCCCGCGGCGGTGCAGCAGCGTCGCGGCCTCCATCCCGGCCACCCCGCCGCCGGCGATGTAGACGACCTTGGGGTCGGTGGTCGGCTTGAGCTCGTAGTCCGACTCCAGCCCGACCGACGGGTTGCGCAGGCAGGTGATGTGCGGCATGTCCGGGGAGACGAAACCGTCCGGGTCAAAACCTGAAGCCGGGCAAGGTCATCGACCCGGCGCTGTCGCTGTACGACAAGTTGGGCTGAGCGGGCTGCCCGGGGCGCCGCCGGCGGACGCCGAGAGGTTCGACTTCACGCCGACCGTCGATTGGCTCACCCTTCAGCTGGGACCTGATGATGGCTGTCCGTCGGGACGTAGCGGGCGGTTCTGCGCTCGCCGACCATCTTCAGCATCCCCTTGTCGGTCATGCGCTTCAGCAGGGCGCGGGCCTCGGTCGGGGCGAGCTGGCAGAGTTCGGCAGCCTGAGAGCGCGCGATACTGCCGTAACTGCGCACGTACTCTGAGACGAGCTGTTCCTGCTGGAGTGGATCCATTGCCCGGACGCGAACGTACGCGTTGCGATCCTGGGCGAGGTCGTAGAAGCGCGCGGTCAAATGGAACCGGCGGTTGCGACCGCTCCCGCGGGCCTCAATGACGCCCATCTCGACGAGTCGGGTGGACGTCGTCCGCACGGCACCGGACGGGAGAGCCAATGCTTCCGCAAGCTCGCCGTTGGTGGCCGAACCTGCAGCCTTGAGTTCGTGGACCAGCCGGAGCTCGTCCAAAGCCAGCGGACGCTGCCGCGAGTCTTCGAAGGTCAACAAGAAGCGCACCAGATCCAGATCGACCGAACCCAGAGGGACAGCCACCGATACCAGTTCCGGGTTTGAGGCCGTGTAGTCGGGGACTTCCCTGCCGGCCCTCAACTGCGCTTCAAACATTTCGTTGATGCCTTTGCCTTTGCGCTCGACCAGGCCCACCCGCCGGAAGGCATCGGCAAGGATCGGGCTCCGCGGACGGCTCTGCTCGAGCATGTTCTCAACTGTTATCCCAGGTGGGAATCCGCCGGGGTTGCTGACTACGAACTGCGTGTCGGTGAGCCTGATCGTCGTCGGACCGAGTTCCGCGTAGTCCCGATGGACCAGCGCATTCGCCACCGCTTCGCGTCGCGTCCGTTCTGGCATCAAGTCGATGTCCACCCTATGGATGCCGGCGGTGAGTTCCGTCGTCGTATTGCGCAGGTCGAGAAGCGCGGCAATCTCCTCAGCGATGCGCAAGAGCGGGCCCCGCAGCCGCAGGTTGGCGTGGAGGCCACCCTCGCGCAGGTCCTGGAAGAGGAACTCGGCGGTCGGAACCCAGCGGTCCAACGCGGCATCGCGGCCGAAGAGAAGAATGGCTCCAAGGCCGAGAGAGCCGTCATGGTGCAGCAGGCCGAGTGCCTTGCAGATGTCTGTGTCAGACAGCTTGGCCATCGACTCCTGCCCCGATGTGGCAGCACACCGCCGGCGGAATCGTTCGAACTCCACTGGGTCGAGGTCGGCCATGCTGGCACCACGAGCCGGGGCAGCTGCGTAATCGATCCCCCGGGATACCAGCCCCAAGCTCACTATCTCGTAGGGGGTCATCGGGATGCAGGTCGGTCGCCCGTCCGTACCGATAGCGCGCTTCACGAATAGGCCCGACTTTGTCGCGACCGGTCCTGGGATGGCCTGCGGCACCTCGATGACAATGACCTCTACGCCCGCCACCTCGTGAACCGACACGTCAACGGCATGCGGCGGCTCGGTCAGGTTCTGGATGGCTGCTGCGAGTCGCATCGGACTCGTCTGAGTGTCGTGCCGATGCTTCGCCCCCGTGATGGCGCCGTCATCCTCGACTCCCAGGAGCAGGGTGCCGCCTTGGCCATTCGCGAGACACACGACAGTCTCGATGACCTGTCGGTCGTTGACTGAGCCTCGCTTGAACTCAACGGTGAGGGATTCGCCAGCAGCCACCACAGCGGCCACATCGAGGTGTTCACGGTCCGCGTCGAGGTTCACACGGTCAGTCTATGCATAAGTTTGATGCGGCTAAGGACATCTGGGTTTCGAGTTCATAGTTTTTGAACTTTATGAGTTGGATCTATCTTCTTGGGCAGTGGACTGCCTCCTGGGGCGGCGAAGGGTCGAGCAGGACGCGCACGGGGCTGAATCGCGTAGTGGTGCACGCTGAGCGGCTGAACCAACGCGCGAACGACAACTGGCGCTCGACTACGCGAGCCCGACGAGACGGGCGAGTGGGTGTGAACAGCCCCAGGCGGAACTGACTCGCGCGCGAGTCCGTGCACCCGTCGACGCCCGTCATCGGGGCACGCGTCCGCCGCCGGATGGACCGCCCCGGGGATGTCGGGCGGCGGTCGGCGGCTGGGGTGGCCGCGGTCAGAACTTGGCCGAATCTGAACCTTTTCCAGACTCCCTGCCAAGACGAGGGCTGCGATCCTGACAACCGACGAGGTCCAGGCTTGGCAGCGGAGGAAGTTGCGATGGGGTGGGGTATGTGGCTGCTCATGCTGGCCGGCACCGTCGCCTTCTGGGGTGTCATTCTGCTTGGGCTGCGGGCCCTGCTCGAGGTCCGGGAGGAAGACGGAGCGGCCCAACCCGAGCAGGCCATGGATCCTCCCGCGAGCCGGCCCGTGGTCACCGCACCCGAGTTTCAGCAATCACCACCCGGCGATGACGTCAGCGCTCTCGAATCGGACAGCAGGACGCCATCGCCGACACCAGGAGCCAAACGATGAACCATTTTTCGCGGCGGAGCATCCTGCTCGGAGGTCTCGGTCTCGGGGCTGCGGCGCTGGCAGGCTGCACACCGGCCGGCCCGACAGGCGGACGCGAATCCTCGAGTTCGGCCCCGGTTCCCTCGTTGGCCGTCCCGACCCCCGGACAGCGGGTCGTGGAGCAGACGCTCACGGCGAGGCCTGTCACCCTCGATCTGGGCGGCTCCCAGGTTGCGACGTGGGCGTACGGTGACTCCGCGCCCGGGGCCGTCATTCGCGCCACGGCAGGCGAATTCGTGCGGGTCACCGTGGACAACCAGCTTCCTGCGGACACCAGCATCCACTGGCACGGCATCCGGCTGCCCAACGCCGCCGACGGCGTCCCCGGCATGACCCAGGACCCCATCCGAACCGGGGAGAAGTTCGTCTACGGGTTCACCGCAACCGACCCCGGGACCTACTTCTTCCACCCGCACGTGGGGGTCCAACTGGACCGGGGGCTGTACGCGCCGCTCGTGATCGACGACCCGCGCGAGCCCGGAGCCTACGACGCCGAGTGGATCGTCACCCTGGACGACTGGGTTGACGGCACCGGGCGGACCCCCGACGACGTGTTGAACGAGCTGATCGAAGCCGGCGGCTCGGCGGGTTCCGGCGGAATGGGCGGCATGGACCACGGCTCGCACGGCGCCGGAGAGACCCAGCAGCCGTGGGGCGACGCAGGGGACGTCACCTACCCATTCTTCCTCGTCAACGGACGGGTGCCCACGTCCCCCGAGACGTTCACCGCGAAGGCGGGCCAGCGGGTGCGGCTGCGGATCATCAACGCCGCCTCCGACACGATCTTCACCGTCGCCCTCGGCGGGCATGTGCTCACCATCACCCATACCGACGGTTATCCGGTGGTCCCTCAGGAGACAGGCGCGCTGTTCATCGGGATGGGCGAGCGGTACGACGCGGTCGTCACCCTGGGTGACGGCGTGTTCCCCCTGGTCGCGCGCCCGTTCGGCAAGGCCACGGGTGGCCAGGGGCTGGCGTTGATCCGCACCGGTGCCGGCTCCGCGCCCGGCCCGGACGTCACCCCCACGGAACTCACCGGCACCGCGCTGATCGGGTCGGAGCTACGACCCGACGAGTCGGCCCGGCTGCCGTCCAGGACCGCGGACGCGACCGCGCAGGTCACCCTCGAGGGCTCGATGAGCCCCTACCGATGGGGGATCAACGGCGCGCCGTTCGGTGAGAACGAGCCTCTCACTGTCAGGGCGGGGGAGCGGCTGCGCCTCAACGTGATGAACATGACGATGATGACCCACCCGCTGCACCTGCACGGGCACACCTTCGCGCTGGCGTCCGGCCTGCGCAAGGACACCGTGCTGCTGGCCCCCATGCAGTCGATGCCCATCGAACTGGACGCCGACAACGCCGGCAACTGGGCACTCCACTGCCACAACATCTACCACGCCGAGGCGGGCATGATGATTGGCCTGCAGTACGTCACCTAGCAGAGTCGAGGTTGACTCAACCTTGACCGTTCCCACAGCGGGGGCGCACATTCGCCGGGCAATGTCAGGGTGAAGCATCCGACCTCGGCAATGGAGATCAGACATGGACCACAACGCATCTCGCCACTACCAGCGCACCAACCTCGCCAGCGCCGACCCCGTGGACAGGTTCGTCGCCGACCCCCACGTCTCGGCCGGCCAAGCCGACAGCTCCTCGCCGAAGGAGTCGCACAAGGGACACGGCTGGATGCACTGGGCGATGTGCGCGCCGATGTTGCTGGTCGTCGGGTACCTCGTCCTGACCGGGTCAGCCGGCGGTGGCGCCGTCGTCTATGCGTTGGGCTGCGTGCTCATGATGGGCGTGATGATGCTCCTGATGAACCGGTCCGGGGGCGGCCACTCCGGACACCGGCACTAGTCGGTCCGGTACCGTCGCAGCGCAGGGGGTTTTTGGCCGTGTGGCCCGTTCTCTTCACAATCTTCGGTTTCCAGGTGCAGTCGTACGGAGTGAGCAAGGCACTGGCCGCACTGGTCGGGGCGTATCTACTCGGACGGGCATTCCGCCGGCTCGGGTACTCGGTGGAAGTGGCCCACTCCTTGGTCCTGTGGGCCACCGTGTGGGGGTTTGTCGGCGCCAAGTTGTACTTCTTGGCCGACAACTGGCAGCACTTCGACCTCCACATGTTGGGTGGCTCCGGGTTCGTCTGGTACGGAGGGCTCATCGGTGGGGCCCTCGCGGTGGTGGTGATCACCCGCCGTCAAGGGCTACCGCTGGGCACGGTTGCGGGCGCCATGGCGATCCCGTTGTCCGTCGCGTACGGGATCGGCCGCATCGGGTGCTTCCTGGCTGGAGACGGCACCAATGGGACGCCCACGGACCTCCCGTGGGGGATGGCCTTCCCCCACGGCATCGTCCCGGTCGATGTGCCCGTCCACCCCACCCAGCTGTATGAAACCGCTGGTGCCTTCTTGATTGCAGCTGTCCTGTGGGTTCTGGGTCGTCGCTGGCGGCCAGTCCCCGTGTTCGGCGCGTACCTCGCCCTCAGTGGCGCGGCCAGGCTCTTGGTCGAGTTCGTCCGGGTCAACGACCGAGTGCTGTTCGGCCTGTCGGAGGCGCAGTTGTTCGGCATCGTGAGCATCGCCGTCGGTGCCGGCCTGATAGCAGTCGACCGCAAGCGGTCTCGGCCAATGCCAACCGAGGATGTCGCGATGCCAGTCGAGGCGGCCGCAGCCCGGGTGTGACCCGTGGCGGATCTTGGGCGGATCTTGACCCGGCTCACGTCGCCCACAAACGCTGGGTGGGCAGGCTTCTGCTCATGGACCCGACACTCCCGCACTACCGCGCTGTTACCGGCGATCCAATCTCCGGCACCGCGGTCGTGACACGTGCCACCTGGTGGAGCACCCTGTGGGCAGGAGTTCGAGCTGCGACGGGAGCCCTGTTGGGGCTCGTGCCACACGTCATGCACCACATCGGTTTCCTCGCCGGCGCGGCACTGCTCACCGGTGTGGTCGGCAACTCGGTGCTGTACGCGGCAGGCCTGCTGTTGAGCATCCCGATGCTCAATCGGCTGCGGAAACGGTTCGGCACCTGGAAGGCCCCCGTCATCGGCGTCGCGGTGTTCAGCGCCCTGTTCGCGCTGTCCGCCTTCGTGATCGGCCCGGCGTTCAACCCCACCGACGCGGGCCCCGCACCGACGATCGAACAGGCCGGCACAGACGCCGAACATGCGGGGCACCACCCGTGACGGGCCGACGGAGCAGACCGAATCTTGACGTTGCCTTGACGAACCGCCACGGGTTGGCCCGCGAGCATGGAGCACTGTGAATACCCTTGAGCCAAGTCACCAACTGCCGGGCCCCGACACCAACCGCCCCAGCGTCACGCTGGTGACGAGCCCGGCATGCCACCTGTGTGAGGACGCCCACGCCGAGCTTCTCGACCGGGTCGCGCTCGGGCAGCTCAGCCTGGATGTGGTCACCGCCGAGTCGGACCGTGGGCGTGCCCTGGTGGAGCAGCACCGGCCGGGTCTGTTCCCCCTCGTGCTGCTCGATGGCGCCTTCTTCAGTGCCGGCCGGCTGCCACGCCGCAAGCTTGACGCTGTTCTCGCACGGAAGGTGACCGCCTGATGGGGGCCGAACTCCTGGCCACCGGCAGCATCCTGGCCGCCTTCTTCGCGGGCATGGTCGCACTGTTCGCGCCCTGCTGCATCGTGTTCCTCGCACCCTCCTACCTGGCGGCCGCGGTCAAGAACAACCGCTGGCGGCTGCTGCCGCTGACCTTCGTCTTCGCGGCTGGGTTGGCGCTGGTGCTGGTGCCGATCACATTGGGGGTGAGCCTGCTCGCGGGTGCGATCGCGAAGTACCACGTGCCGCTGTACTGGGCCGGCGGCCTGCTCATGATCGGCCTGGGATTCCTCGCCCTCAGCGGCCGGATGTGGTCGATGCCCTCGGCGCTGCGAGCACCGGACACGACCCGGGGCGACTCTGCCACCTTCTTCAGCCTGGGCGTGTTCTCGGGAATCGCATCCAGCTGCTGCGCCCCCGTGCTGGCCGGCGTGATGACGTTGTCGGCACTGTCGGGCAGCCCGTTCGGTGGTCTGGTGCTCGGGCTTGCGTTTGTGTTCGGCATGGTGATCCCGCTGCTGCTGATGGCCCTGTTGTGGGACGCGGCGGGGCTCGACAAACGCCGTTGGGGCCGCGCGAAGCCACTGCGGTTCACGGTGGCCGGCCACAACCTGCACACCAACAGCATCAACCTGCTGGTCTGCCTGGCGTTCGTGGTCATGGGCATCTGGGTCATCACGCTCGCCGGGTCGCCGACGATGACCGGTTCGGGAACGTGGTTCCAGCAGGCAGCCGGTGACTGGGTCACCCGGGTCGCCCAGGGCATCCTGGCCTGGCTCGCCCCCGTCCCGGACGCCATCCTGGGTGTCGGCCTGCTGGCACTGGCGGGCGTGTTCGTGTGGGCCACACTCCGCGACCGTCGCCGCCCCATCGCAAGCGGCCACCCGGACGACGCCGCCAATGCCGACGCGGCGGCTCACTGCCACAGCGAGTCCGCCGCCGACCAGCCCATCGCTGACCACCACGAAACCTCGAGGAACTGACCACCATGCCAACGAACCAGAGCACCAGCACGACCAGCCGGCGGCAGCAGCTTCAGGACCGGCGGGCACGGGAAGCCGCCAGCCAGGCCAAACGCCGACGCGCGATCAGGTTGGCGACCGGCCTGGTCGCCACGCTCATCGTCGCCCTGATCGGGTTCGGCCTGTGGAGCGCCCGACCCGTCCAGGGTGGCCCGTCCGGCCAGGCACCCGACTTCACCCTTCGGACGACCGCCGGCACCACCGTCTCCCTGTCCGACTTCCGCGGCAAGCCCGTCATCCTCTACTTCAACGAGGGCGCCGGATGCGGTTCCTGCACCCAGCAGATGGCCCTGATCGAACAGAACCCGGGGTTCGCCGAGGCGGGCATCACGGTGCTCCCGATCGTCATGAACACCGCCGCCCAGATCCAACCCGACCTGGACACCTTCGGCGTCACCACCCCCTACCTACTCGACGACGGGACCGTCTCAAAGGCTTACGACACCCTCGGCAAGGGCATGCACCCCGGCATGCCCGGTCACGGCTTCATCCTGATCGACGAGGACGGCAACCAGCTCTGGCACGGTAACTACCCCTCCATGTACCTCGACCCCGCCGAGCTCCTCCAGGAGGCCACCAGCCGGCTGTGACGCCGGGTCGGCAGCGGGCAAGGTTCGGTCAAGACTCGTCTGCGCGGGCCGCGCCGGTGGGGTCTTGCCCGGATCTTGACCCAAGCGTCACTGTCTGTCGACCTCTGCTGTCCAGGATGGTGTCATCGTCGGATTGGAAGGAGCTGGTTATGGAGAGGTCAGCCACCTATGGGGTGCGCGGTCTGGCGTGTGTGGGCTGCCTGGTGAGCGTGATCGAAGAAGTACGTGCCCTGCCCGGTGTGAACGAGGTCGGGGTTGACTTGATGCCGTTCGGCGAATCCCTGTTGACGGTCGTCCCCGCCGGGGCTGCGACCACGGCGCAGGTACGAGCCAGCATGAGGCGGGTCGGGTTCGAATACATCGGGCGGCGCAACAATCGCCGACACGAGCGGCCCAAGCGGTAACAGCGTCAAGTGAACCCCGGGGAACTCCCCTGGCCGACCTGGCATCCCTGTCGGTCGACGACAACGCCCCGGCTGCACTGCGTACGCCGCCCCTTCTCAGCCCGACGCATGCGCGATCGCCGGCCGCAGAGGTCTGCGGCAGATCACACAACCAAATCAGCACCACCACAAATGAGGAGCCAATCATGTTCGGCAGGAAGCCCAAGAAGGCAGCCACCATGGCAATTGACCCGGTCTGCGGAATGACCGTCGACCCCGCCAAGGCGGCCGCCACCCGGGAACACGACGGGACGACGTTCTACTTCTGCTCCGCCAGTTGCGCGCAGACCTTTGACGCCGACCCGCATCGCTACGGCCACGGGGAGTCCCACACTCACGGCCACTGACCGCGGCGGCCACCAGCGGCGCTGAGTCAGTCCCGACCGCAATGAGCAGAGCCACCGCTCTTCGGCGGTGGCTCTGCTCATTGCGGTTTTGTGCGAGGACGCAGCCACGTCCCCTGGGCTTCAGCTGGGCAGGCCTGCCCAGCCGGCTTCGGCCGTCGGCATTCGCAGCGTTGTCCTGGCCATCGGGAAGCCTTACTGGTGGCGCGCGAGGGTCTGGTCGGCAGCCTGGTCTGTGCGGCAGCACGAGCTGGGTTGGGCCTCGCCTGCGCACTGGCAGTCTGCCGAATCGTGGCTGCAGGTGTGGGGTTCGGTATCGGCGGAATCATGGCAACACGGCATCATTTTCTCCTTGAAGGGTCCGGCGAACTGTGTGTTCGCTTGGCGGTCCAGCCATCCTTGCTGGGCCGGATGAGTGTTGGGATCGGGTTCGATGAAGGCTCGGTCAAGACCGTCGCTGCGCTGTTCGCCCATGTCGAAGAAGAAGGCGTGGGGGACGCTCCCTGCAATTCCGCTCCGGCCGACGGTGCGGCCGGAGCGGAATTGCAGGTGCGGAGCTGCCACGCCTACGCCACGGTCAGCGGGTGCCCGCCGGCACCGGCGCGATGGGCTCCGGCTCTCGGACGGCGGGCTGCGGCGCGGCCGGGGCCTGATGCGCGGGCAGCCTGAGTCGCTTGAGCAACAGGGCGTTGACAGTGACGATGACCGTTGAGCCGGACATGGTCAGCGCCGCGATCTCTGGGCGCAGCATCAGTCCGAAGGCGGGGTAGAACACGCCGGCGGCGATCGGCAGCGCGATCACGTTGTACCCGACGGCCCAGGCCAGGTTCTGGCGTTCCTTCCGTACGGTGCCCTTTCCGATGCGCAGCGCGACCGACACGTCCAGGGGGTCCGAGCGCATCAGGACGATGTCCGCGGTTTCGATCGCCACGTCGGTCCCCGCTCCGATGGCGATACCGATGTGGGCCCTGGCCAGCGCCGGGGCGTCGTTGACGCCGTCCCCGACCATCGCCACGGTCTTGCCGGCCCGCTGCAACTCGGCGACCTTGTTCGCCTTGTCGCCGGGCAGAACCTCGGCGATGACGGTGTCGATGCCCAACTGCTCGGCGATACGCCGGGCGGTCGCCTGGTTGTCGCCGGTGAGCATGACAACCTCGATCCCGGACTCGTGCAGAGCGGCGACGGCCGCAGCGGCCGTCTCCCGGGCGGCGTCGGCCAGGGCGATGACGCCCACAGCGCGTCCGTCCACCGCGACGAGCACAGCTGTTCGTCCGGACGCGGCCAACTCGTCGCGCCGCTCTGCCAGGTCGCCGAGCTCGACGTTCTCGCTGGCCATCAGTCGTCGGTTGCCCACCAGCACCCGACGTCCTTGGACGGTAGCTGTCGCGCCGTGCCCGGGTACGTTGAGGAACTCGCTCGCGCTCCATATGGGCAGACCCAGCCGATCGGCGTAGGCGTCGATCGCCCTGGCCAGCGGGTGCTCCGACTCGCGTTCGACCGCGGCCACGAGAGCGAGCATCTCATCCTCGCTCATGTCGGCGGCGATGACGTCGGTGACCTCCGGTTCGCCCTTGGTCAGGGTGCCAGTCTTGTCCATCACCACCGTGTCGATTGCCGCGGCACCTTCCAGGGCAGTGGCGTTCTTGAACAGCACCCCCCGCTTGGCTCCCAGCCCGGTGCCGACCATGATCGCCATGGGGGTCGCCAAACCCAACGCGTCGGGGCAGGTGATGACCACGACGGTTATCGCGAAGAGCATCGCCTGCGCCACGCCGGCGCCGGCGAGCATCCAGGCGATGAACGTGACGGCGCCGCCGACCAGGGCGACCAGCACCAGCCAGAACGCGGCCCGGTCGGCCAGTCGCTGGCCCGGGGCCTTGGAGTTCTGGGCCTCCTGAACCATCTTGACGATCTGCGCCAGTGCCGTGTCCGCGCCTACCTTCGTGGCGCGGGCCCGCAACGTGCCGGTGGTGTTGATCGACGCACCAATCACCTCCGCCCCCGGCGACTTGGCCACCGGCATGGACTCGCCGGTTACCATCGATTCATCGACCTCGGACTCCCCCTCCTCCACGATCGCGTCGGTGGGGATCTTGGACCCGGGCCGCACCAGCAGCAGGTCTCCGACGACGACCTCGGAGGTGGCGACCTCCACTGGCTGGCCGTCACGAATCACAACCGCCTGGGACGGGGCCAACTCGAGCAGCGTCCGGACGGCGTCGTTCGCGCCGCCCCTGGCCCGCATCTCCAACCAGTGCCCAAGGAGGACGAAGGTGGTCAGGACCGCGGCCGCCTCGTAGAAGACCTCGCCCCCGCCGGTGAATGTGACCACCAGGCTGTACAACCAGCCCGCCCCGACCCCGACCGCGACCAGGACCATCATGTCCAGCGTCCGGGCCCGCAGTGCTCGGTAGGCGCCGTCGAAGAAGATCCAGGCGGAGTAGAACACCACCGGTAGGGACAGGATCAGGGAGAACACATCGTCGCGCAGCCCGAAGGGCGCGGGGACCGTGAAGCCCAGTACCTCCCGCCCGATCGGGGACCAGAGCAGGATCACGACCGACAGCACGGCGGCGACCACGAAACGATTGCGCATGTCCCTGGTCATGTCCGCCATCGACCCACCATGCCCGCCATGGCCCATCGCCGCATGCGCGGACAGATCGGTCTCCGCACCGCCCGCATGTGCGGCGTGGGCTTCGGGTGCGGCGTGGGCCTCGTGTCCGGCGTGGGCTTCGGGTGCGGCGTGGGCTTCGGGTGCGGCGTGGGCCTCGGTCGGGGCGGCTTCAGCCATCGGATCGCACACGTGGTCGGGCACGGACTGCCCGGCGCAGTGGTAGCCGCAATCGTTGACCCAGCCGACCAGCTGGGCCACCGAGGTCTTGTCCGGGTCGTAGGTCACGGTCGCGGTCTGGGAGACCGCGCTGGCCTCTACCGCGAGGACGCCGGGGCGCCGCAGCAGCGTCTTCTCAATCACTGGTTCCGAGGTGGCCCAGTGCAGGCCGCCGACCTCCAGGACCGTGGTCTGATTCGTCATGGTCGATCCTTCCCATCCCATAGCCGAGTGGTGGTGAACCGACGGGCCGGCGGATTCCGGCCCGTCGTCGTGTCCCAAGTTGTCGTGCCCTAGGTGGTCGTGGCGCGCACCGCGTCGGGGAGGAAGTCGCGGCGCATTCCGAGGACCTCGTCGGTCATTGCGATCGAGACGGCGCCGTCGGTCACGGTGCCGGCCAGTGCCCGGATGGCGTCGATGGTCTCGGGCACGACGATCGCCTCGTTGTAGACCTGGTAAGTCAGGAAGGACTCATCCCCCTCGACTGTCAGGACGTCCTCCCACACTGCGACCTCCCACATGTCCCCGCGGGGCCGGCCCAGGTCGCGCATGAGTTCGACCGTGGTGTTCAGCGCTGTGAGCCCGTCCGCCATCCGGATGAACGCGATGCGGGGTGCGGCTCGCAACGCTTCGAGGACCTCCTCGCGGCTGGCCTGCCGGGTGAGCTGCAGGCTCCAGTAGTGGTTGTGGGTCTGGGTGTGCGCCGCCTTGGCCGCCATGGTCACCACGTCCAGGTCCGGCAGGACGGTGCGGGCGTCCGGGCCCTGGTGGGACGGGATGGTGGCCTCGGGGACCACGGTGTTCATGATGCCGCCCTGGTGAGACTCGCCCGGGTCGGTCGCCCGCCGGACCAGCACCCCGCGGGCCCGGGCAAGTAGGCCCGCGTCCTGCAGGGCCCCGAGCACGCGGACGATGCTGGTGGTGTTGCACGAGACCACCCTGGTGGTGTCCCGGCCCAGCGCGGTGGCGTAGTTGGCCTGGGCGACGAAGGAGTGCCCGGTGGTGGCGTGGGACTCCCCGCCCTGGAAAACGGCCTTGACGCCGGCGGCCCAGTACGCCTCGAGGTTGCGCGCGGCGACCTTCTTCGGGGTGGTGTCCACCACCACGTCCACCCGGCCGAGCAAATCCGCCAGGGTGCCGGCCACCGGCATCCCGCCCGCCCTCATCGCGCTGGCGGCGTCCTCCGTTGCCGCGAACACGCCAATGCCAAGTCCCACAGCCGCGCGAACTCGCCAGTCCGTCGCGACGTCCGCCACCCCGACAAGCTCCATGTCCGGCATTGCGCGGACGGCGTCCGCCACCCGCTTGCCGATAACTCCGTAGCCGTTGACTGCAATCCTGATGGTCATGTCTGTCTCCTTGTATTCGTTTGGTGTGGTGTGTCTTTCGTGTCAACTGCGCACGAGCCGGGCGATGGCCTCGGAGGCCTCCCGGATCTTGTCCTTTTCGATCGGTCCGCCGACCCGGACCGCATCGGCGAGGCAATGGTGCATGTGCTCGTCCAGCAGGATCAGCGCCACGCCCTGCAGTGCACGAGCTGCGGCGGAGACCTGGGTCAGGACATCGATGCAGTAGGCGTCCTGCTCGACCATCCGAGTGATGCCGCGCACCTGGCCCTCGATCCGGCGCAGCCTGTTGACCAACTGAGGGTTGCTGACGGCCTCGCCGTCGGCAAGCGGTGTGATTTCCATCGTCCAGTTCCTCCGACTGCTGTCCAGGGCGGTCCTGCCCGGTGTGGGGTGTCCACCCCGGGCAGGACCTGGGACGTCAGGCCCTCGCCGCCGCGTACTTGGCTGGGTCGGCCTTGAAGGTGGCCGCGCAGTGGCTGGAGCAGAAGTGGTAGGTGGCGCCTTCGTACTCCACAGTGTCGGCCGCAGTTGCGGCGTCGATGCTCATCCCGCAGATGGGGTCCGTGACCTTCGCGGACTTCTTGAACATGTCTTCCTCCATTGTTGTTGTGGTTGGGTTGTCTTCCTCATCGCGCCCGATCTCCACCACCGGGTCGGTGGCGGGCACACGGACGACGTCTGGTACCGGGTGCGCGTTGAAACTCCGCAGCCGGTTGGCGTTCGTGACCACCGACAGCGATGACAGCGCCATCGCTGCTGCGGCGATCATCGGGCTCAGCGTGATCCCGAAGGCGGGGTAGAGCGCGCCGGCGGCGACCGGGATCCCGATGCCGTTGTACAGGAACGCGAAGACCAGGTTCTGCTTGATGTTGCGCATCGTTGCCCGTGACAGGTCGACGGCCGTGATGAGCCCGGACAGTGCGCCGGAGATCAGGGTGATGTCGGAGGACTCGATGGCCACGTCCGTGCCCGTGCCGATGGCGGACCCGACGTCGGCCTGGGCCAGGGCCGGGGCGTCGTTGATGCCGTCGCCGACCATCCCGACGATCTTCCCCTCGGCCTGCAGACGCTTGACCTCGGCCGCCTTGTGCTCAGGCATGACCTCCGCCACGACCCGGGTGATGCCGACCTGACGGGCGATTGCAGCAGCGGTGTCACGATTGTCACCGGTCATCATTACGACCTCGATACCGCGCTTCTGCAAGGCCGCGACGGCCGCCGCCGATCCCTCCTTTACGGTGTCGGCGACCCCGATAACGCCCGCAGCCCGCCCGTCGATTGCAACGAGCATCGGGGTCTTGCCGTCCCCGGCCAGCCGCTGGAGGTCGTCGTTCAGCGCAGCCGGGTCGATCCCAGCGGTTGACAGCAGCCGCGCGTTGCCGACGAGCACCTCCCGGCCGGCAACCAGCGCTCGCACGCCCTGGCCGGTGACGGAATCGAACGTGGTCGCAGCAGGGATGCTGAGCCCACGGTCCCGCGCCCCGGCCACGATCGCGGTGGCCAGCGGGTGCTCCGAGGAGGCCTCCACCGCGGCCGCCAGGGCCAGGAGCTCGCCGGTCGCGAAACCCTCGGCCGGCAGGACGTCGGTGAGTGCCGGGGCGCCCTTGGTGATGGTGCCGGTCTTGTCCAGTACGACCGTGTCGAGCTTGTGCGCCGTCTCCAGCGCCTCGGCGGAGCGAATCAGGATGCCGTACGAGGCAGCCTTGCCGGTTCCGACCGTGATCGACATCGGGGTGGCGAGCCCGAGGGCGCATGGGCAGGCAATGATCAGCACCGAGACGGCTGCGACGAGCGCGAAGATGAACACCGGCGGCGGGCCGACCAGCACCCAGACGACGAAGGTCCACAACGCGATCACGAGCACGGCGGGCACGAAGTAGCTGGACACCTGGTCGACGAGGCGCTGGATCGGCGCCTTCGAGCCCTGCGCCTCCCGGACCAGCTTGATGATCTGGGCCAGCATCGTGTCCGATCCGACCTTGGTGGCCCGGTACTTCAGGGCGCCGGTGCCGTTGATGGTGGCGCCGATGACGGTATCGCCGACAGACTTGGTCACCGGCATGGACTCGCCGGTCACCATCGACTCATCGACCGAGGAGGAACCGCTGATCACCTCACCGTCCACCGAGAGCTTCTCGCCGGGCCGGATCAGGACGATGTCACCCACCTGTACCTCATCCACCCCGATCTCAAGTTCCTGTCCGCCACGCTCGACCCGGGCCATCCGCGGCTGGAGTCCGATCAGCGCGCGGATCGCTTCGCCCGTGCCGGCCTTGGCCTTCGTCTCGAGCAGGCGTCCCACCAGGATCAGGGTGATGATCACCCCGACCGCCTCGTAGTAGACGTGGCGTAGCGCGTCGGGCAGCAGCCCGGGCAGGAAGGTCACCACCAGGCTGAAGCCGAAGGCGGCGGAGGTACCCAGGGTGATCAGGGAGTTCATGTCAGCGGTCCGGTGTGACAGCGCCTTCCACCCGGTGCGATGGATCGGCCAGCCGGCGTAGAACATCACCGGGGCGATCAACAACAACTGCAACCAGGGGTTCATCATGAACTGCGGCACCCAGGTCGCACCGAACAGTTCGACAGCCATCACCGCGACCAGAACCGGCGCCGTGAGGACCGCACCGACAGTCAGCCGACGGGTCAGGTCGCGGATCTCGGCAGCGCGCTCAGCCTCTTCGGCGTCGGCATCAGCCACGGGCCCGCCAACTGCGGTTGGCTCCGACCCCAGTTCCGTCTCCGGCCGCTCCAGGAGGGCGACGGGCGCGGCAGCGGGTGCTTCCCCAGCAACCCGCACGACCCCCGAGACCATGTTCATCCCACACGCGAACCGGTACTCACCGGCCTCGGTGGGGAGGAACTCGACTGCGGTCGTCCGGTAGGCAGGCAGCGCCGCGTTCACCCTGAAATCAGGCATGACCACGCGCGATGTGCACTCGCCGCTCTCCTTCCGGTCGAAAAGAAGCCTTACCGGCGTGCCGGGATGGACCCCCTCGATCACATTCGGGCTGTAGCCACCGTCCACGGTGACCCGCACCACCTGCGCGCCGTCCTCCATCTCGACCCGACCCGCGCGGCGCGGGCCGAAGAAGAACCAGACCAACAATGCGGTCGCCACCACGGCACCTGCCACGAGCAACCATTCCATGCAGCTCACCCCTCATCCCTATATACCCCCAGGGGGTATCTCGACTGCACTCACGGTAGGCCGCAGGTCGCGGGGAATCCAGAGTGATCTGGTCAAGATCGCGTCAAGACTCACTGCCGCCCTCGCCGACCTGCGGGCCTCGTCCGGAGCGCGGTCATACTTGCCATATGACGAGCGCGAGTGAGGTACCGACCAAGGTGTTGATCGTGGACGACGAGCGAGCACTCGCCGCCGTCATCGCGTCCTACCTCACCCGGGCGGGCCACCAGGTGGTCCAGGCCCACACCGGCCCGGACGCCGTCACCCTGGCGAGAGTCGAGGACCCGGACGTCATCATCCTCGACCTCGGGCTGCCCGGGCTCGACGGCATCGAGGTGTGCCGCGAGATCCGAACCTTCTCGGACTGCTACATCCTGATCCTGACCGCGCGCGGCGACGAGGTCGACCGGCTCATTGGGTTGTCGGTCGGGGCCGACGACTACCTCACCAAGCCCTTCAGCAACCGCGAACTCGTCGCCCGCGTCCAGACGGTGCTGCGGCGACCACGCCGCCAACCGGCCGTCGCCCCCGCGATCGAGGAGCAGCGGGTCTTCGGTGACCTACGCATCGACGCCGCCGGACGCGAGGTCTGGGTCGCTGGCGTCCCGGTCGCGCTCACCCGCACCGAGTTCGACATCCTGGACGTACTCTCCGCCCAGCCCCGCCTCGCGCTCAGCCGTCGCCAGGTCATCGATGCGGTCTGGGACACCGCCTGGGTCGGTGACGAACACGTCGTCGACGTCCACGTCGCGAACCTGCGCAAGAAGCTTGACGACGACCCCGCCGAGCCGCGCTACATCACCACCATCCGTGGGGTCGGCTACCGGATGGGCCGCGGATGACCCGCCTGGTGGATGCGATAGGAGGCTGGCGGCTCGGCACCAGGCTCTTTGTGGCCCAGGCGATCGTGTTGCTCGCCATCGTGGCCAGCGCCGGACTGACGGCCGCCCTGATCGGACCACCGCTGTTCCACGCGCACCTGATCGATACCAACTACCCGCCCGACTCGCCCCAGATCTTCCACATCGAAAGGGCGTATGCCGACGCCAGCCTGATCTCCCTCACCGTCGGGCTGCTGGTCGCGCTGGCGGCGTCGCTCGGGATCTCGTGGTACCTGACCCGCCGCATCGGCCGGCCGGTCGAACTGCTCACCCAGGCGGCGGCCCGGCTCAGCCGGGGTGACTACGACGCCCGGGTCACCGTGCAGGGCGGCGGCCCCGAACTGAGCACCCTGGGGGACACGTTCAACACCATGGCCGACCGCCTGAACGACGTCGAGGCCACCCGCCGCCGCCTGCTGGCCGACCTCGCCCACGAGATGCGCACCCCGATCGCCACCCTCAACGCACATCTCGAAGGCGTCGCCGACGGCGTCCTCGCCTGGGACGACAACACCCGGGCCATCGTCGAACAGCAGGTCGAGCGTCTCACCAGACTCGCCCGCGACCTCGAAGAGGTGTCCCGTGCAGAAGAAGGACGCGTTGAACTGCAGACCAGCCTCCAGCCGCTCACCGACCTCGTCGAGCCGGTGATCAGACAGACCAGGAATGCCTACGACCGCAAGGGCGTCACCCTCACCGCCGCGGTCGACGACTTGCCGGTGCGCGCCGACCCGCAACGCTTCGCGCAGATCCTCGGCAACCTGCTCAACAACGCGCTGCGGCACACCCCCCAGGGCGGGCGCGTGGACGTCACGTCGACCACGACTCCGGACACCGTGGTCATCAGCGTCACCGACACCGGTCAGGGCATGAGCGAGGAGCAACTGGCGCACATCTTCGAGCGCTTCTACCGCGGGGACTCCGCGCGGGAGTCCGACAGGGGCGGGTCCGGCATCGGACTCACCATCGCCAAAGCCCTGGCCGAAGCCCATGGCGGCAGCCTCACCGCCACCAGCGCCGGGGAGGGCCAGGGCTCGACCCTGCGGCTCACCCTTCCGCGGGGGCTGCACCAGCCGGGCCCGGGACGCTGACCGGCGGCGCACGTGCTGAGCGCTGCCAGCCGTGGTCTCACCGCGGGCGGCGAGGCGAGATTCAGCTTCGACGGCATGACACGCCTGGGTATCATCCCCGACGAACTGGCAGCCGAGCTGAAGTTGAGTGTCAGGCCGCGCAATGTGCTGGTTCACGAATACTTGAACGTCGATCTGAACAAGGTGGCGGAATCGCTGCCCCAAGCGATCGACACCTACACCGAGTATCGGCGCCAGGTGGCGCGCTGGCTGCTCGCACAGCGTGCCCGCTAGCCGCGGACCGCCAGCACCGCATCCCAGAGGGCGTCGGCCACCTGGAGGAGACGTGGGAGATCCTCGGACGTGCTGGACCGCCGCGTCCTCAAGATACCGCTGCTGAATGGGTTCTTCGCGTTGGTCGCGATCGGCATCATGGGCATCGGCTTCGGCTTCAACCTTGGAGGTGGGCCGGAAATCGGCACAGACGACAATGTCGCGAGAACCCTACCAACGCGGTCGGGGCACAACGCCCAATGAGACCTACGGAACTGTATGAACCCTGCGGAATTCCACTTGCTACCCAGCGCCCTAGTGGGGGAACACCCCGCCCGCTCTGATCGTGTCCCGGCGGGCCTCGTCATGGGCGTGGCGGATCAGCCGGGCCGCGCGCAACAGGCTTCGTTGCCCGGCGGTGAGGGGCAGTTGGTTGATCGGCGGCAGGTTCATCGGGATGCTCCGTTCTGGTGGAAGACTGACGGGTTGTCCACACATCCCAAGCCCATTTGGCGAACCCTCATGGACACCCGCCACCCTTCCGGTGGGCACAGTTGAAGGAGGGAGACCGTGATGGGCATCACCGTTTGGCGGATCATCGCCGCGGCAGCGGCACTGGCGTTCAGCCTCTGGATGGGGCTGGCGATGTGGGCCCTGGCACCCGGCTACCTCAGCGCAACAGTGACTGGGGTGTGGGCGGCGATGCTCGCCGCCGCACCAACCCGGACCGGGCAGAACGCAATGATGCGGCTGCTACCCGCCCACCCGCCGAACCCGGCGGAGCAACGAGCTCTGGACGACCCCGTCGCCCGAATGCGTCAAACCGGACCACCCGCCGCACGGCTGGGTGTCCGGGTGGTGGACATGCCCGGTGTCGCCGCAGCAGGCAGTGGCCGGCACAACATCGTCGTCACCCGCGACGCCGTGCGCGAGCTGCAGGCCGGCCGCCTGCCCGCAGACCAGATGACCGCGCTGCTGGTGTCCGCGGCCGGCCAGGTCGTCCGCGGCGCCACCCGCTGGGAATGGCCGATCACCGTCCTGACACTGCCCTAGCTACCGTTCCGCGTTCTGCTGCAGGGATTCATGGTCGTCTTCGGTACGAGCCGGCCCGTTCGGTTCGTGCTCAAGGTGCGCGGCCTGTACGCCATCGCGGCGTTCACCCAAACCACACTCGAGGGCCACCCAATGATGGGCGTCGGGGTGCTCGCCGTTGTCGCAGCGGCCTACTGGCAGCCCTACGCCGCCCGCCGGGTCGTGCGCCTCCAGAAGCGGATCGGAGACGAGTACGTCGCCGAACAAGGTCTCGGACCCGCACTGGCGGACTTGCTGTCTGGCCTCGGCCCGAGCCCGGTGTGAGAGTGAGGACTGCACATCCTCACCTAACCGTGAACAGCCACGACCCGTAGTGGTCAACGGCCCACGGCATGGTCGCCGCGACGACTCCCGACTCGTCTGGAGGGTTCAAGGCAGAACAACGCGACGGCGGCACCAGCTACGCCAACTCGGACGCCAGCCGACTGAGGTTCTCGGCGAGCTGCTTGTCGCGCAGGCGCGCAGCGTGCTGATAGATCATGGCCGCGTCGGGTGTCGCATGCCCGAGCCTCGCCTGCAGCTCGGCAGTCGTCGCACCGGCCTGAGCGGCCAGCGTCGCACCGGTGTGGCGGAGGTCGTGAAACCGCAAGTCCGGTCGGCCCGCCTCGCGTCGGGCCCGATCCCAGTGGCGGTACAGAACCGACTCATGCAGGTAGCCACCCTTGGCCCCGGGGAACAACAGCGAATCAGCTCCGGAGGCAACGTGAGCTGCCAGATGCTGCTGCAGCAGGGGTACGACATGGGGCGGCACTGCCACGCGCCGCAGACCCGCCTTGGTCTTCGGCGGCCCCACCCGTGCTCCACCGGGCAGGAAGCTGACCGAGCGGGCGATCCTCACCTCAGTTGCGTCTCGGCTGACGTCCTTGCGCCGCAGAGCAGCGATCTCCCCGTATCTCATGGCGCACCAGGTGGCCAACAGGACGGCGAGTTTGAGCCGGTCCGGCATCGCAGACACAATGGCGTCCAGTTCACCGAGGGACGCCGGCTCGATCTCGTGCTTCCGCCTGGCAGCGCCAGCACCCCGGATCTGAACTGGCGAACTGGGTATGAAGCCCTCACGTACCGCGGCGTTCATGATTGCCCTGAGAAGCGAGTAGGCCTTGGAACGCGACCGCGCCGGTGCGCTGCTCAGCGTAACGTCATGCCAGGTGCTGACCCTGTTGCGGGTCACGTCGGGCAGCTTGGTCTCCCCCAGTGTGGGCAGGATGTACCGGTCGAGAATCCGCTCATAGTCCAACACCGTGAGGGGTCGCAGCCGGCCATGCCCGGCGCTCTCCTGTAGCCAGGATGACGCGAACGACTGCACAGTGAGCGCCGCCGCGAACTCTTCCCGCGCCTGACGCTCCTTGCGCTCCTCTGGTGGTTCCCACTCGTCCAAGTCCACGAGGCGTCTTTCAGAGGCCAGCCAGCCTTCGGCGTCCGCCTTGGCCGCGAAGGTGTCATCCGCCAGATGCCGATCCTGGTCGGGACCGACGTAGGACGCCTGGAATCGCCCCGATGGGAGCTTCCGGATCGCACCGAAGCCACGTCTGTACCGAGGGTCTGCCCTCCGCGTCTCCATCGTGTCTGCTCCGCTCCGCTCGCCGGCAGGTTCCATCCTGCTCCGCGTGCAATATACGTGCAATAGTGGACCCGGAAAGTGCCAACTTCTGCCTACTCTGGCTACTGGGCACCCCACACACCAGCCGAGACGTCTTGCCTAGTCGGCGAGCACAAAATCCCACCTCACAACGGGCGGCCCCAGCAGGAATCGAACCTGCGACACAAGGTTTAGGAAACCTCTGCTCTATCCCCTGAGCTATGGGGCCATACCGAACGCAGCTAAGCGTAGACCCAGACGCCGACTCGGCCAACCCTTCGTCCGCAATCTGCCGCTCGCGACGGCGAGTCTCCGGGAATCGGGACGAGCGATTCGTCTCGACGGGGAGGGCCGAGACCGGCCGCGGTAGGCGCCCGGCGGGCGATCAACAGCGCGTCCGGCCCCCTCGAAGATGGGCCGTCAGAGGCCGTCAGACCAAGATCATTTCTTCCTTGGCAACTTTGTCCACGGCGCCTTGCATTCAGTCCCGCATAGGTTATTGTTGGTGACGAAAGCGG
>NZ_JAYFPT010000083.1:0-33799 GCF_034927565.1 Propionicimonas sp.
GACCCCGTCCGCAGTGCACGTCGCGGTGGATAATTTCATCGGCAGCCCCAAGTACGACGAGGTCGTCGAGATGATCAAACAGGCCAACGGCGCGCCGGCGAACAGCTGACCCGTCCGGCCACGAAGAACTGGAGGAACCCCTTGTCAACGAACTCGATTCTGGCACCCGGCTCGGTGCGGCTGGGGCTGGCCTCGGTCAGCAAGGACGACGCCATCCGCGCCTGCGGCCAGGTGCTCGTCGAGGCTGGCGCCGCCACCCCGGAGTACGTCGACGGCATGTTCGCCCGCGAACTGCAGGTGTCGACCTACATCGGTGAGGGGGTTGCGATCCCGCACGGGACCAACGAGTCCAGGGGCTACATCAAGGCCCCGGCACTGGGGTTCCTCCAGTTCCCCGAGGGGATCGACTGGGACGGCAATGAGGTGAAGGTGTGCATCCCGATCGCCTCGGCGGCCGACGACCATCTCGGCATTCTGGCCAGCCTGGCGGAGATCCTGATGGAGCCCGAGGCCGCCGAACAGTTGCGCACCACCGGTTCGGTGGACGAGGTGCTCACCCTCCTGAGCCCGGCAGAGGAGAACTGACATGAAGGTAGTACGCTTCCACGCCCCCGAGGACGTCCGGATCGAGGACGCCCCGATCCCGCAGATCACGGCTGACGAGGTGCTGCTGAAGGTGCGGAACTGCTCGACCTGCGGCACCGATGTGAAGATCTTCCACAACGGCCACCAGAACCTCACCCCGCCGCGGGTGATGGGCCACGAGATTGCCGGTGAGGTCGCCGAGGTCGGCGCCAACGTCACCGGCTGGGTGGTCGGTGACCGCGCCCAGGTGATCGCGGCCATCCCCTGCGGGGAGTGCCACGAGTGCCGCAAGGGCTGGATGGCGGTCTGCGAGAACCAGACCTCGATCGGCTACCAGTACGACGGCGGTTTCGCCGAGTACATGGTGGTACCGCAGGCCGTGCTCAAGGTGGACGGTCTGAACCGGATCCCGGACGGGGTCGGCTTCGACGAGGCGTCCGCCGCCGAGCCGTTCGCCTGCGCGATCAACGCCCAGGAACTTCTCGGGATCGAGGAGGGCGACACTGTGGTGGTGTTCGGCGCCGGCCCGATCGGCTGCATTCACACCCGGATCGCCCGCGGCGTGCACCGGGCGGGGCGGGTGTTCCTGGTCGATGTGAACGCTGAGCGGCTGGAGATGTCGGCAGCAGCGGTCAAGCCGGACGAGGTGATCGACGCCTCCAAGGTAGACGTGGTGGCGGAGGTCATGCGGCTCACCGGCGGACGAGGCGCCGACGTGGTGATCACCGCGACGGCGGCGAACATCACCCAGGAGCAGGCGATCGCGATGGCCGCCCGCAACGGCCGGATCTCCTTCTTCGGCGGCCTGCCGAAGACCAATCCGACCATCACCTGCGACTCCAATCTGGTGCACTACCGTCAGCTCCACATCCACGGGGCGAACGGCTCGGCACCGAAGCACAACAAGTTGGCCTTGGAGTACATCGCCTCCGGGCAGGTGCCGGTGAAGGATCTGATCACCGTCCACCTGCCGCTGGAGCGGGCCCTGGAGGCCTTCGACATCGTCGCCAAGGGCCAGGCGATCAAGGTGACCGTCGAGCCGTAGGCGCATCGACACAGCAGGCCCCGCCATCCGCGTTCCGTGGCGGGGCCTGCTGCTGTGTCGGGTTCGGTGCCGGCAGCCGGTCAAGCCGGATCCGGCTGCTGTTCGAGCGGGTGGGGACCGGTGCCCGGCGCTGCGGCCTTCGCTCGACATTCCCGGGCCAGTGCGCATCGCGCTGCGCTGCCGGTGGGCCGGAACGACGCTCACCCGCTACCAGCCCCGAGGGTGACCGCGTTCCCGGCAGGCCGGGGCGGCACCTCCCACGGATTCACGCCGAGGCCCTTCGCGCTCCGTGTTCCCGGCAGGCCGGGGCGGCACACTGGTGGCTCGACCGGGGGATCGCTGGTCAGTCGTCCAGCAGACGGGCGGGATCCGGGTCGACGGTCACCTGGACGTCGACCTTGGCCATCTGGTCGGGGTTGGGCATCTCGCTGCCGGGCAGGGCGACGGCGGCGGCGCCGAAGGCGACGGCGGTGCGCAGGGCGGTCGCGGCGTCGCTGCCGGACGAGACCGCGTGCAGGTAGCCGGCCAGCAGCGCGTCCCCGGCTCCGACCGTCGACAGCGGCTGGCTCACCCGCGCGGTCGCCTGGATCACCTCGGAGGCGTCCACCAGCAAGGCGCCGTCACGGCCGAGGCTGATCACCACGGTGCCGATGCCCGCGGCGATCAGCGTCCGGGCAGCATCGACCACCGCGCCCACGGTCGGCAGGTCGCGTCCGACGGCTTCGGCGAGCTCGACGCGATTCGGCTTGATCAGATCGGGGCCGGCGGCCAGCGCGGCGACGAGCGGTCCGCCGGAGGAGTCCACCGCCACCTTCAGTCCATCGGCCTGGCAGCTGCGCACCATGTCGGCGTAGAACCCGTCCGCCACACCCGGTGGCAGTGAACCGCAGCAGACCACCCAGGTGGCTGTGCCGCTGGCCCGGCGGACGGCGTCGCGCAGGGCGTCGAGTTCATCGTCGCGCAACTGCGGGCCGAGCTCGTTGATCTTGGTGGTGGTGCCGTCCGGTTCGACGATGGCGATGTTCGCCCGGATCGCCTGCCTGATCCGGACCGGTTCCACCTGCACGTCCAGGGGTTCGAGCAGGTCGAGCATCAGCCGGCCGTAGACCCCGCCGATCGGGAGCACGGCGGCAGTGGCGGTGCCGTGCAGGGCGAGCGCCCGGCTCACATTGAGGCCCTTGCCGCCCGGATCCTCCCGGGTCTGGAAGGCCCGCATGACGCTGCCCCGTTCCAGGGACGAGATCGACACCGTCCGGTCGACGCTGGGATTGGGAGTGAGGGTGACGATCATGCCCGGATCACCTCCGGCCCTGCGGTACGCAGTTCTTCGGCAAGGCCGTCGTCCAGGCCGGTGTCGGTGATGACCGAGTCGACTTCGGTGAGCCGGGCGAAGCGGCACAGCTGGGTGCGGCCGACCTTGCTGTGATCGGCCAGGCAGACGACCCGCCGGGCTGCGGCGACCATCGCTCGTTTCACCTCGGCCTCGGACTGGTCGGGGGTGGTGAGGCCGGCCTCGGGGGTGATCCCGTTGGTGCCCATGAAGGCGACATCCACCCGCAGGCCCTCCAGCGCCGAGCGCGTCCAGGCGCCGACAGCGGCACCGGTGACCTCGCGCAGCCGGCCGCCCAGGAACAGCAGTTCGACCCGGGGTAGCTCGGCAAGCAGCGCCGCCGCCTGCAGGGAGTTGGTCACCACCGTGATAGGCAGGCCTGTCGGCAGGTGCCGGACGAGCTCAAGCGTGGTGGTGCCGGAGTCGATCAGGATCGAGCCACCATCGGGGAGCAGATCGCGGGCGGCCCGGCCGATCCGGGCCTTCTCCGCCGCGTACTGGCCCCGCCGGGCGGTCACCGAGGGCTCGTAGCCGAGTTGCTGGACATGGACGGCGCCGCCGTGGATCCGGCGCAACTGCCCCTGGCGCTCCAGGATCGCCAGATCGCGCCGGATGGTCTCGGTGGTCACGTCGAGTTCCTCGGCCAGAGCTGACACCTCGACCCGGGAACGGCTGCGGGCCTGGTCGAGGATGCGCAGATGCCGCTCATGAGGAAGAAGTCGTTCTTCAGGCACAACGTCATCGGTGGGCATGCGCCCTACGATACCAACACGAACACAGCAATTACCACACAAATGGGCAGATGGTGTTAAAGGCGCGTCGACGGGCTGGGGAGGGTCGCCGGTGGAGTGACGCCGGATCTTCAGTGTGACACCGCGGTCAAGTCGCGGCGTCGCAGCCCGGCGATACGGCGTCGATGGGTCGCTGAACAAGGTGGGGGATGGAGTCGGTGTTCGGGTGTTGGGTCACAGCGTGCCGCGGCAGGGGCGGGGCGCTGAACAAGGTGGTGGATCTGGTCGGTGTTCGGACGTTCAGCCACAGCGTGCTGCGGCAGGGGTGGGACAGCAGCTTCAGCGTGGCTCCAGCGGCTCCATGGCGGACGGTCGCTCCTGGCGAAGGCCGGGCGGCCGGTGTCAGGCTGACGGGCGGTGGTGGCAGAGGTGTCTCCTCCTGGCGAGGGCCGGGTCGCCCGAGGGTACGTCGCTAGGATCACCTCCGTGAGCGGACTGGTGGTACTCGTGGTGGGCAGCGGTGGACGCGAGCACGCGCTGGCGTGGGCGCTGAGCCGGGATCCGGGGGTGGCGGCGGTGCACATCGCGCCCGGCAACCCCGGTACCGCGCAACTGGGCACCAACCACCCGGTCGACCCGCTGGACGGTGAGGCGGTCGCCGAACTCGCTGCCGACCTGGGCGCGGGCCTGGTGGTGATCGGCCCGGAGGCTCCTCTGGTCGCCGGCGTCGGCGACGCCGTCCGTGCCGCGGGTATCCCGGTCTTCGGACCAGGCGCCGAGGCCGCCCGGCTGGAGGGCAGCAAGGCCTTCGCCAAACAGATCATGCAGGCTGCCGGTGTCCCCACTGCCGAGGCCCGGCTCTGCCTGTCGATGGACGAAGTGCTGGCCGCCCTCGACTTCTTCGGGCCGCCCTATGTGGTCAAGGACGACGGGCTGGCCGCCGGCAAGGGTGTGATCGTGACCGAGGACCGGGACGCGGCGATCCGGCACGCCGCCGGCTGCTCCCGGGTGGTGGTCGAGGAGTACCTCGACGGCCCCGAGGTGAGCCTGTTCGCGCTGTCGGACGGCAACCACGTCCTCCCCTTCGAACCCGCGCAGGATTTCAAGCGGGTCGGCGACGGCGACACCGGCCCCAACACCGGCGGGATGGGCGCCTACACCCCGCTGCCTTGGGCGCCCCCGGGGCTGGTGGACGAGGTGGTGCGCACCGTGCTGCAGCCGACCGTCGACGAACTGCGCCGCCGCGGCACACCGTTCGTCGGCCTGCTGTACGCCGGCCTGGCGCTCACCCGCCGCGGCGTGCGGGTGGTGGAGTTCAACGCCCGGTTCGGCGATCCGGAGACCCAGCCGCTGCTCACCCGGCTGCGCACTCCGCTGGGCAGGGTGCTGCTGGCTGCTGCCACCGGCAGGCTCGCCGATGAGCCGCCGCTGGAGTGGGGCAGCGGTGCGGCAGTCGCGGTCGTCTTGGCCGCCGAGGGCTATCCCGACACCCCCCGCTCCGGTGACGAGATCACCGGAGCCGATACCGGCACCGTCTTCCACGCCGGCACCGCGGTGGACGCCGAGGGTCGGCTGGTCACTGCGGGCGGCCGGGTGCTGGCCGTGGTCGGGACGGGCGACACTCTCGCCGAAGCCCGCGAGGTGGCCTATGCCACAGCGGCGGACGTCCACTTCGCGGGTGGCTTCTACCGTCGCGACATCGCGGAGAAGGCCGCCGCAGGCACTGCTGATCGAGCCGGTCTGGATCAGGGCCTCGCCGCTCCCGCCCGCCTCGGGACGGGGGGCAATTCCGTCGAACCAGGGGACGGTTCCGCGTCCCATGTGCCCGCTCCCGAGCCACGGCCGGGAGGGGGGACGGTTCCTCGTCCGGCTAGCGGTGAGCCGGGCCAGGGGACGGCCGGCGAAGCTGCCGGTTCGACCACGGGAGGTGCGGCATGACCATTCCCAATGTCCTGGCCACTCGTTACGCCTCACCGGCGATGCGGGAGATCTGGTCGCCCGAGCACAAGATCGTCGCCGAGCGGCAGCTCTGGATCGCCGTCCTGAGAGCCCAGCGCGATCTCGGCGTCGACTTCGGCGGCGACGACCCGGACACCGTGATCGCCGCCTATGAGAAGGTTGTCGACCAGGTCGACCTCGACTCGATCGCCGCCCGCGAACGCGTCACCCGGCACGACGTGAAGGCCCGGATCGAGGAGTTCTGTGAGCTGGCCGGCTACGAGCACATCCACAAGGGGATGACCTCCCGCGACCTCACCGAGAACGTCGAGCAGCAGCAGATCCTGGCCTCGCTGAAGCTCATCCGGGAGCGGGTGGTCACGGTGCTGGTGAACCTGGCCCGGCTGGCCGTGGAGTACCGCGACGTGGCGATGGCCGGACGCTCGCACAACGTCCCCGGTCAGGTCACCACCCTCGGCAAGCGGTTCGCCACCGCCGCGGACGAGGTGCTGGTCGCCTACCAGCGGCTGGACGAGCTGATCGCGCGCTACCCGCTGCGCGGCATCAAGGGCCCGATGGGCACAGCCCAGGACATGCTCGACCTGCTCGGCGGGGACGCCGCCCGGCTCGCCGATCTCGAACGGCGGGTTGCCGACCACCTCGGGTTCGCCACCGTCCTGACCGCCACCGGGCAGATCTACCCGCGTTCCCTCGACCACGACGTCCTCTCCGCACTGGTGCAGACCGCAGCCGGGCCGTCCAGCCTGGCCCTGACCATCCGGCTGATGGCAGGTCAGGAGCTGGCCACCGAAGGCTTCAAGCCCGGCCAGGTCGGCTCCTCGGCGATGCCGCACAAGATGAACGCCCGCTCCTGCGAGCGGGTGAACGGCCTGACGGTGGTGCTGCGCGGCTACGCGACCATGGCTGCCGAGATCGCCGGGGCGCAGTGGAATGAGGGTGACGTGTCCGAGTCGGTGGTGCGGCGGGTGGCGCTGCCCGACGCCTGCTACGCCCTCGATGGGCTGTTCGAGACCTTCCTCACCGTGCTCGGCGAGTTCGGCGCGTTCCCGGCCGTCATCGAGGCTGAGTTGCAGCGGTACCTGCCGTTCCTGTCCACCACCAAGGTGCTGATGGCCGCCGTCCGCCACGGGGTGGGACGCGAAGCCGCCCACGAGGCGATCAAGGAGCACGCGGTGGCGGTGGCGCTGGAGATGCGCGCCGGAGCGACCGAGAACGACCTGTTCGAGCGGCTGGCCGCCGACCCGCGTCTGGGCCTCGACCTCGGCCAGGTGCGGGCCGCGGTCGCCGACCCGCTGGAGCTGACCGGGTCGGCCGCCGACCAGGTCGACAGGATCGCCGCCCGGGTGGCAGAGCTTGCCGCGCGTCACCCCGAGGCCGCCGCCTACCACCCCGGCGCCGTCCTCTGACCGCGTCCGTCCGGTCCGACGAACGCCACCCTTCGCGAACTGACCGCCTCCCTTCCCGTCGAGCGCCAGGCCCTGGGGCCGAGCGCTCGGCGTGAAGGGAGGCGCTCGGCGTTAATGGGCGCTCGGCGTGACGGGGCTCGGAGTGAGGGGTGGGCGGGGTGGGGGGCGCGGCCACCGAGGCCGTACCCTGACGGCATGCTTGAGTTGCCGCTGCTCCACGCCGGGAAAGTCCGCCGCCTCTACGACGCGGGCGAGAAGGGGATCCTCCTGGTCGCCACCGACAACATCTCAGCCTTCGACTTCGTGTTGGAGACACCGATCCCGGACAAGGGACGGGTGCTCACCCAGCTGTCCCTGTGGTGGTTCGAACAGCTCAAGGAACTGGGGGCGAACCACGTCCGCTCCACCGACGTGCCGGCTGAGGTGGCCGGACGGGCGGTCTATGTCGAACCGCTGGAGATGATCCCGGTGGAGTGTGTGGCCCGGGGCTACCTGACCGGCTCGGGCTGGAAGGAGTACCGGCTCACCCGCTCGGTGACCGGGATTGGCCTGCCGTCCGGGCTGCAGGACGGTTCGCGGCTGCCGGAGCCGATCTTCACCCCGGCGATCAAGGCGCCGCTGGGCGAGCACGACATCAACGTCGACTTCGCCACCATCGCCGAACTGCACGGCGACGACCTGGCCGCGCGCCTGCGGGACGCCACCCTGGCGCTCTACAGCCGCGCCGAGGAGCTCGCCCGGGAACGCGGGATCATCCTGGCCGACACCAAGTTCGAGTTCGGGTTGCGGCCCGACGGCACTCTCGTCCTGGCCGACGAGGTGCTCACTCCGGACTCGTCCCGGTTCTGGGACGCGGCCGCCTGGCAGCCCGGTCAGGCGCAGCCGAGCTACGACAAGCAGTACGTCCGCGACTGGCTGGCCACCGAGTCCGGCTGGAACCCGACCTCCGACACCCCGCCCCCGCCGCTGCCGCCCCAGGTGGTGGCGGCCACCCGCGCCCGCTACCTGGAGGCCTACCAGCGGCTCACCGGCCACCCGCTGGAGGGGTGAGCGGGCCCGGCCGGACGCCAGGCGGAGACCGCCGAGCGGCGTGGTCGCGATCGTCTACACTCCTGGCCATGGCGCGAGTGATAGTCGACGTGATGCCCAAGCCGGAGATCCTCGACCCCCAGGGCAAGGCGGTCACCGGCGCGCTGGCCCGGCTCGGCTTCAGCGGGCTGTCGGTCCGTCAGGGCAAGCGGTTCGAGATCGAGGTGGACGGCGAGGTGACCGACGAGCGGCTGGGCCAGATCAGCCACGCCGCCGAGACCCTGCTGGCCAACACGGTTATCGAGACCTTCCAGGTGCGGGTGGACTCGTGACCGCCCGCATCGGCGTCGTCACCTTCCCTGGCTCGCTGGACGACGGGGACGCTGCCCGCGCAGTGCGGCTCTCCGGCGCCCAGCCGGTGGCGCTGTGGCACGCGCACGATGACCTGGCCGGCGTGGACGCCGTGATCCTGCCCGGTGGGTTCTCCTACGGCGACTACCTGCGCTGCGGTGCGATCGCCCGGTTCTCTCCGGTGATGACCGAGGTGATCCGGCGGGCGGACGAGGGGATGCCCGTGCTCGGCATCTGCAACGGCTTCCAGATGCTCTGCGAGGCGCACCTGCTGCCCGGAGCGCTGATCCGCAATGACCGGCAGACCTTCGTCTGCCGTGACCAGCGGTTGCGGGTCGAGACTCGCGACACGGTCTGGACCTGTCAGTACACCGAGGGCCAGGAGATCGTGATCGCGCTGAAGAACGGCGAGGGTAACTACCAGGCCGACGCCGAGACGATCGCCCGGCTGGAGGGCGAGAACCGGGTGGTCTTCCGCTATCTGGAGGTGAACCCGAACGGGTCGGTCAATGACATCGCCGGCATCACCAACGAGCGCGGCAACGTCGTGGGCCTGATGCCCCACCCGGAGCACAACGTCGAGGCACTCGCCGCCGCCAGCACCGACGGCCTCACCCTGTTCGGAAGCGTCCAGAGCTTCCTGGCGGCGGCTGTCGGCTGAGCCTCGAGGCCTGGTGAGGACCTGCTGTCCGGCAGAAACCGGGTGATTCCGGGGGTTCGCGTGGATAATCCACTCGGGTCACCGCATTCGCCCGGTTTCTGCGGCATCCACGCCCGGACGTCAGCGCCCGCTGTCTGGCAGGACTACCGGACACCAGCCGCGGAGCGCGTTGAGATAGGCCACCTGCTCGACCCGGCCCAGGTCAGTGAGGCCGACAGCCGCCTCCACCAAGGTGCCGTCGGACAGACGGGCCGCCCGCTCCACGCCGGGCAACAGGCCCAGGCTGGCAGGCGGAGTCACCCAGCGTCGGTCCAGCAGGAATGCCAGGTTGCCGCGGGTCGCCTCGGTGACCTGGCCGTCGGTGGTGTGGCAGATCACGTCGAAGGCGCCTGCCGGACGGCCGTCGTACAGCGCCTCGTAGTGCTGCCGCCAGCTGGTCTTGTGGCCGATCACCGGCGCCAGGGCGACGGTGTCCAGCGGCCGGTCGGCCACCGCGAGCGTCACCGGGGACGGCGTCTCGGGACACCGGGAGGCCACCGCCTGCGTCGAACCGTCCCCGGCTGTGAGCCGAACCCGCCAGGCTCCGGACGGATGTGCCGCCCGCAGCCGCTCGAGCGCGGCCGCCGCCTCGGCGAGGTCGGCACCCAGGCCGAGGACGGCGTCCGCGCGGGCCAGCCGGTCGAGGTGGCCGGCCAGCCGCGGGTACCGGCCGTCCACCAACCGCAGCGTCTCCAGGGCGGCCAGCGGCCGGCCACCGAGGAAACGGGTCTTCGCCCGCCACTCGGCCAGCTCGGCGCTGGGCCGGGAGTCGGCGACGATGCCCGACCCGACCCCGCACTCCAGCCGGCTGCCTCGTTGCTCGACGGTCCGGATGGCAACGTTGAAGATCGCCTCACCGCCGGGGCGCAGCACGCCCAGCGCGCCGCAGTACCAGCCGCGGGGCTGGGACTCGAGGCCGGCGATCACCTCCATCGCGCGGATCTTCGGGGCGCCGGTGACCGAGCCGCAGGGGAACAGCGCCGCGAAGAGGTCGGCGAGGCCGGTGCCGGGCCGGGCCTGCCCGCTCACCGTGGAGACGAGCTGCCACACCGTCGGCAGCTCGAGCAGGTCGAAGAGCCCGTCGACCCGCACTGTCCCGGGGAGGCAGACCCTGCCCAGGTCGTTGCGCAGCAGGTCGACGATCATCAGATTCTCGGCCTGTTCCTTGGGGTGGCCCCGGAGCTGCTCCGGCGGCGTGCCAGCCGGTGCCGTGCCCTTCATCGGCTGGGTGGTCACCCGGCCGTCGGGGCGGGCGTGGAAGAAGAGCTCCGGCGAGACGCTCGCCACCCCCGCCCCGCGCAGGAAGACCGCATACCCTTGCGGCTGGGTGGACGCCAGCCCCCGGAACCGGGAGTACAGGTCGTCCCCCGGCGGCGGGAGCGTGGCCATCCGGCTGGTCAGGTTGACCTGGTAGCAGTCGCCCGCAGCGATCCGCTCCTGGACTTCGGTGATCGCCGCCGCGGGGTCGGGGACGGCGAACCGTCCGCTGACGAACCAGTCGAGAACCGGCGATGCCGACGCGGCCGGCCAGCCGACAGGGTCGGCCGAGAACACCTCGAACCGGGCGAGTTCACCGGTGCCGGCACGGGTGCGCTGCGCGGCGTCCCAGGCACCGCCTGCCTCGTAGGTCAACCCCCCGACCACCCAGTGGCCGGCTCGTGCGGCCTGCTCGGCGGCGGCGACCACCGCCGGCACCTGGTGCGGTGCCGAGGTGGCAAGCACCGCCGTCGGCTCGGTCAGGAAGGCTCCGGCCAGCCTGGGGCCGTCGCGGTCGCGCGGATCCAGCGGCAGGTCGAAGGCCGCTCGCACCAGATGGGCCGAGGTCATGTGACAAGGGTGCCAGCCCGACCGATCGCGTGGTCTTCGACACGGGCAGCACTCGCGGGTGGACGAGTGGCGCCGCCGACCCGGCAACTCTTCGAGTCAGCCGCCGCGGCTGCGGACGACCGTGCGGGTGAAAACGGTGGGGGAGAGGATGGCCGCGTCCGCGACCGGGACGTAGCCGGCGTGCTCGAGGTGGTCCACCCCGTGCTGATCGCAGTGCCACGCCAGCTCGGGGGACTCGTCGAAGACCACCTGGTCGACCACCTCGGCGATCAGGGCGTCCAGGTGATCGCCGCGGCCGGCGACCACGCGGACCAGCCCCTTGGGCAGGGTGGCCGCCTCGAAGAGTTCGGCCAGCAGCAGCGCGCTGAAGGAACCTCCGGGGCTGGGTCGCAGCAGCACAGCGTTGCCGGCCAGCAGGGCGAGGGTGGCATGGGTGGCAGGCTCGGTGAAGGGATGCTGCATGCCAGAACCCACTCCGACCAGCCCGCTCGGCTCACGGCGCTCAGTGGCGACCACGCGCAGTCCGCGGCGTTGCTTGACCGCCCGGAGCTGCCGGGGTGCCCGTCGCGACCACAGGGCAACCGCCCGGGCCAGGCCGCCGAGCTCGGCCGACGCCTGATCGAGCGAGATGCCGGTCTCGGCGTGCACCAGGCTGGCAGCCTCGGCCTCGAACGCCTGCAGGAGGGTGGCCAGCCGGCCGAAGGCCAGCCGGCGGAAGGACGGATCGAGTGCGCCCCAGGCGTGCTGGGCGTCCCGGGCGGCCTCAGCGGCGGCCCTGACGTCGGAGGCGGTGGCTTCGGGGAGTTCGCCGATCAGCCTGTCGTCCAGCGGCGAACGGACGACAAAGGTGCGTTCGGCGTGCACCGAGCACAGCCGGGACGCGAGTTCGCCGTGGCGGCGTTCATCCAGGAAAGCAGTCGATCTCATTCTTCGCCCCGAGGGCTCTGGGGGGTGTCCGGGGTGAGACCCCCCTATCGTACGTCACCGAGCCGTCCGTCCGCGGCCCGCCGCGGACGACGTGCTGGCTCGGACGTCGATCCGTTCGTCCCCGGCCTGCCGCGGGCGGCGTCCGATTCCCGGCGTCCGACGTCCCCGGCGTGCGCGGACCCGGTCTGGCTCGTCAGTGGCAACCGGTAGATTTGCCGCGTGGTCGACACCGTTTCGCAAGCCGCCAGCACACCCGACGCCAGCCAGCCCTGGGCCGAACTCGGCCTCAAAGCCGACGAGTACGAGCGGATCCGCGCGATCCTCGGCCGCCGGCCCACCTCCTGCGAACTCGCCATGTACTCGGTGATGTGGTCCGAACACTGCTCGTACAAGTCGTCCAAGGTGCATCTCAAGCGATTCGGTGAGCTTGGCAACCAGACCCCACGCGGCGAACTGCTGGCCGGCATCGGCGAACAGGCCGGGGTGGTGGACGTCGGCAACGGGCTGGCGGTCACCTTCAAGATCGAGTCGCACAACCACCCGAGCTATGTCGAGCCCTACCAGGGCGCCGCCACCGGCGTCGGCGGCATCGTGCGCGACATCCTGGCGATGGGCGCGCGTCCGATCGGCGTGATGGACTCGCTGCGGTTCGGTGCCCTGGACGCTCCCGACACCGCGCGGGTGCTGCCCGGGATCGTCGCCGGCGTGGGCGGCTACGGCAACTGCCTGGGGCTGCCGAATGTCGGCGGCGAACTGGTCTTCCACCCGTCCTACTACGGCAATCCCCTGGTCAATGCCCTCTGCGTGGGCGTGCTGAGGCACGACGACCTGCATCGCGCCTTCGCCTCCGGGGTGGGCAACAAGGTGATCCTCTACGGTGCGGCTACCGGCGGGGACGGGATCGGCGGCGCGTCCATCCTCGCCTCGGAGACCTTCGAGGCCGACGGCCCGGCCAAGCGCCCGGCAGTTCAGGTCGGCGACCCGTTCATGGAGAAGCTGCTGATCGAGAGCACGCTGGAGTTGTTCGCCGCGGGCATCATCATCGGCATCCAGGATCTGGGTGCCGCCGGTATCTCGTGCGCCACCTCCGAGCTGGCCAGCGCCGGCGACGGCGGCATGCATGTCGATCTCGACCTGGTGCCGCTGCGCGACCCGACCCTGAGCCCCGAAGAGATTCTGATGAGCGAGTCCCAGGAGCGGATGATGGCCGTCGTCGCACCCGGTGACGTGGAGGCCTTCATGGCGATCTGCCGCAGGTGGGACGTGCTGGCCACCGTGATCGGCGAGGTCACCGAGGGCGACCGGCTGGTGATCGACTGGCACGGCGAACAGGTGGTGAACGTCGAACCCGCCACCGTCGCGCACGAGGGGCCGGTGTACGACCGTCCGATCGCCCGTCCGGGCTGGCTGGACGAGCTCAACGCCGACGCAGCCGAGAGCCTGCCCCGTCCCACCGGCCCGGACGACCTGACGGCGGCTTTCTGGGCGGTGGTGACCGCACCCAACCAGGCTGACAAGTCCTGGGTGACCGACCAGTACGACCGTTACGTCCGGGGTAACTCGATCCTCGCCCAGCCCGACGACGCCGGCGTGCTGCGGGTGGACGAGGAATCTGGCCTGGGGATCGCCCTGGCCACCGACTGCAACGCCCGGTTCACGCTGCTGAACCCCTACCTGGGCGCCCAGTTGGCGCTCGCCGAGGCCTACCGGAACGTGGCGGTTACCGGTGCCGAGCCGGTGGCGATCACCGACTGCCTGAACTTCGGCTCCCCGGAGGATCCTGAGGTGATGTGGCAGTTCACCGAGGCCATCGGCGGCCTGGTCGACGGCTGCCGGACGCTCGGAACCCCGGTCACCGGAGGCAATGTCAGCTTCTACAACCAGACCGGCGGGGCGAACATCCTGCCCACCCCGGTGGTCGGCATGCTGGGCGTGATCGATGACGTCGCCGACCGGCTCACCACCGGCTTCCGCAACCCGGGTGACCAGCTCTGGCTGCTGGGCAGCACCGGCGAGCATCTGTCCGGATCGGCCTGGGCCGAGGTGGTCCACGGTCACCTCGGCGGGACGCCGCCGGTCCCCGATCTGGCGCACGAGCAGCGGCTGGCGACCGTGCTGCGGACGGCCGCACGCCGGCACCTGCTCAGCTCCGCCCACGACCTGGCTGACGGTGGCCTGGCGCAGGGGTTGGCCGAGGGCTGCCTGCGGTTCGGTGTCTCCGTCACGCTGGGGCTGCCCGAGGGCGATCCCTGCGTCCAGCTGTTCTCCGAGACCCCGGGACGGGTGCTGGTCTCGCTGGCCCCGGAGCAGGCCGACGCGTTCGGGGCACTCTGCGCCGAGCACGGCGTTCCCGCCGCTCATCTGGGTACGGTCGCCGATACCGGCGTTCTGGAGGTGCAGGGCCATATCAGGCTTCCCCTGGACGAACTGCGGGCCGGCTGGATGGCGCCCCTCCCGTCCGCCATGCAGGCTGCCGGACACTGACGAAGGCCGAACCGCCCAGGTCGGTCGGGGGTGGCGGGCGATTGACTGCTGCGGCCGGAAATCGGCCGGCTACGGGCTGGTTCAGGGTCGGTTCGGGGGAGAAGCACTCCGGGTGGGCCCAGTGTGCGGCAAGAATAGGTGCGTCCCAGAAGCAGGAGGCCCGTATGTCCAGTCCCACCGGGTGGGAGCGTCCCGAACCCGTCGAGCCCGAGATCGTCGAGACCGAGGTGGTCGAGCCCACCGAGGCCGAGCCCGAGTCTGCCACCGAGGTGTCGCAGGACGTCGTCGATGCCGTGGTGGTCGATTCCGGCCCGACATCCGACATCACCTCGGCGGAACCCGCCGCTGCTGATGCCGCGGAGCCCGCTCCGGTGCTGGCCGAGGTTGTCGTGGAACCCGAACCGGTCCCTGCCGACCTCACCACGGAGCCTGAACCCGCCGTGGTCGATCACACCACCGCACCCGACACGACCGGCCCGGCGCGCCGGCTCGTGCTGGACGACGCCGAGCCGGAGCCGGTCGAGCCGACCAGCTTCGATGTCGCCGCCGCTGCCGCACCGGCCACTCCGGTGACGCCGGCCGCGCCGCCCGGCGGCAGCTGGCTCGACCTGCCGCCGCTGGCGGGCCCGCTGTATGACACGCCGCCGTCCAGTGCTCCGGTGGAGTCCGCGGCCCCCGGCGGGTCCGGATTCTCGCCACTGCCGGGTCAGGGGCCCTACGACGCCCCGCAACAGCCGCCGACGCCGTCCTACACCCAGCCCTCCTTCGGTGACTACAACCAGCAGGCAGCAGCGGAGTCCTACGGGCACGGGACGCCGTCCCCGCAGGCCGTCCCGCCACAGCCGGCGTCGCCGTACCAGACGAGCGCCTCCGCCCCGTACCCGCCGGCCGCGCCGTACCCGGGTGCGGCAGGGCAGCAGGCGCCGTATGCGCCCTACGGCGCGCAGGCGGGCGCGACCCCGGGCTACGGCCTGCAGCCCTACCAGTACGGCACCGACACCTCGACGGCCTCAATGGCGCACTGGCTGGGCATCCTGGTCGGCTTCCTCGCACCGCTGATCATCATGCTCACCCGGGGCCAGCAGGATCCCAACGTCCGCGCCAACGCGGTCGAGTCGCTGAATTTCCAGCTCACGATGCTGGTCGGCTACATCGTCTCGTTCATCCTGACCTTCGCGTTCATCGGGGTGATCGGCTTCATGGTGCTGCCGATCCTGGGGCTGATCTTCCCGATCCTGGGGGCGATCGCCGCCAATCGCGGGGAGGCCTACCGCTACCCGGTGCGGATCCCGTTCGTGAAGTAGACCGGTGCCGGCGGCCGCCCGGACAGCCGGTAAGCTGCCCGCGTGGCCCTTGTGGACGACACCGATCTCGCTGCCCTGGAAGCCGACCACCCCCCGCGCGACGCGTGTGGCGTGTTCGGGGTCTGGGCGCCGGACGAGGAGGTGTCGAAACTCACCTACTTCGGGCTGTACGCGCTGCAGCACCGCGGGCAGGAGTCTGCGGGGATGGCGGTCAGCAACGGTGAGCGGATCATGGTCTTCAAGGACATGGGCCTGGTCTCGCAGGTCTTCGACGAGCCGGCGCTGAACTCACTGAAGGGCCATCTCGCGATCGGTCACTGCCGGTACTCGACCACGGGCGCGTCCACCTGGGGCAATGCGCAGCCCACCTTCCGCGCCACCGCCGATGCCGGTGGGCTGGCGCTGGGGCACAACGGCAACCTGACCAACACCGACGAACTCGAGGCCTGGTACGCCGAGCAGGACACCGGCCAGGTGATCCCGCGCAAGGACCGGATGGACTCCACCTCCGACACCGCGCTGCTGACAGCGCTGCTCTCGGCCTTCTCGGCCGACGGTCTCGAAGCCGCCGCGATGACCGTGCTGCCCCGGCTGCGCGGGGCGTTCTGCCTGTGCTTCTGCGACGAGAACACGTTGTTCGCTGCCCGCGACCCGCAGGGGATCCACCCGCTGGTCCTGGGACGGCTGGAGCGCGGCTGGGTGGTGGCCAGCGAGACCGCCGCGCTCGACATCACCGGCGCCACCTTCATCCGCGAGATCGAACCCGGCGAGCTGGTGATGATCGACGCCGACGGCCTGCGCAGCCGCCGGTTCACCGAGCCGGAGCCCCGTGGTTGCGTCTTCGAGTACGTCTACCTCGCCCGCCCCGACTCGCTGATCTCCGGCCGGCGGGTGCACTCCGTCCGCAAGGAGATCGGACGGACGCTGGCCATGGAGGCCCCGGTCGACGCCGACCTGGTGATCCCGACGCCGGAGTCCGGCACCCCGTCCGCGATCGGCTACGCCGAGGCTTCCGGCATCCCGTACGGCCAGGGCCTGGTGAAGAACTCCTACGTCGGGCGGACATTCATCCAGCCCAGCCAGACCATCCGGCAGCTCGGCATCCGGCTGAAGCTCAATCCGATCCGCGACGTCATCGAAGGCCGCCGGCTGGTGGTGGTGGACGACTCGATCGTCCGCGGCAACACCCAGCGGGCGCTGGTGCGGATGCTGCGCGAGGCCGGCGCGGCGGAGGTGCACGTCCGGATCGCCTCGCCACCGGTGGAATGGCCCTGCTACTTCGGGATCGACTTCGCCACCCGGGCCGAACTGATCGCTCCCGGCCTGGAGGTCGAGGAGATCTGCCGCTCGCTGGGCGCCGACTCGCTGGGCTACATCAGCCTGGCAGGGCTGGTCGCGTCCACCGGGATCGCGAAGCGGAAACTGTGCACCGCCTGCTTCGACGGCGAGTACCCGGTGTCGATCACCCCGGCGCGGGCGCTGCAACTGGAACTGGAGGGGAAGGTTGGCTGCTGAGAGATCGGCCTATGCCGCTGCCGGCGTCGACATCGAGGCGGGGGAGCGAGCCGTCGAGTTGATGAAGGCCTCGGTGGCGCGCACCCGGCGTCCCGAGGTACTGGGCGGGCTGGGCGGCTTCGCCGGCCTGTTCGACGCCTCGGCGCTGGCCCGCTACGACCATCCCGTGCTGGCCACCTCCACCGACGGGGTGGGCACCAAGGTGGCAATCGCGGCGGCGATGGGGGTCTACGACACTGTCGGCTACGACCTGGTCGGGATGCTGGTCGACGACCTGGTGGTCTGCGGCGCCGAGCCTTTGTTCGTCACCGACTACATCGCCTGCGGCAAGGTGTACCCGGAACGGATCGCCGCGCTCGTGGGAGGCATTGCCGCGGCCTGCGAGACGGCCGGTGCCGCCCTGCTGGGCGGAGAGACCGCCGAACACCCGGGGCTCTTGGACCCCGACGAGTTCGACATCGCCGGCGCCACCACCGGGGTGGTCGAACGGGCGAAGCTCCTGGGGCCCGAGTTGGTCCGTCCCGGGGACGTGGCGCTCGCGCTGGCCTCCTCGGGGCTGCACTCCAACGGCTATTCGCTGGTGCGCCATGTCCTGCTGGAACGGACCGGGTGGGCGCTCGACCGGCAGGTCGACGAACTCGGACGGACGCTCGGCGAGGAACTGCTGGAGCCGACCCGGGTCTATGCCAAGCCCTGCCTGGCGGTGATCGGGGCCACCGAAGTGCACGCGATGAGCCACATCACTGGCGGCGGCCTTGCCAACAACCTCGCCCGGGTGATTCCTGCCGGGGTGGAGGTCGTCCTCGACCGGGCCAGCTGGGCGCCGGCACCGATCTTCGGCCTGGTGCAACGGCTCGGTGGCGTCTCCCAGCCCGACCTTGAGGCAACCCTGAACATGGGGGTGGGGATGGTGGTCCTGCTGCCGGAGGCGTCCGTGGAGGACGCCCGGCGGGTGCTGGCGTCCGAGGGCGTGCAGTCCTGGGTCGCCGGCGAAGCGGTGGCGGCCGCCGGCACCGGCTCGGTGCGCCTGGTGGGCAGCCACCCCGCGTCCTGACCCGCGCACTGCCTCTTCCGTGGGCAGAGTCCCCCTCTTCCGGGCGCCCACGCTCCCGTGCACGATCTTGTACTGTGTTCGGTACAGCATGGTGCAGGCAGGCCGGCCGGCTTGCGACCAGAGCACGCTCCCGGCTGGTGGGTGCGCCAGCCGGTGGAGTCGTCTTTGAGTCGGCACGATCATTGGGTAACCTTGCGCTCACGACGAAACTTTGAACTGAAGCGGCCAAGCCGCTGTGGACAGGCGAGGGGGCTGACCCGACACTATGGGGCGCGGCCGTGCTAAGGCGAAGCAGACCAAGGTCGCTCGCGATCTGAAGTACCGTTCTTACTCCACCGATTTCGCTTCCCTGGAGCGCGAACTGCGGGGCGACGGCTACGAGCCGGACTACCCGGTTCCCGCCGATGAGGTCGAGGTGGAGGCCGACGACGACCAGTACTCCGATCTCGCGAGCCGCTACGCCGATTTCGACGACGAGGACGCCCGCCGCATCAGCTGAGGTTCAGGCCCTGCCCGAATCCGCCACCGCAGGCCGAGCCCGCGTGGGCCGGGAAGTCCAGCGGGGCCGCGCTCAGGAGTAGCGTCTGACGGCCGCCATGGCCTGGGCGCGGTAGCTGCTGCCGAACAGCACCAGGTGCACCAGCAGAGGGTGCAGCTGGTGCAGCGGGACCAGCCCTCGCCAGTCGGCCGGAAGCCACCTGCTGGCACTCTCGTAGGCTTCCAGGACGACACCCAGGTGAGGCGCGCCGAACAGGCTGAGCATCGCCAGGTCGGTGATCCGGTGGCCGCCCTGGGCGGCCGGGTCGATCAACACCACGCCGTCGGGGGAGTAGAGCACATTGCCCGACCAGAGATCGCCGTGGAGGCGGGCTGGGGGAGCGCCGTCGTCGAACTCGCCGTCCGTCAGTCTCCGGCAGAGCTGTTCGATCGCACCGAGGTCCGCGGACGTAAGGTCCCCGGCGTCCAGCGCCGCACGTGCATACGGCAGCACCCGCTGCTCGGCGTAGAACTCGCCCCAGCGTGGCTGCGGGCGCAGGCTGAGCGGGGCGTCCCCGATATAGCCGTCGCCGCTCCAGCCGTCCGGACCACTCCCGAAGGCGGCTGCCCCGGCATCGTGGGTACAAACCAGTGCCGCACCGAAAGCCTCGGCCGCGACCGGGGTCGGGGCGGCGTTCGCGATGTCCTGGAGCGTGATCGAGGACGCGGTGACCTCCAGGACCTGCGCCACCCGCGCCCCGTCCGGGACGGCGGCCAGCCACCGCAGCCCCGCCGCCTCCACGTCGAAGAAGCCGGCGGGTGCCAACGGGCGGCGCTTGGTGAACGGAGTCATGCAGTCCTCCGGGGGTCGACGGGACCGGATCCGGCCGGGCGGCCGCCTCCGGATCGCAGGGATGTCGTCCATCCTGCCTCAGGTGGACGGCGGGCGTGCATCAGGCGTCGGCTCCGTAGCTCTGAAGACGGACGTCCACGGCCGACGCTCCGCGTAGCGGGGCCAGCTGCTCGGCCTCCTCCTGGAGCAGCCTGCTGTTCCGCCCGGTCACCGGGCCGAAGGTGCTGATTGTGAGGGTCAGCTTCCGTCCGCCCTTGTGGGGACGCCAACTGCCGGCGATCTCTCCGTCCACCAGAACCGCACCCGGCTCGCCGATCGTCTTCCAGATCGCGCGGTGGCGGTCGGGGTCGACGACCGTGTGGCGGTCGCGCAGCTGGGTGTAGGGGTCGCGGGGAGGGAGCAGCCGCACACCGCTGGGCATCGCGGCGGACCGCAGGGCGCCGAGGTCTTCGGCGAGCATCCAGGCCTTCCCGGCGAACTCGACCTGCGCCAACTCGTCCTCGACCAGGTTCCACCAGGGCGCGACGTCCCTGGCGCGGAGGCCGAGCCAGGCCGCGAAGTCCGCGCGGGTCGACGGTCCGTAGCAGTGCAGGTAACGCCGGAGCAGTTCCGCGCGCGCGGTCGCCGGATCGACCTGCGGGAGCGGACCGCCGAGCCATTCGTCGACCAGCACGAACGGCGCCTTGTTCCCGGTGCGGGGGGCGAAGCACACCAGCTGCCGCAAGGTGAGGATGCGCAGGCAGAAGTGCACGACCGCCTCACCGAGCGGCTGCCCCGCGGCGTACGGGCCTTCCTGTTCCCATCTTTCGCGTTGCCAGGACGGCAGCTCAGAGGCGATCCGCTGGGCGACCTCCGCCCCCAGCTCGGTGATGGCCAGCGCGCGGCCGGTCAGCACCTCGCGGATCTCGGCCGCGGTGAGCTCGACGGCCTCGGACAGGCTCATACCGAGGGAGTCGACTGCCTGCTCGACGCCCGGAATCAGGTGACGCATCGCCTGCTCGTCCGCTGGCAGGACACCGGTGGTGAAGACCGGTGCGTCCACGGTCGGGAAGGAGAACGGCGCGCCCCGCATGCACCAGGTCTGCAGCAGGCTCTTCTCCCGCCCGATCGCCGCAGCCAGCCGTTCCCGGGTGACGCCCACCACCCTGGCGTGCAGGGCGAGCAGCGCCGACCCGGGAGGGCTGTCCTGGACCCCGCACCGCCCGGCGGCGTCGATCAGCCTGTCCTCGTCCAGGCGTGCGGTGAGATTGTGGGCTGCCAGGCGGAACCCGATAACCCTGTCTCTGGAGATCCAGTCCGCCACTCGCACAACCCTAGCCGGGCTGGGCAGGTGCGACGTTGTCGCGAAGAACCCCCGCACCTGGTGCCGCGCTGGTGAGTCAAGGCCTCAGAGCGAGCCGAAGAACTCGCGCAGGTCCCCGACAACCAGGTCGGGGTCGGTGAGGTAGGCGAAGTGCCCGCCACGCGGCAGTTCGGTGTAGCGGACCAGGTTGGCGCTGCGCTCGACGCAGGCACGGATCGAGCGGTAGTCCTCGGGCGGGACGGCGACCGCGACGGGCACGCTGATCGGCAGGTCGCGGTAGCCGGCGCCGGTCAGAGCGTTCTCCCGGTAGAGCCGGGCGGCCGAGCCGGAAGTCTGGGTGAACCAGTAGACGGACAGGTGCCTCAGGAAGTCCTCGACGTCGACCGACGCCGCGCCGTCGCCCCAGCCGCTCCAGAAGTCGCCGTTCCAGGTGAGAGCACCGGCAGGAGAGTCGTCCAGTGCGTACCCGACGGTCGCCGGACGCTTGATCTGCATGTCCTGATAGCCAGCCTTTGCCTGGAACTGGGCGGTGGTCCCGCCCTGCAGGCTGGCCCAGTCCTCGGGAGTGAGTCGGGCCGACTCTGCCTCGTCCCCCGAAGGAAAGGCGAAGAACTGCAGCACGTGGACGCCCAGCAGCCCGGGCGGGGCGAGGATCCCGAGTTCGCGGGCGACCAGGGCGCCGAGGTCATTGCCGGCCGCTCCATAGTTGGCGTAGCCGAGCCGGTTCATCAGGGTGTCGAGGGCGGCGGCGGTCCGCGCCGCGTCCCAGCCGACCTGCCTGGTCGGACCACTGAAGCCGGTGCCGAGGATGCTCGGCACCACCACGTCGAAGGCCTGCCGGCCGTCGTCGGGTTCGGTCAGCAGCGCGATCACGTGCTCGAACTCCAGGACGGTCGCCGGCCAGCCGTGCAGCAAGAGCAGCGGGAGCGCGTCCGGCTGCGACGAGCGGACGTGCCAGAAGTGGATGCGCTGGCTGTCCACCTCGGTGATGAACTGCGGGAACCGGTTGAGCCGGGCCTGCAGCGCCGCAAAGTCGACATCGGACCAGCGGGCAGCCCAGTCGCGGGCAACCTCCAGCGGTAGGCCGAAGTCGGTGCCGGCCCCGTCGGCCTCGACCGGCCAGCGGGTGTGAGCCAGACGGTCGCGCAGGTCGGCAACCGCCGCGTCGTCGATCGTGACGGTGAAGGGCCGGATATCGGCGGGGGTGAACGCTGTTGTGTCGGTGTCGGTGTCGGTGGTCATGAGGATCGGCCTCCTGGCTGGGTGCGGCTCCCGGTGAGCTGCTCTGGAATCAAGCCTCCTGCCCTTTTAGGTCAAGTTCTGTCCTGTATGTGGGAGAATCGTGGAGACATGTGGGAGACCTCCGCTCGACTGCTCCAGTTACTCAGCCTGCTGCAGGTTCGCCGGGAGTGGACCGGCCCGGAGTTGTCCGCGCGCCTCGAGGTGAGCGAGCGGACGGTGCGTCGCGACATCGATCGGCTGCGGGCGCTCGGCTACCCGGTGGACGCCACCCGGGGCAGTGTTGGTGGCTACCGGCTGGCGTCCGGGGCTGACCTGCCGCCACTGCTGCTGGACGACGAGGAGGCGGTTGCGATCGCGGTCGGGCTGCGCACCGCCGCCCGCTCGCCGGTCACCGGGATCGAGGAGGCCTCGGCGCGTGCGCTGGTCAAGCTGGAGCAGGTGATGCCGGCCCGGCTGCGTGGCCGGGTTTCCGCGGTCGCCGCTTCGGTGGTCGCCATCCCGCCTGACGCACCGGCTCCGGCCGTGGACGCCGACCTGGTCGCGGGGCTGAGCCTGGCTGTGCGTGATCACGAGGTGCTGCGGTTCGACTACGTCGCGCACGGTGGGGAGGAGACGATGCGGCGGGTCGAGCCGGTGCGACTGGTGGTCTGGGGGCGGCGCTGGTACCTGGTCGCCTGGGACCTCGGCCGGGCCGACTGGCGCACCTTCCGGGTCGACCGGATCGGCCACCTGTGGTCCCCGTCCGGGCCGAGGTTCACCCCGCGCGAGTTGCCCGAGGACCCGGTCGTCTGGGTGGCGCGCACTGTCTCGGCGGCCGGCTTCCGGGTGCGGGCACGGCTGTTGGTGCACGCGCCCGCGTCCGTGGTGAGCCAGAAGATCAGCCCGGCTGTCGGGGTGGTCGAGGCCGTGGACACCGACAGCTGCGTGCTGGTCACCGGTGCCGACCACCTGGAGACGATCGCGGTCTACGTCGGCTTCCTTGATGCCGACTTCGAGGTGTTGGAGCCACCGGAGTTGACCGCCCAGGTGCGGGAGTTGGCCGAGCGCTACGTGCGCGCAGCCGGGCACGGCTGACCAGCCTCCACCGAGAGACGTCCCTGCGTCCCGCTGCCTTCCCGTTCACGCGCAACGTCGGGCAGGGGAGGGTCGGACAGGTTTGAGCGGTGGAGTTGGCGGTGGACGCAGGACTTCAGCGGGTGCGCCGCCGGTAGGCGACCATTGCCAGCACCCAGGCGACAAGCAGGATGCCCACCAGCCAGGCGAGCGCGACCCACAGCTCGGCCCCGACGGGCTGACCGGTGAGCAGGGCGCGCAGCGCGTCCACGATGGCGGTCGTCGGCTGGTATTCGGCGAAGACCCGTACCGGTCCGGGCATGGCGGCGGTGGGGACGAAGGCGGAACTGAGGAAGGGCAGGAAGATCAGCGGGTAGGCGAAGGCACTGGCACCGTCCATCGAGCTGGCGGTCAGCCCGGGAGTGACAGCCAGCCAGGTCAGTGCCAGCGTGAACAGGACCAGGATGCCGGCGACCGCGAGCCAGGACAGCACGCCAGCGCTGGTGCGAAAGCCCATCACCACCGCGACGCCGACGACCGCGGCTACCGCGACCAGGTTGGCGACCAGGGAGGTCAGGACGTGGGCCCACAGCACCGACGTCCGCGCGATCGGCAGGGAGCCGAACCGGTCGACGATGCCGCTCTTCAGATCACCGAACAGTCGGACGGCGGTGTAGGTGACACCCGAGGCGATGGTGATCAGCAGGATCCCCGGCAGCAGGTAGGTGACGTAGGGCGTGTTCGCCCCGGTAGCGATGGCGCCGCCGAACACGTAGACGAACAGCAGCATGATGGCAACCGGCATCAGCACCGTGGTGATGATCGTGTCCGGGCTGCGCAGGATGTGGCGCAGGGACCGTCCGGTGAGCACGGTGGTGTCGGTGAGGACGTGGCTGGACATCAGTTCTGCTCCGGTTCGCCCACCAGAGCGAGGAAGACATCCTCCAGGGTGGGTTGCCGCTCGACGTACTCGACCCTGGCGGGTGGGAGCAAGGCCTTGAGCTCGGCGAGGGTGCCGCGGACGATGATCCGGCCGTCGTGCAGGATCGCGATCCGATCGGCGAGTTGCTCGGCCTCGTCCAGGTACTGGGTGGTGAGCAGGACGGTGGTCCCGTTCGCGGCGAGTTCGCGCACCGACGCCCACACCTCGAGGCGGGCCTGGGGGTCGAGCCCGGTGGTCGGTTCGTCGAGGAAGACCACCGGCGGGTTCCCGATCAGGCTCATCGCGATGTCGAGGCGGCGGCGCATACCTCCCGAGTAGGTCGACACCCTGCGCTCGGCGGCGGCGGTGAGCCCGAATCTGTCCAGCAGGTTGGACGCGATCGCGCCGGCGCCTGGAAGGTGGCGCAGCCGCGCGACCAGGATGAGGTTCTCGCGCCCGGTGAGGAGGTCGTCGACCGCGGCGAACTGGCCGGTGAGGCTGATCGAGGCGCGGACGTCTGCCGCCTGCCTGGCGGTGTCGAAGCCGTTGACCTCGGCGCGGCCGCCGTCGGCCTGCAGCAGGGTCGCGAGGATCCTGACCAGGGTGGTCTTGCCGGCGCCGTTCGAGCCGAGCAGGGCGACGATGGTGCCCGGTTCCACATCGAGGTCGACGCCGCGCAGCACCTCCACGTCCTGGAACGACTTCGCCAGCCCGCGCACCTTGATCGCAGGTTCAGTCATTGCTCCGGCCCGCCCTGCTCTGCCTCGGCGATGGTGGAGCGGAGGCGGCGCTGCTCGCGGGTGCGCCAGTCTCTGGTGCCGTAGTTCGACGCGAATGTGTCGGCGAACTCGACCGGATCGACGCCGACGATGTCGCGGATCGGCGTGTGATCGGCGGCGGCCCGCTCGAACAGGTCGGCAAGGTCCTCCCACAACTGCATCGATGCGTCGTAGCCCTGTGAGCCCGCGTGCAGCAGGTATCGCTCGATGGCGGCGACGGTGGTGCGATACGGGTGGGGGAGTGCGGCGGCGCGCGCCTTGTACTGCCGCCAGCGCTTCTTCTCGCCGAGGTCTCCGGTCACGATTTCGATGAAGTTCTTCATTTCTCTCCTTCGCGCAGTTGTGCGAGCCGGTCCGACAGGAAGCTCCATGTCCCCCAGAACTCGTCCAGGTAGTCGCGGCCGTGGGAGTTGAGCGAGTACACCTTGCGGGGCGGCCCGATCTGGGACGGAACCTTCTCGACGTCGACCAGGCCGCGCTGCTCGATCCTGACCAGCAGCGCGTAGATGGTGCCCTCGGCGATCTCGGTGAAGCCCTGCTCCCGCAGCCAGGCGGTGATCTCGTACCCATATGCCGGCCGCAGCGCGAGGATGGCCAGCACGAGGCCCTCCAGGGTGCCCTTGAGCATCTCGGTGATCTGCTTGCCCACTGGGCCTCCTCACTACTCACTGTCACTGACTACTGGTAGATAGTAACACTGAATACTGAGGAGGCAAGCCACTGCTCTGGGCTGCAAACCGGCCGGACGGGCGGTGGGTCATCCAGCAGAAGGGGAAGGCCGCCTCGGGGGAAAGCGTCGGTCAACCAGGGCGCGGGCGATCCGCCGAGCCTGCTCGCGGCCGATCTCTCGCACAAACCGGGCGAACCGGGTGCCTCGCGTGGATATTGCACGCGAGTGGCCGGGATTGCCCGGTTTGTGCAGGTCACCGGCCGGGGTGGGCGGCGTGCTGCTGGTCACTCGGCCGTCGGCGACCCCGGACGCCAGGGTTCGTGCGCGTGTGAGAGCCAGACCAACTGCGGGTCGAGGGCGCGGATCAGCCGCTGCCCCTCGGTGTGCGGGTCGTCCAGCTCACCGGCCCAGACGGCCGTGTCACCGGCGACGACGATCGGCTGTGCGCCGGTCTCCACGACCACGATCTGGCTGCCGCGGGTGTGGCCCGGTGCGAGCAGAAGGCGCACTCCGGGCAGCAGTTCGTGTTCACTCTCGGCCGGGACATACTGCAGCGTCAGGTCGGGCGGGTCCACCCACGCGCCGATGGTGTAGTCGTCCTGACCGCGGGCGTCGTCGAGTTCCTGTCGCTGGACGTGGATGGGCCGGCCGACGAACAGGTGGTTGCCGCCGCAGTGGTCGAAATGCAGATGGGTGTTGACCACGATGTCGATGTCCTCGGGGTCGAAGCCCCACTGGGCCACGGGGTGCAACCGGGGCTCCATGTCGGCGATCGCGGGGTGGAGCCGGGTCAGGCCGGTGTCGACCAGGACGCGGGCGTCCGGGTGGTCGATGAGGTGGACGTAGACCGGCAGTTCCACGCCCGGCAGGTCGCCGACCTGGACGGCGGTGACGGTGATTGCGCCGGGCCTGCCCGCCCCGGTCATGGCTGGACCGCCCCGGCGAAGTGCGCGGCGAGCCCGTCCCAGATCGGAATGGTGCTGGCGACCATCTCGGCGAAGAACTCATTCTCCCAGTCCGCACCGCTCCCGTAGGCGCTGGTGACGATGCGAATCACGCAACTGCCGCCGGAGGTGGCTTCGATGAGGAACTCGGTCGCGATCGGCGTGACCAGCCGGAGATCGTCGTACACCTCGGACAGCGGAACGCCGATCCGGTCGAACCACGCGAGCATCCCGGCCGGCACCTCGTCCGCACGGTCGGCGATCGGCCAGGGCTCCTGGTAGGCGAAGCGACGGGTGGGGGTGTGGTCGGTGACCGTCCCGGTCGAGGTGATCTCGCCGAGGTCGAAGGAGATCTCCCCGCCCACCCGTGGGTCGAGCCGGGTCGGCACCATCCACGACGAGATGCCCTCAGCGGTTGCGATTGCCTGCCACACCTGATCGGGAGTGGCAGCGACCTGGTAGCGGCGCTCCGCGCGGTGCTCGACGCGCTCCGGCTGGTTCGGACTGCTCATGATGCCTCTTCTCTCGGACGGGGATAGGACGAGACGGTCAGCCGGTGCGGCCGTCCGTCGTCGTGGTGGTACCGGGCGACCAGGCCGGCGACCGCCGACTGCAACTCGGCGGCGAAGGCAGCGCGGTCCTCCGGCGAGGCGAACCCGATCACGGTGTCGATGGTCAGGGTCGGCAGCCGCCTGGCGTCGCCGGCGTCGTGGGCGATCGCTCCCACCTCGGACACGGCCCGGGCGTTCACCGCCACCAGATAGCCGGCCGAGAGCTGGTCGGCGACCTGGTCAGGGTCGATGGCCGTGCTCTGGAGGACGTCGGGGGAGACCATGAGTTGGCGCGCAGAGCGGCGCACGAAGCGCTCGGTGATGCCGCCCCAGCTGCGGGTCTCGGTCGGCTCGACCAGCCCGTGGGCCTCCAGCGCCCGCAGGTGGTAGTTGACCTTCTGCCGGGTCAGCCCGACCGCCGCCGCGATCGTGGTCGCCGATCCAGGCTCCGTCAAGGCGTTGAGGACGGCGGCCCGGATCGGGTCGAGCGCCGCCTCCACGGCGGCGGTGTTGCTGAGTACCTGGACGTCCTCCATGTCTTCACCGTAAGCCTTGACAAAAAATATTGTCAAGGACTCATCGCAACTCGGCCACCAGTTCGTGGGGCGGGGGCCGGGATCAGTCGAGTTGTTCGGAGAGTTCCAGCCAGCGTTCCTCCAGGCCGGCGGCCTCGTCCGTCAGTGAACGGACCTTCTCGGTCAGCTCCTGCAGGCCCTGGTAGTCGCTGTGGTCATGGGCGGCCATCTTCTGGTGGACGGCGTCGATGTCGGTGCCGAGCCTGCCGAGCCGGCGCTCGACAGCGGAGAGCTCCTTCTGCACGGCGCGGCGCTCGGCACCGGAGAGGGAGGGATGGGTGCCGGCCTGCGCGGGGGCGGACGCCCGGGACGCCGGGACGGGTGCGGCGGCCTGGTCGCGGCGGAGCCGCAGGTACTCATCCACGCCGCCGGGCAGGTGCCGCAGGTGGCCGTCCAGGATGGCGTACTGCTGGTCGGTCACCCGCTCCACCAGATAGCGGTCGTGAGAAACCACGATCAGCGTGCCCGGCCAGGAGTCCAGCAGGTCCTCCATTGCCGCCAGCATCTCTGCGTCGACGTCGTTGGTCGGTTCGTCCAGGCAGATCAGGTTGAGTTCGTCGAGCAGGAGCAGCAGCAGTTGCAGCCGCCGCTTCTGGCCGCCGGAGAGCTCGGCAACCCGGGTGGCGAGGTGCTCCCGGGCGAAGCCCAGCCGCTCCAGCAGTTGGGCGGGGGTGAGGTCCCTGCCGTCCACGGTGAAGGTAGTCCGGGTGCGGGCCAGCACCTCGCGGACCCGGTCGTCCCCGATCTCGGCGAGCTGGGAGAACTGCTGGTCGAGCAGCCCGAGCCGGACGGTCTTTCCGCGCTTCACCCGGCCGCTGGTGGGTCTGACGTCGCCCGAGATCAGCCCCAGCAGGGTGGACTTGCCGCTGCCGTTGGCCCCGACGATGCCGGTCCGCTCGCCCGGTGCGATCCGCCAGGTGACGTCCCGCAGCACCTCATTGTCGCCGTAGCTGACCCCGGCGTCCTCGAGATCGACCACGTCCTTGCCCAGCCGGGCGACCGCCAGCCGCTGCAGTTCGAGCGGGTTGCGAATCGGCGGCACGTCCTCGATCAGCACGGTGGCCGCGTCGATCCGGAACTTCGGCTTGCTGGTGCGGGCCGGGGCGCCGCGACGCAACCAGGCCAGCTCCTTGCGCATCAGGTTCTGCCGCTTGGCCTCGGTGGCCGCCGCGATCCGGTCGCGTTCCACCCGCTGCAGCACGTAGGCCGCGTAGCCGCCCTCAAACGGCTCGACGACGCCGTCGTGCACCTCCCAGGTCGAGGTTGCCACCTCGTCCAGGAACCAGCGGTCGTGGGTGACCACCAGCAGTCCGCCACTGTTGCGTGCCCAGCGGTTCTTCAGGTGTTCGGCCAGCCAGGCGATGCCCTCGATGTCCAGGTGGTTGGTCGGCTCGTCCAGCGCGATCACGTCCCAGTCGCCGACCAGCAGCGCAGCCAGGGACACCCGGCGGCGCTGGCCGCCGCTCAGCTCGCCGACCGTCGCCGTCCAGTCGATGTCGGCCACCAGCCCGGTGATCACCTCCCGGATCGCAGGGCTGCCCGCCCACTCGTGTTCGGGACGGGTCCCGACGATGGTATGACCAACTGTCGCCGCGGGATCGAGGTCGTCGCCCTGGGCCAGCACCCCGAAGCGGACGCCGCCGCGCCGCACCACCCGGCCCGACTGCGGCCTGGTCAGGCCGCTCAGCAACCCCAGCAGACTCGACTTGCCGTCGCCGTTGCGTCCGACGATGCCGATCCGGTCACCCTCCTCGACACCCAGTGTCAGGCCGTCGAAGACCACCTTGGTGGGGTACTCCAGGTGTAACGACTCGGCGACCACCAGCGGGGTCGCCATCAGCGGCCCCCGGCCTCACCGGCAACGCGGAGCGGGCGCCGCACGGAATTGCGCAACCTCAGCGCCCGCGCATCGCGCGGTTCATGCCCTTCATGGACGGCATCGGTCCACGCGGCAGCGGCACCCGCGGACGCACCGCGTCCAGCGCCTTGAGCCGCTGCTTGACCTCTGCCTGCTGCACCTTCTGCAGCGCCTTCGGCATCTTCTTGAGATGATCGGCGAGCTTGGCCAGCGGAACCTGGCCCTCGCCGTCGCCCATGATGACGGTGCTCACCGGCACCCCGTAGGCGACCTGCTCGTGCTTCTTCTGCTCGGAGGCGAGCAGGGTCTTCAGCCGGGCCGGTGAACCCTCGCCGATCAGGACGACGCCGGACGGGCCGACAGCCCGGTGCACGATGTCGTACTGCCGGGTGGCGGTGATCGCCGCGGTGTAGTCCCACTTCTTCTTGTCGAGCATGCTGAGCGCCACCTCGGCGGCCCCTGGTTGACCCTCGTAGCGCTTGAACGTGGCCTTCTTGGCCCGGTTCAGCAGCAGGTACATGGCGGCGATCAGGCCGCCGAGGACGCCAGTGATCAGCCACATCCACCACGGCGGCAGGAAGATGCCGATCAGCGAGATGACCACCGCCACGCCGAGCCCGGCGCCGAGCAGGTACCAGGTCAGCTGCGGATCGACCTGGGCGGTGACCCGGTAGGTCTCCTTGACCTGCTTGAACCAGCCCCAGTCCTTGGGGTTGTCCGAGTTCTTCTTGGCCTGTTTGAGGGCCTGGACCTCGGCCTTCTGCTTGGCGGCCAGCTCCTTGGCCCGCTCGCTCTTCGCCATTACGCGCTCCGGATTCCTTGCTCGTCCCGCTGCTTGCGGGGTTGTTCGTCGTTGTGCTGTTGCCGACCTTCGATCGCCTGGCGGTACAGCCGGCCCGCCCGGTAGGAGGATCTCACCAGTGGGCCGCTCATGACGCCGGCGAAGCCGATCTCGTTCGCTTCGGCGGCGAGTTCGTCGAACTCCTGCGGGGTCACCCAGCGGTCGATCGGATGGTGGTGGACGGACGGGCGCAGGTACTGCGTGATGGTGATCAGCTCGGTGCCGGCGTCGTGCAGGTCGCGCAGCGTGACTGAGACCTCCTCGCGGGTCTCGCCCATCCCCAGGATCAGGTTCGACTTGGTGATCAGGCCCTTGGCGCGAGACTTGGTCAGGACGGCCAGCGAACGCTCGTAGTTGAAGCCCGGCCGGATCCGCCGGAAGATCCGCGGCACGGTCTCGACATTGTGCGCAAAGACCTCGGGACGGGTCTCGAACAGCGGGTCGAGCCATTCGTCGGCGTTGTTGAAGTCGGGGGCGAGCATCTCCACCCCGACCCCCGGGTTCAGTTCGTGGATCGTGCGGATGGTCTCGGCGTAGAGCCAGGAGCCGCCGTCGTCCAGGTCGTCCCGGCAGACCCCGGTGACGGTGGCGTAGCGCAATCCCATCGTCCTCACCGACTCGGCGACGCGCCTCGGCTCACCGGTGTCGTAGCCGGACGGCTTGCGGGACTCGATCTGGCAGAAATCGCAGCGCCGGGTGCAGGAGTCGCCACCGATCAGGAAGGTGGCCTCGCGGTCCTGCCAGCACTCGAAGATGTTCGGGCAGCCAGCTTCCTGGCAGACCGTGTGCAGGCCCTCGGACTTCACCAGCTGCTGCAGGTCGCGGTAGTCAGGCCCCATGGTGGCGGTGGTCTTGATCCAGGACGGCTTGCGCTCGATCGGGGTCTGCGCATTGCGCACCTCAAGGCGCAGCAGGCGTCGTGGCTCGGTTACCGTCACCGGGGCATTCTATCGGTTCGGGCGCAGCGCCCCGAACCCCGGGACGGCGGCGGCTTCTCCGGCGTCGCCGCGCTTCGGGATTCTGGGGCGGGCTGACCTCGAGGGCTGTGTGAGGAGCCGGGGGTCAGAGCTGAGTTCGCGATGTCCGGCGTTGTCCCTGGGCCCATCGATCGCCGGGTGGGCGCCGAACCAGGCGACCATGGTGGTCTTCGGGGCCGGTTAGTCACCACGTGCGATATCGGGTCAGGCGATCATGCCGGACTTCGGGCCTGGGGCTGCCAGTCATCGCCAATCACCGCGCGAGGCGCATGATCAGCCCGGACGGGCGGCTACCGACCTGCTGTTGTGTCGTCGTTGGTCGTTGGTCGTTGGTCGTTGGTCGTTGGTCGTTGGTCGCCCAGGCACGGCGGTCTGACAGTTCATGGGGTCAGCCCGGGTTATCCACAGGGTAGTTCTACCCCACGAAAACCTTGGTGGTAAGCGGTTTTGGGGTGGTGAGAGAGCGTAGCTTCGACTAAGATATCGAACAGTTGTTTGAATCGGGAAGGAGGGAATTGTGGTCGCGCAACCCGTCGAGAGCAGCCAGTTGGAGGCCCGGCTGAGTCAGCTGCACGCGCTGGTGGCCGCGATCCCTCTGGCCGCCTACTCCGATCAGACTCCCGCCGAGGCTCGGCGCACCGCGATGGCGCTGCGTACCCTGGAGTCGATGCTGCGCACCCATGTGAGCGCGGCGGTGCGGGCGGTCGATCGGCTGGTACCGACCCGGCAGGCCAGCCAACTGCTGGCTGGCGACTTCGGCCTGGATGCTGCCACCGCGCATCGGGAGATCAAGGACGCGCGTGTCCTGGCGGCAGCCAGCGCTGCAGAGCGGGCAGCGGCGGATGGCAGGATTTCGCTGCCTCATGCCATGGTGATCGGTGCCGCGTTGCGGCAACTTCCGGAGCAGGTCAACCCCGAGCAGCGTCGGTTGGCTGAAGCGCAGCTCATCGTCGACGCCGCGAGCCTGTCACCGAAGGATCTGACCACCCGGGCCCGGAGGATCACCGAGTTGTACGACGAGGTTGAAGCGGTGGATGCCTACGAGGATCAGCTGTTGACCCGAGCGGAGACCCGCGCCCGCAGCCGGGCGTCGTTGTCGATGTGGGACAACCACGACGGCACCTGGCAGGGCAGGTTCGTGCTGCCTGAACTCCAGGCCAGAATGTTGAAGACGGTCGTCGATGCGTTCGCCGCCCCGCGGCGCTCCCACCTTGAGCAGCTGCGGCTGAGCCGACTCGAGCGGGCACGAGCCGAAGTCGAGAACGACAAGCCCTACGACCGCAAAGCGGGCGAGGCACTGATGGCGTTGATCGAACACCTGCCCACCGATGGCCTGCCGACCACCGGCGGCACCCCGGCCCGGATCGTGATCACCATCGACGAAGCCAAGCTTCGCTCCGCCACCCCTGCCACGCTGGCCACCGGGGAACGGATCTCGGCCGGTCAGTTGCGCAGGCTGGCGTGCTCCCACGGGATCCTGCCCGCCGTGCTGGGAGGTGCCGGAATTCCGGTGGAGCTGGGTAGAAGCCAGCGGTTGTTCTCTGCCGCACAGCGCGATGCCCTGGCAGTCATGGACGGGGGGTGCGTGGCGCCCGGGTGTGATCGTCCACCGGCGTGGTGCGAGGCTCACCACGGTGGGTTGCCGTTCGCCGACGGTGGAAAGACCGACCTGAACCAGGGCTATCTGTTGTGTTCGGCTCACCACCACGACGCTCACCAGCGGAAGTGGCGGTTCCGACGTGCACCGGACGGTCGCGCTGAGGTCGATCGTGGCCGCGGCTGGGAGCGCCACCATCGCTACCGACCCTGAACCCGGTAGCCAGGGGACAGCCATGCCTGCGGGCAGCCAACACATATCAACAGCGGAACACTTGGTGAGGGCCGGATGACACTCCCGACCCTCACAGGCAGCGGCGCGGGAGTTCAGGTAAGCAGCCGATCAGCGTAGCCGTCACGCATTGGGCAATGCTTGTCCGGCGAGCTGGATGGTCGGGCTGAGGCGGTCAGCCACAGTCGGCGTTACTCAGCGTTACGCGGTCAGGGTGGGGGCGCTCCTGGAGGCCCAAGGTTACTCGGTCAGGTCGGAAGCCATGGGTCAGGTGGGGCCATGCGGTCAGGCCTGGGGTTATGTGGTCAGGCCCGTGGTTACTCGGTCAGGTCAGGGGCATGCGGTCAGGGTGGGGGCGCTCATGCAGGCCCGGGGTCACACGGTCAGGCCCAGGGTCACGCGGCCGGTGAGGTCGGCGACATCAGGCGAAGGGACGTAGGGGCCGAAAGCGAGCAACTCGGTCAAGTGTGGCTCCAGTCGGTGGGCGACCTCCAGCAGAGTGGGTGCCGGGCCGTCCAGTTCGTCGGCCAGCGAGGTAACCCCCGCGTCGGGGATGCCGCAGGGCACGATCCTGGCGAAGCCACTCAGGTCGCTGGTGACATTCAGCGCGAAGCCGTGCATGGTGGTCTGGCGCATCACCCGGATGCCGATGGCGGCGATCTTGCGCTCCGGGCTGCGT
>NZ_JAYFPT010000070.1:0-2357 GCF_034927565.1 Propionicimonas sp.
TGCCGTTCTGCGCTTTGGTGAGGGTGAAGCTCGCCTTGGTGGCTCCCTTGATCGCGGTGCCGCTGGCGTACCACTGGTAGCTGAACTTCGTCCCCGTGGTCCAGGTGCCGGTGGCCACGGCCAGCTTCTGACCGGCGGCGAGGGCTCCGGAGATCTTCGGGACGGCGGTGGTCAGGGCGCCGATCGCCACCGGTGCCGTCGCGGACGAGACCGCTGCGGATCCGGACACGGGAAGGTAGCCGGCTCTGGTCGCCGACATCAGCTGCACAGTCATCCGTTTGCCGAGTTGGGCGGCGGTCAGGGTGAAGCTGGCGCCGGAGGCGCCTGCGATCGAGCTGCCGTCCGCAAACCACCGGTAGGTGGCACTGGTCGGGGTCGGCGTCCAGTCGGAGGGAGGCTTGGCGGTGAGGGTGAGGCCGACCTGGGGTGTTCCCGAGATCGTCGGCGGGGTGGCGGTGGTCGTGAAACTGCCCGCCGTTCGAAGCCGGAGTTCACCGGCGCCGTAGAGGTTGTCGGCCCCGACCTTCCCTCGGTCGACGACAGCCGCCTGCTTGAGGTAGGCGACCAGCTTTGCCGGGGTCAGCGAGGGCTCGGACTGCAGAACAAGCGCCGCCGCACCGGACACCACCGGAGCTGACGCGCTGGTGCCGCTGAAGCTACCGTCGCCAGCGTCGTCGGCGTGGAGGTAGGTGTAGGACGAGAAGCCTGCGCCCGCGCTCAGATCGGGCTTGATCCGGCCGTCGTTGGTCGGCCCTTGCGAGCTGTAGTCGGCGATGATCCCACCGGCCACCGGGTCGACGGCACCAATCGACACCGCTCCCGGGTTCCGGCTGTCGGCGAACGGGTGCGCCGCCGAGTAGGGAGTGGAGGCGTAGTAGAACAGCGCCGAGTTGACCAGGATCTCCAGCACGTCGTTGGTGTCCGCACCTGTGGCGGCCCGCTTGATGCCCAGGTAGTAAACCGGGTAGTCGTCGCAGTCGATGGTGTTGAAGTTCCCAGTCATCGGCGAACTGCCGATCACTCCCTCCAGCGGGTCGGCACCCTTGGCCTGGTTGGCCAGAGACTGGGCGATCAGCCTGCCGCTGGTGCTATAAGCGTAGAGATCGTAGTCAGAGCGCCTGGACTCACCCCAGTCGTTCCAGCGCAACCCATTGAGGAAGCCGCAGGCCACTGGGAGGAGGTTCGACGACGAGACGACACCGGCCGGGTCGGTGAAGTCGAGCCAGCCGTCGCCATCATCATCGCGCCAGCGACCGCGCCAGTAGCCGCCAACGGCGAAACTCTCCCCACCGTCAGTAGCGAGATAACGGCCGGCATTGCCCGCCGAGTTGAACCAGGCCATCCCTTTGCCAACCGCGTAGTCGACCAGTTCGGCGGACGGTCCGGTGCCGTCGCCAGGGCCGTCGTAAGGGGAGGTGAGTGAGCGGGAGATGATCTTCACGCCCTTGCTCGCGAAGTAGTCAATCGCTGCTCTGGTGTCGGCGAGGGTGTCGGCGCTGGCCAGGTAGACGGTGGCGCCGGGAGCCATGTCGTGCAGGATCTCGGTAACCGCAACGCCGTGTACCTCCCCGGTCGACCAGAGGTCACAGACCTGGCCGTTCTCCCGGCAGAAAGTGCCGCCGAGCCGGCTGGCGTCTACTTCGCCGGCGGTGGCGGCGTCCTGCCAGGCATCCCGGTCGAACAGGTCAATGACACCAATCCTCACCCCGGCGCCGGTGAGCCCAGCGGCATGCCAGGTGGCGGCGTTGGTCGTGGTGACGATCTCGCCGCCGCTGGCATTGCTGTCGGAAGTGGCGGTCACCGCGGTGACCTCCGCCGGCACCACGTTCACCGTGGTCGGCAGCGTGATCGCCAGGGACGGTTCGGCGTCCTGCAGTTCCTGCAGTTGCTCGAACGGCACATCCGCCACCACCACCGAATCGGTGACGGTCTCGACATTGGTAGCGCCCAGCTTGCGAGCGAGCGCGGCCGTGGCACGGTCGGCATGCCCGAGTTGCACGCGCAGCGAGTTCCGGGCGACACCCTTCTTCGATCGGTGCTCGCCTGCCCGCCACTGCTGGTAGACCTCAGCCACCCCGGCGTCGCGCAGCCCGCTTGCCGTCCTGGCGGACTCCCGCTGTGGGGTCTGGGGAACCACGCTGAGCGGTGGCGGAGTGTGTGGCTGCGGAGTCGGCTCGGCGGTCGCGGTGACCGCAGGAGCGAGTGTCGTCGTCAACGCCGCGGCGACCAGGACGCAGGTGAGACGGCGGACGCGGGGCACGGACATCAGCGCTTCCTCGGGGACTCCGGGACGGGGGTGCTCACCCTACTCGTCAAACCTGTGCGGCCGGGCCCCGGCCAAACAGGGGCGGGCATGG
>NZ_JAYFPT010000009.1:0-14604 GCF_034927565.1 Propionicimonas sp.
GGCGACACCGGCTTGGCGGAAGATCCGCGCCAGCGCCGCACGCACCTGCACGGCCTGGGCCTTCACCTGGTCAGTCAGGGTCGTTGGCGACGATTTCGGCCGCCGTGAGCGTGGTTCCAGCACGGCTGCCTGGCCGTCGTCTCGGGCCCGTTTCCGCAACTCGTAGAATGACTTACGCGAGATACCGTGCTCGACGCAGAAGGTGGACACCGCACCCCGCGGCGCGTCATCGGGCCAGTCGCGATCGCGAGACGGACAACAGGATCGATGGGTTCATTAGCAGCCATTCCCCGAACCCTGCCGGGGGAGAGTCACCGCACCACGAACCCCATACGTGTCGTCTCGGTGGTACTGCCGCGGGCGGGCTCACGCCCGCCCTTGCCCCCGAGGTGACGTGCAGCCGACGCGATCGCAGGCACAGGCGGGGCCGAGGACCGCACGCCCACCGGGGAGAAGTGTCACCACCAAGACCCCCGAAAGTGTCACCGATGTGGTGATGCAGAACTGTCACCGATGTCTTGAGACATAACAGACATAACAGACATAACAGACGATTTACAGGACGATTTACAAGAGCCGCGATGAGAGTAGATCACCTGCGATCTGAGGCCACCTGGAGAGACCCAGATCTGTCTGAGCATCGACACCACACCGACACGGTTGGGCTAATCAAACAGTTTTCACTACTTGATGAACTCAAAAAGTGGCCTTTGGCTAGGCCTTTTACAGCGACCCCAGCAAGATTCGAACTTGCGACACAAGGTTTAGGAAACCTCTGCTCTATCCCCTGAGCTATGGGGCCTCGGCCCATCTGGGGGCCACAGACCAGCCTACCGGGCTGGAGCCACCCGCGGTGAACTGCTGTCCGGCCACACGTCTTTGGCAGCCGGGCGCTGCGGCCTGGGCCATCGAGCCCGCGAGTCAGGCCCGACTGCAACAATCACGACACCCGCTGCGTGGAGGAGACATGACGAGGTACTTCCGGGCTGGCATCGCCGCCGCGACCGCCCTTGCTGCGCTCTCCGGTTGTACAGCCACCTCCGGGGCGGCTGACCTGCTGCGCGCCGACGTCGCGGCCCGCACCGTCCCGGTGGGCGACGCCTCCGCCCTGCCCGAGGTGGTCGACGCCACCCGCCGGCTGGGCACCGTCCTGCTCGGTGCGGCGAAGGACCAGAACACGGTCGTCTCGCCGTCCAGCCTGGCGGTGGCGCTGTCCATGCTCACCGAGGGCGCACGCGGCACCAGCCTCACCGAACTCGAGGCCGCACTGGGCGCCACCGGAGAGAACCGCCGGGACGCCTTCGCCGCTCTGCGCGGTGCGCTGCTCGCCCTTGATGGCGACCCGAGAGCCGCCACCGGCGACGAGTTGCCCGAGCGTCCGATCGTTCACCTTGCCGGTCAGGTGGTGATCAACAACGGCTTCACCGTCAACGACGATTTCCTCGCCGCGCTCGCGGACGTCTACGACGCCGGCATCCAGCACGCCGATCTCGCCTCCGAGGAGGGCAAGAAGGTGCTGGACGCCTGGACCGACCACCACACCGGCGGGCTGATCCCTGAGTCGGCGATCACGCCGACACCCGACCTCCGGCTGGTCTTCCAGGACGCGATCCTGCTTGCCGCTCGCTGGCAGACCCCCTTCCTCGCAGCCGACACCTACCCGCGTGTGTTCACCCTGCCCGACGGTGCCACGGCCGACGTCGACATGATGTCCGCGCTCAAGACGCCGTTCGCCTACGCCGAGGTGAGCGGCTGGCAGGCCGCCCGGCTGCCCTACCAGGAGGCGTTGCACGCGGACGTGGTGCTGCCACCTGCCGGCACCGACCCCGGCGCGGTCACCCCCGAGATCCTGGCTGCGCTCGACCACGCACTCGACCAGGCCACCCCGGCACCGCTCGATCTGGCCATGCCGGTACTCGACCTGCAGAGCGAACTCAACCTCCTCGACCTGTTCCCGGCCCTCGGCGTGGGCTCGGTGCGATGCGAGGACGACGGCGCCGACCTCTCCGGAATCGCGCTCACCCCCGGCGAACTCTGCGTCAGCCAAGCCGTCCAGCAGGCGGTGCTGAAGGTGGACGAGGAAGGGACGGTGGCGGCCGCGCTCACCGAGATCGCCGTCGCCGAGGCGTCACTCCCGGTGGTCACCCACTCCCTGCACCTGGACCGGCCCTACCTGTTCACGGTGTCCCACACCGCCACCGGGTGGCCACTGTTCATGGCCGCTGTCCGCGACCCACGTCCGGCGGCCCCGTGATGGCCGGACCCTTGATCAGCGTCGGACACGGACAGGGGCACCCCGGTCGGTCAGGGCGTCACCGGCCGGGCGCCGCGGCCGTCGTGCTGACGGTTACGCTGGCGTCCGTGGTCACAGCCTGCAGCCCCGCCCCGGAGACCGGCGTCGTGCGCGCAGACGGCGTCAGCCTGCGTCAGGTGGCGGTGCCGGACGCCACGGCACTGCCCAGCGTCGTGCACGCCACCCGCTGGATCGGGACCACGATGCTCGAGCTGGCCCCGGACGATCAGAACGTGGTCGTCTCGCCGTCCAGTCTTGCGGTCGCGCTCGCCATGCTCACCGACGGTGCCCGTGGCCAGACCCTCGCCGAACTCGAAGCCGCGCTCGGCGCGGACGGCGAGAATCGCCGCGAGGCCTTCGCTGCGCTGCGCGGCCTGCTGCTGACGATGGACGGCGACCCGTCCGTGGTCACCGGCGACCTGCCCGACACCCCGGTGCTTCACCTGGCCGACCAGGTGGTGGTGGACGAGGAGTATCCGGTCGACGACGACTACCTGACAGCGCTCGCCGACGGCTTCGGCGCCGGCGTGCAGTACGCCGACCTCGGCTCACAGAGCGGCAAGCAGGTGCTGGACGCCTGGGTGGAGCACCACACCGGCGGGCTGGTCGAGCGGTCGGCGATCGAACCGAACGACCAGCTCCGGATCGTGCTGCAGGACGCCATCGTGCTGGCCGCCCGCTGGGACACGGCGTTCGACCCCGCTGCCACCACCGACCGCAGCTTCACCCTCGCCGACGGCACCGAACTCCCGGTCGAGACCATGGCCAACGGCACGGGCTGGTTCGGCTATGCCGAGATTGCCGGCTGGCGGGCGGTCCGGCTGCCGTACCTCGGGGAGCTCCTGGCCGCCGACGTGGTGCTGCCACCCGCCGGCGTCGACCCCACGACGATCACCCCGGACATTCTCGCCGGGCTCGCTTCGGCGCTTCACACCGCGACACCGGAGCCGGTGGACCTCACCCTGCCCACCCTCGACCTGCATTCGAAACTCGACCTGCACGATGTGATCGCGGGCATCGGCGCGCCCACCGTGCTGGAATCGGGGAAGGCCGACCTGAGTGGCATCGGACCGCAGGGGCTCTTCGTCGACCAGGCCGTGCAGCAGACCGTCCTCAAGGTCGATGAGGAAGGCACTGTGGCCGCGGCTGTGACCGAGATCGGTGTGAGAGCTGGCGCGGCCATGCCCGAGGAGTCGAAGGAACTGCACGCCGACCGTCCCTTCCTGTTCGCTGTCGTGCACACCGGGACCTCCTGGCCGCTGTTCCTGGCCGCCGTCCGGGATCCGCGCCACTGAGAGCTAACCCAGCCGCGCCAGCCGGGTGACTGCCTCCCGCAGCACCTCCTCGCGCTTGACGAAGGTGAATCGGACGGACGACCGCAATGCCTGCCAGGTCGGCGATCCGGGACGGCAGAATGCGGTCAGCGGGATGCCCACCACCCCGGCCAGGTCGGGCAGCCGGCGAGCCAGGTCGGCACCGTCGGGGAAGCCGAGCCCGGCCCCGTCCGCCACGACGAAGTAGGTTCCCCTCGGACGGGTCACGGCGAAGCCGGCGGCCGCCAGCCCGTCACAGAGCAGGTCTCGCCGTGCGGCCAGCGAACGCGCCAACTCCCGCGGTGACTGGTCGTCTGCCAGCGCCTGCGCGATCGCCGGCTGGAAGGGGGCACCGGAGACGTAGGTGAGGAACTGTTTCACCGTCCGGACGGCGGTCACCAGTGCGGCCGGGCCTACCACCCAGCCGATCTTCCAGCCGGTGAACGAGAAGGTCTTGCCCGAGCTCGACACGGTCAGCGTCCGGTCAGCCATGCCGGGCAGGGTGGCGATGGGGAGGTGCGTTGCGTCGTCGTAGCACAGGTGCTCGTAGACCTCGTCGGTGAGCACGATCGCGTCTCGTTCCCGGGCGACCACGGCGATCGCTTCCAGTTCGCCGGCGGTCAGCACCGCCCCGGTCGGGTTGTGCGGATCGTTGACCAGGATCAGCCGGGTGCGTGCCGAGGCTGCCGCCCGCAACGCCTCGACGTCCAGCCGGAAGCCGTCCGGGGTCGGTCGGAGCGCGACCGGAACGTGGGTGGCCCCGGCCAGCGCGATGCAGGCGGCGTGCAGGTCGTAGAACGGTTCAAGGGTGATCACCTCGTCGCCCGGTTCCACCAGGGCCAGCAGGGCTGCCGCCAACCCCTCGCTGGCGCCGGTGGTCACCAGCACCTCGGCGTCGGGATCCACCGCCAGGCCGTAGTGCCGGGCCTGGTGGGCGGCCACCGCCTGCCGCAGTTCGGCGATGCCGTCGCCGGGCGGGTACTGGTTGCGTCCGGCCCGGATCGCGGCGATCGCGGCGTCGGCGATGAACGCCGGCCCGTCCACGTCCGGGAAGCCCTGGCCCAGGTTGATCGCCCCGGTGCGCGCGGCCAGTGCCGACATCTCGGCGAAGATCGTGGGCGCTATCCGTTCGCCGCCGGCCGGATCGGCGGCCAGCAGGCCGGTGCCGCGCGCCACCGCGCGCCAGGGGCCGCGGGCGGCGAGGGCAACGGGGTCGGGCGACGCAGGCATGCGCGCAGCATAGGTGGTGGAGAGGCAGCCAGCCCCAGATCCACAAGCTCCGAGTGGGTCGGGTCGTTGCTGCAATCCGGTGGTGACAAGGATGGACGCCGGCCGCATCGGGAGGCTACGGGGGACGGGTAGTCTGCACCACCATGAGCACGACGACGGGCAGCGGCCCTGCGGTCATCGATCCGGACGGCGCCGATCCGTTCGGCTGGCTGGAAGAGGTTGAAGGCGGCGACGCCCTGGCCTGGGTCCGGGAGCGCAATGCCGAGTCGCGAGCCGTACTCGACGCCGACCCGGACTTCGCCGCCACCGAGCAGGCGATCCTGGAGGTGCTGGACTCCGACGACCGGATTCCTGAGGTCGCCCGGATCGGCGACCGGTACTACAACTTCTGGCGCGACGCCCGGCACGCTCGCGGTATCTGGCGGCGCACCACCCTGGAGTCCTACCGCAGCACCGAGCCGGACTGGGAACTCGTCCTCGATCTCGACGCCCTGGCCGAGGTCGAGGGCGAGAGCTGGGTCTGGCACGGCGCCAGCGTGCTACGTCCGGCCGATCCGGGCCAACCCTGGCGGCGCGCCCTGGTGAATCTCTCGCCCGGCGGCTCGGACGCCGACGTCACCCGGGAGTTCGACCTGGTGGAGAAGCGGTTCGTCCCGGCCGAGGAGGGCGGTTTCGTCCGCGGCCAGGCCAAGGGGGAGCTGGCCTGGTTGGACGCCGACACGGTCTACGCCTTCACTGACTTCGGGCCAGGGACCACCACCCCGTCGGGCTACCCGCGGGTGGTCAAGCTGTGGCGTCGCGGCACCGACCTGGCCGAGGCGCCGGTGGTCTACGAGGGCACGGACGACGACATGTACATCGGCGCCGGCCGGAGCCACGAGCCGGGTTTCGAGCGTGACGTCGTCAGCCGCCAGATCGGCTTCTACACCAGTCAGACCTACCTGGTCAGCGAGGTCGGCACGCCCGCCCAGCAGCTGACCCTGATCGACGTACCGCTGACCGCCGAGGTCGGCTTCCACCGCGAGTGGCTGCTGGTGGAACTGCGCGACGACTGGCAGCTGGCCGGCGCCGGCTACCGGGCCGGTTCTCTGCTGGCGATCGGGCTGGACACCTTCCTGGCCGGTTCCCGCAGCTTCACCGTGCTGTTCGAGCCGACCCCGACCAGCTCGCTGGCCGGGGCGACCTGGACCCGCCACCACCTGGTGATCAATGTCCTGGACGACGTGAAGAACCGCCCCCACGTCCTCACCCCGCCGGCGTCGGGGGAGGGAGCCTGGCTGCGGTCGGAGTTCGCCACCGCCGACCCGATCCTCACTGTCGGGATCGGTGCGGTGGACCCGGTCGAGTCCGACGATATCTGGGTGGTCACCACCGGCTACCTGACGCCGTCCACACTGGGGCTGTGGACGCTGGGCCCGGATGGGGAGGTCGCGGGCCTTGAGACCCTGAAGTCCGCGCCGGCCTTCTTCGACGCCACTGGCCTGGTCGCCGAGCAGCGCTTCACCACCTCGCAGGACGGCACCCGCATCCCCTACTTCTTGGTCGGCCGGCCCGAGCAGCTCTCCGGCGCCGACGGCCCGAGCCCCACCCTGCTGTACGGCTACGGCGGCTTCGAGGTTCCGATGCTGCCGGGCTACTCCGGCGGGGTCGGACGGGCCTGGCTCCGCAACGGCGGCGTCTATGTGGTGGCAAACATCCGCGGCGGCGGCGAGTACGGCCCGCGCTGGCACCAGGCGGCGCTGCTGGCCAATCGCCACAAGGCCTACGAGGACTTCGCCGCGGTCGCCCGGGATCTGGTCGAGCGCCGGGTGACTGTCCCGGCCAAGTTGGGGGCGCAGGGCGGTTCCAACGGCGGCCTGCTGATGGGCAACATGCTCACGCAGTACCCCGACCTGTTCGGCGCGATCGTCTGCCAGGTGCCGCTGCTCGACATGTTGCGGTACAGCCACCTGCTCGCCGGAGCGAGCTGGATGGCCGAGTACGGCGACCCGGACGACCCGGCTCAGTGGAAGTTCATCCGGACCTTCTCGCCCTACCACCTGTTCACCGCCGACCGGGACTATCCGCCGGTGCTGTTCACCACGTCCGCCAAGGACGACCGGGTGCATCCCGGCCACGCCCGCAAGCTGGCCGCGCTGATGCTCGCGGGCGGCAAGGACGTGACCTACTACGAGAACATCGAGGGTGGTCACGGCGGGGCTGCCACCAACGCCCAGGCCGCCCACATGGCGGCCCTGGCCTGGACCTTCCTGCGCCAGCGGCTGGGCTGACCCCGACGCTGCGTCCACGTACCCGCAGCTGCCGGTTCGAGCGGGTCGTAGGGGCGGGCCATAGGGGTACGTACCGGTCTGTTGCCGGCCCGGGTCGCGGCGTAGGCTCGCAGTGCAGCGCGCTGGGGGAGCGCACTGCGAGGGGGAGACGATGATCACCGAGCATTCGGCGCGCGTCGTGATGATGGTCGCGGCGCTCATGCTGGCACTGTCCATGTTGACCACCAGGGGGTTGCTGGTCGCCTGATCCTCGCGTTGTCGCAGGGCGGCAACGCGAGGCAGTGGAACGCGCACCCGCGCCCGGCCGGTATCGGGGCGGTGGCGGACGTCGGCGACTCGTCTGACAGCTTCCTCACAGCCAGCGGCGGTACGGTGGTTGGTCGGGGATTGAAACGTTCGATAGCGTGGGTCGACCGTTGAACCGCCGGGGATGGGTGTTTGCGTGGAAGTTGTGCTCTGGATTGTGACGATCCTGGCCGCCGCCGTGTTCGGCTGCACCGGGATCGCCAAGCTGTCCAGGTCCAGCAGCGAGTTGTCCGCCCGTGGTTTCACCATTGCCGAGAATTTCAGCCCGGCCGCGGTGAAAGCCATTGGTGTGGCGGAAGTGGCTGGCGCGCTCGGGCTGCTGCTGCCTGCTCTGACCGGTATCGCGCGCTTCCTGGTTCCCACCGCCGCCTTCGGCCTGGCCGCCCTGATGGTTGGGGCCATGGTCGTCCACATCCGCCGCAACGAGTACTCCAGCCTGGCTCTGAACCTGGCGTTGCTGGCGGTGGCACTCTTCGTCGGCATCGGACGCCTCGGGGTCGCGCCGATCTAGCGGGCTCCTGGTGGCCGGCAGATCCTCCCCGCGCAGCTGGGGCCTTCCGGCGGCGGGTTTCCGCAGTCGCCGCCCTGCGAGATCCTCCTCCCCCAGGAGGGGCTTCACCGGATGCGGGCCGTGTCGTCGCCCAGAATTCACCTCCTGCCCTCTGGCGGACGGCAGCGGGTTCGGGACAGAATGGCGCGCAGACGGTCCCCCGGAGTGGGGACCGGATCCTGCAACGAAGGAGAGTCATGAACTCAGTTCGTTCCGGCCGGCGTGCCGGATCCACGTCTGCCAGCCGTCTGGTCTCGATCGGTGCCGCACTCGTTCTGACGGCGGGCGCTGCGGTCGCCACCGCCGTTCCGGCGCAGGCTGCCACCGTCGGGATCACGATCCTCAACATCAATGACTTCCACGGCCGGATCGACATGTCGAATCCGGCGCTGACCACGTCCTTCGCCCTGGCGATCGAGAAGCTCCGGGCGGCCGGTGGCGAGGACAACACCCTGCTGCTGTCCGCCGGCGACAATATCGGCGCCTCGCTGTTCGCCTCCGCTGTCCAGGACGACGAGCCGACCCTGGAGGTGATGGACGCCCTCGGGTTCAGTGCCAGCGCGGTGGGCAACCACGAGTTCGACCGCGGCTTCACCGACCTCACCGACCGGGTGCAGCCGTTGGTGCAGTTCCCGTACCTCGGTGCGAACGTCTACCGAAAGGGCACCACCACCCCGGCGCTGCCGGAGTACACCATCCTGACCGTGTCGGGGGTGAAGGTCGGCGTGATCGGCGCGGTGACCCAGGAGACCCCGGCGCTGGTCTCGCCCGGCGGAATTGCCGACCTCGACTTCGGTGACCCGGTCCAGGCGGTCAACCGGGTAGCCGGCCAGCTCTCCGACGGCAACCAGGACAACGGGGAGGCCGATCTGATCGTCGCCGAGTACCACGAGGGTGCCGCCACCAGTGTGCCGCCGTCCACTCTCGACAGCCTGATCGCCGCCTCGCCGACGTTTGCGTCCATCGTGAACGACACCTCGCCCCAGGTCGACGCGATCCTCACCGGGCACACCCACCAGAGCTATGCGCTGTCCGCACCGGTGCCAGGCACCTCGAAGACCCGTCCGGTCCTGCAGACCGGCAGCTACGGCGACCGGGTCGGCAAGATCGTGCTGAACGTTGACGACGCCACCGGCGAGGTCTCCTCGTTCACCGTCGAGAACGTGGCCCGGGGAACCGCTGCTCCAACCAGCGAGGAACTGGCCAGCTACCCGCGGGTGGCGCAGGTCAAGACCATCGTCGACAACGCGATCGGCTACGCCAACCAGATCGGACGTCAGCCGGTCGGTTCGGTGACCACCGACATCACCACCGCGTTCAGCGGCGGCTCCTACACCGGCGGCTCCTACACCGGCGGCTCCCGTGACGACCGGGCGAGCCAGTCGACCCTCTCCCGGGTGGTGGCCGACGCCCTGGTCGACGTCCTCGCGCCCGCCGAACGCGGCGGTGCCCAGATCGCCGTCGTCAACCCGGGCGGCCTGCGTGCCGAGTTGTACTACGCCGGTGTCGCCGCCGAGCCGGAGAACGGCGACGGTGTGATCACCTATGCCGAGGCGAACTCCGTGCTGCCGTTCGTGAACAACCTGTGGACCACCACCCTGACCGGTGCCCAGCTCAAGACCGCGCTCGAGCAGCAGTGGCAGCGGGACGCCGACGGCAATGTGCCCTCCCGGCCCTACCTGGCCCTCGGGCTGTCGGGCAACGTCCGCTACACCTTCGACGCCTCCCGGCCCGAGGGCGACCGGATCACCGGCATCTGGGTGAACGGCAAGGCGGTGGCGGCCTCCGACAGCTTCCGGGTCGGTTCCTTCAGCTTCCTGCTGCAGGGCGGCGACAACTTCCGCGTCTTCACCGAAGGCACCGACACCCGGGACTCCGGGCTGATCGACCGCGACGGCTGGATCAGCTACCTGCAGGCGCACCCGAAGCTGGCGCCGAGTTTCGCCAAGGCCGGCGTCGAGGTGACCGGGGTGCCGGCCAGCGCGGTCACGCCGGGCGGCCAGCTCAGCTTCACGGTTTCGGGCCTCAACCTGACCTCGCTCGGCAGCCCGGCGAACACCTCACTGTCGCTGTCCTGGGGTGGCTCGAAGGCGAAGTTCGGCACAGTCACAGTGACCGACGGTTCGGCAACGGTCTCGGTGGTGGTTCCGAAGGACGCCCCCGCCGCCAGCGTGCTCACCCTCACCGCAGCGCCGTCCGGCACCACGGTGACCGTTCCGGTGACGGTGAAGGTCAGCAACGCGATCAAGAACCTGAAGCCGCCGACGATCAAGGGCGTTGCCCGGCCGGGCCACCACGTCGTGGCGACGCCCGGAACCTGGTCGCCCTCGAAGCACCTGACGTTCCGCTACGACTTCAAGCTGAACGGCAAGCTGGCCAAGTCCACCTCCGTGCCCCGGTTCACGGTGGGCAAGGGTGACCTCGGTAAGGCCCTGACCGTCACCGTGACCGCCTCCGCCAAGGGCCTGACCAGCGCTTCGGCAACATCGGCCCCGGTGATCGTGACCAAAGGCACGGTCAAGCACCCGGCGCGGGTCACGATCAAGGGCCATGTGGCGGTCGGCCACAGGCTCACCCTCAACGACCGCGGCTGGCAGAAGGGCGCCACGTTCAGCTACACGTGGAAGCTGGACGGCAAGGTCGTCTCGACCAAGCCGAGCTACACCCCGGACCGAAAGGCTGCGGGCAAGAAGCTCACCCTCACGGTCACGGCCCGGGCCAAGGGCTACACCCCGGTGACGTTGACCAGCAAGCCGGCCAGGGTCGCCACGAGGTAGCCCACCGACATCCCTCCGACGGACGGCCGGGCGCTCTATGGATGCGCCCGGCCGTTCCGCCCCTGCGCAGGACTTCCGTGTCCGCCCGCGTCCCACCACCGCTCACGTCCCGGGCAGCTCAGCAGCGAGACGCTCAGGATCTTCAGGTTTTTCTCACAGGTTTCTCAGAATGGATAGCATTGCACGTGCTCTGTCCCCCACAATGGGGACAGAAGCTGTCCCCCGGAACGGGGACAGTCTGCCTCCCCGGGGTCCCCCGGACGACACCGCCCCCCTCCTGGTGTCGTCTCCCCGGGGCGGCAGCCCAACCAGGATGAGAGGTACCCCCATGAGTCAGGCCACTGGCCATCGACTGTCCGTCCGCCTCGCCGGTCTCGGCGCAGCGATCGCCCTCACCGCAGGCAGTGCCGTCCTCGCCACCCTGCCTGCGCAGGCCCACAGTGTGAGCGTCGGCGACGTCACCCCCACCGCGCGGGCGAAGGCGAAGCAGGTGCTGAGCCCCAGGCTCGCCGCGCATGCGAAGGCGAAGCGGCTCACCTCGCTCCCGAAGGCGCCCAAGGTTGCTCTCACCGATGCCAATCGTGGCGACGTTGCCACCGTGGCCAGCGCCCAGCAGGGCGCGACGATCACGGTGTCGGTCGGGACGGCGTATGCCGGCAAGAAGGTTTCCGTGTGGCTGTTCTCGTCGCCGAAGCTCGCCTACAAGGGCGTCGCCGACAGCGCCGGGCTGATCTCGGCCGTGCTGCCGGTCAATGCCCGACCGGGCACGCACAAGGTGGTCGTGTTCAGCGGCAGGACCCTGGTCGGCTGGACCGATCTCCAGGTCACGGCGGTACCGATCTCCAATCTGAAGGCCCCGTCCATCCAGGGCAAGGTGCTCACCGGATACACGGTGAAGGCCAAGCCAGGGACGTGGACGCCGGCAAAGGTGACGCTGTCCTACCAGTGGTCACTCGACGGTGTGGACGTGGCGAAGGCCACCAGGAAGGCCTACACGGTCAAGCTCAGCGACCTCGGAAAGGCGCTCTCCGTCACCGTGACCGCCTCTCGCAAGGGCACTGACCCGGTGTCGGTCACCTCGGCACCGGTCACGGTGACCCAGTTGACCTTCACCAACGTGACCGTGCCGACGATCCAGACCAAGGCCTTCGGTTCGAAGTCCTTCAAGAAGGCCTGGTTCGGCCACAAGAGCCACATCCGTTGCGCCTTCGGTGGCCAGGTCCTCCAGGTCACCAGGGGCGAATGGTCGGTCAAGGGTCTGACCTTCAGGTACGCCTGGAGCATCGACGGCCAGGTCGTCAAGACCACCAAGAGCCCGACCTACAAGCCCCGGACGGCCGACGTGGGCAAGCAACTGACCGTGACCGTGACCGCCACCAAGAAGGGCTATGCCCCGGTGTCGGTGACCACCGCTCCAGTGACGATCCAGGCGGTGAAGGCCCCGGCGGTGTCCACTGGACGGTAGTCGGCCGCGGTGCTCCTGCGACCGGCCCGCGAGGATGTCCACGCCAAGGACTCCGGTGACGCGGGCGGTCCAGTCCCCGTACCGTTGTGCGCACCGCGTCGCCGGGTCGGCCGGCGCGCACAACGGACGAGAGGACGCAGACCATGGCACGGATCTTCAGCCGCGCTGCCGCCGTCGCCGCACTGGCGGCGATCACGATGGGTCTGGCGGCCTGTTCATCCGGCAGCCCGGCAGCGCCCGGAGGTGAGTCGACCTCGGGGAGCAGCCCGGACACCTCCGCCACGACGGCAGCGACCAGCGAGGCTCCGGCCAGCAGCGCCCCGGACGCCACGGAGCTGACCACCACCCCGGGCACGCTCACCATCGCCACCGGGAACCCCGCCTACTCGCCGTGGGTGGAGGACGACAAGCCGGAGTCCAAGCAGGGCTTCGAGGCGGCCGTCGCCTACGCGGTGGCCGAGAAGCTCGGCTTCGCGGATGCCGATGTCAGCTGGGTGCGCACCACCTTCGACGAGGCGATCGCGCCCGGGCCAAAGGCATGGGATCTCAACATCCAGCAGTTCTCGATCACCGAGGAGCGCGAGAAGGCGGTCGACTTCTCGTCCGGCTACTACACCACCGCGCAGGCGGTGCTGACCTACGAGGGCTCCCCGCTGGCCGGTGCCACCACGCTGGCGCAGCTGAAGCAGGGCAAGCTCGGGGCGATGGTCGGTACCACCAGCCTGAACGCGCTCAACGAGCAGATCGCACCGGCCACTCCGGCCAGCGTCTTCAACTCCAATGCCGACACCGCCCAGGCGCTGAAGAACAAGCAGGTGGACGCGATCGTCGTCGACCTGCCGACGGCGCTCTATCTGGCGGCGGTGGAGATCGACGGCGGGAAGATCATCGGCCAGCTGGCCGATGCCTCCGGTGGTGACCAGTTCGGCTTCGTGTTGCCGAAGGGCTCGAAGCTGACCGCGCCGGTCTCGGCAGCCGTCGACGCGCTGGCTGCGGACGGCACGCTGGCAGCGCTGGAGAAGCAGTGGCTGTCGGAGTCCATCTCCGTTCCGGTGCTGTCGTAGGCGGTGACCGGGCTGTCGCAGGCGGACGGGGGCAATCCGCTCCCGTCGCTCAGCGACCTCGAACGCGGACGCCGGGCGTACCGCCGACGTCAGACCACCCGCTCGGTGGCGATCAGCCTGGCAAGCACTGCCGTCTTCGCCACGGTGATCGCGGTGGTGCTGGTGAACTCGCCGGGCTGGCAGGTCACCCGCGACACCTTCTTCAACCCGGACTACTTCTGGCCGGCGTTGCCGAAGGTGGCCGAAGGGCTGCTGCTCAACCTGCAGGTGCTGGCGATCGCGGTGGTCGGGGTAGCGGTGGTGGCCGTCGTACTGGCCGGGCTGCGCAGTCTGAAGGGGCCGGTGTTCTTCCCGCTGCGGTTCCTGGCAGCTGCCTACACCGACCTGTTCCGCGGGATGCCGTTTCTGATCGTGCTCTACCTGATCGGCTTCGGCCTTCCGGCGCTGGGGTTCAGCGACAAGCCGATCTCGGTCGTGCTGCTGGGCACGATTGCGCTGATCCTCACCTACTCCTCCTACGTCGCTGAGGTGCTGCGGGCCGGGATCGAGGCGGTGCATCCGTCCCAGCGGCTGGCCGCGCGCTCGCTCGGCCTGTCGCACTACGGCACGCTCCGGCTGGTGGTGCTGCCCCAGGCGGTCCGGAAGGTGACGCCGGCGCTGATGAACGACTTCGTGTCGATGCAGAAGGACGTCGGGCTGATCTCGGTGCTGGGCGCGGTGGACGCCGTCCGCGCGGCGCAGGTGATCGTGTCGAACACCTACAACTACACCCCCTACGTGGTGGCCGGGCTGCTGTTCGTGCTGTTCAGCTGGCCGTTCATCCGGTTCACCGACTGGCTCACCGCCCGGCAGCAGCGCCGCGAGCAGAGCGGAGGGCTGGTGTGACCCCCGTCCTGCAGTTGCGCGGCATTGTGAAGTCCTTCGGGGACAATCAGGTGCTGCGCGGGATCGACCTGGCCGTTGCCCGCCACGAGGTGGTGGTGCTGATCGGCGCCAGCGGCTCGGGCAAGTCGACCCTGCTGAAGACCGTCAACCTGCTCGAGCAGATCGACGACGGTCAGATTCTGCTGGCCGGCCAGGACATCTCCGACCCGCGGGTGGATGCTGACGCCGTCCGGGCCCGGATCGGGGTGGTCTTCCAGCACTACAACCTGTTCCCGCACCTCAACGTGCTGGACAACGTCACCCTCGCACTCCGCAAGGTGCACCGCCGGCCGCGCGCCGAGTGCGAGAGCCGCGGGCGCGAGCTGCTGACCCGGATCGACCTCGCCGACCGGGCGCAGGACTTCCCCGACCGGCTGTCCGGCGGGCAGCAGCAGCGGGTGGCGATCGCGCG
>NZ_JAYFPT010000062.1:0-49844 GCF_034927565.1 Propionicimonas sp.
GTGGCGTCGTCGGCATGGTCCCCGGCGATCAGCGGCGTGCTGAGTTCGGCGGCAACGGCGCCGGCGACCACCGGTGCCGCGAACGACGTCCCGCTCCAGATTGCGAACCCGCCGCGGTAGTCGTCGGGATCCTGGGTCTCCCGGCGAAGCTGGTAGGCATCGTCGCGGGCGGTGGCCTGCAGCCCGCCCTGGAAGGCCGGGCTGGTGCTGATCACCGAGGCGCCGATCGCCCAGGTTTTCACCCAGGGCCCGACATTGGAGAACAACGCCGCCGCGTGGCCGCCGGGGTTGAGCGCACCCACCGAGAGGTGGTCGGCGTAGCCTGCCGGGTCTGGCGTGAGCCCGTTGTCGGCCCCCGGCCACGGCCACAGCGAGGCCGGGAAGGTGGGACGGTCGGTGGCATCGTTGCCTGCCGAGCACACCACCGTGCAGCCCAGTGCCCGCAGGGCTGCCAGCAGCAGGTACAGGCCGAGGCTGTAGGCGCCGTCCTGCGGCGTCTCGTGGTAGTAGCTCAGCGACAGGTTCAGCACGTCGATCGGCCGTCCACCCCGGCGGCGGGCGCGGTACCGGGCCAGCAGCACGCCCAGGTCCTCGATGATCGCCAGCAGGGTGCTCTCCTCCACCACTCCGAGCGCATCCGCCGCCCGGATCGCGAGCACGTCCGCATCGGGCGCCAGCTGGCGCACCAGGCCGGCGATGAAGGTGCCGTGCCCGGCGACCGGGTCGAGTTGGCCGTCCAGCGGGCCGTAGAGATCGGGGTGAAGCTCGGGGTTCGCCGGCCCGCTCAGCCCGACCGGCCGTCCGTCCAGGGTGACGTGGCGGTCGACGATCGCGGGGGGCAGCCAGTCGTGCTTCCCGCAGCCGGTGTCGAGGATGGCCACGACCGGACGGCGGCCCCTGACCGCCTTGTCGCTGCAGCGCACCGGCGCCGGCCCCAGCCAGGCTACCGGCGTCCGTCCCCCCGACCCCGGCAGGCAGTACTCGTCGGCCGGATTGCTGGAGGTGAAGGGGTTGGAATGGGTGTACGGGTTGGAGTGCGTGTAGGGGTTGGAGTGGGTGTACGGGTTGGAATGGGTGAAGGGATTGGTGTGCGTGAAGGCGTTCAGCCCCACCGGATCGATTGACACGATGTGCTCCAGGCCCACCCCGGGCAGCAGATCGGCACGCTCCAGCCGTGGCTGCTCGACCTGGTCGGGGTCGGTGCCCTCCGCGCGCAACCGGGCGAGGTACCGCAGCCGGCGGGCGCGCTGAAGCACCCGCCAGGCGTCCGGCGGAGCGGGAGACTCCTGCCCGGCCTGGTCTGACGAGGTGATCCGCAGCCGGATGGTGACCGGGGCCTGTGGGAAGCGGGGCTCCGGATAGTGGTTCTCGGTGGGCAGCGGGGTGCCGTCCAGCAGTTGAGGGCTGATCCGCCAGCCGAAGGCCGCCGCCGCTTCCTCGAGAACCTGATAGGGGTCATCCTCGCCCTGGAGGCTCTCGGTCAGCAGCAGCCGGTCGGGGACGTAGGCGGTCGGGAAGACCTCCAGCCCGTCCAGCGGCTCGTTGAGCGGGTTGAGCGTCGCCCCGACCGGGATCGACCCCTTGGCACGATCCTGCCAGGTCCATCCCCGAAGCTGGGGCACGTCCTCGTTCCCGGTGCCTGTCATCGTTCCCTCTCTCCCGACCACGCCCCGGCACCGTCGCCGGGGACGCTAGACCTCGAACTGTGGCGTCTCGAAATCGCGCAGCGAGCCGTCCGGCCGGCGGACCACCAGCCGGAGCCGTGCGACCCCTCGTGGCAGCGTCTCGAAAGCGAACCTGCCGGAGTCGTTGGCGACCGCCTGCCAGGATCTGTCGTTCTGGCTGAGCCGGATCTCCAGCGGGGTGGAGTCCACCCAGCCGTCAACCCTGCGGCGGTCGCGGGTCGCGGCCGCCACGTGCAGCAGGACGTTGGTCACACCGTCGCTGAACTGCAGGGTGGAGGTGTCGGCCTCGCCGCGGACGGCGCCCAGTTGGGCGTCCTCGACCAGGGCGAGCACCTCCCACTCGCGGGTGAAGTCCGCCATGGCGACACTGGCCACCATCCGGTCGGCGAGGTCGTCGGGCGCCGGGTCGGCGTCCAGCCACAGCAGCCGGAGATTCTCCATCAGCAGTTCGTCGTCGAGGTCACCAGCCATCGGGCTCCCCCTCGGCGAGCAGCGTTTTCAGCTTGGCCAGGCAGCGCTGCCGGGTGGGCCCAATGCTGCCGACCGGCATCTCCAGGTCGGTGGCCAGGCGGGCGTAGTCGGGACGGTCCTCGAAGGCGACCACGCGCAACAGGCGCTGGCAACGTTCGGTGAGCTGGTTGACCGCCGTCCACAGCTGCGTGGCGGTGCTGGTCTGCCCCGCCACCTGTTCGGCGGACGGGCTGGTCGCCAGGTGCGGCTCCAGGTGTTCGGTCTCGGAGACGTCGGCGCGGCGCTGCAGCCTGCCGACCCGCCAGGCCTCTCGCCGGGCGGTGGTGATGAGCCAACTGGAGACGGCCTGCGGCTCGGTGATGGCGTCTCGGCTGTGGACCAGCGCGAGCCAGGTGGACTGCACCACGTCCTCGGCCAGTTCGCGATCCAGACCATAGGATCGCGCCACCTGCCACAGCGTGGGGGTGAGCAGCCGGACGAGGTCGTCGACCGCCCGGGAGTCGCCGCCCTGCCAGCGCCGGAAGAGGGCAGCGGCAAGCTCCCACCGGGTGGCGTCGACCGGCGCGGCGGGAAGATCGGACAGGCCCGCGGGATCGTGTTCCGGGCGCGACCGATCGGGGGCGCTCATGGCGACCATTGTGCTCACAACTACCAAGAGCACGGCAAGCGTCTTCTGATACACGATCCGGAAAACATCGACCGGTGTCGTTGTGGTAGGGCGCCACGAGGTGGAGGCGTCGCCGTCCGCCGGCCGCCGCGAACTCCCGGTGCGCGTTCGGCGGGGACGGTTCCGGCGAACCGGCCGCGGTGCGTGGCCGATTCAGAGGGCGGCGTAGGCGACCGCGATCGCGGCGCCGAGGCGGGCGTTGTTCTTCACCAGGGCGATGTTGGCGCGCAGCGAGTCGCCACCGGAGAGCTCGACGATCCGGCCCAGCAGGTAGGGGGTGATCGCCGCGCCGGTGATGCCGAGCTGGTCGGCCTCGGCCACCGCCTTCGCGATCAGTACGCCGATCTGCTCCTCGGGGATCTCGTCCGCCTGCGGGATCGGGTTGGCGATCACCATGCCGCCGGCCAGGCCGAGCTCCCACTTGGCCTTCATCGCCCGGGCCACCTCGTCGGGGGTGTCCAGCCGCAGCGGGGAGTCGAAGCCGGAGGAGCGGGAGTAGAAGGACGGGAAGTCGTCCGAGCCCACGCTCACCACGGGGACGCCGAGGGTCTCCAGCACCTCCAGGGTGCGGCCGATGTCCAGCAGCGACTTCACGCCGGCGCTCACCACCCCGACGTCGGTCAGCCCGAGTTCCATCAGGTCGGCCGAGATGTCCATGCTGACCTCGGCGCCGCGGTGCACGCCGCCGAGCCCGCCGGTGACGAATACCCGGATGCCGGCCAGCGCGGCCAGCCGCATCGTCGAGGCGACGGTGGTGGCGCCGTGCTCGCCGCGGGCGATCACATACGGCAGATCGCGGATGCTCACCTTGCGGACGTGCTCGTCGGAACCCAGCAGATCCAGTTCGTCGTCGTCCAGCCCTACTCGGGGGATGCCGTGCAGGACGGCGATGGTCGCCGGGACGGCACCGCCCTCGCGGATGATGTCCTCGACCTCGCGGGCGGTCTGCACGTTCTTCGGGTACGGCATGCCGTGGCTGATGATGGTGGATTCCAGTGCCACCACGGGGCGGCCGTCGGCCAGCGCCTGGCGGACCTCGTCGGCGAGCTTGAGCATCGGGTGCGGTGTGGTCATCGGGTGACTCCTGTGGTGAGGGACTCGGCCACGGCCGTGGCCAGATCGGGACGGACGGTGTGCCGGCTGGCCACCGTGAGAGCTGCCACCCGGTGCCCGAGGCGGGCGGCGGAGGTCACGTCCGCCCCGGTGAGCAGGCCGTGGACGAAGCCCGCGGTCAGCGCGTCGCCAGCGCCGGTGACGTCCACCACCTCGGTGGGGCCGGCCTGCAACAAGGTGACCTCGCCGTCGGTGCTGAGCAGGCTGCCTGCGACGCCGCGGCTCACCCAGACGTTGGCGATCCCCCGGTCGTGCAGCAGCCGGGTGGCGGCGATCAGCTCGTCGAGGGTGCCGACGGGCCGGCCGGCGAGGGCGGCAAGTTCGTCGGTGTTGGGCGTGGTGGCGAAGATCGGGACCGCCGGCTGCACCAGGTGGGCGAGCCGGGCGGCCTTGGCAACGCTGACCGGTTCGAAGACCACCCGGACGCCGGCATCGGTGGCGGTCCGGAGCACCCAGGCGAACACCTCGGCAGACAGGTTCGCGTCCACCACCACGACAGCAGCATCGGCGATCAGCTCGCGCGAACCGGCCAGGCCTGCGGTGGTCAGCGCGTCGGTGGCGGCGAAATCGGAGACCGCGACGACCAGTTCGCCGTCGTGGTCGAGCAGGGCGAGGTAGCTCCCGGTCGGATGGGGGACCAGAACCAGGTGCCCGACACCAATTCCGGCCGTGCGCGCCTGCTGGGCCAGGGCGTTGCCGGCGGAGTCCTCCCCGACAGCTGCCACCAGGTGGACCGGACTGCCCAGCCGGGCGATCCCCTCGGCGATGTTGCGGCCCACCCCGCCCGGGGTCTGGGTGACGGTGCCGGGGTTGGAGGTCTGCATCCGCACCGGCGCGGCGCTGCGGGCCTTCACGTCCATTGCCGCGCCGCCGACGACGACTGCGTAGGGCTCGGGCACGCCTCCCACGGTACCGCGTCCGGCCGGACGTCCGCCTCCGGGAGCGCTGGCCGACGCGTACCGGCGACGCATGGCGCGGGGGTGCGAGTCGACGGGCGCGTCCCTAGGCTGAACCTATGGAGTGGCGCACGGTGATCGCGATGCTGGCCAACCCGGACACCCGGCGGGCCCTTGCCCGGGTGGTCGCCGAGACCGAGGCGACGCCGTCCGGGCAGCAGGCGCAGCGTGGACTGGCGCGGTTGGCCGAGGCCGGGCTGGTGCGGGACGGGGTGGTGGACGTCGATGCGTTGCGTGCCCTGCTGCAGGAGAACGCCCGGCCGCGGCCGGAGGGTGCCGAGCGGTTCCTCTCACCGTCCGGACGGCTGATCGGGCTACCGTCCCGGCCGGGTGATCGGCAGGAACTGCTGCGGCTGATTGCCACGCGGGTGCTGGTGGTGGGCGAGGTGGTCACCGAGAAAGAACTGGGTGAGCGGCTGGCGGCCTTCGACGACGACGTGGCCACATTGCGGCGCCTGCTGGTCGAGGCCGAGCTGCTGGAACGCACCCCCACCGGCACCGAGTACGCGCTGGTGGTTGAGGACGGCAGCACGCCGTCGGGCAGCTGAGGGCGGACGGACCGGCAGCCGGTCAGCGGGAGGCGAACGCTTCGCGGTAGATCCGGCCGAGTTCGGCGATGTCCAGCCCCTCGAGGGAGGGACGGATCACCTGGCCGGGATGCGGGGTGAGCCGGGCGACGCTCGGTACAGCCAGCACCGCGGCCCCGGCTCGTCGGCCGGATTCGGCGCCGGCGTCGGAGTCCTCGATCACCAGGCAGTCCGCGGCCGCCACGCCCAGTCGGGACGCGGCCAGCAGGTAGCCCTCGGGGTCGGGCTTGTCCCGGGTGAGCTGGTCGCCGGTGACCACGGCGGCGAACCAGGTCTGCGGCAACCGGTCCAGCCCGGGCTGCACGACGTGCTGCGGGCTGGCGGTGTGCAGGGCGCAGCGGATCCCCGCGTCCGCCAGCCGGTCCATCAGCGCAGCCACGCCCGGACGGGGAGTCACGCCCTCGGCCCGCACCCGTTCGGCCACGCCGTGGGCGCGCAGTTGCTCGACGGCGGCAGGGGTGAGAGCGGGGTCGCCGATTGCCTCGGCCAGCAGGGTACTGGCCTCGGCGCCGCCAAGGCCGATCGCGGCGTGGGCCTGCCCGGTGGTCCAGGTCCCGCCGTGCCGGGCGACGAGTTCCTGTTCGACCTCGATCCAGATCGGCTGGGTGTCGACCAGGGTGCCGTCGTAGTCCCACAGCACGGCGCGGGGGAGGGGCAGTTCGTCTGGCGTCACCCGCCAAAGTCTGCCAGTCGATCGGACCGGGTTTGTTACCGGTCGATCACGAATGGTGACAGTGTTGTCACCTTTGGAATTGCCGCAGCCAGCCGGTCTTAGGCTCGCCGCAACACCACCAGGCAGACATGGCTGTTCGCCGCCGGCGAGTTGCCCCCTGAGACCGCGGTGTTCGTGACGAGGAGGTCCCCACAGATGACGAGAACCCGCTTCCTGGGCTCGCTGGCAGTCGTTGCCAGCCTTGCCCTGCTCGCCGGTTGTGGCGGCGGGTCGGAACCCGCTGCCAACGACGAGGCTTCGAAGGCCACCCAGGCCCTGATCACCCAGGCCGAGGGGATGAGCAGCGAAGAACTGTTCAAGAAGGCGATCGAGGAGTCCAAGGGCAAGACGATGTACGGCATCGGCAACTCCAGCCGGGGTGCCGCCGCTGCCACCGAGTTCATCGCCGCCCTGCAGCAGATCGACCCGAGCTACAACGGCCAGATCGAGTGGTCGCAGCCGAAGAACAACTCGATCTTCACCACCCTCAACGCCGACATCAACTCGTCCACCCATACCTACTCGATGACGCTGATCCAGGACGGCAACCAGATCCAGTCCAAGATGATCAACACCGGCGCCCTGCTCAACTTCATCCCCAAGGAGTGGAAGGAGGCCCAGGGGGTCAACGTCGAGGCCGACGGCACGCCGTTGTCGCTCCAGACCATCTCCAAGGTCTTCATGGTGAACAACCTGGGCAGCAAGACCTACACCAACGTGTGGCAGTTCGTGGCACCGGGCGAGAGCCCGCTGTTCATGGGTGTGAACTCCGAGCCGGTGGGCAAGAACTTCCTGTACATGCTCACCCAGGACAAGTACTCGACCCTGCTCAAGACCGCCTTCGACGCGCTCCCGGCCGACCAGCAGTCCGCCTTCCAGCCGACCATCGAGGAGATGGCCAAGGAGGCCGAGAGCCTGGGCATCACCGGCGACAACGCCAAGTACGGCCTGGCCTGGGTGAAGCTGTTCGCGCAGCAGTACAACGAACAGACCGACGACGGCCCGATCGCCAACCAGTTGGTGACCACCTCGGCTGCCGGCCAGACCGGTCTGCTGGTCTACTCCAAGCTGCGCTCGATCGAGGAGTCTGCGTCGTCCTCGAACAAGAACGTCGACATTGCCGCCTATACCGACGGCTACGCCGGCTTCGGCGGCTACGGCTACAAGCACTACCTGATGATCCCCAAGACCAGCCCGCTGCCGTGGACCGGGATGGCCTTCAACGCCTTCATGGCCACCACCAAGGAAGGCTTCAACGCCTGGGGCAAGGACATCGGCGGCTGGTCGTCCAACCCGAACATCAACCAGGACCACACCGCTGACGGCGGCACCGAGTTCCCGGCACTGAACGACAAGGGTCACGACTGGTGGATCTCCGACGACGGCGGACGCCTGGTGCTGGAGGATCCGAAGTACGCCTCCGAGGTCGCTCCCGTGCTGGGCGACTGGATCGACATGATCGTCGGCGGCAAGAAGTAGCCGACTGATCCAGCGGTGAGGGGGCCGGTCTCCGGTCCCCTCACCAGCGGGCGCCGGGCAGGTGCCCGCCAGGCCGTCCGTCCCGCTGCCACGGCGGGGACGGGGCCGACCACCAACTTCGCCAGGAAGGAGCCACTGTGAGCACGGTGCAGGCAGCCGTCGCGGGTCCCGCGCCCGGCGGGTTCTCCGTCCGGCTTCGCAGGCTGACCACCTACTTCTCCAAGCCGTGGAACGCGGTACTGCTGGTTCTGGGCATCGTCTTGACCATCTCGACGCTGGCCCCGCTGGCAATGATCCTGCTCGACACGGTCACCGTGCACGCCGGCTCGGTGGACGACCCGACCGGCGCCGGCGGCGGGTTCACCCTGCTGAACTGGCAGGATCTGTTCGGCGGCCGGCTGGTGATGGTCAACTTCGTCACGCCGCTGGTCAACACCGTGGTGATGGCGATCATCGCCTGCGCCGGGGCCATCCTCTACGGCGGCTTCTTCGCCTACCTGGTGACCCGGACGAACCTGGCCTTCAAGAAGTACCTGTCGGCGATCTTCATCTTCCCCTACATCATGCCGCAGTGGACGCTGGCGGTGGTCTGGGACAACCTGTTCACCTCCCGGGAGATCTCCGGCGGCTCGGACGGCCTGCTGGCCTACGTCTTCGGCATCCACACCCCGAGCTGGCTGGCGGAGGGCATCGTCCCGTCCGGGCTGGTGCTCGCCATGCACTACGCGCCGTTCGCCTACATCCTGATCGGTGCGATCTTCCGCAACATGGACGCCAACCTGGAAGAGGCGGCGACCATCCTGAACACCCCGCGCTGGAAGACCTTCACCCGGATCACGTTGCCGATGGTGACCCCCGCGGTGCTGTCGACCACCCTGCTGGTCTTCTCCTCTGCGATGGGCTCCTACCCGGTGCCGCACTACCTGCGGCTGACCACCCTGGCCACCAAGTACGTCCAGATGAACGTCAACCGGCAGGGGCAGGCGTCCATCCTGGCGGTCACCATGATGCTGTTCGGCATCGCGCTGATGGTGGCCAACCAGCTGAGCACGTCCAGCCGCCGCAGCTACACCACCGTGACCGGCAAGTCGGGCCAGTCCAGCCGGGTCAACCTGGGGGCGGTCGGCAGCCGGGTGATCGCGGTGATCTTCCTGCTGACAACGCTGTTCACCTCCATCTACCCGATCCTGGCGTTCGCCTTCGAGACCTTCTTGCCCAACCCGGGCGACTACAGCTTCCTCAAGACCGGCGACCCGTCGAATCTGACCACCAAGTGGTGGCTGACCACCGACAACAACGACGGGGCGATGTTCGGCCAGTACGGCATCCTGTTCAACTCCTTGATCTGGGGAGCTGTCGGACGGACGCTGATCGTGGCGGTGTTCACCGCCCTGTGTGCCGGCACGATCGGTCTGCTGGTCGGCTACAGCGTGGCGAAGAACCGGCGCAGCAGGTGGGCCAACTGGGTCAACAACATGGCCTTCCTGCCCTACCTGATGCCGTCCCTGGCGGTGGGCGTCGCCTTCTTCATCTTCGGGTCGAACCTGGGCATCTTCAACACCCTGCTGCTGCTGGTGATCGCCGGCACCGTGAAGTACATCCCGTTCGCCTCCCGGGCCGCACTGAACTCGATGCTGCAACTCTCCGGCGAGATCGAGGAGTCGGCGATCATCCAGAACATCCCGTGGTGGAAGCGGATGGTGCGGATCATCATCCCGATCCAGAAATCGGCGATCATCTCGGGCTACATGCTGCCGTTCATGAGCACGCTGCGGGAGTTGACGTTGTTCATGCTGCTGGTCTCCCAGACGCAGATCGTCACCACGATGCTCGACTACTTCGACGAGATGGGGCTGTACGCCTTCTCGTCGGCGATCAACCTGATCCTGATCGTGATCATCCTGATCTTCAACTCACTGGTCAACAAACTCACCGGCGCCAGCCTGGACAAGGGTCTTGGAGGGAACTGAACATGCCCACTATCGAACTGAGCCATGTCACCAAGCGCTGGGGCGGCTTCTACGGTGTCGACGACCTGTCGCTGGTGATCGACGACAATGCCTTCGTCACCTTGCTGGGGCCGTCCGGCTGTGGCAAGACGACGACCTTGCGGATGATTGCCGGCCTGGAGACCCCGACCAGCGGACGGATCACGATCGGCGACCAGGTGGTCTTCGACTCCGCCCGCGGGATCGACGTCCCGGCGAACAAGCGCCGGGTGGGCTTCCTGTTCCAGAACTACGCACTGTGGCCGAACATGACGATCTACAAGAACATCGCCTTCGGTCTGGCCAATATCAACGAGGAACTGCCGGTCATCGACGACGAGGCGGTGAAGGCGGCCGGCATGGTGCGTGCCACCGCCCGGCCGTCCGAGCTGCGGGACGCGATCGCCGACTGCAAGGACGTCAAGGGCGTGCTGGACGTGGCCAAGGCGCGGATCCGGTTGATCGACAACTACCAGATCTCGCTGTCCTCGGCGAAGGAGTTGCTCGGGCTCGGCCTGCACACCGCCTCCGACCCGGCGGCGGCCGTCCAGGCCACCACGGCCAGGTACGCGGCCCAGCTGGAGGCCGCTCGGGCGCGACACCAGGCGGCCGGTGAGCAGCTCAACACCCGCTTCGAGGTGACCGATGCGAACGGGACGGTGAAGACCGTCAAGCGGAAGCTGAGCGCCGAGGAGATCGACCTGCGGGTCCGCCGGGTGGCCCGGATCGTCAAGATCGGGCCGTTCATGGACCGCTACCCCAGCGAACTCTCCGGCGGCCAGCAGCAGCGGGTGGCGATCGCCCGCACCCTCGCCCCCGAGCCGACGGTGCTGTTCATGGACGAGCCGCTGTCCAATCTGGACGCCAAGCTCCGGCTGGAGATGCGTTCGGAGCTGCAGCGGCTGCACATCGAGACCGGCTCGACCTTCGTCTACGTCACCCACGACCAGGGCGAGGCGATGACCCTGGCCACCCGGATCTGCCTGCTCGACAATGCCGTGCTGCAGCAGTACGACCAGCCGTTGGACGTCTACAACAAGCCGGCGAACCTGTTCGTGGCCGACTTCGTCGGCAACCCGTCGATCAACTTCATCGATGCCCAGGGTGCCCAGCGTCCTGACGGCAGCGTCGGCCTGGCCGCCTTCGACGGCCACCAGCTGACCTTCCGGCCCCGGCAGCCGGTGGATCTGGCGCAGTGGTTCGCCGACGAGGCCGGGCGCGACGAGGAGTTGGCCCGGGCCGAGCAGCAGAAGCTCGCCCAGCCCCGCGCGGTCGAGAAGGAGAACAAGGAGTCCAACTTCCACTACCACGTGGCGCTGGTCACCGAACCCGAGGACACCGGCGACGACGTGGCCTGGACCGACCGGGACTTCGTCGTGGGGGTGCGGCCGGAGTTCCTGGAGATCCGGGACGGCGGTGCCTTCGAGGCTGAGGTGTACTCGTCGATGCCGACCGGCATGGAGACCACGGTGCGGGTGCGGATCGGCAACTACTTGCTCACCGGCGTGATCTTCGGCGGCGCGATCTACGCCATCGGGCAGAAGGTGCGGGTTGATCTCGACGGCGATGCGCTGATGCTGTTCTCGCGCAAGAATGGGCGCATGATCGCCCAGGGATCGCTGACCGCGGGGTGACTGCTCCGCGTCCCGGCCAGCCTCCGCACGAGGATCTGACCGACAAGGTCTTCCGGGTGGGGGGCGAGCTTGCCTACATCTGCCTGCTGTCGGCACTGTGGTTGCTGCTGGCGTGGCCGATTGTCACGCTGCCGGCTGCCACCGTCGGGGTGTACGCCACGCTGGTCGCTCATCTCGAGGACGGCAGCCGCGAGTACGTCCGTCCGTTCTGGGACGCCTTCCGGGCCAGTTTCCGGATGGTGACGCTGCCGGGCCTGCTCCTGGTCGCCGTGGCGGGCCTGGCCGGCTTCAACAGTTACTACTACCTGGTGGTGCAGGAGCGGACGGCCGTCACGATCGCGCTGGCTGTCGTCCAGATGCTGCTTGCGGCGGTGGCGATCGCGCTGGCCAGCTACCTGTTCGGCCTGGCCGGACGGTTCCACGTCCGCGGCGCAGGCGGACGCCCACCCGGGCTGCGGCAGGCCGCCACGTCCGCGGCGGCGGCACCCGGCTGGAGCCTGCTGATCATCGCGGTCACCGCCGGCGTGCCGGCGGTGCTGGCCTGGCTGAGCCTGTGGCAGTTCGCCCCGTTCGTGATCGGCACCGTCTGCTACGCCAACACCCGCCTCCTGCTGCGCGCCCTCGGGGAGGCCGAATCTCGGCGGTGACGCCGCGCGCCTGCCATCGCGCCGAGCGCTCGACCCTCGGGAGTGGCGCTCGGCGCGATGGCAGGCGGTCAGTGCTCGAAGGGTGGCGTTCGATGGGGGACGGGCGCGGGCGGACGTCCGACGCGCCGGCGGTCAGGGTGGGGCGAAGGGTCGGCAGTGCGCCCCACCTTCACTCTCGAGAGGACGACACCAACGAGGGTTGCGAGGCCTGCCGAGGCAGCTCAGCTCGCGACAGCGGTTCCGAGGGTGACCACCACGTGGTGGCATCCACCCGGGGCGGGCAGTGGCAGCCGGGCCACCAGGCGGTCGCGCTGTGGGTCGGGTTGCGGAGCGACGGGGACGCCGTCCAGTTCGACCGAGGCAACACCGGCGGCCACGCCGGCAAGGTTGCGGATCTCGATCTCGTACGTCGCGCCGCGCCACTGCCGGGTGGCGGTGAACCCGTCCCAGTCGGACGGGATGCACGGGTCGATCACCAGGGAGTCGAAGCCGGGGCGGATGCCGAGGATGTACTTCGTCGCGGCGGTGTACATCCAGCCGGCGGTGCCGGTCAGCCAGGGGTTCTGGGCCTTGCCGTAGTACTCGTGGTCGCGGCCGTAGAGGAACTGGGCATAGACGTACGGCTCGGCGCCGCGCACCTCGATGTTGTCGTTCTGGCGCGACGGGGCCAGCGCGTCGTAGTAGGCCATTGCCTGGGCTCCCCGTCCGAGGATGGTCTCGGCGATGATCGGCCAGGCGTTCGGGTGGCTGAAGATCGAGCCGTTCTCCTTGACGCCGGGGTAGACCCGGGTGACGTAGCCGATGGTGTCGTCGACAGTGGTGTAGCTGGGCCAGCACAGGTGGGTGCCATACGGGCTGGCCAGGTGCTCGGCGACGGCATCCATCGCGCGGGTGCCACGGTCGGCCGGCGCCATCCCCGAGATCACCGCCCAGGGCATGTGCTCCAGGAAGATCCTTCCCTCCGGGCTGGCCGCCGAGCCGATCTTCACTCCGTCTCGGGTGTAGCCGCGGAGGTACCAGTCGCCGTCCCACAGTTCGCGGTTGGTGTCCTGGGCCAGCTTCGCGATGATCTCCTGCAGCCGGGCGAGTTCCTTCGTCCAGTCCGGGACGGCAGAACCGCCCCCGTGTCCCGCCTTCGCCCGATGCTCGACCAGTTCGGCCAGGGCCTGGGCCGCCCAGGCGTGCAGGAAGCTCACCAGCGAGGTCTGCCCGCCGCCGAGGTTGAGGCAGTCGTTCCAGTCGGCCCGCAGGCCCTTGGCGATGCCGTTGTCCCCGACCTGTTCGGCGGTGAACTCGATCGCCCGGCGCAGGTGTTCGTACACGGTGGCCGGGGCGGCGTCGAACCGTCCGGCGGCGTCGGCGCCCATCACCTCCGCCCGCTCGGCAAGGCTCAGCTCCGAGTCGGCGAACGGGATCACCTGGTCGAGGAAGGCCAGGTCACCGGTCTCTTTCAGGTACTCCATCACCGACGGCACCAGCCACAGGTGGTCGTCGGAGCAGGCGTCGGCCAGTCCGTGGACGAGGTCGCCGGCCTTGCCGGGCACGACCGTCGGCAGTTTGACCCCCACCGGGATGTCGGGACGCTGGCTCTCGGCAAACAGCAGCGGGTCGAACAGGTGCAGCCCGTAGCCCCACGACATCTGCCCGTGCAGCAGTTCCTCCATGCGTTGCCGGACCTTGCCGGGGTTGGTGTGGACGACGCTCATGATGTCCTGGGCGGTGTCGCGATAGCCCAGGCCCACCCGTCCGCCGACCTCCACGAAGGAGGCGAACCGCGACCACACCACGCAGGTCTCGGCCTGCAGCAGGGTCCAGCTGTTCAGCAGGGTGTTCATCGCCTCGGACGGGGTTCGCAGGGTGAACACCGACTTTTTGGCCTGCCAATACCGGGCCAATTCCTCAATGGCCTCGTCGACCGCCGCTGCAGTTGCGTAGCGGTCGCGCAGCGCAGCGCCGGCCGTCCGGTTCCCGTAGCCGAGCAGATAGCTGAACCGGGCGGTCTGACCCGGGGCGAGGGTGAGCTTGTGCTGCAGGGCGCCACAGTGGTTGCCGGTCGTCCCCTGGCTGCCCGAGCAGGCGCCGCGTTCGACGGCAAGCGGGTTGGTCTCGGTGCGGTAGGGGCCGATGAAACAGTCGCGCAGGGTGTCGAAGCCGTCGGGTTCGCGGGTGGCGGTGAAGTAGTGGTACGTCCACGGCTCGTAGTAGAAGTCGTACTCGACAATGCCGTCGGCGTAGTCCGAGCCGGAGGCGTAGAGCGACATCTGGAAGTTCTCGTTGTCGATCTGCACCGAGTGGTAGCTGAACTCGACGTAGCCGAACAGGCTCAGCGTGCGGGGCACGGCGGAGGTGTTGGTGACCGTCACGTCCCACAGTTCGACGTCGTCGTTCACCGGGACGAAGATCCGCTGGCTGGCCTCGATGCCGCGGTAGCTCGACTCGAAGACCGAGTAGCTCAGCCCGTGGCGGGTGCGATAGACGGCGTCGGCGTCGGTCGCGCTGGTCGGGGCCAGGGCGTCCCCGGGGGCGGGGTCGCCCTCCGGGGCTCGCAGCTTCTTGCCCACCGGTTGCCAGGACGCCGACCAGTAGTCGCCGTCGGCGTCGTCGCGCAGGTACAGGTAGTGGCCGGGACGGTCCAGCGGGACGCCGTTGGGACGGAACCGGGTCACCCGTCCGGTCTGGCTGGAACGGTAGAAGGAGTAGCCGCCGGCGTTCTGGTTGATGACCGTGCACCAGTCCTTCACGCCCAGATAGTTGATCCAGGACGCGGGCACATCCACCCGGTCGATCACGTACTCGTCGTGGTCGGTGTCGAAGTAGCCGTAGCGCATGCGGTCCTTCCTTGTCGTTCATTGGGGCCGGGCCAGGGAACCGTCCCGCGGTCCCGCGGCGACGGGTTGGGCCGGGGAACCGTCCCCCGTCCCAGCGGAGACGAGGTCAGCGGGCCGGGGAACCGTCCCCCGTCCCGGAGGCGAAGTCCTCCAGCCAAGCGATCAGCTCGGCGGCCTTCTGGGGGGTTTCGGCCTCGACGAACATCCGGAGTACCGGCTCGGTACCGCTGAACCGGAGCAACGCCCAGGCACCCCCTTCCAGGTAGATCTTGATGCCGTCGTAGGAGTCGATGTGGTCGACCGGGTAGCCGGCCACCCGGGTGGGTGCCGCGGCGGCCATCCGCCGGGGCAGCTCCACTCGCATGTCGGGAGTGGCGGGCACGCCGGTCTCCACCTGGTGGAGCCGTCCGGTGATGGCGTAGACGTCGTCCAGCAGCTCACCGAGGCGCTTGCCGGTCCGCGCCAGCATCTCCACCACCAGGGCGCAGGCGAAGATCCCGTCCTTGCCCTTGATGTGGCCGCGGACGGTCAGACCGCCCGAGCTCTCCCCTCCCAGCACGGCACCGATCGCGTCCATGCCCGCGGTGATGTGCTTGAAGCCGACCGCAACCTCCCGGTGCTCCTCTCCGAAGGACTCCGCCAGCCGGTCCAGCAGGTGGGTGGTGGCCAGGTTGCGCACCACTCCGCCGCGCTCGCCGCGCACCTCGTGGAGATACCAGTAGACCAGCAGCAGCAGGTCGTTGGTGGAGATGTAGCGGCCCTGCTCGTCGATGATGGCGATCCGGTCGGCGTCGCCATCGGTCGCCATCCCCAGGTCATAGCGACCCGACGACCTCACCATGTCGATCAGCGTCGACAGCCGCTCCGGGTCGGGGGCGGGCGACCGTCCGCCGAACAGCGGGTTGTGACGCTCGTGGATGAACTCGGTCCGGCAGCGGGCGTCGGACAGGATAGTGCCGAGGGTCAGTTGCGAGGTGCCGTACATCGCGTCCACGATCACCCGCAGACCGGCCGAGCGGATCACGTTCACGTCCACGATCTGCTCGATGGCGTCCACATAGGCATTGGTCAGGTCGATCTCCTTCACCCGCCCGACCGCCCGGGCCAGCGAGAAGTCGATCGCCACCACGTCGGCCTGGCGCAGCGAGTTCGCCTCGGCGGTGTAGGCGTCGGTCTCGTCCTGCAGCGGCAGGGAGCCGTCCGCCCGGAAGACCTTCAGCCCGTTCCACTGCGGCGGGTTGTGCGAGGCGGTGAAGATCAGGCTGTAGGCGGTGCCGAGGTACGGTGCCGCGAAGGTGACCAGCGGGGTCGGGACGTCGTCGGGCAGGACCTGGACGTCGATGTTGTTGCCGGCGAACACCTCGGCCGCTGCCACCACCGACTCCCAGGACAGGAACCGCCGGTCGCCACCGATCACCACGCCCTGCTGCTCCAGACCGCGCCGGGCCACCTCGTTCGCGATCGCCTGGCACAGCCGGCGGACGTTGTGGATGGTGAAGCCCTCGCCGATCAGCGCCCGCCAACCGCCGGTCCCGAAGGCGATCTCCCCGGTCTCGATGGCGTGCTGCGGGGCGAACAGCCGCTTCAGCACGATGTCGGCGGCCGCCTGCAGCTCGCCGTCGGTGTTGATCCCCTGCACCTCGTCGGGATCGACGATCGCATAGGAGGCGACCTCGCGTCCCTGGTCGATCAGGCGCTCGGCCAGCTCGGTGAGCCGATGCTCGCCGGCCTCTGCCATGGCGTCGAGTTCGGGGATGAGCAGGCCGTTGTCCACCACGTACGCACCGACGTTCACCTCGGTGATCTGGGTGGTGGTGGGCGACAGGTCGGTGGCCTCGACGATCTCCTGGATGCGCCCGGCGTCGTCGCGTTCGATCCGGCCGTAGCTCAGCGGTTGCTCCAGGACGGCGGTCAGCAGCGAGAATTGGGCGGCCTTGAGCCGGTGCCGCCACAGCAGCCCGCGCAGGGACGCGGAGCGCAGCAGGGGAGTGTCGCCGTAGGCGATCAGCACGTCGCCGTCGAAGCCCTCCAGCTCGAACCGGGCGCAGCGCACGGCATCGCCGGTGCCGGCCTGCACGGTCTGCACCACGTAGTTCCAGCCCTCGCCGAGGTACTCGCGGACGGCCGGGTCGTGCTCGGCGACGACGATGATCACGTCCTGGCGCGGGACCACCGCGGTGACATTGGCCAGGGTCTGCTCCAGCACGGAGGAGCCGGCCAGCGGGCGCAGCAGCAGGTCGCGGGTGGCCTCGTCGTGTCCGGCCGCCAGCACCACCGCCTTGCAGGGACGGGCGCCGGCCGGTGCCGGGTTCGTGCTGCTCGCGTTCATGACTGGCTCCTGACAAGGTCGTGACGGGCGTGAAGCCCTTTCTTCCGTCCTACCACGGCGGCACCGATCGCGGCGACCGGGACGTCGCCGGGAAGGACGATCAGCCGGTCGGCCACCCGGAGCCCGGCCAGGAAGGACGATGATGCGGCCCGTTCAGTCAGCGTCTGCCGGACGGCGGGCAGCAGCCAGTCGGCGGTCCGCAGCACACCGCCGCCCAGGGTCACCGCTGCCGAGTCGTAGCTGATCACCACCAGGGTGAGGCCGGTCGCCAGCGCCCCCACCAGCCGATCGCGTTCGGCGGTGGCGACCGGGCCGACGGCAGTGCCGAGCCCGGCCAGGTCGAGGCCGAGGCCTGCCAGCCGGGCGGTCAGGTGGCGGCCGCCGACGAAGGTCTCCAGGCAGCCGCGCTGGCCACAACCGCAGCGCTCCCCGGCGGGATCGATCGCGAAGTGCCCGAGTTCGCCGGCGCCGTTGCGGTCACCGCGGATCAGCCGTCCGCCGGCCACTGCGGCGGTCGACATCCCGGTGCCGAGGTTGACGTGGCACAGGTCACGCGGGCGGGTGCCGAGGATGACCACCGCGCCGAGGGCGGTGGCTTTGACGTCGTTCTCGACCCGCACCGGGACGGTGAAGCCGTCGGCCAGCAGTTCGGCCAGGTCGGTCCGCTCGATGTCCAGGTTGACCGCGGTCTCGACCAGCCCGTTGGTGTGGTCGACGATCCCCGGGATGCCGATGCCGACCGAGCTGAACGCAGCCGGCTGGATGCCCAGGCCATCAGCCAGGCAGCCGGCGACCTCGAGCGCGGTGGCGCGGATGCCGTCCGGCCCGCGCCGGGTGGGGTGGACGACCTCGGCGAGCACCCGGTCGGCCGGGTCGAGCACCAGACCGTGGGTCTTCGTCCCGCCGATGTCGAGGCCGAGGCTGAAGGCGCCCCGCTGGTGAGCTGCCACGGTCAGCCCTTCACCGCTCCGGCGACCAGGCCTGAGGTGAGCCGTCCCTGGACGATCAGGAAGAAGATGATCACCGGGATCGCCACCAGGGTGGATGAGGCCATCACCTGGCCCCAGTCGGTGGCGCGGTTGGCGCTCTGCAGGATGAACGTGCGCAGCCACAGCGGCAGGGTCATCGCGTCCTCCTTCTGCAGGATCACCAGGGCGACGGTGAACTCGTTCCAGCACTGCAGGAAGGCATACACCCCCGAGGCAACCAGCCCGGGGGCCAGCAGCGGGAAGGTGATCCGGAAGAAGGCCTGGGTGCGGCTGCAGCCGTCCACCATGGCGGCTTCCTCCAGGTCGGCAGGGACGCCGGCGACGAAGCCGCGCAGCATCCAGACGGTGAACGGCACCACCGCGGCGATGTAGAGCAGGGAGATGCCCAGCACGTTGTTGAGCCCGATCACCCCGCCGGTGACCTCGCCGAGTGAGCTCATCATCTTGTACTGGGCGATGAACAGGCCCTCGGCCGGCAGCATCTGGATGAACAGCAGGGCGAGCACGAAGGTGGTGCGGCCACGGAACTTGAACCGGCTGATCGCCAGCGCACCCATGAAGGCGAACAGCAGGGTGACGGCCACCGCGAGCAGTGTCACGGTGACGCTCATCTGCAGCGCACCGAGGAACTTGCCGTCGCTGAGGACGGCGACGAAGTTGTCCAGCGAACCGCCGAACGGGAAGAACCGTGGGGTGGCCGACTGCAGCACGGCGTTCGGGAGCAGCGCCGAGTTGAGCATCCAGTAGACCGGGAAGATCCAGATCAGGGCGACGACGATCGCCAGCAGGCTGAGCAGGAACTTGCCCAGATGGAAGCGGGGACGATCGCTGATGGCGGTGGATGCGGCCATGTCAGTTGTCCTCCTTGAGGAGCTGGAACACGTAGTAGGCGGACAGCACGATGGTCAGCAGCAGGACGAAGATCGACATCGCCGAGGCCATGCCGAAGTCGCCGGAGCCGACGCCGATCCGGTAGATGAAGGTACCCAGCAGGTCGGTCTCGCTCGGGGTGGCGCCGGCGTCCTGCAGCATCCTGATCTGGGTGAACACCCGCAGGTCCCAGATCAACTGCAGCAGCAGCACGATCATCATCACCGGGCGGATGATCGGCATGATGATGTGGAAGAAGCGCTGGGATCCGGTCGCGCCGTCGATCTGGGCGGCCTCGATCACCGCGGTGTCCACCTGGGTCAGGCCGGCGTACACCGAGAAGGAGACGAAGGGGACCGACATCCAGACCACGATGATGGTGGCGACCCCGTAGAAGCTGAGCGGGTTCTGCAGCCAGTTGTGGCCGGCGAAGTCGGGCCCGAGCAAGTAGTTGACAACGCCGCGGTACCAGTCGAACAGCCACACGAAGATCGTCATGGTGGCGACCACCGGCATTGCCCAGGCGATCAGCATGGCGATCTGCAGCACCAGCCGGATGATCTTCCCCACGGCGTTCATCAGCAGGGCGAGCAGGGTGCCGATCAGGACGGTGAGCGCGGCGTTGACCACGCAGAAGATGAGGGAACGCAGGATCACCCACCAGATCTCGGCGTCGCCGAAGATGCTGGCGTAGTTCTCGAGCCCGACGAACTCGGGCGGCTGGCCGAACTGCTGGGCCAGCCCGAAGGACTGCATGGACGTGACGATCTGCCAGTACAGCGGGTAGCCGAGAGCGAAGAGCAGAATCGCGACCGCCGGGAGGATGAGCAGGTACGGCGCCAGTCGGCTGGTGCCGCTGGGGCGTGCCTTCTTCGTCGCGGCCCGGGGCCTGGCCGGCCGGGTCTGGGTGGCTGTCATGGGCTGCTCTTTCTGCGGGGCACGCTGGGCAGGGAGTTGAGGCAGTGTCCCGGGTGGATCCGGGCTTGGCAAGGCCCCGCCCGTTCGTCCTGCCGTCCGCGGGGGACGGAAGGCGGGCGGGGCCTTGCCGTGGTGTTAGGAGATCACTTGCCGTTCAGCATCGGGGTGAGCTGGGCATCGTACTCAGCGGCCAGCTTGGCGATGTCGCCACCCTCGGCCACCTTGGCGAAGAACTCCTCCAGCTTCTGGGAGGCCTCGACGGCTGCCCAGCCGGGAGCGGCCGGGGTCAGCTTGGAGTTGCTGGCCGACTCGATCAGGGCCTTGGCGAACTGGTCGTCGCCCAGGGCGGAGACGTAGTCGGAGTTGGCCGGGCCGAGGCCCGCCCCACCCAGCATCTTCTGGAAGTCGGCGGAGTAGATGATCCGCAGCAGATCGCGGGCACCCTCCTGGTGCTGGCTCTTGGCCGAGATGCCGATATTGGAGCCGCCGGCGAAGACCGGGGCCGGCTTGCCGTCGTTGCCCGGCAGTGCGAAGACACCGAAGGTGTCGTCGTTCCACTGGCGAACTTCCTTGCCCTCGTCGTTCTTCACCAGGTCGCCGATCGACCAGTGCGCCCAGCCCGGAGCCATGATGGTGGCGGCGGCCAGCGAGGTCTTGCCCGTGACCTTGTCCGGATCCTTGCTGTCTTCCTTCAGCACGTCGGCGTCGTTGATGTACAGCCACGGGCTGGAATCGCGGGCGGTGGAGGGAGCCTTGGAGGCGTCCTTCTGGATCTCCTGCAGCTGGGTCAGGCCCTTGATGGTGTTCGGGTCGGACAGGGTGGAGGTCCACTGGCCGTTCTCGTTCTTGGCGAGGTCACCGCCGTTGGCGAAGACCCAGGAGATGCCGTTGCGCCAGTCCTGGCCGCCGATGAAGAAGCCGGAGAAGTCCTTGATCTTGTTCGGGTTCTTCTCGGTGATGGTCTTCACCGCGGCGTTGAACTCGTCCAGGGTCGTGGGGACCTCGACGCCGGCCGCCTTCCACAGGTCCTTGCGGTAGAACATGTAGCGCGAGCCGAAGTAGTACGGCAGCGTGTAGTTCTTGCCGTCCACCTTGCCGACCTCGACGAACGAGTTCAGCAGCTTGTCGCCGCCCAGTTCGGTGTACATGTCGGAGATGTCGGAGAAAGCCATCACGTTGGTGAAGGTCGGCGACTGGGTGTTGCCGATCTCGGTGACGTCCGGGGTGTTGTTGGAGTCGGGCAGCGAGGTGGTCAGCTTGGCGATGATGTCACCCCAGGTCTGCTCCTCGATGGTCAGGGTGCCGCCGTTCTTCTCCTTGTAGGTCTGGACCAGGTAGTCGCGCAGGTCCTTGGGAGTGTCGCTGCCGATCAGCCAGAACGTGATGTCCTGGGGGGTTGAGGCAGGAGCGGCGGTGTCGGTCGGGCTTGAACTCGTCGAGGGCTCCGGTGCCGTTGACGAGGTCGTTGCGGCAGGGCTGCCGGCACAGGCCGACAGTGCCACAGCAGACGCGGCGAACAGGGCCACCGCGGCCAGCTTTTTCTTCATGGTTTTCCTTTCGGTTCGGACCAGGTGGCCGACTTGGGTTGGTGGGAGTGAGTCATGACACGCCCAGTTGGATACGCAGGACGAGGGCGACGGCGCCGAGCAGGACGGCGTCGGGGCCCAGCGAACTCGGGTGCAGCCCGACCTCGCCGCGGAAGTCGGAGTGGGTGCGCTCGGTGACCACCTGCTGGGCGGCGGCCAGCAGCGGGCCGTTCACCAGTTCGGCGGGGCCACCGAGGACGATGTCGTTGAGGTCGAGCATCCCGACCACGGGGGACAGGGCGATCCCGAGCCGGCGCCCGGCCTCGGCGAGGACCTCGTCCGGCTCGTCGGGGGCTGCGGCCATCCGGCGGCGCAGCGAGGGGACTGACAGCCAGGTCTCCAGGCAGCCGTTCTTGCCGCAGGGGCAGGGTTCGCCGCCGTAGTCGACGACGACGTGTCCGATCTCGCCGGCGGCCGCGGAGGTGCCGACCACCACGGAGCCGGCGATCAGCAGGCCGGCGCCGACACCTCGGGAGATCTGCAGCCGGATCAGGTTGTCCGGGCCGTCCGCGAAGAGTCGCTCGGCCAGGGCGGCGATATTGGCGTCGTTCTCGACGTGGACCGGCAGGCCGAGGTCGTCGGCGAGCTGCTGCTGGAGCGGCAGGTTGTACCAGGCCAGGTTCGGGGCTGCCACGACGGTGCCGTGTGAGTCCACCGCGCCGGGCGTCCCGACCCCCACGCCGAGCACCGGACGGGTGCACTGCGCGACCAGTTCGCGGGCCAGGTCGGCCACCGCGGCGTAGGCGGTCTCGCCGGTGGCGAAGTCGAGGGCGTGCTGCAGTCGCAGGCGGGGTTCGCCGCGCAGCGAGTAGATCCCGCCGCTGATGGTGTCGGGGGCCGACAGGTCGAGCGCGACCACGTCACGGGTGTCCTCGCGGACCGAGAGGGTGGTGGCCGGCTTGCCCGGCCGGACGCCGGCGGTGGTGCCGGTCTCGATGACCAGGTTGTCGGCGATCAGTTCGGCGACCAGGTCGGAGATGGTGACGCGGGTGAGGCCGGTGCGCCGGGCGAGGTCTGCCCGGGAGAGCTGGGGTTCGTCGTAGAGCGACTGCAGGACCAGGGACAGGTTGGTGCGCCGGCCGTCCTCGGGGCGGGTGGTGTGCGGCCCGCTGCGACGATGCCGGTGGGACGAGGGAGCCCCGCTGCGCTGCATGTTTGTTAGTAAACTTTACGAACAACCTGAGGTCAATGGCTACCGGCGACCGTGACTAGATTGTTATCTTTCCTAACAACTCGTGTCCGGCTGCCGGGGCTGCCTCGGACGGTGGCAGTCCAGCGCCACCCCGGCGGCGCAGGGTGGCGCTGTTCATCGTCGAAGGCGGTGGCGGCCGACGGGTGGCGCCAGGCGTGGTCGGCAGTCTCGGGTCAGGGCTGCCGACGGGGAGGGCGGTACATCCGGGAGTCGATCCGGCGGGGCGGGTCGAGGGACTCCATCGTCTCGGCGACCAGCGCCTCGCTGACCGGCTCGCCGCGCTCGGCCGCCAGCCGGCCCGCCTGCCGGCGGTGCCACAGGTCGATCAGGGTGTTGTCTCCCTCGCGCAGGCCCGCCCAGTCCCGCTCGAACAGGTCGTCGACGAAGGCGTCCTGGCCCAGTTCAACCCCCGCCCGTCCGGCCTGCAACAGCACCCGCTCGCTGGCTCGGGCAGCCGGGGGCAACTGCCCGAAAACCTGCCAGGCGCGTCCCGGGTGGCCCGCGTCCACCAGCAGGGCCAGGTACTCCTCGGCGTAGGCCACATCATCCCGGTCGGCGCCGGAGGCCCAGGCGGCCGTCATCAGCCGCAGGGCGTTCTCCCGCCTGCCGCGAGCGCGTTCGGCAGCGGCCAGGGTGCGCAGCGCGAGCGGACTGCCCAGGTCGGCGGCCTCCTGCCAGCAGGTCTCGGCGCGGTCGGGGGCCAGATCCTCCCATTCCAGCAGGCCGAGGTGGACCAGCGTGGACGCCGTCCGCTCTCGCTCCAGGCTCGCCTGCAGCAACGGACGCCACCGCGGGTCCACCAGCCAGGTGGCGGTTCCCTCCGGCAGGACGCCGCCGGTCAGCAGGGCGAGCCAGGGGGCCTGGTCCGCGCCGAGGCTGTCGGACGGAAAGACGAAACCCTCGGGCAGCCCCGATCGGCGAGCCTCCAGGGCGCCCCAGCCCGAGCCGCGGCAGAGCAGGTCGGCCGGCTCGATCGGGAGCCGGGCCCGTCGGCGGGCGGCGGTGTCGGCAGCCACCACGTCGTCTGCCGGCACCAGGTGGTCGATCACCCCGAGTACCCGCTGCCGGGCGTCCTGCCAGGTGCCCTGCGCCAGTGCCGGGTCGATGGTCAGCCCGGAGAAGACCTGGGTGAACTCCAACTCGCTTCCGGCGTCCAGGGTGCAGCCGTGCAACTGGGTGGGTGCCAGCCCGGCCTGCACCTCGCAGTAGTCGCCCCGGCCGGGCTCGGCCAGGAAGTCGCACCACCACCGGCCGCCGTCGTGGTTGCCCCAGCAGAACATCTTGCGGAACCGCAACGGCTGGGTGGAACGCTCGAAGAAGAGGGTCCCGTCCGGCTGGGTGGCGGCCTCCCACGGCGAGCTCTCGTCGGCGGGGATCTGGAAGAAGTACTCGCTCGCCCGGCTGAAGTTCAGCGGGTAGGAGCCGTCGAACCGCCGGCCGTCCTCGGTGAACCACGGCAGCGTGGTGTGGCCCATGTGAACCGGGGCGGTGGCCAGGTTGGCCGCCGTCGGGGTCAGGCCGCGGCCGGTCAGCCAGCCGACCTGGGCGGGGGTGTCGGTGTGGATCGCCTGGTCGGTGGCGGAGAACACCCGGGTGCCCTCGGCCTGGGGGACGGCGATGTTCGTCCACCAGTACAGCGGCACGGACACGTCGGACGGGTTGACGATCCGGACGTGCGCCTCCAGCAGCGGTCGGCCGTCCGGGAGCCGGAAGTCGACCTGCCAGAACAGGCCGCGCATCCGCTCGTACTCCCAGATCCGCAGGAAGTCGCCGTCAGGCGCCCGGCCGATCCCGCAGAACAGCGGCTCGCAGCTGGTGACCGCGTGGCCGTAGAAGCCGAGGTTCCACTCGATGCCGCCGGCGAACCAGGCATCCCGGACGGCGAGGTTGGCCGGCTGGAGGACGGGATTGGTGAACAGCAGTTCGCGTCCACCGGTCAGGTCGGTGAGGGAGTACAGCCGGCCGCCAAGCCCGGGCAGGAAGACCGCCCGCAGCAGGCCGTTGTCGAGTTCGACGGTCTCCAGGTCGAGCAGCCGGCGCTGGCGGCCGTAGCGGTCCTGCAGCAGGTAGGGCAGCACTCGTCGGGCGGTGTTGTCGCCCAACTGCTCCTGCTCGGCTGCCGAGAGGGTGCCGTTGCTCTCCACCCGCAGGTGGACGCGCTGGTCGCGCAGCACCGGCAGCGGGTTGGTGCCGATGGTGCTGGTGCCCGGCAGCCGGAGCCTGCCTGGAGTGATCTGCATCCTCGACTCCCTTCGCCTGCCACCGCCACGGTGCGGGTCGGCGGCACCTGCGTCCTGACCGGCCACTGTGCCGGTCGCGGATCCGATCAGCGCTGCGAAACCGTCGATCACCGCGTCAGCGGGTGGTCGGGCCGGTCGAATTACCTTGTCACCACGGTGTAGCCAGGGTCTCGACGGGCTCGACCGACGAGAATCGGCGCTCCCGGGTCGCTTACGAGCAGGGTACTGCTCGGGTGAGTGGGTTGTACCCCGATTGCGTGAAATTCCTTTGCAGGTATTGACCGGAGTTCTGAAACTGATATATGAATCAGGCGCAGACGGTTTCCCACACCGCGGTGGGAGACGGACGGAGGAAGCCATGCGGCAACGCGGCTCGTGGTGCGATCCGGCCCGGTCCACCGCCGGGGGCGGACCCAAGGACGGTGCCTGATGGCCGCAGCCTTGCCCGCGTCCGAGTCGGCTGCCGCCGAGTTCGGGTTGCGTGTCCGGCTGCGTGCGGCGCTGCCGCACCTGCCCCGCTCGATGGTGAAGATCGCCGAACTGCTGATCGAGGATCCCGAGCTGCCGGTCCGGCTGTCGATCTCCGAACTCGCGCAGCGTGCGGGGGTGTCCCCGGCGACGGTGACCAGGTTGTGCCGTCAGGTCGGGTATACCGGGTACGTGGCGCTGCGGGTGAGCGCGGCCGCCGATCTGGGACGCTCCAGCGCGCAGGCAGACTGGGGCACCGACTTCTCCCGGGTGGTCGACCAGCGCACCGGCGCCACCGACTCCCGCGACCTGTTGCGCGCGCTGGTCGCCACCAGCGTCCAGGCCCTGCAGAACGCCTCCGACCTGGTCGATCTGGACGCCGCCCAGCGGGCCGCGTCCGCGATCGCCGGCTGCAGCCACATCGACCTCTACGCCAGCGGCGGGAGCGCCTCGTCCGCCCGGGCGCTGCAGGAGCGGCTCTATCACCTGGGGATCAACGCCCACGCGCATTCCGACGTCCACCTGGGATTGATGAGTGCTTCACTGCTTGACGCCGGGGCGGTGGCGATCGCGATCTCCAGTTCCGGGCGGACCAGCGAACCCCTCGAGATGCTCACCCTGGCCAGAACCAGGGGAGCGCTGACGGTGGCGCTCACCAGCGACCCGCTGTCGCCGCTGGCCGAGGCCGCCGACCTGCGGATCCAGACCGCGCCGTCGGACCCGACCATCTATCCCGGGCAGCTGGGCGCCAAGCACGTCCAGCTCTTCACCTGCGACCTGCTCTATCTGCTGGTTGCCCAACAGCTGCGCGAACGGAGTGATGCCAACATCGCACTCACCACCGCGGCGATCAGCGGACACCGAGCAACCCCGGCCCGGGGAGCCCGGGAGAGTGACCAAACCGTTACCCCAGGACGTTGACCTCATGGCGAACCGTGACGAAACAATGTCGGAAGGCACAACCAGCGTCGGTCGTGGCGCGGTCGGGCATTCCGCTTCGACCAAGGAAGGGCAGCTCATGCCGGGCGTCTTCACTGACTACTCCGCGGCGGTCTCCACCCGACTGCGCCAGCTGGACGAACTGGCCGCGGCCGGCGGCCTCGACCAGGCGATCGGTCTGCTCGCCACCGCGCTGCGGGACGGGGGAGTGATCCAGGCCTTCGGCACCGGGCACTCCGAGGCCTTCGCCATGGAGCTGGCTGGCCGTGCCGGTGGCTTCATCCCCAGCCACGCCCTCCGGCTGGTCGACCTGGTGCTGCTGGGCTCCCGTCCGGTCACGCAACTCGGCGGTGCGGAGTTCGAACGTGACTTCACCGTGGCCGACGAGCTCTACGCGCTGTACGACATCCGCCCGGCGGATGTCTTCGTCATCGCCTCGAACTCCGGCGCCAACGGCTCCACTGTCGGGATGGCGCTGAAGGCCAAGGCCGAGGGGCATCCGGTGATCGCGGTCACCAGCCTCAAGCACAGCGGCGGGGTCAGCTCGCGGCACCCCAGCGGCAAGCGGCTCTTCGAACTGGCCGACGTCGTGATCGACAACCTCGCCCCCTACGGCGATGCCACCCTGGAGGGCTTCGACGGTGTGGCGGTGGGGGCGGTGTCCTCGATCACCGCCGCCTACATCGCGCAACTGCTGACCATCGGCACTGCCGCCCGGCTGCACGCCGCCGGCAGCCTGCCGCCGCTGTACATCTCGGCCAATGTTCCCGGTGGGGACGCCCACAACAACGACCTGGAGAACCGGTACGGCGCGCGGATCAAGCCGCACGCCTACCCCAGGTGAGCACCCACCTCCTCCTACTTCACCGGTCCATTCACCACACACCACACCAGGAAGGCACCTCATGGATCTCAGAAGGATCTCCGCTGGAGCAGCCAGCATCCTGTTGGCCTCCACCCTGTTCGCCGCGTGTGCGGCGCCGAACGGGGGAACCCAGCCCTCGTCAGCCCCGGTGGCTTCGCCGAGCGAGACCGGGGGCGGCGGCACCGATGCCGACAACCCCTTCGGCCTGGCGGCCGATTCCACCATCGACGCCGTCGTGTTCGACGGCGGCTACAAGAGCGATTACGTCAACTTCGCCGGCGACGTCCTGACCAAGAAGTTCCCGGGTGTCACGGTGAATGTCACCGCGACCTCCGAGATCTCGGCCGAGATGCAGCCGCGGTTCGTCGGTGGCAATCCGCCCGACCTGCTGGACAACCAGGGCGCCCAGCAGATTCCGATGACCACGATCATCGATCAGCTGGAACCGCTGGACCAGCTGTGGGAGGCCAACACCTACGAGGGTGTGCCGATCAAGGATGCGGTGTTCCCCGGCATCAAGGAGACCGGCACCTACAACGGCACCTTCGTCCAGGTTCCCTACGTGATGACCCTGTTCGCCTTCTACTACTCCCAGACCCTGTTCGACGCGAACGGCTGGACGCCGCCGAAGACCTGGGACGAAGCGCTGGCCCTGTGTGACCAGGCGAAGGCCAAGGACCTGTACCTGGCGACCTGGGGCAAGGAGGCCGCGTCCTACTGGAAGTGGCTCGCCTTCGACTCCGCCATCAAGCAGGGCGGCACCGGCATCGTCGAGGACATCGCCAACCTGAAGCCGGGCGCCTGGTCGGAGCCGACCCTGAAGGCGGTGCTGGGCAAGTTCAAGGAGGTCGTGGACAAGGGTTGCTTCATCCCGGGCGGTTCGGGCACCAAGTTCACCCAGGCCCAGGCCCAGTGGTCGAACGACCAGAAGGCGCTGCTGTACTACACCGGCTCCTGGATCGAGAACGAGATGAAGGACGCCACCGCCGACAACTTCCAGATGACCGCCTGGCCGGCGCTGGTGCTCGACGAGTCCACTGCCAAACTGCCGTTCAACGCCGTCCAGGCCGGAGCCGACGAGAAGTTCGTCATCCCGGCCCAGGGTGTCAACAAGGCCGGCGGCTTCGAATTGATGCGGGCCATGCTGTCGAAGGAGGCCGCGTCCAACTTCGCCAAGACCCGGCTGGCGCCGACCATCGTGAAGGACACCGTCCCGGCCGACGGCTTCGGTTCCACCGCGCTGGCCTCGACCACCAAGCTGATCGCCGACTCCGGCGACAACACGTTCAGCTGGATCGCCGGCGGCTATGACGGCTACTACGCCTTCGGCACCGACGAACTGGTGATCTGGAATGCCTTCCTCGACGGCAAGAAGTCGGTCGACGACCTGATCGCCGACGAGGAGAAGCTGGCGGCGGCGGCCGCTGCCGACGACTCGGTCAAGAAGATCGAGTACCACTACTGATCCCTCGGGATTCCCTCACCGTGTCCGATCGGATCCTTTCCAGATGACAACCACCACGGCGCCGGGCAGCCTTCGCAGGAGGGCTGCCCGGCTCCGCCACAGACTGACCTTCGACCGGGTCAGCTTCGTCGCGGTCTTCCTGCTGTTGCCGGTGACGGTCTTCGTCGTGTTCTGTCTGTCACCGAACATCCAGGCGCTCTACTTCGCCATGACCGACTGGTCGGGCTTCTCGCCGACCATGAACTTCGTCGGGCTGGACAACTTCGCGAAGCTGTTCACCGACGAGAAGTTCCTGCTGTCGTTCCGCAACTCGGCGGTGCTGGCACTGGTCGTCCCCACCATCACTCTGGCGACCGCTTTCGCGATCTCCGCGGTGGTCACCACCGGCGGACCCAGCATCGGGCCGGTCAGAGGACTGAAGGGTGGCGGCTTCCACCGGGTCGTGGCGTTCTTCCCCTACACCGTGCCGGCCATCGTGGTCGGCCTGATCTGGGCGCAGGTCTACGACCCGAACGCCGGCCTGCTGAACGGCTTCCTGGTCTGGCTGGGCCTGGACCAGTTTGCCGGCTTCCCGTGGGTGGGTGACGTGCGTGCCGCCATGCCGGCCTCGATGTTCGTCATCATGTGGGGCTTCGTCGGCTTCTACACGGTGCTTTTCGTGGCTGCGATCAAGGGCATCCCCGCCGAGACCTACGAGGCGGCCAGGCTGGACGGTGCCGGCCGGTTCCGCACCGCGCTGTCGATCACCCTGCCGCAGATCCTCGACTCGGTGCAGACCGCCTACATCTACCTCGGGCTGGTCGCGCTGGACGCCTTCGTCTACATGCAGGCGATGAACCCGCAGGGCGGCCCCGAGTACGCCACCCTGACGATGAGCCAACTGCTGTACCAGACGGCCTTCCAGAAGGGGCAGTTCGGCTACGCCACCGCGATGGGCGTCGCCCTGGCGGCGGTGACCATGGTGTACGCCCTGATCATCTTCATCATCTTCCGGCTCATCAAGGGCCACGACACGGGGGTGCGCCGGGCATGACCGCCGTCACCATTGATCGCAAGGTACAGACCACCAGGGGTGATCGCGCGGTCGCCGGCACCTCCCACGTCCTGCTGTCGATCTGGTCGATCATCGTCGTCGTCCCCTTCCTGTGGACGTTGATGTCGAGCTTCAAGACCACCAAGCAGATCCTGTCCTCGCCCTTCGCCCTGCCCGATCGACTGCACTGGGAGAACTACGTCAACGCCTGGGAAACCGCCGGGATCGGGCGGTTCTTCTTCAACACGGTGATCGTGGTCGGCTCTGCGCTGGTGCTGGTGATGCTGCTGGGCGCCATGCTGGCCTACGTGCTGGCGCGCTTCCGGTTCCCGGGCAACAAGCTGATCTACAACGTGATGCTGGGGGCGCTGGCCTTCCCGGTCTTCCTGGCGATCATCCCGCTGTTCTTCATCCTGAAGAACCTGCTGCTGCTGAACACCCTGCCCGGCCTGATCATCACCTACGTCGCATTCGCCCTGCCGTTCACGATGTTCTTCCTCTACGCCTTCTTCAAGCAGTTGCCCGACGAGATCTACGAGGCCGCGATCGTGGACGGTGCCGGCGAGTGGCGGGCGTTCTTCCAGGTGATGCTGCCGATGGCCGGGCCCGGCATGGCGTCGGTGGCGATCATGAACTTCCTGGGATTGTGGAACCAGTTCCTGCTGCCGCTGGTGCTGAACTCGAAGAAGGAGAACAACGTCCTCTCCCAGGGGATGGCCAACTACGCCTCCAAGGCCGGCTACGCGGTCGACTTCGGCTCGCTGTTCGCGGCGGCGGTGATCACGATCATCCCGGTGCTGGTGGTGTACATCATCTTCCAGCGGCAACTCCAGGGGTCGGTGTCCCAGGGCACTTTCCGCTAGCCACCGGCCGGTCAGCTCGAAGCCTGCTGCCATCAGGCCTCGGGCGTCCGGCCACCGACCGAACCAGGATTGAGGAGGATCTCCGGTGGGCTACGTGATTGCGGTCGACGGTGGCGGCACCTCCACCCGTGCGGTGGTGGCCGACACTGACGGCCACTGCCTGGGCTACGCCCGCGCCGGCAGCGGCAATCCGATCTCCGCCGGCCATGAACTGGCGGCCGGGTCGTTCGTGGGCGGGATCAGCGCTGCCCTCGACCAGGCCGGGGTGGCTGGCGGAGACGTCGACTGCGTGCTGTTCAGCATGGCCGGCGGGATCACCACCGGCGGCGTGCCGGCCTTCGTCCGGCGGCTGCAGGAGATCGGCATCGACCGGCCTCCGGTGCAGCGCGGCGACCTGTTGGGCAGCTTCTGCTCCGGCACCTGGGAGCTGGACGGCTACGGCCTGGCGTCCGGCACGGGCGCCGGCGCGGTCCGGATAACCGGCAGCGCGATCACCGGGATCTCCGACGGCCTGGGCTGGCTGGTCGGCGATGAAGGCTCCGGTTTCTTCCTGGGCAGCCAGGCGGTGCGGGCGGCCCTGGCCGACCTGGACCGGAGGGGGCCGGCCACCGCGCTCACCGAGTTGATCGTGCGCGACCTCGGCATCGACCCCGACCGTGAACCGGAGCAGGAGGGCCGGGTGGCGGTGCTGGTGAAGGCACTGCCGGTGATCTACCAGTTGAGGCCGGTCGAGTTGGCCCGGTGCGCGCGCTACGTCTTCGAGGTCGGGGACGATCCGGTGGCGGGCGCGATCCGGGAGCGCGCCGCCGAAGGGCTCGCCCGGTCACTGCGGGCGATCGTCGTCCCCGAAGTGAGCGGCCCGGTGGTGTTCGGAGGCAGCGTGCTCACCCGGCAACCCGCCTTCATGGACGAGGTGGCGGCGCTGGTGGCCGACGCCCTGCCATCGGTGCGCGACTACGTTGCCGTCGAGGACGGCATGGTGGGCGCGGTCGTGCTCGCGCTGCGGGAGGTGGGGGTCGAGGCCGGACAGGCGGTGTTCGAAACCGTCGCCAACTCCCTGGCGGAGCTCCCGACCCGCATCGGCTGAGCCGGACCCCGCAGCCTCCGCCCGCTCTCCCCGCACCTGTACCCGGTCTCCCCGCACCTGCGCCCTCTCCCCACAAGCTGTGAGCAAGACTCCGAGGACGGGGTTTCAGCCACAGCTTGTCTGGTTACGGTGCTGGCTGGTCTTGGTCGGCTGGAGGCTGTGGGTGGGGATCCGAGGACGGGGTTTCAGCCACACCTTGTCTGGTCACGGTGCTGGCTGGTCCTGGTCGGCTGGAAGCTGTGGGTGGGGATCCGAGGATGGGGGTTCAGCCACAGCTTGTCTGGTCACGGTGCTGGCTGGGCGTTGTCGGCTGGAAGCTGTGGGTGAGGATCCGAGGATGGGGTTTCAGCCACAGCTTGTCCGGCCTTGGTGGCTGCCGGCCGCCCGGGGGAGCGGCCGGACCGGCGGTGTCACGCGCGTCCGGATCCCAGCAGGGCGGGGTGGGGGCCGTCCAGGCGGTGCAGGATGGATGGCAGGAGAAGGAGATCCCATGCCTCAGGCCATTGCCTATGCCATTGACGGCCCCACCGGGAGGTTCGTCCGGACCACCATCGAGCGCCGCGAGCCGGGCCCCACCGAGGTGCTCTTCGACATCCGGTACGCCGGCATCTGTCATTCCGACATCCACACCGCCCGCGGGGAATGGGGGCCCGCCCGGTATCCGCTGGTCCCCGGCCATGAACTGGCCGGGGTGGTCACCCGGGTCGGTTCGGCAGTCACGAAGTTCGCCGTTGGTGACCGGGTGGGAGTCGGCTGTTTCGTGGACTCCTGCGGCGCGTGCGAGCAATGCGCCGCCGGACGCGAGCAGTTCTGCGAGAGCCGGGAGAAGCCCACCGTCTGGACGTACAACGCCATCGGCAGGGACGGTCTGCCGACCGCCGGCGGCTACTCCACCTGTTTCACCATCGAGCAGGACTACCTGCTGCGGATCCCGGACTCGATCGACCTGGCCGCTGCCGCCCCACTGCTGTGCGCCGGGATCACCACCTACTCGCCACTGAAGCGCTGGGGTGCCGGCCCCGGCAAGCGGGTGGCGATCGTCGGCATGGGCGGCCTGGGGCACATGGCCGTCCAACTCGCGGCGGCGATGGGTGCGGAGGTGGCGGTGATCAGCCAGACCCGCTCCAAGGAGGCGGACGGTCGGCGTTTCGGGGCATCGGAGTACTACGCCACCAGTGAACCGGGCACGCTGAGGCACCTGCGCCGCAGCTTCGACCTGATGGTCACCACGGTGTCGGGCTCCAGCGACCTTACGGGTCTGCTGGGCTGCCTGAAGATCGGTGGCGCCCTGGTGGACGTCGGCCTGCCCGAGCACCCGGTCGAGCTGAGGATGAGCACACTGACCAACGGCAACCGGATCCTGGCTGGCTCGAACATCGGAGGCATTGCCGAAACCCAGGAGATGCTCGACTTCTGCGCCGAGCACGGCCTGGCCGCCCAGGTCGAGGTGATCAGCGGGGAGGACATCAACGACGCCTACGACAAGGTGGTCGCTTCCCAGGTCCGCTACCGCTACGTGATCGACACCAGCACCTTCACCGCCTGAGCCCGACTGACCACCACCCCTGCCGCTTGGCGCTTCCCGACCGCCAGCCTTCGCGTCGAGCGCCCCTGCCTATGGTCGAGCGTTCGGCGCGAAGGCAGGCGCTCGATCGGTGGGACGCGGGGACGGTTCGGGTGGGGTTCGAGGCGGCTCAGCCGGCGTCCGAGACCGCGGCAACCACCGGGTGCAGCGACCGCCACCACGGCTCGGCCGGACGGCGGAACTGCAGGTCGACCTGCTCGTTGATCTGCGCCAGCGGGGTCAGTTCGATGCCGCTGCGCACCAGGCCGATGGCGTAGCCCTCGTGAGTGCCGGCGCTGAGCTGATCACCCAGCACCCTCAGCGCCCGGGACACCAGCCGGGTGGAGAGCACTCGGTCGAAGGGGGTGGGGACGCCGCCCTGCTGGACGTGCCCGAGCACCACCGTCCGGACGTCGTAGGCGTCCTTCCCCTCCTCCTCCAGCAGCCGGGCCAGGAAGTCGGTGGTGTAGAGCGCGTTCGCGTTCTCGTTGCGGATCGCCAGGAAGAGCTTGCGTCCGTGGGCGAAGCTCTGCTGCAGCCACTCGAGGTCGGCCTGCAGCGACTTCAGCGTGATGCCGTCCTCGTGCAGGTAGATCCGCTCGGCACCGCCGGCCAGCCCGCCCATCATCGCCAGGTAGCCGCAGAACTGGCCCATGGTCTCCACCACGAACGCCCGCTTCGCCGCGCTCGCCGAGGGTTTGATCCGGTCGATCGCCTCGGTCACCACGTTGAGCGCGGTGTCGGCGCCGATGGACAGTTCCGAGCCCGGCAGGTTGTTGTCGATGGACGCCGGCACACAGACGATCGGGATCCGGAAGGCCGGGTAGCGCTCCTGCTCGCGCTGCAGCAGGTGGGCGCCCTGGTAGGCGTTCCAGCCGCCGATCACCAGCAGGGCGTCGACCCGGTGGTGCTCCAGTGCGCGGCTGACCGCGTACAGGTTCTCCACCGAGGGGATCGGACGTCGGACGCCCAGTTCGGCGCCGCCCTCGGCCAGCCAGCCCTCGACACCGGCCCAGTCCAGTTCGCGGATCAGTCCCTCCCGCAGGCCGACGAAACCGTCCTGCACGCCCAGCATGGTGTGGCCGCGCGAGATCCCGAGCCGGACGGCGGCGCGGGCAGCCGGGTTCATCCCCGGCGCCAGCCCGCCGGCGTGCAGGATCGCTATGCGTTTGGCGGTGTCGGGGGCGGCGACGCTGGCTGGCTCGACCAGTTCGGCCAGCAGTTGCGCCATCTCCTTGAAGGAGCCACCGCGATAGGCCATCGCCTTGTCGTAGTCGCCTGCCTGGATCAGCCCTGGCACCTCCCGGGTCTGCGCCACCGCGTCGATCAGGGGGAACCGGATTACCCGGTTGCCGCGCAGCCCGAGCACCGAGATCGGCGTGTCCGCGTCTGCCTGCAGCACCTCGACCACCGCCTCGTACCCCAGCCAACTGGAGGCCCAGCGGTCGAAGGCGGACGGTGTGCCGCCCCGCTGCACATGCCCGAGAATGGTCACCCGGACGTCCTCGTGCAGTCGGTCGGCCAGCGTCTGGCGGACGTACTCGGAGGTGATCGGCTGGCCCTGCCGGTCGATGGCGCCCTCGGCCACCACCACCATCGAGTCCCGCCGGCCGGCTTCCCGGCTGCGGCGCAGGGCGGCGCACAGCTGGTCCTCCCAGCCGTCGGCAGGCGGCAGTTCAGGGATCAGGACGTAGTCACAGCCGCCGGCGATCGCACTCATCAGCGCCAGATAGCCGCAGTGCCGGCCCATCACCTCCACGACGAAGGAGCGCTGGTGGCTGGCGGCGGTGCTGGCCAGTGCATCGATGGCGTCGGTGATTCGGTGCAGAGCGGTGTCGGCGCCGATCGTCATGTCGGTGCCAACCAGGTCGTTGTCGATCGAGCCGACCAGTCCGGCAGCCAGCAGGGACGGGTGCGCGGCCGCGGTCTGGGGTGAGATCGCCCCCTCCGCGACCAGTTCGGCGAGCAGCTCCGGCCACTCGGCACGGAACTGGTCCAGGCCGGACAGCGACCCGTCCCCGCCGATCACGATCAGCCGGTCGATACCGGCAGTGAGCAGGTTGCGGGCGGCGGCCTTGCGTCCCCGGCGCTCGCGGAAGTCCTTGCTGCGGAAGGTGCCGATCATGGTGCCGCCGCGGTGCAGGATGCTGCTGACGTCCTCCCAGCCGAGCTCGCCGATCCCCTCGCCACCGTCCACCATGCCCTGGTAGCCCTCGTAGATTGCGAACACCCGGGCGCCCAGGGTGATCCCGGTACGGACGGCGGCGCGGACCGCGGCGTTCATCCCCTGGGCGTCGCCGCCGCTGGTGAGGATGCCGATCCGCCGGCCCTCACCGATGCCGGCGAGTTCGGACAGGGGTGCTGCCATGGGAGTCTCCTGGGGATCGTGCCTGATGGACCTCGAACCGGCGGTTCTGCCCCCGGTGCCGGAGAGGACGACCCGCGCGTCCCATCTTGCCAGCGCCCGGCTCCGGCCGTCCGCCAAAATGAGCCGCCCCGGAGGGTCCGGAGACTCCTCCCGGTGCCGGTTGTGCGGGATTCCGCCGGGAATCCCGCAGGCCATACCGGCCCCAAGCCCGCACAAACGGAGGGGGTAGGGGCGGGCGGCGCGGGCTCAGCCGATGCCGAGGTACTCCTCCAGGGTCAGCTTCGAGTTCGGGTTGAACGTCAGCGAATCTTCCACACCGATGTAGCGGAAGTGCCAGGGCTCGTAGGCGTAGCCGGTGATCTTCTCCTTGCCGGGCGGGTAGCGCAGGATGAAGCCGTACTCGCGGGCGTGCTTCCACAGCCACTTGCCGACCTTGGTGTTACGGACGCCGAGCCCCCAGGTGACGCCGTCCCACAGGTCCACCGCCAGACCGGTCTGGTGTTCGCTCTTGCCCGGTTCGGCGTTGTAGCGGCGGGCCATCTTCTCGCTGCCGTACTCGACGATCTTGCGCTTCAGGATCTTGTCCTGCTCGGCGTAGGAGCGGTATCCGCTGCGCACCAGAACCTTCACCCCGTCCTGCTTCGCGGCAGCGGTCAACTCCGCCAGCGCAGCGGCCACCTCTTTCTCCAGCCCGTACTTACCGGGATGCTTGCGCTGGTAGCGCTTGGAGATCGGGTGCTTCTTGGAGACCACGACGATCCCGTTGACGACATAGGGCTGGTCGAGTTGCCGGCCGGAGCGGGTGTCCTTCGGCGGTGTGGCGTCCGCCGTGGACGTGGCAGCAGCGGACGGCGCCGCGGTCGGGGTTGCGGCAGCCGACGGGCTGCCGGGCGTGGCAGGGCTGGACGAGGCTGGGCTGGACGAGGCAGGGCTGGACGAGGCAGGGCTGGACGAAGCTGGGTTGGATAGGGCTGGGCTGGGAGCAGCGGTCCCGGTGGCGTCGACCGGCAGTGGAGCTGTATTCGCCGGTACCGGCCTGATGCCCGGAGTGGCACCGGGTGCGGCTGCCGGCGGGAGCGCTGTGCAACCGGCGACCAGCACAAGGACGGCCCCGAAGGCGATCGACCGCAGTTTCAGTACCTGATCCACGAATTCCTGTGGCTATGGGAGCCGGTCTGCCGCCCGACCGGGCCGTGGTGACCGCGCACGGCCGGCTTCGACACCCTGACCGGTGTGGCCTTGGTTCGGGCCGGCTGCTGTCCGGCGGTTCGGGCGGATGGATGCCTGACCACGGACCGTCCCGTTGCTCGCCCGGCGCTGACCGACGTGCCCGCCCGTGCCACCTGCTTGCCCACCCGCGTCACCTGCTTGTGGGTCGGGACGGAACGAGTCGTGGCGACCAAGACGGCGCTGTTGGTGACGAGGGTGGTGATGGACTGAGTGGTGGTTTTCGCCACACTGTTGGTGGAGGGCTGGGAGATCGAGCTGGACCGCGGCTGCGGGTCGATGCGACTTCCGCGGTCGCCGGTCGAACGCACCCGCCCGTCGTACTCCGGCGGCGTGTAGGGCTTGCTGGTCGCGGTCGGTGTGGACGTCGGGGCCGACGTCGCCGGTGTGGTGGGCTTGGCTGACGTGCTGGGCTTGGCGGTGGCACTGGGCTTGGCCGTGGCACTGGGCTGGGCAGAGGTGGTGGGCTTGGCCGAAGCGGTGGCCTTGCCCGGGCTGCTCGACGTCGTCGGCCTGGCCTGGGTGGAAGGCCGGCTGCTGCTCAGGTTCACGTCACGGTCGCCCGGACGTCCCGGTGTCGGTCCGGACGGCCCCACTGTCGTGGGGGCGGGGGAGATCAGCGTCGGCACCACCGGCGCCGGTTCGGGACGAGGGCCGACCGGGGGACTGCCCTCACCAACCGAAGGTCGCGGCGTGGGGACGGCCGCCGGCGCAGCCGCTGGCTGCAGGGCCTCGCTGACCGCCTGCTCCATCAGGGCACTGCCAGGGGGCCCGACCAGCGCACCCGCTATCAGGCATGCGGCAGCGGCAGCCCAGACCGCGCGATGTCCCATCACCATCCCCCAAGAATCCTGAGGGCCAACTCTACGTCAGCAGATTACGGCTTTGCGAGCGGGTTTGCAGCCCCTGTGAGCCAACGACGCCGTTCCGCGGCCAGATTGCCCCGTGCGGTGTCCTCCCAGCGGAGCCGCCCCTGGCCGGTGGCGAACAGCGGAGTCAGCCCCAGCAGGTGGTTGAGCACCTGCACCCGTCCGCGCCGGAAGTCGGGCTCGGGGACCTGTTCGTACTCCAGCCGGACGTCGCGGACGTAGACGTCGTAGCGGCCCCGTGGCTGGCCGAGCACCGCCAGGTCGGCGTCCAGCACGATCGCCCCGGCCTGGTCGTGCGGGTCGGTCAGGACGTGGCTGGCGGTGAGCCGCACCAGGCGGGTGATCTCGTCCAGTTCGCTGGCCTGGACCACCGTGCCGGCGAGCAGGTCCACCGCGAGCCGGGCGGAGGCCTCCTCATCGGCGCCGGGCTCGCGGCGGTACACCGCGTCGTGGAACCACAGCGCGAGTTGCACCGGGCGCGGCACCTCGCCGCCGGTGATCTCCCGGGCCGCGGCCAGGGCGTGCGCGAGATGGCGGACGTCGTGGTAGAACCGGTGCGGTTCGCTCCAGCGGGCCAGCAACTCCGTCCCGATCCCCGGGGTTCCGGGCAGCAGCGTGTCCCAGGCCGCACGCAGCACCGGCAGCACCCGGGCGACGGTCGGCGACCGGTCCTGTGGCCGCACCCGCAGGCCGGCGGCCCGGAGCCGGCGCAGCAACTCCTGCTCGGGTACCGGGACGGCGCCCTGCGCGACCAACTGCGGGTAGCGGCCCTCGGCGACGTCGTAGTGGTCGTGGTCGAAGGCCCGCAGCGGAAGCCCTGCGGCCGCGGCGAAGGCGTGCAGTTCGTCCAGGCTGGTGTCGGAGACCAGGTGGGCGAACCGGGTGCCGTGGGCCGGCCACCGGGGCGGGTCGATCAGGACTGCCAAGCTCAGCTCGCCGGATTCTGGAACAGCGCGACGAACTCCGCCTCGCCGAGCACGTGGAAGCTGGCGGTGAGCAGGGCATTGGCCCGGGTGGTGTCGTCCGGCACCTCCAGCCGGTCGACATCGAGGGCCGCGACCCGGAAGTGGTAGTGGTGCGCCGGCTGGCCGGGCGGCGGCCAGGGGCCACCCCAGTTCGGGTAGCCGTAGTCGGTCGGCCAGGTCCGCGCACCCTCGGGGAGGGCACCGCCCTCGGGCAGTGCGGTCACAGCGGCCGGGATGTCGGCAACCACCCAGTGCCACCAGCCGCTGCCGGTGGGCGCGTCGGGGTCGAAACAGGTCACCAGGAAGCTCTTCGTGCCCGCCGGGACGTCGCCCCACTCCAGGTCGGGGGCGACATTGGCCCCACCCACGCCTGGTTCCGCGTGCCGGATGTCGATGGTCGAATCGGCGGGGATGGCTGTGCTTGTCAGATACATGGATCCTCCAATCCGCGTTCAGCCGCAGCCTAGAGCGTGTTTCCCCATCCCGACATGGCCCGCCGCGTCCGGTTCCCACCTCCGGCGGGAGAACCGGCATGATGGGCGGCATGGGTCGAGCAGAGTTCTGGGAGCTGGGTCGCCATCGGCTGATCCTCTCGCTGCCGGCCGTCGACGCCGAGGATCTGATCGCCGCCTGCGAGGTGCTGTGGCAGGAAGGGCACCGGGTGTGGTCGGTACCGCTGGAACGCCTGGACGACCTCGCCGCCCTGCTGCCGGTCTTCGGACGACGGGCGAAGATCGGCGTGAGCGGGGTGGACACCGCCGCGGACGCCCACACCGCGATCGCCGCCGGCGCGGCCTGGCTCTCGTCCCTGTTCCCGCTCGCCGAACTGCCGCAGGCCGCCGGGCCGGTGCCGGTGGTGCTCGGCGGTCTCACCCCCGCCGAGTTGCGGCAGGCGTACGCCGCCGGTGCCAGCGCGGTGCAGGTGGTGCCGGCGGACGCCTTCGGCAGCAGTTATGCGCGCAGCCTGCCGTCCCTGCTGCCGGAGATCCCGCTGCTGGCCACCGGACGACTCGAGCACTACCAGGCCGGGCTGTGGCTGTCCGGTGGGGCCGAGGGCGTCTGGCACACCGACCTGATCGAGCCGGACCTGGTGGTCGACGCCGGGCTGGGGCCGCTGCGGGCGTTGGTACAGCGCTGGGCACGGGACGACTGAGGGGTCGCTCGCCGGGTTCGCCCAGCCGCGATCCGACCGGCTCGGGATCCCGGCCCTGGCGACGGTCAGCCCGTGGGTTCGCCCCGTCCGCGGTGGGACCGGCTCGCGACCGTGGGCGGCTTCAGACCTGAGGGCAAGTTCGCGCCGTCCGCGGTGGGAACGGCTACTTCGTCCCGCCGTAACCCTCGATCGTGGCGGTGAAGACCTCCAGCGGCTGGGCGCCGGAGATCGGCGTGGTGTTGACCACGAAGAACGGGGTGCCGGTGATCCCGATGCCCTGCGCATGCTGGGTGTCCTCCCGGACGGCCTGCAGCAGGTCCTCGTCGTCCAGCGCGGCGGTGAACGCCTCAAGGTCCGGCACGCCGGCTGCCTTGGCGAACCCGATCACGTCCGCCTGTCCGATCTCCGGATGACCGCTGGCGGGGGCAGCGGCGAACAGGGCGTGGCTGAACTCCCAGAACTTCCCCTGTTCACCGGCGGCTCGGCTGGCGACCGCGGCCAGTTCGGACTCGTCGCCGAACATCGCCATGTCGCGGAACTCGACCCGCAGCGAACCCGATTCCACGTAGGGCAGCAGATCGGTGAAGGTGGTGGTGGCGAACCGGGCGCAGTAGGGGCAGCGGAAGTCACTCCACTCGATCAGCACCACCGGCGCGTCCACCGCGCCCAGGGCACGCGGGTCGTCCGGCTCCCGGCGCTGCAGCGAGAGCAGGAACTCCTCCAGCTCCGGATCGGCGGTGGACGGGGCGGGCGTCGGCTGGGCGGAGGCCGAAGGAGCCGGCGCGGCAGTGGGCGTGGCAGGTGCCGCGGTGGCCGCGGCCAGTTGGCCGGTCAGCTCGCCGATCTGCCGCTCCCGCAGCGTCACCAGGGCCGTCAGGCCGACCACCGCCACGCTGAGGATCACCACCAGCACCCAGGGCAGCCGGGCGGGATGGTGGGGACGTTGCGGCGTGGACGGCCCGGTCGGTGGAACGACGGGGCCGGGCTGGGGGATGGTCATTGCTGGTTCCTTCGAGCCTGGCGGCGGTACTTCAACCGCAGCAGGCTACCGATGATCATGAACAGAATCACCGCACCCAGCAGCCCGCCGCCCCCATAGATCGCCAGTTGCAGCCAGCGATCGCCCTCCGGGTCGGGGCGCGGGGTGTAGGAGTACGAGGGCGTGGGGGTCGGCGTCGCCGAGGCGCCGGGCGTGGGGGACTCGTCGTCGGGGTCCTCGGCCGGCGGGGTGTATTTCGGTTTGGACGGCGCCGTGGTCTGGGCCGGCGCCGGCGCTTGTGGCGGGGCGCCGCCGGGGTCGGCAGTGGCGGTGGCGGCCAGCGGGCCGAGTTCGAGCAGGGCGATCGCGAGCGTGATCGCGGCAGCCGTCCGAGCCCTCATTCATCCTCCTGCAGCGCTGCCGGACGGAGTCCCTCCCCGCCGTGGATGCTGGCTGCCAGTCTGGCTCGCCGGATGGAGGAGCGGGTGATTCCGATTGCTTCCTGAGGAATTCTTAGGGTAAGTTGAACAATCGTTGGGCTGTCTCGTGATCGGGGTGGGGATGTACGAACCGCGCCGCGCCGCTGCTGTAACAGCGGTCGAGGCCGAGGTGACCCCGCGTCCCGCAACCGGCTCGGGCCCCCGTCGGGCCGCTCCCACCTGGCGTGACGGCCTCGCCCAGCGTGCCGGTGTCGGCCTGGTGGTGGTCGCCGCAGCAGCAACCACCAGCGCCTTCGTGATCGATGCCGCGCCGGCACCGCTTGCCGCCACCGCGGCGATCGCCTCCCCCGAGGGACGGGACGTGGAGGTCGTCAGTCGCCGCGCCGACCGTACCCTGCAGGTCCGGACGCTGACCACCTCGGCCCTGGCCGAGACGGTCGGGGAGCTGACCAGCTACACCCCGCTCCACACCAAGTCCCGGCTGAACATCCGGGCCGAGGCCTCGGAGAAGTCCGCGCTGCTGGGCTCGGTCAACGCCGGTGAGGCGGTGCTGGGCACCACGGCGATCGAGGGGAAGTACCGCAAGGTGGAGACCGACAAGGTCACCGGCTGGGTTCTCGCCGACCACCTCACCGACGTGTCGCCGGATGTCGTCGGCGGCATCACCATGGCCCCCTGCAAGCGGGGCTCCGCAGTGGAGAAGAAGCTCCGTCCGGACACGATCCGGATCTATCGCTCGGTCTGCCCGCTGTTCCCCGCGGTGAACTCCTACGGCGGCTGGCGGGCCGGCGGCCGGCAGTTCCACAAGAACGGGCGCGCGCTCGACATCATGCTCACCCCGAAGAAGGAGAGCGCGCTGGGCTGGCAGATCGCCAACTACCTGATCAAGAACGCCAAGGCTTTCAATATCGACCACATCATCTTCGAGCAGAAGATCTGGACCCCGCGCACCCCGCACTGGCGCAAGATGGCCGACCGCGGCAGCATCACCCAGAACCACTACGACCACGTCCACGTGGCGGTGCGGGCCTGAGGCCTGGTCGCCGGCGGCCGGTTGGCGTTTGCGCAAACCGGGTGATTCCGGGTAGGCGCGTGGATTATCCACGCGAGTGGCCTCTACTGCCCGGTTTCTGCACGGACTGAAGCGCTACCTCGCCCGCCAACGCTTCAGAACACTGCCCAGCCCACCTGGCGCGACCTAGAAGCCCCTGGCCCGGACGCCGTGTCCTGGACGCCGCGTCCCGGGGGACGTCGGCGTGAGCCGGGACGGGCGGCAAGACCCGGCCGACGAGTGAGAGCCGCGTCGGGCGCGGACCAGCGGCGCCGCTAGTCTGAGGGCATGAGGTCAATCGAGCGACGGCTCGCCACTCTGGGACGGGCCCCGCTCAGCGAGTGGGAGGAACTCGCGCGGGCCGCGGCCCCGCCGCCGCCGGGCCTCGTCCGGTGGCTCGCCGATCACCTGCTGTGGGTTCTGCTGGTGCCGCATCTGGCGTTGCTGGTGGCCCTGGTCGCGCGCGCACCGCTGATCGCAGTGCTGTGCTGGCTGCTGGCGGCGGTCCTCGACTGGGCTGCGACCAGGGTTGACTCCCCGCTCGGCCGGCTCTTCGACTATGCCGGGCTGAAACCGCAGTTGCGGGCAGCCCTCCGCAGCCTGCTCCTGCTCGGGGCGCTCGCGCCGTTGCCGGTCGCCGTCCCGTACGCCTGTGCGGTGGTGGCGGTCCAGTTGGCCTGGACGGCGCTGGGCGGGCTGGCGGCCCTGCTGTGGCGGGCGGCGCCGCCGCTGCGGTATCTCCCCGGGCAGACGCACCAGGCTGAGCCGCTGCGGAGCTATGTCGCCTGCTATGCGGCGGCCGTGGGGGCACCCGGAGCCTTGGTACTGGCGGAGGCGATCGCCGTCCTCGGCGCTGTTCCCGGCGTATTCGGCCCAACCAGCATGCTCACCTGGCTCGCCGTCGTGGCGCCGGTGGTTGGTGCACTCTTCGCGCTGTTCGTGACCGCCCGGTCGGCGCTGGCGGTTCGGCGGCTGCTTCACCGGAAGACTGCCGACACCGAGATCCTGCTGTCCGAGTTGACCAGTGGGGATCCGCACTACCTGGTCTATGTCTCGGCCGGGGCAGGCCAGTCCCGCTCTGTGGTCAACCAGTGGCTGCCGGTCTTCGACGCCACACCGCACAACGGGGTGATGGTGGTGCGGGAGGCGAGCCAGCTGAAGCCGCTGGCAGCTACCCGGCTGCCGGTGGTGTACGCCCCGACCACCCGCGGAGTCGAGCTGCTCACGCTCGAGTCGATCAAGGCCGCCCTCTATCTCGCCTATGGCGAGAAGAACGTCCACTTGTTGCGGGACCAGCGGCTGAAGCACGTCATGCTGGGGCACGGGGACTCCGACAAGGCATCCTCCGCCAATCCCCAGGCGCGCGCCTACGATCAGGTGTGGGTGGCGGGTCCCGCCGCTGTCGGCCGCTTCCGGGCCGCCGGCATCGACCTGCCCGACGACCGCTTCGTGCTGATCGGCAGACCGCAGGCCGAGCCGTTGCTGGCCGGCGTGCAGCGCGACCCCGGCGAGTCGCCGGTCGTGTTGTACGCACCCACCTTCGAGGGCTACTACGAACAGACCGCCTACAGCTCGCTGGACACCATGGGGCCGGCCATGGTGCGGCGGTTGCTGGAGGTGGTGCCCCGGGTCCGGGTCTGGTTCAAACCGCACCCGGCGAGTGGGACGGTGCGCCCGTCCATGCTCGCGGCGATCGCCGAGATCGAGGGCCTGCTCGCCGGCGGCGAGCACGTCCTGGTTGACCATACCGACCTCACCCTGGTCGACTGCCTGGCCCAGGCGGACGTGCTGCTCGCCGACGTGTCCAGTGTCACCAGCGACTTCCTGGCCACCGGACGCCCGGCCATCGTCACCAACCCCGCCGGCCTGACCACCGAGGAGTTCCTGGCCGCCTACCCCAGCCAGCGCGGGCTGTATCTGGTTGGGCCCGGGCTGGCCGGCTTCGACCAAGCGGTGCGCGACGCGTTCGGCCCCGACCCGCTGCGGGCCGAGCGGCTCGCGCTGCGCAGCCATCTCCTGGGCGACCATCCCGACGGTCCGCAGGCCGCCTTCGACGCAGCCCTCGCTAGGCTGACGTCATGACCGCTCCTGTCGATCCGACGACCACCGCCGCCTGGTCCACCCTCACCGCGCTCACAACCTCGCTGGAGCCCGACCTGCGAGGCTGGTTCGCCGCCGATCCCGGCCGCGCCGAACGCTTCAGCCTGACCGCCGGCGACCTGTTCGTCGACCTGTCGAAGAACCTGCTCACCGACGAGGTGCTGGCCGCGCTGGTGGCGCTGGGCCGCGAGGTCGGCCTGGAGGCCCGCCGGGACGCGATGTACGCCGGCGAGCGGATCAACACCACCGAGAACCGCTCGGTGCTGCACACCGCGCTGCGCCGGCCACGCACCGATTCGGTGGTGGTGGACGGTATCGACGTCGTCCCCGGCGTCCACGAGGTACTCGACAAGGTCTACGGCTTCGCCGAGCAGGTGCGCTCGGGGGCCTGGCAGGGCGTCACCGGCAAGCGGATCCAGACCGTGGTCAATATCGGCATCGGCGGCTCCGACCTCGGCCCGGTGATGGTCTACGAGGCGCTCAAGCCCTATGTCCAGCCTGGTCTGAGCTGCCGGTTCGTGTCCAATATCGACCCGACCGACGTGGCAGAGAAGACCGCCGATCTCGACCCGGAGACCACGCTGTTCATCGTGGCGTCCAAGACCTTCACCACCCTGGAGACCCTGACCAACGCCCGGTTGGCCCGCGACTGGCTGCTGCGGACGTTGGCCGCCCAGGGCGCGATTGACGGGTCGGACGGGGCCCGGGCCGACGCCATCGCCAAGCACTTCGTCGCGGTCTCCACCGCCCTGGACAAGGTGGCAGCCTTCGGCATCGACCCGGCCAATGCCTTCGGCTTCTGGGACTGGGTGGGCGGCCGCTACTCGGTCGACTCCGCGGTCGGCACCAGCCTGGCCGTCGCGCTGGGACCGGACGCCTTCGCCGACTTCCTGGCGGGCTTCCGCGCGATCGACGAGCATTTCGCCAGCGAGCCGCTGGAGCGCAACGTGCCGGCGCTGATGGGCCTGCTGAACGTCTGGTACGTCAACTTTTTCGGCGCCGCCAGCCACGCCGTCCTGCCGTACGCGCAGTACCTGCACCGGTTCGCCGCCTACCTGCAGCAGCTCACTATGGAGTCCAACGGCAAGGGCGTCCGGTGGGACGGAACCCCGGTCACCACCGCCACCGGTGAGGTGTTCTGGGGCGAGCCCGGCACCAACGGCCAGCACGCCTTCTACCAGCTGATCCACCAGGGAACCCAATTGATCCCGGCCGACTTCATCGCTGTCGCCACCCCGGCGCACCCGCTGACCGACGGGGATGCGGACGTCCACGAGCTCTTCCTGGCGAACTTCTTCGCCCAGACTAAGGCGCTGGCCTTCGGCAAGACCGCTGACGAGGTGCGCGCCGAGGGCACCGCCGAGCCGATCGTCTGGGCCCGGGTGTTCCCGGGTAACCGGCCGACGACGTCCATCATGGCGCCGGCGCTCACCCCGTCCGTGGTCGGCCAGCTGATCGCGCTGTACGAGCACATCACCTTCACCCAGGGTGTGGTGTGGGGGATCAACTCCTTCGACCAGTGGGGGGTGGAACTCGGCAAGCAGTTGGCGCTGCAGATCGCCCCGGCGGTCGCCGGGGTCGCCGCGGCACTCCAGGCCCAGGACCCCTCCACCCGCAACCTTGTCGGCTACTACCTCAGCCACCGCGGTTGAACCCGTCAGCGAGGTGCAGGTGCACAAACCGGGTGATTCCGGGCACTCGCGTGCACTATCCACGCCAGTCGCCTCTGCTACCCGGTTTGTGCCGAGCTTTTCTGCCGGGGCTCTCGCCGGTCACCGGAGCCTGGCCTGGTCGGGCGGCGCGGCGGTCCGCTGCGCCGCGGAGCTCCGCGAGTGTCCGGAATCGCCTGCCGTGACCGGGACGGATAGACTCCACCCGAAGAACCGGCCGGACAACGGTCGAGGCTTGACGAGGGGAACCCGACGCGCATGAGTCTGGCCGAGTACGCGGCGCGGAGCGGCCTGCACCGGGTGGGTGCGCGGCCCTCGCTCGGGTCGTACCTGAAACAGACCTGGGAACGCCGCGATTTCATCGTCGCGATGGCACAGTCCCGGTTGCGTGCCCAACTGGAGGGCAACCGGCTGGGCATCGGCTGGCTGCTGCTGCAGCCGGTGCTCAACGCGGCGATCTACGGCCTGATCTTCGGCGTCCTGCAGAAGGATGTCGGCAGCCCGCTCACCTACGCAGCGCACGTGGTGATCGGCGTCTTCCTCTTCGGCTTCTTCTCGTCAAGCCTCATCCGGGGCGCCAAGTCGATCACCGGCAACCAGAACTTGGTGCAGTCACTGGCCTTCCCGCGGCTCACGCTGCCGCTGGCCGAAGTGGTCCAGCAGCTCCTCGCCCTGCTGCCTTCGATCGCCCTGCTCCTGGTGATCCTGCCGTTCCTGGGGCACTGGCCGACGTTGGAGTGGCTGCTGATCATTCCGCTGCTGGCGCTGTTCGCTCTGTTCAACGCCGGGATCGCGATGATCGCCGCCCGGCTCACCGTCCACGTCCGCGACCTCACCCAGCTGCTGCCGTTCATCTCCCGGATCCTCTTCTACACCTCGGGCGTGCTGTTCGACGTCAGCCGGGTGTTCGTCAAGTACCCGTGGGCGGTTCGGCTGTTCGACTTCCACCCGATCTACCAGGTGCTGCAACTGGGTCGCAGCCTGCTGATGGGAGAGCAGCTGACCGACCAGAATTACTGGTGGTACTTCTCGGCCTGGGCGGTGCTCACCTTCGCCGTCGGGCTGGTGTTCTTCTGGTCGGCGGAGGAGCGGTACGGCCGTGACTGAGCCCCTCACCCCTGTAGCCACTCCATCGGACGGACGCCGTCCGGTGGTGGTGGTCGACGACCTGCACGTGAAGTACCGGGTCTATGCCGGCGGCCGGGCGGTGCAGGGTGCCCAGCCCGGGTTGCTCGCCAAGGAGCGCCGCGGCATCCGGGTGGTGCATGCCCTGAAGGGCATCTCCTTCGTCGCCCGCGAGAACGAGTCGATCGGCGTGATCGGCTCCAACGGCTCGGGCAAGTCCACCCTGATGCGCGCGATCACCGGCCTCACCCAGCCTGAGTCGGGCGCGGTGTACGCCTCCTCCCGGCCCAACATGCTGGGGGTCGGCGCAGCCTTGATCGGCGACCTCTCGGGCGAGCGCAACATCCTGCTCGGCGGGCTGGCCCTGGGCTTCTCCCGCAAGGAGGTCGAGGCGATGCGCGACGAGATCGTCGAGTTCGCCGAGTTGCAGGACTTCATCGACCTGCCGATGCGGACCTACTCCTCGGGCATGCAGGCCCGGCTGAAGTTCTCGATCGCCACCGTCCGGCAGCACGAGATCCTGATCGTGGACGAGGCCCTGGCGGTCGGCGACCGCCGGTTCCGCACCCGCAGCGAGGACCGGATCCGCGAGATCCGGGACAACGCCGGCACGGTCTTCCTGGTCTCGCACTCGATGGCCTCCATCCGCGACACCTGCGGCCGCGCGATCTGGCTGAACAAGGGCGAACTGGTGATGGACGGCCCGGTCGACGAGGTCACCGAGGCCTACGAGGACTCCAGGCAGGCGCGCGGCTGAGGCCCCGGCCCGCCGCTCAGCCGAAGAACTCGGCGCCGGCCCGGGCCCGCTCGATGATGTCGGCGATGGCCAGTGATTCCGCGGCGCGCAGCTTGAACGACTCCAGGTTCTTCCCTCGGATCATCTGGGTGAACTCGGCCAGCTCGTAGCGCAGGCCGTCGCCGTCGAAGGTGTTGTAGTACTTGCGGTTCTGCGCCGGGTTCTCGAACCGGGTCTCGAAATACTCGGTCAGCCACCAGGGCGCGGGGACATGGACGTAGCCGAGGGTTCCGGCGACGATCAACTCTCCCTCGGCCTTCACACCGAGCCCGGTGCGGGCCGAGGCGATCGCACCCGGGTAGCTGATGTCGATCCGGCTGAACAGTTCCACCTCGCTGTCCTCGGGGCGCAGCGACTGGGTGCGGATGGTGGTGTAATCGGTGCCGAGCAGCTTGACCACGGCCAGCAGCGGGTAGGTGGCCAGCTCGGAGATGCTGCCGCCGTCCGGGGACTCCAGTTCGCGGCCGCCGGTCACCAGCTTGGTGAAGGTGGCGTCCACAGAGCGGATCTGTCCGATCGAGCCGGAGCGGGCCACCTCCACCATCCGCTGGAAGGCCGGAGCGAAGGCAGTCTTGACCGCCTCAAGGAGCACGACCTCGCGTTCCCTGGCACGAGTGAAGAGCTCCTCGGTCTGGGCCCTGGACAGGGTCATCGGCTTCTCGCACAGGACGTGGATGCCAGCGTCCAGAGCGGCCGCGGTGTGCTCGTAGTGGGTGCCGTGGGGGGAGGCGATGTAGACCGCGTCGACCGCGCCGAACAGGTCGTCCCGGGTCTGGGCCGCGTGCTGCAGCTCGAATCGCTCGGCGAAGGCCTGCGCCCGGGCGTAGTGCTGGCTGAAGACGGTCCTGACGTCCACGCCGGACACGTAGCGGGCCTCGGCGACGAAGCGGGCGGCGATCCGTCCGGACCCGATCACACCGAGCCGGATCACCCCGGCGTTCTGGTCCCGCAGCTGGGTGCTGGAGACCCCCTTGGTGCGCTCGAGGTACACCACCTCGCAGTAGTCCTTGAGGTAGTCGAACTCGCCCAGCCAGTCCGACCCGATCGCGAAGATGTCGATGCCGTACTTCTGGATGTCGCGGATCTTCTGGCCCTCGTACTCCTCGATGATGATCTCGTCGGCCAGGCCGCTGTCCTGCACGTTGCGGATCCGCTCCATCAGACTCTGGCTGACGTTGAGCTTGCCGCGGCTGTTGTCGTAGTTCTCCGTGGTCACACCCACGATGAGATGGTCGCCGAGCGCCTTCGCCCGTTCGAGCAGTCTGCGATGACCCTCGTGGAACAGGTCGAAGGTGCCGTAGGTGATGACGCGCATGTTCCCTCTCTGAGGCGCCGGGACCGGTGACCACCCGGCCGGACCCAGAACCGTCCCGGTCGGCGTGGACGGGTGATCCTCGTACTGTAACGGCTCCCCGGTTTCGGCGCCCCACCGCTGGTGGGCCGAGCTTGGACGGGGAGCTTCTCGCGAACACGGCGCACGAGCCTCGTCGGGCGTTTTGCGGGCATCTTCCGTGAGTCTCGTCGGGGACTTGCCGTGACCACCGCAACCTGAGAGAATCTTGAGAAGGATGTCGGATTACCCCTCCGGCCACCGTGAAGGACAGCCTCCCACCCCGTCAGACGGATCTCAGGGAACTCTCAAGCCGACCTTCAGTGTGGGTCCCGGATCTGTCCACCGGGCGGGCATGATGCGCATCCAGGTTGCGATCCTGAGAAGGCAGCAACCGCTGGTGGGGGGAAGCCGCCAAGGATGGGAGAGTCGCGTGACCCGCGCCCGGTATGCCTGGAAACCAGTCGCCTGGATAGCGTTGTGGGCGCTGCTGGTGTCGATGCTGACCTTCGTCGCGACCCCGGCCCATGCCGCGGAGACGCCGACCGGCCTGAAGGTGGTGAACACCTCTGCCCGGGGGTTCGCCGTCACCTGGA
>NZ_JAYFPT010000036.1:0-120091 GCF_034927565.1 Propionicimonas sp.
GCCGGGTCGGGCAAGACTCGGGTGCTGACCCGCCGGATCGCGCACCTGGTGGGCGTCCGGAACGTCCATCCCGGTTCGATCCTGGCGATCACCTTCACCAACAAGGCCGCCGCCGAGATGCGGCACCGGGTGGAGGAGTTGGTCGGCAACCGGGCCCGGCTGATGTGGGTCTCGACCTTCCATTCGGCCTGCGTGCGCATCCTGCGACAGGAGATCGGACGATTCGACCTGTCACGCAGTTTCTCGATCTACGACGACACCGACTCCAGGCGGCTGATGCAACTGGTGTTGCGGGATGCCGAGGCCGATCCGAAGCGCTACCCGGTCCGGGCCGTGCTCAACTGGGTGTCGAACTGCAAGAACGAACTGGTCGACCACGAGACCGCGCGCAGCCGGGCGTCCGGCGGCAATGAAGAGGTCTATGCCGACGCCTACACCGAGTACCAGCGCCGGCTGAAGGCTGCCAACGCCTTGGACTTCGACGATCTGATCATGACCACCGTCCACCTGCTGCAGGCCTTCCCCGACCTGCGCGAGCAGTACCGGCGCCGTTTCCGGCACGTCCTGGTCGACGAGTACCAGGACACCAACCACGCCCAGTACGTGCTGGTACGCGAACTGTGTTCCTCGTCTCACGCGGCACCTGTCTCGGTGCCCTCGGGCGGACTCGGGCAGGCCGGGGTCCCCGCTCCGGCGCCAGCGGACGGCACGCCCCGGGTGGATCCGCCCGAACTGATGGTGGTGGGCGATTCCGACCAGTCGATCTACGCCTTCCGCGGCGCGACGATCCGCAACATCCTCGACTTCGAGAACGACTTCCCGGGCGCGCGCACCATCGTCCTGGAGCAGAACTACCGCTCCACCCAGAACATCCTGAGCGCGGCGAATGCGGTGATCACCCGCAACCCCGGACGGCCGGCAAAGCAGCTGTGGTCGCAGGCCGGGCCCGGCGAACAGCTGGTCGGCTATGTTGCCGACACCGAGCACGACGAAGCCCGCTTCGTGGCTGAGGAGATCGACCGGCTGACCGATGCCGGGATCACCAAACCTGGCCAGGTGGCGGTGTTCTACCGGACGAACGCCCAGTCGCGCGCCTTCGAGGAGGTGTTCATCCGGGTCGGGCTGCCCTACCGGGTGGTCGGCGGGGTGCGGTTCTACGAGCGCAGAGAGATCCGCGACGCGATTGCCTACCTGCGCGGCATCGCCAACCCGGCCGACGACGTGTCGGTCCGCCGGGTGCTGAACGTGCCGAAACGGGGGATCGGAGACCGTGCCGAAGCGGTGGTCGAGGCCTTCGCCGCGGCGCAGCGGGTGCCGTTCTTCGAGGCCCTGCGGCGAGCCGATGAGGTGCCCGGACTGGCCACCAGGTCGCTGAACCAGATCCGGGGCTTCGTCACCCTGCTGGAGACCCACCAGGCGATGGTCGCGGACGGCAGGCCGGCCGACGAGGTGCTGGTGGGCATCCTGCGGGAATCGGGCTATGTGGCCGAGTTGCGGGCGTCCACCGACCCGCAGGATCTCACCCGGTTGGAGAACCTGGAGGAGTTGGTCAATGTGGCCGGCGAGTTCGTGGCCGCCGCCCACGCCGTCGACCTGCCTGCCGACGAGGGGGAGCTGGCCGCCGCCGCGCCAGAGCCGGACGACTCGCTGCCAGCCTTCCTGGAGCGGATCGCGCTGGTCGCCGACTCCGACCAGCTCCCGGACCCGGATGCTGACACCGACGGGGTGGTCACCCTGATGACCCTGCACACCGCCAAGGGGCTCGAGTTCGACACGGTCTTCCTCACCGGCTTCGAGGACGGCATCTTCCCCCACCAGCGGGCAATGGCCGACCCGGCCGAACTGCAGGAGGAGCGCCGGCTGGCCTATGTCGGCATCACCCGGGCCCGTAAGCGGCTCTACCTCACCAGGGCTACCGTCCGCTCGGCCTGGGGGGCGCCGCAGTACAACCCGCCGAGTCGGTTCACCGACGAGATCCCGGCCGACCTGATCGACTGGCGCCGGCTCGGTGTGGCGCGGACGAACTGGGCCTCGTCGTCCTCGGCCCGTACCGAGACCTCGCGGCAGGCGATCAGCTTCGGCAGCCGCCCCGGAATCAAGACGGTGCCCTCGGTCGAGGTGGGGGATCGGGTGCTGCACACCACCTTCGGGTTGGGCGTGGTGGTGGCCACCTCCGGAGCAGGGGAGAACGCCAAGGCCGATGTCGACTTCGGTTCCGCCGGGACGAAGCGGCTGTCGTTGCGGCACGCCCCGATGGAGAAGCTCTGAGCCTGATCTGCTGAACTCCGGTCAAGAACGCGATTGGTGGGCGCCGTGCGAGAACCGTCGATCGGTGGGCCGAGGTGCACCGTCGGGAAAGCGGAGCTACTCGACAGAAGGCTTCTGGTTGGAGTCGGCCGGGAGATCCTCAGAATCCGAGGTCGACTCGTCGCCCTTGGCTTCCTTCTTCGAGCCGGAAGCCTTGTCCTTGTGGACGTACTCCATCGGGTCGATGCCGCGGCCGTCCTTGTAGAGCGAGAGGTGCAGGTGACAGGCGGTAGACAGGCCGGTGTTGCCGACGTAGCCGACGAGGTCACCCTTGTTGAGCTTCTGACCCACCTTCACCGCGATCTTGCTCATGTGCAGGTAGCCAGTCTGGATGTTGTGGCCGTTGATGTCACCGTGGTCGATCCGGACGTTGTTGCCGGAGCCCCCGTTGTACCCACCCATCGCCGCCTTGATCACGGTGCCGGTCTGGGCGGCGTAGATCGGTTGACCGCACTTGCCACCGATGTCGGCGCCGTTGTGCAGCCGATAGTAGTGCAGGATCGGGTGGTAGCGGCGTCCCCAGGGCGACCCGACATTGCCCTCGGTCGGCCACAGGAAGTTCTCCAGGTTACGCAGCCGATCGGCCTCGGCCTCGACCGATGCGGCGGCATCGGTCAGATGCTCCTGACGCTGCTCGAGGAACGCCTGCTGCTGGCTCGCGGCGACACTCCGCGAGGTCTTGGCCATCCAGGTTTGGCGCTGCTGGGCCAGCTCTTCCACGGTCACCGGCGCCGGCTCGGCCTGCTGGCTGGTAGCGACCGCAGGGGCGGCGGCTTCGCGCTGACCCGCGAAGGCGACATCGGCGAACGACCCGGACGCGCTGAGCGAGACCAGGGAGCCAATCCCGATTCCTGAAACCGCGACCGCGGCCAGCCCACGGCGCCACCAACTGGGCCGGGAGGTTGAAACGATTCGCCGTGGATCTGCCGCAGTCTCCGCAGGGTCACCGACGAGAGCGCGTCGCGCCTTGTCAGCGCGAGTTTTCTGCAGTGCCATCGGTTCCCTAGGAGAGAGCTGAAACGGGAAGGAAGACTGGTTCCCTCCCACGTCCGCAGTGAGCTTAGCATTTCTCAGGATGTTTCTCAGAAACTTTGAAAACTCTCCTCAGGGACCGGACGATGGCCGGGTCGCGGATCGTTGCGACAGGCGGATAGCCTACGGACACCACCACGGTCCAAGGAGGGAGCAATCAGTGGACCTGTTCGAGTACCAGGCCAGAGAACTCTTCGAGACGCACGGCGTCCCGGTGCTGCGCGGCATCGTGGCCACCACACCACAGCAGGCCCGTGCGGCGGCCGTCCGGCTCGGCACCGACGTCGTGGTCGTCAAGGCCCAGGTCAAGACCGGAGGACGCGGCAAGGCTGGCGGGGTCAAACTCGCCCGCTCGCCCGAGGAGGCCGAGGCCAGGGCGGCCGACATCCTCGGGATGGACATCAAGGGGCACCGGGTCAACGCCGTGATGGTGACCGAAGGTGCCGACATCGCCGAGGAGTACTACTTCTCGCTGCTGCTTGACCGGGCGGCCCGCAGCTATCTCGCAATGTGCAGCGTCGAGGGCGGTATGGAGATCGAGCAGTTGGCAGTCGAACGTCCGCAGGCGCTGGCCCGCGTGGCGGTCGACCCGCTGGTGGGTATCGACCAGGCCAAGGCCGACGAGATCGTGGCGGCCGCGGGCTTCCGCGAGGCCGATCGGGCGGCGGTCGCCGCCGTCCTGGTCACGCTGGGCGAGGTCTTCCAGCGCAACGACGCCACCCTGGTCGAGGTGAACCCGCTGGTGAAGACCGGCGACGGCCGGATCATCGCGCTGGACGGCAAGGTCACCCTCGACGACAACTCCCGCTTCCGCCATGACTGGGACGCCTACCTGGACGAGGCCAGCGATGATCCGCTGGAGGTCAAGGCCCGCGCCAAGCACCTCAACTACGTCAAGCTGGACGGCGAGGTCGGCATCATCGGCAACGGCGCCGGGCTGGTGATGTCCACCCTGGACGTCGTGGCCTACGCCGGTGAGGCGCACGGCGGGGTGAAGCCCGCCAACTTCCTCGACATCGGCGGCGGTGCGAACGCCCAGGTGATGGCCGACGGCCTCGACATCATCCTGAACGACCCGCAGGTGAAGAGTGTGTTCGTCAACGTCTTCGGTGGCATCACCGCCTGCGATGAAGTCGCCCGTGGCATCGTGGGCGCCCTGGACATCCTCGGCGAGGACGCGGCCAAGCCGCTGGTGGTACGGCTGGATGGCAACAACGTCGATCTGGGCCGGGAAATCCTGCGGGAGCGCAACCACCCGCTGGTCACCATCGTGGACACCATGGACGGCGGCGCGGACGCTGCCGCCGAGCAGGCCCGGGCCTGAGAGCGGAGGAGCACTGACATGTCGATCTACCTGAACTCCAGCTCGAGGATCATCGTCCAGGGCATCACCGGCAGCATGGGCGCCAAGCACACCGCGCTGATGATCCAGTCCGGTGCGCGCATCGTCGGCGGGGTGAATGCCCGCAAGGCCGGCACCACCGTCAGCCATCCGGGACCGGACGGCCGCGAGGTGGTGCTTCCGGTCTTCGGCTCGGTCGCCGAGGCGATGGCCGCCACCGGCGCCGACACCTCGGTGGTCTTCGTCCCCCCGGCTTTCACTCGCGACGCCTGCATTGAGGCGATCGACGCCGGCATCGGGCTGCTGGTGGTGATCACCGAGGGCGTTCCCGTCCAGGACACCGCCGAGGTGGTGGCCTACCTGGAAGGCAGGGCGACCCGGATGATCGGGCCGAACTGCCCGGGCATCATCACCCCCGGCGAGTCGCTGGCCGGGATCACCCCGCACACCATCACTGGCTCCGGCCCGATCGGCCTGGTGTCGAAGTCGGGCACCCTGACCTACCAGATGATGTTCGAACTGAAGGACCTCGGCTTCTCCACCGCCATCGGCATCGGCGGCGACCCGATCGTCGGCACCACCCACATCGACGCCCTGAAGGCCTTCGAGGCCGACCCCGAGACCAGGGCGATCGTCATGATCGGCGAGATCGGCGGCGATGCCGAAGAGCGCGCGGCCGCCTACATCGCCGAGCACGTGACCAAACCGGTGGTCGGCTATGTGGCCGGGTTCACGGCCCCCGAGGGCAAGACCATGGGCCACGCCGGTGCGATCGTCTCCGGCTCGGCAGGCACCGCTCAGGCCAAGAAGGAGGCGCTGGAGGCGGTCGGGGTCAGGGTCGGACGGACGCCGAGCGAGACTGCGGCCCTCATGCGGGAACTCGTCCGCGGGCTGTAGCGATCCGAGCCTCGACCCGGTCGGGTCCCGGCTGGCTCGACCGGCGAGGACCAGCCAGGTGGTCCTGAACAGGTCGGCCAGCAGGCTGGTCGGCTGGTCCCCGGAGGGCACGTCACCGGGAGCCTCGACAAGTCGCCCCACCGGCGCGTCGGTCAGGGGAGCTGGGTGACCCGCTGTCCGGCGCGGGTCATGATCGCCTTCCACTGCGCGTCGGTGAAGTTGAACTTCTCGGTGGGATTGGCCATCAGGTAGGTGACCCGATTGTCGGCCCGCAGCACCGCCACCCGGTAGGGGAAGGCGGCGGAGGCGGTCTTCTGCACCACGTTGTAGGACTTGCCGGAGAAGGCCAGCGAGTCCTCCCCGATGCCCTTGGTACTCGGGCCATCGGTGACGGTGGCGGTGGGGATCTGCTTGGCGCAGCCGGAGAGGTCGTCGTTCAACCGGGACTGGAATTTCTTGGCTGCGCTGGCGTCGGCGAAGGTGTAGGTGACCTCGTCGATGCCGAAGCTCAGGCCCATCGGCATCGCCGGGTCGGCGGCGAACGGCAGGGTGCGCTGCAGCGCGGTGGCGTCCTTGACCTTCGTCAGGTCGACGGTCTCGCACTGGCTGCCGATGATGGTCAGGTCGCTGGTCGGCTGGGTGGCCTTCCAGCTGCCGTAGCCGGGGTTGATCCGGGGCAGGTCGGCCTCGAGCAGCCAGCCGGGATTCTGGTCGGCGGCCGGGACGGTGTCCTGGACCTCCACCGCGGCGGCCGGGCAGGTGCCCTCGCCACCGCTGCACAGCCGGGCCAGCGGTTTGGTTGCGACCGCGGCGACCTCGTCCAGCGCGGGTGGCTTGGCCGCGGTTGCCAGGTCGATCAGGCTGACATTGCGACCGGTCTGGCTGATCAGCACGGTGTGGTGCATGACGGGGTCGTCCTGCACGTCGATCGTGGTCACGGCCGCGCTGTCGGCCAGCCCGTCGAGCTGGTAGCTCGCCACGATCAGCGCGACGGTGCCGGTGCAGGTGCCGGACTGGGTGAGCCGGTCGGCGTAGGCGCGGGCGGCGGTGGCGGCGTCCGGGTAGGTGTCGACAACGTGGGTGAGGGTGTCGGTCGGCTCGTTCTGGGCGGTGAGCACCCGCCGGGCGGTGCGGTCCGGGGTGGGCATCCCGGCGGCATCCGCGGCCAGGCAGACCGGATCCTCGGCGCCGGCACCGGAGACCACCCAACTGCTCCCGGCCAGCGAACCGAGGTCGGTGGCGGTGAGCAGCGGGTCGAGCGGTGGCTCGGGGGCGACGGTCGGCGTTGTCACGACCCCAGGGCCTGGAGCAGGTACCTGCGGCGCGAACCACAACACGCCGCCGGTCACCAGCCCGGCGATCGCCACGACCCCGGCGATCACGCCCAGAGCGCGACCTTTGCCACGCTTTCTGCCGTTGCCCGCGACAGTGGCGGTCAAAGGTGCAGCGGGCTCGGCAGGAGGCAGCGATTCGCGAGCATCCGGGCCCGGGACGGCATCCGTCCGGTGGCCCGAGGTGGATTCGTGCTGCGCCGGCCGTCCCGGCGAGTCAAGCTGCTGCGTGGGAGCGGAGTAGCTGGGGAAGGCCCAGGAGATCCCGGAACTGAGGGTCGGCTCGGCCGGTCCCGGCATCGGCGGGCTCGCCACGCTGGTCGCCGAGCGCCGCGGCGCCTGGGACGCCAGCTCAAAGGGCTCGGTACTGGCCGAGAACCGGCGTCCGGCCGAAGCCGGCAGCCCACTGGACGGCTCGGGCAGTACCGGTTGGGGCGGTGGGACCGGCGTCGAGGACGGCACCCATGACCGGGTGGCGGGCGCCGGATCGGGGCCACCGGGGCTGAGCGGACTGGTCGGGCTGACCACGAGCCGGCGCAGCAGCCGGGTCTCGGCCTCGGCGGGCTGGGTGTCGGAATTCTCGACGATGCCACGGAATCCGACCGGGTGGTCCCAGGTGACCTCAGGCCCCGGATCGTCATCCTCGGGCAAGGGAGCCAGCGCCCGGCGCGGACGTGGTGCTCCTTGGTCGCTCACGGGATCCCCCAACCTAGGCAAACTGGACTCGGACAGTGTATTCCCCGCGCGGCAAGGGCCGCCCAGCCGCTCCCGGCCGGTGAAGGTGGGGCCGGTCTGCTGGGTTCCGGTGGGTCGTCAGGCCCGGTATTCGCCAGCTGCCCACGGCCGACGGGCCCGGGCGGGAGATCCGATCCCGCGTCGGCTTGGGATGAAACGGCGTGTCCGGCACCGGCTGGGGCCCGGGCTGGGTGAGCATGGAGCCGATGCCAAGGACCGCCCGCCCGAGCCCGGACACCATTGCGCTGACAGTGACTTCACCGCCGTCGGCCACTGAACGCACGGTGATTCTGGGAACTGCCCCCTTCCTGCCGTGGCCGTTGGCCGGTGCGGTCGGCGGGATGGCCGCAGCTGCCGCCAGCTGGGTGCTGGTGGTCGGTGTCTGCCTGGTGGCCTGGTTTGCGGCCCTCACCACACCGTTGCCCGAGCTGCTGGCGTTCAGCGCACGGCTGTGGCTGTTCGGCCACGGCGGCGGCCTGGTGCTCGACGGCACCACGATCACCCTGATGCCACTGGGGCTGACGGCCGCCGGTGGTGTCCTGGCTCACGTGGCCGGGCGGTTCGCTGGCGGACAGGCTGCGCTCGCCCGCCCCGGGATGGCGTCCGGGTCGGAGACCGTGCGGGTGGCAGCGGCCATCGCCGGGCTGGTGGCCGGCGGCTACGCGCTGGCAGCGGCGGTCATGGTGCTCGCCGCCGGCGGTCCCGAACGGGACTGGACGCCTGTGGTCGGGGCCGGGACGCTCGCCCTGGTCTGTGGCCTGGCCGGGGCGATCTGTGGCCTGGGACTCGGGCTGGCCGACCTGCGCCCGCGGTGGCTGGCAGCGGTCCTCGCTGGCGCCGCTACGGGGCTGTTGAGCCTGCTCGCCGCCGGCGCAGTGGTGGGCGGCATCGCCACCCTGCTCGGAGCGGAGCGGATCGGCTTCATCGAGAGCGGACTCGGGCTCGGTGCGTCCGGCGGTTTCGTCTGGGCCGCCATTGCCCTGGCCTACCTTCCCAACGCGCTGGTGTGGGCACTGTCCTGGGCGATCGGCGGCGGGTTCACCATCGGTGCCGGCTCGCTGGTCTCGCTTTCTGGAACCCAGTTGGGCATGCTGCCGGCGATTCCCCTGCTGGGGGCGCTGCCGTCCGAGGGCGCCACCTCGCCGGTGCTGGCGACGTGGCTGCTGCTGGGTGTGGCGAGTGGGATCCTTGCCGGGGTCGCAGCCGTGCGCCGGTTGAACCGGACCGGGACCGGCGCGGCGTCGGTGCTGGCGGCGCTGGCGGTAGCGCTGGTCGCCGGCGCGCTGGCATGGACCGGTTTGCTGGCAGCGGCCTGGGCGAGCCGGGGAGACCTGGGTGCGCTCCGGTTGGTCGACCTCGGTCCGCGGCTGGCGGAACTGGCCATGATCTCCGGTCCCCTGATCGGGATCAGCGCCGTGCTCGGCGGCGGGGTGTGCTGGGCTCTGGGAGCGGTGCGGCCGGGCGGTTCGGCCTCGGTAGGCTGAGGCCCATGCTGCTGCGCCTCGTCGTCCTGGTCTCCGGATCGGGCACCCTGTTGCAGGCGCTGTTGGACGCGGCGGCGGAGGGCACCCTGGCAGCCCGGGTGGTGGCGGTCGGCTCGGACCGTCCCGACGCCCACGGCCTGGCGAGGGCCGAGGCGGCCGGGATCCGTACTTTCGTCCACCCGCTCGCCCGTGGCGCGGATCGTGCGACCTGGGACGCCGAACTGGCCGACCTGGTGGCGGAGCACGCCCCCGACCTGGTGATCAGCGCCGGCTTCATGAAGCTGGTCGGCCCGGCCTTCCTGGCCCGGTTCGGCGGACGGATGGTCAACACCCACCCGGCGCTGCTGCCGTCCTTCCCCGGTATGCACGGGCCGCGGGATGCCTTGGCCCACGGCGTGAAGGTGACCGGGGCGACCCTGTTCGCCGTTGATGCCGGGGTGGACACCGGGACGATTCTGGCCCAGGAGCCGGTGCAGGTGCTGCCGGACGACACCGCCGAGAGCCTGCACGAACGAATCAAGGTCGTCGAGCGCAGGATGCTCGTCGACTTCGTCAACGAGTACGCGAACGCGGCCGCCGCCCAGTCCGCGCCGAACCGACCCGATCGGATCGCGTCCGCCAGCGACGATCACCCGACCATGCGAGGAGCCGACCATGGCTGATCTCCTGCCCATCCGCCGAGCCCTGGTCTCGGTCTACGACAAGACCGGCCTGGTCGAACTGGGGCACGCCCTGGTCGAGGCCGGGGTTGAGATCGTGTCCACCGGTTCGACGGCCAAGACCCTGGCCGCCGTCGGACTGCCGGTGACGGCGGTTGAGACGGTCACCGGGTTCCCCGAGGTACTGGACGGCCGGGTGAAGACGCTGCACCCGGCGATCCACGCCGGCCTGCTGGCGGATCGCCGGCTGGAGTCCCATCGCGAGGCCCTGGTCGAGCTCGGGATCGCACCGTTCGATGTGGTGGTGAGCAACCTGTATCCATTCGTCCAGACGGTCGCCTCCGGCGCGGAGGTCGATGAGGTGATCGAGCAGATCGACATCGGCGGGCCGTCCATGGTGCGGGCGGCTGCGAAGAACCACGCATCGGTGGCGATCATCACCTCACCTGTGCAGTACCCGCAGCTGGTGGCGGCGCTCGGCGCCGGCGGCTTCAGCCTGGCCGAACGCCAGCAGCTGGCGGCGGCCGCCTTCGTCCATACCGCCAGCTACGACGTCGCGGTGGCGTCCTGGATGGGCAGCGTGCTCACCGACAGCAGCGGTGGGGACGGCTTCCCCGGCTGGGTGGGCGCCACCTGGGACAAGCTGGGGACGCTGCGCTACGGCGAGAACGCCCACCAGCGCGCCGCGCTGTACCGCTCCGGCGATCGGGCCCGGGGCCTGGCGACCGCCGAGCAGCTGCACGGCAAGGAGATGAGCTACAACAACTACACCGATGCCGACGCCGCCTACCGCGCCGCCTACGACTTCGAGGCGCCGGCAGTGGCCATCATCAAGCATGCCAATCCGTGTGGGATTGCGGTCGGGGTGGACATCGCCGAGGCTCATCGGTTGGCCCATGCCTGCGATCCGGTGTCGGCCTTCGGCGGGGTGATCGCCACCAACCGCCCGGTCTCGGTGGAGGCGGCCAAGCAGATCGCCGAGATCTTCACCGAGGTCGTGGTGGCTCCGGACTACGAGTCCGGAGCGGTGGACATCCTCCGGGCCCGGAAGAACCTCAGGCTGCTGAAGGTGGCGGCCCCGGTGCGCGGCGGTGTCGAGTTCCGGCCGGTCAGCGGCGGCCTGCTGCTGCAGGACCGGGACGTGCTTGACGCCCCCGGCGACACCCCGCAGAACTGGGAACTGGTCGCCGGCGAGCCGGCCGACCCGGCGACCCTGGCCGACCTCGCCTTCGCCTGGCGGGCCTGCCGCAGCGTGAAGTCCAACGCCATCCTGCTGGCCAAGGGCGGGGCATCGGTCGGTGTCGGCATGGGCCAGGTGAACCGGGTGGACTCCTGCCGGTTGGCCGTCGAACGGGCGGGGGAGCGGGCGGCCGGGTCGGTGGCTGCCTCGGACGCCTTCTTCCCGTTCAGCGACGGCCCCGAGATCCTGATCGCCGCGGGCGTGACGGCTATCGTCCAGCCGGGCGGTTCGGTGCGCGACGCCGAGACCATCGAGCGGGCCGCCGCTGCCGGGGTCACGATGTACCTCACCGGCACCCGGCACTTCTTCCACTGACAGGAGGACCAGTGAGCGCGCAGAAATTGGACGGAACCGCCTTCCTGAAGCGGCTGAAGGCCGATCTGGCGGCGCGGGTCGAGGCGCTGGCCGTTCACGGCCGCCGTCCCGGGCTCGGCACGGTGCTGGTCGGCGACGACCCCGGCTCGCGGTCCTACGTCGGCATGAAGCATCGCGACTGCGCGGAGGTGGGCATCACCTCGCTGCGGGTGGACCTGCCGGCCGACGCCTCCGCCGCCCAGGTCGCCGAGGCGATCGCGGCACTCAATGCCGACGACGCCTGTACCGGCTACATCGTGCAACTGCCGCTGCCCCGGCACCTCGATGAGAACGCCCTGCTGGCCCAGGTCGATCCCGACAAGGACGCCGACGGGCTGCACCCGCTCAACCTGGGCAGGCTGGTGCTCAACGAGCCCGGGCCGCTGCCATGCACGCCGCGCGGGATCGTCGAGCTGTTACGTCACCACGACATTCCGCTGGACGGTGCCGAGGTGTGCGTGGTGGGCCGCGGGATCACCGTCGGCCGTCCGCTCGGGCTGATCCTCACCCGGCGCAGCGAGAATTGCACGGTGACGCTGTGCCACACCGGCACCCGCGACCTGGCCGACCACACCCGGCGGGCCGACATCGTGGTGGCGGCGGCCGGCCGTCCCCAGTTGATCACCGCCGACCTGATCGCCGAAGGCGCGGTGGTGCTGGACGTCGGGGTCAGCCGGGTGGACGGCCACCTGGTCGGTGACGTCGCACCCGACGTGCTCGCGAAGGCGTCCTGGGTGGCGCCCAACCCTGGTGGGGTGGGGCCGATGACCCGCGCCATGCTGCTGACCAATGTGGTGGAACGGGCGGAGGCGCTGGCCGGATGAGCAGCCCGGCTGCGGACAGCCGCCCGCCCAAGAACGTCGTCCAGCAGGTGCTGGGGCAATGGCCGCTGGCCACCGTCCTGGCCGGAGTGGCCGTCGGGCTGGGGATCGTTGCCAGCTCGCATTGGCGGCTCGGCGCCTCGGTGATGGGGGCCTCAATCACCCTGGGCGGCCTGCTGCGGTTGTTGCCCCGGCAGCGGGTCGGGTTGCTGGCCGTCCGCAACAAGGCCTTCGACACCCTGGTCCTGCTCGGGGTGGGGATCGGGATCATCGCGCTCGCCTGGCTGGTGCCGCCCTCGCGCGGGTAGCCGGCGGGTTCAGGAGGCCCTGCCAGGCTCGGCAGACCAGGCCCGCTGACCGGATCGGGCTCAGTGGGAGTCGGGGTTGAGGGTGTCGCCCGCCCAGCTGAGGTCGTCGTCGGCGAGCACCTCGAAGGCCTCGAAGGTGCCGTCGGCCAGGATGGCGTCCACCAGCGTGCGGCTGCCGCCCACCAGGGTGGAGTCGAAGTCGATCTCGGTGCCGACGCACCAGCTGTGGTCGTCCGGCCAGATCAGGGCGGGCATCGGCCCGTGATCGCCCTGCCAGCCGATTCCGGCGGTGCGGGGCCAGGCGGGGTCGGCGAGTTCGGTCAGGGATGCGGCCAGGAGCACGTACTCCCGCGCCGGCAGGTGCAGCACCAGCGGGCCGGCGTTGCCGTCGGTCCGCTCCACCGCCCGGGTGATCTCCGCAGCGATGCTGGCCTTCTTCTCGGCCTCGTGCTGGCGCCGCAGCCGGTGGGTGATGAACGGGCGGAGGGCACGGAGGTAGCAGCGCCGCCACCACGGCAGACTGTCCGCCGGAGCCCAGAACAGCATCGGGGTCGAGGAACCGTTGATCTCACCCCAGCCGTCCCAGATGCCCAGCGTGATCTCCTGCTCGCGGCTGTGGGCCCGCAGGTGGCCGGTCAGATGGGCGAGCAGTTCCGGTTCCAGTCGGCCCTCCTCGGGCAGGCTGGGTGACCAGCCGTCCGGGAACTCGAGGTAGGCCGGCTCAGGGCCGAACAGGCGCTGGCTCTGCACCAGCGGGTGCATCGCCCGACCGGTGCGGGTGGCCACCTCCGCCCAGCGCCACCGGGCGGTTTCATCCCCGCGGTAGGCGGTGATCGGGTGCAGGATGCGGACGTAGGCCTCGAAGCCGCGGGGCACCACCCCGCCGACCACGCCCCAGCCGCTCAGCCGCTCGCGGATCCAGTCCCCGCGCTCCACCTCGCCCGTCCACTGCATGGCGCCATCCTGCCCGATGCCGGGCGGCAGCGGCTCAGCGGAAGTCGGACTCCAGGAACTGGCCCGTTTCGGAGTGGTGCGCCACCCGCTCGGCCTCCTGCTCGCGCAGTTCGACCCGGCGGATCTTGCCCGAGATGGTCTTGGGTAGTTCCTGGACGAACTCCAGGATGCGCACCCGCTGGAAGCCGGAGAGGCGCTGCCGGGCGTGGGCAAAGATCGCCCGGGCCGCGACATCCTGCCCGGCGGCGAAATCCTGCACCAGGCAGACGAAGGCCTTCGGCACCGCGGCGCGCACCGGGTCGGGGCTGGGGACGATCGCCACCTCGGTGACGTAGGGGTGCTCCAGCAGGATCGACTCCAGCTCGAACGGCGAGATCTTGTAGTCGGAGGCCTTGAACACGTCATCGGCCCGGCCGACATAGGTCAGGTAGCCGTCGGCGTCCGCCGAGGCGATGTCACCGGTGTGGAAGAAGCCATCCCTGCGGGCCTCCGCGGTCATCTCCGGGTCGTCGGAGTAGCCGGCCATCAGGCCCAGGATGGGTTTGGACAGGTCCAGGCAGATCTCGCCCTCGTCCGGGCTGGGCACCCCGGTGACCGGGTCGATCAGCACCACCGGGTAGCCGGGCAGCGGGCGTCCCATCGACCCGTCCTTGACCCGCTGGCCCGGGGAGTTGCCGATCGCGCAGGTCATCTCGGTCTGGCCGAAGCCGTCCCGGATGGTGCCGCCCCAGGCCTTGCGGACCTGGCTGATCACCTCGGGGTTCAGCGGCTCGCCGGCGCCCAGCAGTTCCCGCGGCGGGTGCGACAACTGGGTGAGGTCGGCCTGGATCAGCATCCGCCACACCGTCGGCGGAGCGCAGAAGGTGGTGACCTGGTGGGTCTCCATCACCCTCATCAGCGCGGCCGCGTCGAACCGCTCGTAGTTGAACACGAAGACCGTGGCCTGGGCCAGGAAGGGGGAGAAGAAGTTGCTCCAGGCGTGCTTGCCCCAGCCGGGCGAGGAGATGTTGAGGTGGACGTCGCCGGGCCGCACGCCGAGCCACCACATGGTCGACAGGTGGCCGACCGGGTAGGAGACCTGGGTGTGCGCCACCAGCTTGGGACGGGCGGTGGTGCCGGAGGTGAAGTACAGCAGGCTCAGCGAGTCGGCCGGGGTCGGACGGCTGGGGGTGTACTCGGCGGGAGCATTGGCGGAGTCGGACATCGGCACCCAGCCGATCGGGACGTCCGGGCCGATGCCGATCCGCAGCACCGATTTGGGCACCTCGCTCAGCCGGGCCCGCAGCGTGCCGGGGATCGCGACCGCCCTGGCCTGGCCGTGCTCGACCCGGTAGGCCAGATCGGTGGCCGACAGCAGGGTGGAGGTGGGGATCGCCACCGCCCGGATCTTCAGCAGGGCGAACAGCAGTTCCCACAGTTCGATGGTGTTGTTGAGCATCACGATCACCCGGTCGCCCTCGCCGATGCCGAGGCCGCGCAGCCAGCGCGCCACCTGGTCGGAGCGTTGAGAGAGCTCGCCGTAGCTCCAGCTCTGCGCGGTCAGGTCGGCCGAGACGATGGTCACCGCCGGACGATCCGGATGCTCGCCGGCCACCACGTCGAACCACTCGGTGGCGAAGTTGAACTCGGTCAGCTCCGGCCAGCGAAAGCCCTCTACCGCGCCGGTGTAGTCGGTGGCGTGGGCGAACAGGAAGTCACGGGCCTCGCGGACGGCGAGGGTGGCAGGGGTGGCGGTGTGCGTCATGGGCAGTAGCTTACGCCTACGGAACCGTAAGTTAGCGTCAATGACACCGGCCGGTCGATCCTGTCGTGGGTCACTGACCCGACTGGGCACTCCTGGGTCCGGGGCCTGGCTGGCGGGGGTGCGCCGGGGGTGCCGATCAGTCGTCCATCCGGGGGTTCAGCCGCTGGAACAGGAGGTGGTCGCGCCACCGTCCGGCGATCTGCAGGTAGCAGGGGGCATAGCCGAACCGCTCGAAACCACAGCGCAGCAGCACGGCCTGGGAGCGGTGGTTCTCCGGGACGGTGCCGGCCTCGAGCCGGTGCAGCTCGAGCGGTCCGAAGGCGAGCTCCGCCAGCTCGTTCACAGCCCGGGTCGCCAGGCCGCGCCCGCCGGCGTCCTCGGACAACCAGTAGCCGACGCTGGCCGACTGGAAGGCGCCCCGGACGATGTTGTTGAGGTTGATCCGGCCGGCGACGGCACTGGTCTCGTCGAGGATCACCTGGCTGAACCCGCTGCCCTCCGCCTGCTTGGCCAGGCTCAGTTCCACGGCCTCCTGTTGGCCCTCAAGGGTGAAGTAGGAGTCGGCACGCGCAGGCTCCCAGGGGGCGAGGAAGGCGCGATTGCGGCAGATCAGGTCGGTCAGGGCGGCGGCGTCGGAGGGCTCGAGCTGGCGCAGGACGGTCACCGCGCGATTCTAGGCCGGCCGGATTGGCCGCGACCGCTCAACCCTCGACGCCGCCCCAGATCCGGTTGCAGACCCCAACTGGAGGGAAGATCCCCCTCGGTCGGTAGTCTCGAACCGGATTCGGCAACTGCCCACGCCGAGGTCGAGCGGATTTCGGCAGCGGCCAGGTGTCTAGGCCGGGACACGGCAGCGCCCTCGGGGACGACCCCGGGGGCGCTGCTGCGGTGAACCGGCGAAGCCGTGGTTCAGATCAGGCCGAGTTCAGTCACGGCCTCTCGCTCGTCGGCCAGTTCAGCGACCGATGCATCGATCTTCGCCCGCGAGAAGTCGTCGATTTCCAGGCCCTGGACGATCTCGTAGCCGCCGCCCGAGAAGACCACCGGGAAGGACGAGATCAGGCCCTCCGGCACCCCGTAGGAGCCGTCGGACGGGACTGCTGCCGACACCCAGTCGCCCGGTGCCGAGCCGAGCATCCAGTCGTGCGCCGCCTCGACCGTGGCGTTCGCGGCAGAGGCCGCCGAGGAGGAGCCGCGGGCGGCGATGATGGCGGCACCGCGCTTGGCAACCGTCGGGATGAAGTACTCCTCGATCCAGGCCTGGTCGTTCACCAGGGCGGCGGCGCTCTGCCCGTCGACCTCGGCGTGGAACAGGTCGGGGTACTGGGTGGCGGAGTGGTTGCCCCAGATGGTCATCTTGGTGACCTCGGTCACGGCGACGCCGAGCTTGGCGGCCACCTGCGAGATCGCCCGGTTGTGGTCGAGCCGGGTCAGCGCACCGAACCGCTGCTGCGGGATGTCGGGGGCGTTGGTCATCGCGATCAGCGCGTTGGTGTTGGCCGGGTTGCCGGTCACCAGCACCTTCACGTCGTCGGCCGCCACCTTGTTCAGGGCCTTGCCCTGGGCGGTGAAGATCGCGCCGTTGGCGCTCAGCAGGTCGCCGCGCTCCATGCCGGCCGTCCGCGGCCGGGCACCGACCAGCAGGGCGAGGTTGACGCCGTCGAACACGGTCTCGGCGTCGTCGCCGATCTCCACCTTGCTCAGCAGCGGGAAGGCGCAGTCGTCGAGTTCCATCACGACGCCCTCGAGGGCCTTCAGCGCGGGGGTGATCTCCAGCAGGCGCAGCTCGACGGGGGTGTCGGGACCGAGCAGCGATCCGCTCGCGATCCGGAACAACAGGCTGTAGCCGATCTGGCCGGCCGCGCCGGTGACGGCAACCTTGACTGGTGCCTTGCTCACAATGGTTCTCCTCGGTAGTAAGGGGCTGGTTTCGTCCTCTCCGACGCTAGCATTCAGCCACCCCGCCCGGGCACGCTTTGGCCAGCCGGGGGCGTGAATACGTGCAGCTGTGAGGCGCCGGTTGGCCGCATTGCCAGCTGCGTCGCCCGCCGCCCACGGTGATCCACCAGATCAGCGCGGCGTCCCCGTCCGCGCCGTCTTGGCCATGGGCTGACGGCAAGGGCGGTCGCCGGTCGTTGATAGTCTCGACGGCATGCGGTTGATACTGGTGCGCCATGGACGGACGAACTCGAACGTGACCCTCCGGCTGGACACCGCCTATCCCGGGGCCGATCTGGACTCCGACGGACTGGAGCAGGCCGCCTCGCTGGTGGAGCGGCTCTCGCATCATCCGATCGAGGCGATCTACACCTCCAACCTGGTCCGCACCCAGCAGACCGCCCGTCCGGTGGCCGAGCACCGCGGCCTGGAACTGCAGGTACTGCCCGGCCTGCGCGAGATCTCGGCCGGCGACGAGGAGATGCGGGCCTACGCGCCCGGGGAGACCAGCCAGTATCTGGCGACCATGGTGGCCTGGGGCTCGGGTCATCCCGAGGCCCGGGTGCCCGGCGGCGAGGATCTGCAGGAGGTGCTCGACCGGTTCGACGACGCGATCGCGACCGTCGCCGCCTCCGGACACGAGGTGGTCATGGTGGTCAGCCATGGGGCGGCCCTGAGGGTCTGGTCGTACGCGCGGGTGGCGGGCTTCCCGCAGGCCATCGGCGCAGCCCACCTGGACAACACCGGTGTGATCGTCGCCGACGGCTCGCCCGAGGACGGCTGGACGCTGGCCCACCTGGAGGGCGTCCGGAGCCACGACGCTGAGAGCGCCAACGCCTGAGCCTGCCAGCTTCGGCTCTGTGACCCAGGTTCGGGACGGTTCGGATTCGAGTCATCAACCGGGGTCTCGCCCACCGTTGGCGGGGAAGCAGGGCCCGGGCGATGTGACTGCGGCAAGCGATGTCGCTTCGGTTGCGCGGCAGGCGTCAGTCAGTCCCCATGCTCCCTGCGTGAGTCAGTTCCCCCACGGGCTGCTGGTCGGACGGAACCGTCCTGGTTGAACCAATCTCGGCTCAGCGGAAGATGATGGTGCGGGTGCCGTCGGTCAGCACTCGGTGTTCGCCGAACAGCCGCACTGCCTCGGTGAGCGTGCGGGCCTCCTGTTCCTGGCCCATCGCCACCAGCTGGGAGACCCCCATGGTGTGGTCGACCCGGCGGACGTTCTGCTCGATGATCGGGCCCTCGTCCAGGTCGGGGGTGACGAAATGGGCGGTCGCTCCGATCAGCTTCACCCCACGGGAATGAGCCTGGTGGTAGGGACGGGCGCCCTTGAAACCGGGCAGGAACGAGTGGTGGATGTTGATCGCCCGGCCGGCGAGCTCGTGGCACAGCTCGGGGGAGAGGATCTGCATGTAGCGGGCCAGCACGACCAGCTCGATGTCGTACTCCGCGACCGCGTCGAGGATCCGGTGCTCGGCCTCGGCCTTGGACTCGGGTGTCACCGTCAGTTGCTCGAAGGGCACCGCGTAGAAGGTGGCGAGGTCCTCCAGGTCGGGGTGATTGGCCAGGATCAGCGGGATCTGGATCGGCAGGTAGCCCGAACGGGTGCGGAACAGCAGGTCGTTGAGACAGTGCCCGGCCTTCGAGGCCAGCACCAGGGTGCGGCGCCGCCGTCCGACGTAGTCCAGGTTCCATTCCGCTCTCAGGCCGTCGGCGACGGCACCGAACCTGTCCTCGAAGGACGACCGGTCGAAGCCCAGCTGCTGCACCTGTACCCGCATGAAGAAGCGGCCCGACTCGGTCGAGGTGAACTGCTGCAGTTCGGTGATATTGCCCTGGGCCTCCACGATGGCACCGGTGACGGCATGGACGATGCCGGGGCGGTCGGGGCAGGTCAGCGTCAGCAACCAGTGCGTGGAGTCGATCACGACCAGACAGAGTACCGGCTGCTCCGGGCGGGATGGCGGCAGGTGGTTCCGCTGATATCTTGATGTCGTACAAATCGGTGGCAGGAGGCTCCCATGGCGAAGATCACGGTGCAGGGAACGGTCGTCGAACTCGACGGCGACGAGATGACCCGGATCATCTGGCAGTTCATCAAGGACCGCCTGATCCACCCCTACCTCGACGTGAACCTGGAGTACTACGACCTCGGTATCGAGAACCGCGACGCCACCGCCGACCAGGTCACCGTGGACGCCGCCAACGCGATCAAGCGCCACGGCGTGGGCGTCAAGTGCGCGACCATTACCCCCGACGAGGCCCGGGTGGCCGAGTTCGGGCTGAAGAAGATGTGGCTGTCGCCGAACGGGACGATCCGCAACATCCTGGGCGGGGTGGTCTTCCGCGAGCCGATCATCATCTCCAACATCCCGCGGCTGGTGCCGGGCTGGACCAAGCCGATCGTGATCGGCCGTCACGCCCACGGCGACCAGTACAAGGCGCAGAACTTCAAGGTGCCGGGCAAGGGCAAGGTCACCATCGCCTTCACCCCCGACGACGGTGGTGAGCCGATCGAGCTGGTAGTTGCCGACTACCCCGAGACCGGTGGGGTCGCGATGGGCATGTACAACTTCAATGACTCGATCCGCGACTTCGCCAGGGCCTCCTTCGCCTACGGCCTGCAGCGCAACTACCCGGTCTACCTGTCCACCAAGAACACCATCCTGAAGGCCTACGACGGGGCGTTCAAGGACATCTTCGCCGAGGTGTTCGAGACCGAGTTCAAGTCGGAGTTCGCCGCCCGCGGGCTCACCTACGAGCACCGGCTGATCGACGACATGGTCGCCTCGGCGATGAAGTGGGAGGGCGGCTACGTCTGGGCCTGCAAGAACTACGACGGCGACGTCCAGTCCGACACCGTGGCCCAGGGCTTCGGCTCGCTCGGCCTGATGACCTCAGTCCTGATGACCCCCGACGGCAGGACCGTCGAGGCCGAGGCCGCCCACGGCACCGTCACCCGGCACTACCGGGCGCACCAGCAGGGCTTGCCCACCTCGACCAACCCGATCGCCTCGATCTTCGCCTGGACGGGCGGCCTGAAGCACCGCGGCAAACTGGACGGCACCCCCGCGGTGACCGGCTTCGCCGAGGCGCTGGAGCAGGTCTGCATCCAGACCGTGGAGAGCGGCAAGATGACCAAGGATCTCGCCCTGCTGGTGGGCCCCGACCAGCAGTGGCTGACCACCGAGGAGTTCCTCGCCGCCCTGGACGAGAACCTGGCCGCCCGGCTCGCCTGAGCCCGGAGAGGTTTCTCCCACACCGCCCTGCTGGCCACACGCTGTGGCTCACAGCCCGAGGACGGAAGGTGTGCCACAGGTTGCGCACCGTCGGTGAGCGGCGCCCGGATCGCGGCGGACGGTGTGCCGGGACGACACCGGCCGGGCGATCTTAAGCAGATCTCAAGAGTCTGTCCGTGACCGCTTAACAGCTGTCCGCTGGGCTGGGGGCATGACAGGGACGCAGGCCGCGGCCCGGCCCCACGGCCGGGTGGGACGGGCCACTTTCGCGCTGGCGGCGCTGCTCGGGCTGGGCCTGATCTGGGCCCAGGTCTCGGGCGGCTGGGCAGCCGCCACCCGGCTACTCGAACAGGTCCGTGGCGGGGACCCCGGACCGCTGCTGGTCAACGCCGAGCACCCGCTGCCGGAGGGCTTCGCCACCCCGGAGCTCGTTCCGCTGGTCGACAAGGTGCCGGTGGCGCACAACGGTGTGGCGGTGGCCGAGCAGGTGGAGAAGCCGCTGCTCGCCCTGTTCGCCGCCGCCCGCAAGGCGGGCCTGAAGAACCTCTACGTGATCAGCGGCTACCGCAGCGCCCAGGAACAGCAGGAACTCTGGGACGCCTCCACCGACCGGTCCTACGTCCAGCCCGCCGGCCATAGCGAGCACCAGACCGGGCTGGCGGTCGACCTCGGCGACCTGAAGGTGGGCAACAAGGGGTTCGCTGCCAGCAAGGCGGGCCGCTGGCTGGCGAAGAACGCCTGGAAGCACGGCTTCATCCTGCGCTACCCGGCCGGCAAGGAGGAGATCACCGGAATCTCCTACGAGCCCTGGCACTTCCGCTACGTCGGCAAGGAGGTGGCCAAGGCCTGCCACGACCAGGGCCTCACCCTGGAGGAGTACGTGGCGGGCCGGCAGCACACTGCGGGGAGCGGCTGATGCCGTCCGGGTACGCTGCTGAGCGGGTGCACCGCAGCATCCGTGGGGAGAACGCGGCCATGGGCCCGTCGATCGACGACCCGCTCGGGTGTGGCAAACGACGAACCAGGCGCAGCGATCCGCCAGAACGGGCCGACGCCCCGTCCGGACACCCCGGACGACGGTCTCGGCAGGGAACCGACGAGAGGACGAGTCCCACGACCATGACGAGTTCCCCGGCCAGCCACACCATCCTGGTCTGTGACGACGACCCGGACATCGTGGCTGCCCTGCAGATCTACCTGACCGGCGAGGGCTACCAGGTGGTGACCGCTGCCAACGGTGCCGAGGCGCTGGAGGTGGTGCGGACCACACCGGTCCACCTCGTCCTGCTGGACGTGATGATGCCCGTGCTGGACGGGATCGGTGCGGCCGCCCGGATCCGGGCCGACTCCAATGTGCCGATCCTGTTCCTGTCCGCCAAGGGCGAGGAGGCCGACCGGGTGCTCGGCCTGCACGTCGGGGCCGATGACTACATCGTCAAGCCGTTCTCGCCGCTGGAACTGTTCGCCCGGGTCCGCTCCTCGCTGCGCCGCTACACCCAGCTCGGCGGCCTGCCGCCGGCCTCGGTCGACCAGGGAGGGGTGTGGCGTACCGGTGGCCTCGAGGTCGACGACTACCGCAAGACCGTGACCGTCGACGGTGAGCCGGTCACCCTGACCGCGCTGGAGTTCGGCATCCTGCGCCACCTGATCTCCAGCCTCGACCGGGTGTACTCCTCCGAGCAGATCTACGAGGCAGTCTGGCGCGAGCCCGCCTACGACCCCGGACGAGTGGTGGCCGTCCACATCCGTCACATCCGGGAGAAGATCGAGGCCGACCCGGGCAAGCCGCGCTACCTGAAGGTCATGTACGGGCTGGGCTACAAGGTGGTGTCGGTGCCATGACCAGTGTGCTGCGCTCCCGGACGACAACCGCGGTCGGCTTCGCCGTCGCCGGGCTCGGGTTCGTGTCGCTGCTCTACAGCGAGGTCCCACCGTTCTCCAACTACCGTGGAATTTTCAGCCCGTTGCTGGCGATTCCCTGGGCCGGGCCGTACGGCTTGCTCGGCCTGGCCGTCCTGCTCGCCGGGCTGGGGACGGCCACCCTCTCCTGCCTGCTGGACGCAGACCGGCGCTCGGGGAAGTGGCTGCACCGGTTCGACTACTTCCTGGTCCTGGTCGCGTGGCTGGCCACCTGGTCGCTGGTGGCGGGGTTCTTCGAGAAGGGCAGGGCCAACCCGTTCTGGCACCTGGTCTGCCTGGCTGTGCTGGCCGGGACCGGCTGCTACCTGTGGGCCACCACCTTCGTGCGGCTGGGCAGCCACACCCTGGCCTCGACGATCCTGTGGCCGCGGGTGTTCCGCACCCTGCGGCTGAACCAGTTCTCCGGGATCTTCATCCTCGTCGTGACCGTGATCGCCGGGGTGCTGCTGCTCAGCGGCGTCCGGTCGGTGGTGGGCGAGGCGATGAGCTACTCCTCCTGGCAGGACATCGCGCTGAGCTCCTGGCTGTTGGGCTGGTTCGCCCAGGTGGGGCTCCCGGCGCTAACCCTGGCGGTGGTGTCCATCCTGTCGCTCAATATCTTGTCGATCACCGCCGCCAAGGAACGCGCCATTGAGGAGAAGCTGCGCGAGGAGCGGTTCCGGGCCGAGTTGATCACCAATGTCACCCACGACCTGCGCACCCCGCTGACCTCGATCGTGAACTACGTCGACCTGATCGGGAAACTCGACCTGGACGATCCGCAGCTCGCCGAGTACACCGATGTCCTGGGCCGCAAGGCCGCACGGCTGACAGTGCTGATCGGGGACCTGCTCGACGCCTCCCGGGCCAGCGCCGGCAACCTGCCGGTGCGGCTTGCCCCGCTCGAACTCACCGAGATCCTCGCCCAGATCGCCGGCGACTTCGACGCCGCGCTGACCGCCCGGCACCTCACCTGGGTGGGACCGGGGACGGTCCACGCCCACGTCCTGGCGGACGGGGAACACCTGTGGCGGATCCTGGAGAACCTGCTCGGCAACGTCACCAAGTACGCCAAGCCCGGAACCTGCGTGCACGCCGACCTGGAGCGGACGCCCGGGGTGGTCGCGCTGCGGCTGAGCAATCTCACCCCGGAGCCGCTCGATCTCCCCGCCGACCAGCTGACCGCCCAGTTCGTTCGCGGGGATGCCGCCCGGCACAGCGAGGGCAGCGGGCTGGGGCTGTTCATCGCCGACCGGCTGGCCCGGCTGATGAACGCAACCCTGACGGTGGCCGCCGACGCCGACCGGTTCGCGGTCACGGTCACCCTGCCGGCTGCCAGGCCAGCCGTCGTGCCGGCCGGCCTGCCGGTTACCGGGGGTGTCGGGCTGCCGTCCGGTTTTGCCCCGGCTCCCGAGCCGATGGTGCCGCCAGCCGAGCAGGTCCCGATCGAATGGCCGCTGCGGCCCGTCCCGACAGGGCGCAGCGTCATGCCAGAATGACCGGGTGACCCAGACCGCATCCCGTCCGAAGCTGGAGCCGTTGCCGGCCGATGTCGCGGTCTCCTATGTGATGCCCGTGCTGAACGAGGCCGGGCATCTTGCCCGCGCGGTGGCGGCCGTGCTCGCCCAGGAGTACCCCGGTGAGTCCGAACTGGTGCTGGCGCTGGGCAGTTCCACCGACGGCACGGACGCCATCGCCGCCGGCCTGGCAGCCTCGGACTCCCGGGTGCGGCTGGTCCGCAACCCGGCCAACGACATTCCCAAGGGCCTGAACGCCGCCATCCGGGCCACCCGGTTCCCGGTGGTCGTCCGGGTGGACGCGCACGCCGAACTACCGCCCGGCTACACCACCGCGATGGTCGACCTGCTGCGGCGCACCGGTGCGGCCAACGCCGGGGGCCTGATGGTCGCCCGCGGCGACACCCCGGTGCAGGCGGCGATTGCCCGCGCCTACAACAGTCCGTTCGGGCTGGGCGGCGGGGTGTATCACCACGGCGAGGACGAGACGGACGCGGACTCGGCCTACCTGGGGGTGTTCCGGCGGGAGGTGCTGTTCGAGGTAGGCCTGTTCGACGACACCCTGCGTCGTGGCGAGGACTGGGAGCTCAATGCCCGGATCCGCGACGCCGGCTACCGGGTGGTCTTCACCCCCAGACTCGAGGTCACCTACTGGCCGCGGGCGAGTCTGGCCGCCCTGCGACGGCAGATGTACGCCACCGGGGTGTGGCGTGGGCAACTGGTTCGGCGTCACCGTGGCACGCCGGTGCGCTACCTGCCACCGCCGCTGGTCGCGCTGATCGTCGCCGGGTCCGTGCTGTGTCTGCTGCTGCAGGCGCTGGGTGTGATCCGCGGCGGCGGTCACCAGGTGGCGGCCGCCTTCCACCTCGGCGCTGTCGGCTACCTGCTCGGGGCCGGGACGGTGGGCGTGACCAAACTGGGCGGGGACACCGTCTGTGACCGCCTGCTCAACGCGGTCGCGCTGATCACCATGCACCTGTCCTGGGGAGCAGGTTTCGTCCGGGGCGTCCTGTTCGGTGCCGAGCGCACAGTTGACCGCTCCCGGGTCACCGCCTGACGAAGCGCTGCGCCACCAGTTCGGTGGCAGCGGCCACCGCGCGCGCTGCACTGTGACCGTCGGTGTGGGCATGGAAGCGGGTGCCCAGCTCACGGCTGTGTGCCTCGGCCAGGGCCAGTTCCCCGGGATCGTCGAACAGCGCCTCGAGTTCGTCCACCACATCTCCCCAGGTGCGTAACCGGGTGCCGCGGGAGAGTTCCTCGTAGTCGACGTAGAGCCCGCGCGTGGCCCGGTAGTGCTCCAGGTCGGGGGTGAGCAGCAGGATCGGACGGCCGGTGGCCGCATAGTCGACCAGCATGGACGAGTAGTCGGTGATCAGGACGTCGACCCCCCACAGCAGCGGCATCGACTCGCTCTGGACACTGGCCGGAAGCAGGCGTACCCGGTCGCTGGTGTAGGTGTAGGAACCCACCCCGAGCCGGTGCGGACGGATCACCATCACACAGTCGTGCCGCTGGCAGAAGTCCTCGATCAGCTGCCACTCGGCGTCGTCGGGAATCGCCGGGTCGGGCTCGCCGTCCCGCCAGGTGGGGGTGTACAGCAGCACCCGCCGCTCACCCAGGTCGCCCAGGTGGCTTTCCAACAGCGCCCGGGAGGCGGCCATGCGCTCGTCCGGGGTGCCGGTGAACAGCACGTCGGTGCGGGGCTCGCCGAGCACCCGCACCCGCGACTCGTCGAGCGCGAACGCACTGGCCATGAACGGCTGGAAGTAGCGCGACGAGACCGGCAGCAGGGAGATCTGGCCGGTACCCTGCCGGTACGCCCAGCGCATCAGCGCAGCCATCCCCGGGATGCGCCCCAGGCCGGCGCCGAAGACCACGGGGGAGTCGGCGTGCAGCTTCTTCAGCGCGGCACCGTGCCACAGCTGCACGATGACCGCGCCGTGCACGCCGTAGCGGTTCACGTCGCCAAAGCCGTGGGTGACGGCGACCAGCCCGGCATGCAGGGTGCGGTCCAGGGCTTCGCGGCTGCTCTTGAGATGGACTTCGGTGAAGCCGGCCTGCCGGGCGTCCTGGGCCTCCGCCTCGCTGTCGGCCAGCCAGACCAGGTGCGGTGGCTCCGGCAGTGCCTGGGCGGCCCTGGCGAAGGCGAGCGCGCCGTCGGAGACACCGAAGGCGCTGCCGATCACCCAGAGCGAGGGATCCCGGGTGGACCTGTGGGCGCGCAGTCGTCCGGCCAGGTAGCGGGGTGCGGCGAGCAGCTTGCGCAGGTTTCCGCTGGCGAAACTGAACCCGGCCTGTTGCGACATGCGCCCGACGCTACCGCACACCCCGCGTCCCGGACGGCAGCACCGGCACCGGCCGGCTGGACGAGAGCGTGTCTCCCTATCCCCACGGGTGGCCTGCTGCGCGGTGCCCCACGGGCGTCTCGCGGCGTTGCTGTCGGTCGGCGATGCACCACATCGCCTCCCTCCTGTGCCTTGCGAGCCACTCCGCGGAACCCCGCTCGACGGCCAGGGATAGGGAGACACGCTCTAGCCGAATAGAATGCTTCAGTCCCGCACCGCCGAGGCCAGAGGAGTCGGATGGACACCATCGTCAGCAACATCCTGCTGATCTTCTTGTTCATCCTGATCGGTGGTGTCTTCGCGGCGGCCGAGATGGCACTGGTGTCGCTGCGGGAGAGTCAGGTCAAACAGCTGGCCGCGCACGGTAAACGTGGGCGCACGGTCGCCCAGCTCAGCGCCGATCCGAACCTCTTCCTGTCAGCGGTTCAGATCGGCGTTACGCTGTCCGGCTTTCTCTCGGCGTCCTTCGGCGGCGCCGTGCTCGAGGAACCCTTCGCCGCGGTGCTGGTCGGCTGGGGGCTCCCGGCGGCGGTCGCCAGCCCGCTCGCCCTGGTGCTGATCACGGTCGCGATCTCGTACTTCTCGATCGTGATCGGCGAGCTCACCGCCAAGCGGCTGGCCATGCAGCGGGCGGAGTCCTTCGCCATGACCCTCGGCCCCCTGGTCAATGCGCTGGCCAAGGGAGCCAAGCCGGTGATCTGGTTCCTCGGGGTGTCCACCAACGCCCTGGTGCGGCTGCTGGGCGGTGATCCCGAAGCCGGGCGCGAGGAGGTCACCGACGAGGAGTTGCGGACCATGGTCGGTTCGTCCACCACGCTGGGCGACGAGGAGCGGCAGATCGTGGACGAGGTCTTCGGAGCCGGTGAGACCAGCCTGCGGGAGGCGATGATCCCGCGCACCGAGGTGGACTTCCTGGCCGGTGACATGCCGGCTGACAGGGCGCTGCATGAGATCGAGGGTGGCTCGCACAGCCGCTACCCGGTGGTGGGGGAGAACTCCGACGACGTCCTAGGCTTCGTCCACCTCCGCGACCTGGTGGGGCTGGACGTGGCAGCCCGGCAGGCACCGATCCGCAACCTCGTCCGTCCGGTAGTGAGCCTGCCGCAGAGCATGCGCATCCTGCGCGCTCTCACCGAGATGCGGCAGTCGAAGGCCCACCTGGCGATCGTCCGGGACGAGTACGGCGGCACCGCCGGCATCGTCACCATCGAGGACCTGGTCGAAGAACTGATCGGCGAGATCACCGACGAGTTCGACGCCGAGGCGGCGCCGAGCCAGCAGAACGCCGACTCCTCGGTCGGCCTGGACGGGCTGATGACCCTGGGCGATTTTGCCGACGAGTTCGGCTACGAGCTTCCCGAGGGGCCCTACGACACGGTGGCCGGCTACGTCATGGCACAGCTCGGCAGCCTGCCGCAGCTGGACGACAGCTGCGAGCTGGTGCTGCGGCCAGCCGACGAGAACCCGGGCCCGGCGATGCGCTTCGAGCTGCGGGTCACCGAACTCGACGGACGCCGCGCGGCCCGGCTGCTGCTCACCCGGCTGGGGCCGGTCGAGGGCTAGCGTCCCGGGCTCCGGGCCGTTCGAGCACTACGCTGCTGGCGTGCCTTCCGCCCAGCCGGATCCCGACGGTTCGACGCTGCTGACCTCACCCGAGGTGGGGTCGCTGCTGGCCGCCGCCGTCGACCATGCCGGGGGCACGCTGGTGACCTGGGCGCTCGACCACGTGGACGCCAACCCTCCGCACTCGACCACCGCCACCTACTCGGCGGTCGTGACCTGGCCCTACGGCCAGCGGGACGAACTGCTGGGGGTAAGCGCGCGAGCCTCCGGGCCGGTCGCCAGTGACGCCGCGGCGGAGATCTTCGCCGACGGTGAGCGGGAGGTGGCGGTCTGGCTCTACCCGCAGGATCCCGACCTGCCCGGCCTGGCCAGGGCGGCCTACGCGGAGTCCATGGCCGAGGTCTGCAACGCCCACCAGGTGTTCTCCCGGCCGGTGGCCCCGTCCGATCTCAGCCTGCACATGGTGGGCTACCGTCCCCGGCGGCGGGCCGTGGTGCGGGTGAGTTCGGCCACTGGGGAGGTGGTCTACGTCAAGGTGCTGCGGGCCCGGCTGTTCGATGACGTGGTGCGCCGTCACCAGCTGCTGGTCGACGCCGGCCTGCCGGTGGCACCGATTGCCGCCACCACCGACGACCACCTGCTCATCCTGCGCGAGTTGCCGGGGACGCCGTTGGCGCGGGCCGTCTTCGAACCGGCCGACCCGTGCACCGCAGCGGACCTGATCGCCCTGCTCGACTCACTCCCGGCCAGCGTGGCCAGGCTGGAGCGACGGCCGCCCTGGAGCGAGGCCGTCGCGCACTACGCCACGGTGGTGGCCCGCGGCATGCCCGCGCTGCAACCGCGACTGGACCGGCTGGTCGCGGTGATCCAGGACGGCCTGGCGTCCGTCGGCCCGGGCAACGAGCCCACCCACGGCGACTTCCACGAGGGCCAACTGCACGTCGCGGGCGGACGGATCTGCGGCCTGCTCGACATCGACACCCTCGGTCCCGGTCACCGGGTGGATGACCTGGCCTGCCTGGTGGCCCATCTGTCCACCATTCAGCGGATGAACCCGGCCCAGCAGGACAGGGTGCACCAGCTGATTCGCAGCTGGGTGCCGGTCTTCGACACCCGGGTCGATCCCACCCAGCTCAGGCTGCGTTCGGCGGCGGTGATCATTTCGCTGGCGACCGGCCCGTTCCGTGGTCAGGAGCCGGACTGGGAACGCGAGACCTCGGTGATGATCGGCTCCGCGGAGGCCCTGGTCCGCCAGGTCAGCTGAGCCCGTCCCCGGCCTGACTTCGGCGGCGGCCGCCGCGAGCTGGTGTGAGGCGTCCACATCGCGAGAGCGAACGTCTCACGGCGAATTGAGAATGGCCTGACCAATCACTCCGGCCAGGTGCGGGGAATAGGCTGAAGCCCATGACCGATACCCCTCTGCTTCTTGCCGGGGACTTCGCCACTCCCACCCGCGAACAGTGGGAGGCCGAAGTGCTCAAGGTTCTCAACCGGCGCCGCCCCGAGGGCAAGGAACTCACCATCGACCAGGCGATGAAGCGGCTGCGGACGACGACCGTCGACGGCCTCACCATCGAACCGCTCTACACCAAGGAAAGCCGAGTGGAGAGCCGAGCTGGCTCGGGCTCTTCCGAGGCCGACGCGGGTGCCGACGAGCACAGCGAGGAGCACACCAAGGAAAGCCGAGCTGGCTCGGGCTCCTCCGAGGCCGACGAGCGCAGCGAGGACGTCTTGCTGGGCCACCCCGGGGTCATGCCGTTCACCCGCGGCACCATGGTGAAGACCAGCCCACAGGTCACCTGGGACATCCGGCAGCTGCACGAGGATCCGGACGTCGCCTTCACCAAGCGTGAGATCCTGGCCGATCTGGAGCGCGGCGCGAGTTCGGTCTGGCTGCGGATCGGCAGCGATGCCATCGCCGCCGACGAGCTGGCCACCGTCCTGGACGGCGTGATGCCCGACCTGGCACCGATCTCGGTGACCAGCCGGGACGACCAGGTGGCCGCCGCTCGGGCGCTGATCGGCTACTGGAAGGCCAAGGGAGCCCAGTTCGCCCGCGGCAACCTGGGACTCGATGCCCTCGGCCTCGCCGCCCGGACCGGGCAGACCCCCGACCTGGGGGCGCACGCCGAATGGGTCAGGGCCACCCTCGCCGAACTGCCCGCGGTACGTGCCCTGTCGGTCGACGTCCTGCCCTACGACGACGCCGGCGCCAGCGACGTTGACCAGCTCGCCTTCGCGATCGCCACCGGTGTGGCCTACCTGCGTGATCTGGAGGCCGCCGGGATCGCCCCTGCCCAGGCCGCCGGCCAGATCGCTTTCCGGGTGAGTGCCAACGCTGACGAGTTCATGACCATCGCCCGGCTGCGCGCGCTGCGCCGGCTGTGGTCCAGGGTCTGCGAGGTCAGCGGGGTGCCGGCGAACGCCCGGGGCGCTGTGCAGCACGCCGTCACCAGTTGGCGGATGGTCACCCGGGATGACCCGTGGGTCAACCTGCTGCGCGGCACCATCGCCACCTTCGCCGCTGCCGTCGGTGGCGCCGAGATCATCACCTGCCTGCCGTTCGACACCGCCCAGGGCCTGCCGGACGAGTTCAGCCGCCGGATGGCCCGCAACACCCAGGTGCTGGCGGCCGAGGAGTCCAATATCGGCAAGGTCTCCGACCCGGCCGGTGGCTCCTGGTACGTCGAGTCGCTGACCGACCAGCTGGCGGTCAGGGCCTGGGAGACCTTCCAGCAGATCGAGGCCGCCGGTGGCATGACCGCTGCCCTGACCTCGGGCCTGGTGGCGGAGCGGATCGAGGCCTCCGCGAGCGAACGGGCACGGCGGCTGGCCGATCGCAGCCAGCCGTTGACCGGCGTCTCAATGTTCCCCAACCCGGCCGAGGAGCCGCTCACGGTGCGTCCCCGGCCGGCGGCGCCGGAGCGCGCCGGCCTGGCACCGCACCGCGACAGCGAAACCTTCGAGGCGTTGCGCGACCGCGCCGCCGCCGCCGATCCGAAGCCGGCCGCCTTCCAGGCCTGCCTGGGTGCGCGGCGCGACTTCGGTGCGCGGGAGACCTTCGTCGGTGCCCTGTTGGGCGTTGGCGGGATCGAGCACCCGTCCAGTGAGGGCGGGACGCCGGAAGAGATCGTCGCCCAGGTGAAGGCGGCCGGCTCGCAGTTCGTGATCCTGTGCTCCTCGGCCAGGGTCTACGCCGAGCAGGCCGTTCCGGTCGCCCGGGCACTGAAACAGGCCGGCGTGCCAACCGTCTACATCGCCGGCAATCGCAAGGAAGCCGCGTCCGACGAGGTCAACGACTGGATCGACGGTGAAGTCTTCACGGGTATGGATGTGGTCGCCTTCTGTTCTGAGGCGATGGACCGGATGGGAGTCGCGCAGTGACACATGCGAAGGGGAGCATCCCCAGCTTTGACGGCATCGGCCTGGGCACCTCGGCGCCGCCGGCGGACTCGGCAGCGCAGTTCGACGCCCTGTTGCACGCCTCCCCGATGTACTCCGAGGGCTGGCAGACCCCCGAGCACATCCTGGTCCCGCCGATGTACGACGAGCGGGCCTACCAGGGGCTGGACTTCCTGGGCACCTACCCGGGCATCCCGCCCTTCCTGCGCGGGCCGTACGCCACCATGTACGTCAACCAGCCGTGGACGATCCGGCAGTACGCCGGCTTCTCCACCGCCGAGGAGTCGAACGCCTTCTACCGGCGCAACCTCGCCGCCGGCCAGAAGGGCCTGTCGATCGCCTTCGACCTGGCCACCCACCGCGGCTACGATTCCGACCACCCGCGGGTGACCGGCGACGTCGGCATGGCAGGCGTGGCCGTCGACTCGATCCTGGACATGCGGCAACTGTTCGCCGGTATCCCGCTGGACCAGATGTCGGTGTCGATGACGATGAACGGTGCGGTGCTTCCCGTCCTGGCGCTCTACGTGGTGGCGGCCGAGGAGCAGGGGGTGAAGCTGGAGCAGCTCGCGGGCACGATCCAGAACGACATCCTCAAGGAGTTCATGGTTCGTAACACCTACATCTACCCGCCGGCCCCGTCCATGCGGATCATCGCCGACATCTTCGCGTTCACGTCGGCGAACATGCCGAAGTTCAACTCGATCTCGATCTCCGGCTACCACATGCAGGAGGCCGGCGCGACCGCCGACATCGAGATGGCCTACACCCTGGCCGACGGCGTGGAGTACATCCGGGCTGGCGAGAGCGTGGGGCTGAAGGTCGACCAGTTCGCGCCGCGGCTGTCGTTCTTCTGGGCGGTGGGCATGAACTTCTTCATGGAGGTCGCCAAGTTCCGCGCCGCCCGGCTGCTGTGGGCGCGGCTGGTTCGCCAGTTCGGGCCGAAGAACCCCAAGTCGATGTCGCTGCGCACCCACTCGCAGACCTCCGGCTGGTCGCTGACCGCGCAGGACGTCTACAACAACGTGATGCGCACCTGTCTGGAGGCGATGGCCGCAACCCAGGGCCACACCCAGTCGCTGCACACCAACGCGCTGGACGAGGCGATCGCGCTGCCGACCGACTTCTCGGCCCGGATCGCTCGCAACACCCAGCTGTTCATCCAGCAGGAGTCCGGCACCTGCCGCACCGTCGACCCGTGGGCCGGCAGTGCGTTCGTCGAGCGGCTCACCTACGATCTGGCCGGCAAGGCCTGGGACCTGATCCAGGAGGTCGAGGCGGCCGGCGGCATGGCCAAGGCGATCGAGGCCGGCATCCCGAAGATGCGGATCGAGGAGGCAGCGGCCCGTACCCAGGCCCGGATCGACTCCGGACGCCAACCGCTGATCGGGGTAAACAAGTACACCGTTGAGAACGATGTCCTCCCCGAGGTGCTGAAGATCGACAACGCCAAGGTGCGTGAGGAGCAGATCGCCAAGCTGCACCAGCTGCGCGCCGAGCGCGACCAGGCGGCCACCGATCAGGCGCTGGAGCGGCTCTCCTGGGCGGCTGCCAACCCCGACCCGACCGATCCGGACCGCAACCTGCTCAAGCTGAGCATCGACGCCGCCCGGGCGAAGGCGTCGGTGGGCGAGATCTCCGACGCGCTGGAGAAGCACTTCGGGCGGTTCACCGCGAACATCCGTACCATCTCCGGTGTGTACAACGCCGAGTTCGGTCAGGCCAAGGGGGTCGCGGAGGCCCGCAAGCTGGTCGACGACTTCGAAAAGGCCGAGGGCCGCCGTCCCCGCATCCTGGTCGCCAAGATGGGCCAGGACGGGCACGACCGCGGCCAGAAGGTGATCTCCACCGCCTTCGCCGACCTCGGCTTCACCGTCGACGTCGGTCCGCTGTTCCAGACCCCGGAGGAGAGCGCCCGGCAGGCGGTCGAGTCCGATGTGGACGTGGTGGGCGTCTCCTCCCTGGCCGCCGGCCACCTCACCCTGGTGCCGGCGCTGCGGGCGGAACTGGACAAGCTCGGCCGTCCCGACATGATGATCGTGGTCGGTGGGGTGATCCCGCCGCAGGACTTCGACGAGCTCTACGCCAAGGGCGCCGACGCGATCTACCCGCCTGGCACGATCATCCCGGATTGCGCGATCGAGTTGCTGACCAAGCTCCGTGAGCGCCTCGACGCGGCGTGACAGACGACGAACTCGCCCGGGACGCCCTGGCTGACCACCCGGGCGTGCACGACGCGAGCCATGCCGAGTTGCCCGACTGGGCTGCCCCCACCAGGCCAGGGGAGCGGACGTCGGTCACGCCCGATGGCGCGGCGGATCCGCTCTACCTGCGTTCCGACCCCACCCCGGGCCGGCAGTACGGGGACGCCGCCGCGCCCGGCGCCGATCCGACCCGCCGTCGCCGGCCGCTGGCCGATCCGAAGGAGCTCGCCGAGTTGGTGCTGGCCGGCTCCCGGCAGGGCATCGCGCGGGCGATCACGCTGGTCGAATCCAGCAAGCCAGCCCACCACGCGGTCGCTGCCGACCTGTTGCGGATCCTGCGTCCGTACACCGGCAGGGCGGTGCGGGTGGGCATCTCGGGAGTTCCGGGTGCCGGCAAGTCGACCTTCATCGACGCTCTGGGCCGCAGGCTGATCGCCGACGGGCACAAGGTGGCGGTGCTGGCGGTCGACCCGACCTCGGCCCGCACCGGCGGCTCGATCCTCGGCGACCGGACCCGGATGGGCGAGCTTGCTCAGTCCGAGAGCGCGTTCATCCGTCCCTCACCGGCCGGCAGCCACCTCGGCGGGGTGGCCCGCACCACACGGGAGTCGATGTTCGTGCTCGAGGCCGCCGGCTTCGACGTCGTCCTGGTCGAGACGGTGGGCGTGGGGCAGTCCGAGGTGGCCGTCGCCGGCATGGTCGATACCTTCCTGCTGCTCACCCTGGCACGGGCGGGCGACCAGTTGCAGGGGATCAAGCGCGGCATCCTCGAGATGGCGGACGTGATCACGGTGAACAAGGCTGACGGCGATCACGAGGGCGAGGCCCGGGTGGCTGCCCGCGAGCTGGTGATCGCGATGAAGCTGATCTCGTCCGACCCCAAGGCGCCCCGGCCGCCAGTGCTCACCTGCAGTGCGCTGACCGGCCGCGGACTGGACGAGGTGTGGCAGGCCGTCCTCGACCACCGGGCGTCGCTGGAGAGCGCCGGCGAGCTGGAGGCCCGGCGGGCCCGTCAACAGCGGGAGTGGCTGTGGGCGCTGGTTCGCGGCGAACTGGAGGACGCGTTGCGTACCTCCCCGGCAGTAGGCGCGCTGCGCGCTCCGCTGGAGGACGAGGTCGGCAGTGGCGAGCTCTCCGCGCTGGAGGCGTCCGAGCAGATCCTGGCCGCCTTCTACACCGAGCTGGCCCGCCGCGGTACCCACGGCCAGGCCGGCTGACTGCCGCTGGACCACGACCAGGTCGACGCCGCCCGCGTCCCCCGTCTGCAGAAACCGGGTGATCCGGACCACTCGCGTGGATAATCCACGCGTCTGGTCTCAACCACCCGGAATCTGCGAGGAACCGGTTGTCCACAGGGCCGGAGTTGTCCACAAGCCCGGAAGTCTGTGCGGAACGATTCCCGCAGCGATGCCAATACTGACGGCGTGCTGACTCCTGATCATGGCGTAACCCGGTTCTCCGACCTGCTTCGCGCGGGTGTGACGAAAACCCAGGTTGACCAACTCGTCGACACGGGCCGGCTGGTCCGGGTCAGGAGGGGCTGGTACGCGGTACCGGCGGCGGACGCTGCCGTCGTCCGCGCGGTGCGCTTGGGCGGAACCCTCAGTTGCGTGTCGGCATTGCAGTACTACGGAGTCTGGGTGCCGCCGGACCCCAGACTCCACATCCGGATGTCCGAGCATCACCAGGCCCGAGCTGTGCTTCCCGGCGGGGTGCACATCTGCCCGCTACCCATCCGGTCGGCTCCTGGCGTGGCGGTGGACAGCTTGTCGACCGCACTGCTGGCGGCCGTCCGCTGTCTCGATGACGAGGGACTGGTGGTGGTCATGGATTCGATCCTCAACCAGCGCTTGATGGGCAGGGGCGACCTCGTCCGGCTGCTGACGGATGCTCCGCACCGTGTCCAGCGGCTACTCCGGGAAGTCGACCCGAACGCACAGTCGGGGACTGAGTCCATGGTCAGGTTCCGGCTTCGCCGGCTCGGAGTGAAGGTGCAGACCCAGGTCTTCATCGAGGGCGTGGGACGGGTGGACATGCTGGTGGGGGAGCGTTTGGTCATCGAAGCCGACAGTCGGCAGCACCACACAGGTGTGGAGAACTACGCCAACGATCGTCGCCGAGGCATCGTGCTGCTTGGCGGTGAGACCTATGCGGCGCGGCTCACCTACGAGCAGGTGGTGTTCGGCTGGGACGAGGTGCAGAGCCAGATCCTCAGGTTCGTCCGCCGCCGGGCTCACCGCGCACCTCGGCGGCGGGCGGCGTAGTCCGCCACAGAATCCGGGTGATCCAGGCGCCAGGAGTGGACTATCCACGCGAGTGGTCCGGATTGCCCGGTTTCTGCGGGGAGGGGGAGAGAAGAGAGGCCAGCCAGGTGCGGGTGGGCCGAGGCGGCTACACCACCACCAGGTCGAAATCTCCTTCGGCGCGGAGCACATCGGCGTAGTGAGCGCGCTGGTCGGGGGTCGGCTCGCGCAGCGGGATCGGGGACGGGCGCACGCCGTGGTGGCGGTAGCCGATGACCTTGACCCGCATCCGTGGGTCGAGGCCGGCCAGCCAGCTGCCAGTACGGGAGAGCAGGTCGTCGGAGTCGTTCAGCCCGGCCATCAGCAGCAGCCGCACCTCGTAGAGCTGCCGGCGTTCGGCCAGCGTCTGGATGCTTGCCAGCACCTTGGTGTTGTCCTGGGCGGTGAGCCGGCGATGCAGGTCGTTGTCCAGGCATTTCAGGTCGATCATGGCGGCGTCCATCACCGGGCACAGCACGTCCCAGACCGGACCGTTGACGTCGCCGTTGGAGTCGACGAAGCAGGTCAGGTGGGCCAGCCGGGGGTCGGCGCGTACCGCAGTGAACAACTCGTGCAGGAAGATCGCCTGCCGGGTTGCCTCACCGCCCGAGACGGTGAGGCCGGACAGGAACGGCGCGGCCGGGCGCAGCCGCTCCAGCACCTGGTCGACCGCCAGCCGGCGGGCCTTGGGGGTGGAGTCGTGGGGGCAGCTGGCGATACAGGCCTCCGCGCCCGTGCAGACCGCGGCGTCCCAGGTGACACGGCCCTGCCCGTCCAGCCCGAGGGCACCGGACGGGCAGGCCGCGATGCACTCCCCGCAGTCGTTGCAGGGGTTGATGGTGTACGGGTTGTGGCAGGCCAGGCAGTCCAGATTGCAGCCCTGCAGGAACAGCACGAACCGGTTCCCCGGGCCGTCCACGGCGGAGAACTCGATCCAGTCGGTGACCAGGCCCTGTGAGGCCCGGCTCAGGACGGCTGCCTGGTCGACCACGGGCGAGTGGATCAGTGTGTGCCGGCGGCGGCCGGCACGCCCACCGGGGTCAGTTCGACGGCGGTGATCCGCTTCACCGCCCGGGTGGTGACGGTGTGGTTCTGCTCGGCGGTGGCCGCCAGGTAGTCGCTGGAGTGCCGGGCACCGTGCTCCTCGATGCCGACCAGGTCCGACTTGCGCACCAGGTAGCCGGTGATCCGGATGAACTCGTTGGAGTCGAGGTTGAAGGTGTAGTCGCGCATCCCGACGTCGAAGGCGCCGCGGATGATGTCAACCATCGCCTGTGGGTTGCCGACGGCGGTGTCGTCGACGTGGAAGACATCGGAGATGCCCGCATCGAAGAACACGTGGTGCGGGGCGCAGGTGGTGATGTGCTCGCGCATCCCGGGCTCGTCGCCGACCGGGATCCGGGTCCCGGCGGTGACCTCCAGATCGAGGTCGATGCCACTCTGCGCGTGCAGGTAGGCGTGGCCGCCGCCACCGCCGCAGTAGGGCAGCGGACGTGCCGCCACCAGGTCGGCGACCCGGCGGGTGATCGCGTAGGAGAGCTGGTTGGCATCCTCGCTGTGGCCGTAGCGCTCGCCCGGGCGGCCGTCCTGCGCCATCAGCAGGTTGACGCACTCGGCCATCCCGTACACCCCGAACATCAGCGAGAACCGGTCGAGTTCGACCAGCCCTTCGGTGGCCAGGAAGTGGGTGTCGAAGAACCGCTGCTGCTCGACCAGGGAGCGAATCCGGGCCTCGCCGAGCTCACAGGTCAGTTCCACCCAGTGGGGGAGCTCCTCGGCCAGGAAGCTGTCCGGGGAGCCGGCATGCCGCAGTGCGGCCTCCTTCAGGTTCAGTCGCACCAGCGAATGCGCGCCACCGCCGACCTTGAGGGAGTTGTAGCAGCTCACCACCGCGTAGCGCTCGCCGTGATCGGCCACCATCATCGGGTGGTTGACGAAGTGCGGCTTGCCGGTCTCGAAGACGGTGCGGACGGCGTCGGCGACCAGGTCGTCCGGAGTGAGGTCGGGATCGACCTTGAGGGTGAGGTTCGGCACCACCTGGCGCAGCGAGCGCTCCACCCGCAGGATTGAGCGGACCACCCGTCCGTCGGTCGGCCCGAGGTCGGCGTGGACGAAGGCGTCGGGCAGTAGCCGGTCGAGCTGGATCCAGAACCGGCGCAGCTTGCGGTCGAGTTCGTCATCGCCCAGGGCAGCCGGGACGTAGGGTTCCAGCAGGGAGTCGAGGTCGCCGAGATAGACCGGGTAGGTGGTGACCGAGGGGACGTGTCCGTACAGGATCGTGAGGAAACTCAGCGCGTCGTCCAGATCGGTTGGCGGTTCGAGTTCGAGGTAGCGCACGCCTTCGCGCAGCGCCTTGGCGTAGTCCGGCAGCACGTAGCGGGGCGTGAACGGGCGGTTGCCCTCGTACATGTCGCAGATCACCCGCTCATCGAGAGCCTGCCGGCAGGCATCGGACAGCGCCGGGTAGGGCAGCTGGTTGTCCGCCAGGGTGGCCAGATGGCGGACCCGCTGGCCGTAGCCGATGGCGGGGTTCGTGACGACGTTCTCGACATCCTGCTGGAACTGCGCGGCGCTCATACGACACATTGTAGTAAAGGGCTGGCCGGCGGTGCTCATTGCGGTTGGGTAACGGTTGTCCCTGCCTGCCGCTGCGGAGTTAGCAGCCGGGCGCGCACATGGATAGAGTCGCGCTTGACGGGGCGACACCCCGGCATCAAGTTCCACAGAGGAGACACTTGTGCGACAGGTGATGAAGTACGCAATCGTGACGGCGACCGCCGCCACCCTGATGCTTGCCGGGTGCGCAAGCAACCCGGCGCCCTCGGGCTCACCCACGCAGTCCACGGCACCGTCGACGTCCGAAAGCCCCACCACCGAGGCTCCGGAGACGGCGATCAAGGTCGGCATGGCCTACGACATCGGTGGGCGCGGCGACCAGTCCTTCAACGACTCCGCGGCCGCCGGGCTCGACAAGGCCAAGAACGAGTTCGGTGTGGAGAGCACCGAGTCCGCGGCGACCAGCGGTGAGGCCGAGTCGGCTCGCGAGGAGCGGCTCAACCAGTTGATCGACGCCGGCTACGACACGATCGTGGCGGTTGGCTTCGCCTACGCCAGTTCGGTTGGCAAGGTTGCCAAGGAGAATCCGGACGTCAAGTTCGCGATCGTCGACGACGCTTCCGAGGCCTCCACCGGCGACAACATCATGAACATCGTCTTCGCCGAGGAGCAGGGCTCCTTCCTGGTGGGTGCCGCTGCGGCGCTGAAGTCGCAGACCGGCCACATCGGCTACGTCGGTGGCGTCGAGACCGACCTGATCCGCAAGTTCGAGGCCGGCTACATCGCCGGTGCGAAGGCAGTCAATCCCGACATCAAGATCGACACCGCCTACCTCACCCAGCCGCCGGACTTCACCGGCTTCGGTGATCCGGCCAAGGGCAAGGCTGCTGCCGACGGCATGTTCCAGAAGGGCGCCGACATCGTCTACCACGCCGCCGGTGGTTCCGGCGCGGGCGTGTTCACCGCTGCCAAGGCGGCCGGCAAGTGGGCGATCGGCGTCGACTCCGACCAGGCCCTGACCGCCGCCGAGGACGTCCAGGACGTGATCCTCACCTCGATGATCAAGCGCGTGGACGTGGGCGTCTACAGCTTCATCAAGTCGGTCCACGACGGCAGCTTCAAGGCTGGCCCGACCGTCTTCGACCTGAAGGCCGACGGTGTGGGCTACTCCACCACGGGCGACCACATCACCGACATCGTCCCGAAGCTGGACGAGTACAAGCAGCAGATCATCGACGGCACCATCACGGTTCCCGACAAGGTCTCCTGACCCAACCTGCCGGCGGAGCCCGCGACGGCTGGTTCCGCCGGCCAGGACGTGACCACCTCCCGGTGGCGGCGTCCGTCGACAGCGTGGTCGAACCGGCCACACCGGGTGTCACGAATCCCCCGGGAACGGTCACGAACCGTCCCGGGGGATTCGTTTCCCCCCGAAAACGCAAACCACTAAAGTGAAGGCGCCCTGGCCAACGGGGGTGGGGCACGGGATGAGGAGCGCCATGACGACAGTCGTCGAAGACCCCACCCAGACGCTGGCCGTGGAGTTGCAGGGAATCACCAAACGCTTCCCCGGCGTGGTGGCCAACCGTGACATCTCGCTGTCAGTGCGGCGCGGCACGATCCACGCCATCGTGGGCGAGAACGGGGCCGGCAAGTCGACCCTGATGAAGATCCTCTACGGCGTGCAACAGCCCGACGAGGGAGTCATCTCGGTGGACGGCAGCCCGGTGGTGCTGAAAAGCCCACAGGACGCCATCAACGCCGGTATCGGCATGGTCTTCCAGCACTTCATGCTGGCCGACAACCTCACCGTCCTGGAGAACGTGGTGCTGGGTGCGGAGAAGCTGCACGGCATCGGCGACGAGGCCCGCGAGGCCATTGCCCGGATCGGGCAGGACTACGGGATGAACGTCGACCCCGACCTGCTGGTCGCCGACCTGGGGGTCGGTGACCGCCAGCGGATCGAGATCCTCAAGGTGCTCTACCGGGGCGCGAAGACGCTCATCCTGGACGAACCCACGGCCGTCCTGGTTCCGCAGGAGGTGAACGAGCTCTTCGACCACCTGCGCGAGCTGAAGGGCGAGGGCCTGACTGTCATCTTCATCTCTCACAAGCTGGACGAGGTGCTCTCGGTCGCCGACGACATCACGGTGATTCGCCGGGGCACCACCGTCGCCGCGGTCGACCCGAAACAGGTCACTGCCCGCAAGCTGGCCGAGTTGATGGTGGGCTCCGAGCTTCCTTCGGCGCAGACCGAGGAGTCGACGGTTACCGACACGGTGCTGCTGGAGTTCCGCAACGTCACCCTGGCTGCCGCCGGCGGGCGGCGGATCCTCGACGACATCAACCTCACCATCCACGCCGGCGAGGTGGTCGGCATCGCCGGCGTCGAGGGCAACGGTCAGGCCGAGCTCGTCGAAGTGGCGATCGGGATGCGGGAACCGACCTCGGGCACCATCCTGCTGGACGGCCAGGACATCACGAACTGGGAGGTGCGCCGGATCCGCGAGGCGGGTGTGGGCTACATCCCCGAGGACCGGCACCGCCACGGGCTGCTGCTGGAGTCGCCGCTGTGGGAGAACGTGATGCTCGGCCACCAGACTCAGCCGCCGAACACTGCCGGCCCGCTGATCAACGCCCGGGGCGCAAAGGCCGCCACCGAGCGGATCATCGACGAGTTCGACGTGCGCACCCCGTCCGTCCATGTCACCTCCGGCTCACTGTCGGGCGGCAACCAGCAGAAGCTGATCGTGGGACGCGAGCTCAGCCAGCACCCGCAGGTGCTGCTGGCCGCCCACCCGACCCGCGGCGTCGACGTCGGGGCGCAGGCGGCGATCTGGGATCTGATCAAGGCCGCCCGGCGGGACGGGCTGGGAGTGCTGCTGGTCTCGGCTGACCTGGAGGAACTGGTCGGGCTGTCGGACACCATCCACGTCATTCTGCGCGGCCGACTGACCGCCAGCTTCGACCCCGATATCGTCACGCGTGAGGAACTCGGCGCCGCCATGACCGGCGCCGGGGAGCAGGACGGGGCCGGGGCGTCCGGGCCCGAGTCCGGTCAGGAGTCCGGTCAGGACGAGGAGGAACAGCGGTGAGGCGCTTCGACCTGCGGCGGATCGGCCTGGGGGTGGCCGCGCCGCTGCTGGCCATCGTGGTGGCCCTGCTGCTCACCACCCTCATCCTGCTGGCCGCCGGCGACCCGGTCGTCGCGGTCTGGCAGGTGCTCTTCAAGGCCCCGCTGCCACGCCAGATGGTGGCGATCGTCAACGAGGCCACCGTGCTCTACCTGTCCGCCGTCGCGGTGGCGATCGGGTTCAAGATGAACCTGTTCAACATCGGCGTCGACGGCCAGTACCGGGTGGCCTCCTTCGCTGCCGCCGTGTTCGCCGGTCAGCACTTCCTGCCGGGCTGGCTGAACATCATCGTGTCGCTGCTGGTGGCCATGGCCACCGGTGCACTCTGGGCGCTGATCGCCGGTCTGCTGAAGGTGACCCGCGGGGTGTCGGAGGTGATCGCGACGATCATGCTCAACTACACCGCCACCTACCTGGTCGCCTACCTGCTCAAAGGTGCCGCGGTGAAGGTGGAGGGCAGCAATGCCACCAGCACCGCGGTGCTCGCCGAGGACTCCCGGGTGCCCGGAATCAGCCTGGAATGGCTGCTCGGCACCCCCCGGCAGGTGTACGGCCTGATCGTGCTGGCCATCCTGGTCGGCGTTGCCTACTGGTTCGTGATGAACAAGACCCGCTTCGGCTTCGACCTGCGGGCGACCGGCGCGTCGGAGAGCGCAGCGGTGGCCAGCGGCGTCCGGGTGAAGAAGATGGTGATCGTGTCGATGGTGATGTCCGGGGCTGCCGCCGGCCTGGTCGGGATGCCCCTGCTGTTCGGGCAGGACTACGCCTACGGCGACACCGTCCAGTCGGGGCTGGGCTTCGCCGGCATCGCCGTCGCCCTGCTGGGACGCAACAACGCCCTCGGGATGGGCGTTGCGGCGCTGCTGTGGGGTTACCTGAACCAGCTCAGCAACGGCTTGCAGATCGGTGCCGGGGTCTCCGACCGGCTGGTGCTGATCATCCAGGGCGTGATCGTGCTGAGCGTCGTGATCGCCTACGAGCTGGTCCGCCGCGCCGGACTGAGGCTCGAGCAGCGCCGGGTGGCCACTGAACTGGCGGCTCAGGCAAGCCCCCAGGCCGAGGAGGTGGCAGCATGAGCGCCGAGGTCACCGTCTCCCGCGAAGCCCAACTGGCCAGCCGCGAGAACCGCCACCACAAGCGTCCGGCCTGGTTCTGGCCAGTGGTGGTGGTTGGCTCGCTGCTGGTGGTCGCCACCGTCCGGGTTCTGACCGGAGCCAACGACATCAACTCCTCCGGCGCCCTCGCCGCCGCCCTGGCGCTGGCCATGCCGCTGGCTCTGGCCGGCCTCGGCGGCCTGTGGTCGGAGCGGGCCGGTGTGGTCAACATCGGGCTTGAGGGCATGATGATCCTGGGCACCTGGGGAGCCGCCTTCTTCACCTACTACTACGGCCCCTGGGTGGGCATCCTGGGCGCAGCGGCGATGGGCATGGTGGGTGGCGCGATCCACGCCGTCGCCACGGTGGTGTTCGGCGTCGATCACATCGTCTCCGGTGTCGCGATGAACCTGCTCGGGGCGGGAGCCGGCGCCTATCTGGCGGCTCGTACCTTCAGCGGTCTGCCGAACGGCGGCCCGACCCAGTCCCCGCCGCTGGCACAGCTACCCTTCCTGAGCGTTCCCGGTGTGGGCGATCCACTGCTCGCCCTGGAACAGTCGCACACCTGGCTGGTGGCAGATCTGGCGGGCATCCTGCGCGCACTGACCACCAACGTCAACGTGTTGACCCTGATCGCCGTGGCCCTGCTGGTGATCACCTGGTGGGTGCTGTGGCGCACCCCGTTCGGGCTGCGGGTCCGGGCCTGTGGCGAGGCGCCGCAGGCGGCCGAGACTCTCGGCGTCAATGTGCTGCGGCTCAAGTTCCTCTCGGTGCTGGTCTCGGGCGGGCTGGCCGGGCTGGCCGGCGGCTTCCTGGTACTGGTGGCGTCCAATATCTACCGTGACGGCCAGACCGGCGGTCGCGGCTACATCGGCCTGGCGGCGATGATCTTCGGCAACTGGCGGCCGGGCGGACTGGCTGCCGGCGCGCTGCTGTTCGGCTACACCGACGCCATCCAGCTGCGTGGTGGCGGCGACGTGATTCGTGCCTACCTGCTCCCGATCGGTCTGCTGCTGGTCGTGTGGGGTATCTGGCAACTGGTCCGCTGGCGTCAGGGCAAGGGGATCGCCGGACTCGTCCAGGTGATCGTGGGCGCGCTCGCTCTGACCTGGTTCGCCGTCATCGACGCGGTGCCGTCGGAGTTCACCGGTATGACGCCGTACCTGGCAACCCTGTTGGTGCTGGCCTTCGCCTCGCAACGATTGCGCATGCCCGCCGCGGATGGGAACGTCTACCGCAAAGGTGAGGCTTCGTGAAGCCCGACTGGGAGGGTTTACGGCAGGCAGCCCTGGAGGTGTCGAGGCAGGCCTACGTCCCCTACTCGCACTACCCGGTCGGTGCCGCCGGGCTGGCCGACGACGGCCGGGTGGTGGTCGGCTGCAATGTCGAGAACGCCGGCTACGGCGTGGCCCTGTGTGCCGAGTGCGGCATGGTCAGCCAGCTGGTCGCCACCGGTGGCGGGCGGCTGCTGGCGGTGGTCTGTGTCAACGCGCTGGGGGAGCCGATCCTGCCCTGTGGCAGGTGCCGGCAGTTGCTGTGGGAGCATGGCGGCGAGCGGCTGCACGTCCAGACCCCGGGCGGCCCGCTCGGCATGACCGACCTGCTGCCGCTGGCCTTCGGACCCGACGACATCACCCACGTCACAGGAGGCTGACCGGTGCTCGATCCCGACCTGCTGCGCCGGGTGCCCAAGGTGGCCCTGCACGACCACCTCGACGGTGGCCTGCGGGCGGCGACCGTCATCGACCTCGCGCGTGAGATCGGTCACGAGCTGCCGACCGACGACCCGGAGGCGCTGGCCGACTGGTTCTTCGAGGCCGCCGACTCCGGCTCGCTGGTGCGCTATCTGGAGACCTTCGACCAGACCATCGCCGTGATGCAGACCTACGACCAGCTGCGCCGGGTGGCGCGGGAGTTCGTCGAGGATCAGGCAGCCGACGGGGTGGTCTACGCCGAGGCACGCTGGGCACCCGAGCAGCACCTGCGTGGCGGACTGACCATGGCCCGGGCGGTCGAAGCTGTCCGCGACGGGCTCAGGGAAGGCATGGCCGGCTGCGCGGCGCGCGGGCAGACGATCATCGCCCAGCAGTTGGTGACCGCCATGCGTCATGTCGAGCCCAGTTCCGAGGTTGCCGAACTCGCCGTCGCCTACCGCGACGACAGTGTCGCCGGATTCGACATCGCCGGTGCCGAGGACGGCTTCCCGCCCAGCCGGTTCAGCGCCTCCTTCGAGTACCTGCGCCGCAACAACATGGAGTACACGATTCACGCCGGTGAGGCCTTTGGGCTGCCGTCGATCTGGGAGGCACTGCAGCTCTGTGGGGCGTCCCGGCTCGGGCACGGCGTCCGGATCGTCGAGGACATCACCCGCGGGCCGGACGGCTATCAGCTGGGACGGTTGGCGCGCTACGTCCGTGACCGCCGGATCCCGCTGGAGCTGTGCCCGTCCTCGAACCTGCAGACCGACGCCGCCCGAGTGCCGAACTGGGACAGTTCGGTTGAGGGCAAGGAAGGTCTTTCCGAGCGCAGCGAGGGGCAGACCGACGCCGCCCGAGTACCGAACTGGGATAGTTCGGTTGAGGGTAAGGAAGGTCTTTTTGAGCGCAGCGAGGAGCAAACGGGCATTGCGACAACGATCGCCGAACACCCGTTCGGGCTGCTGGCCGAACTGGGCTTCCGGGTGACCGTGAACTGCGACAACCGGCTGATGAGCCGCACCACGCTGAGCCGGGAGTTCGCCCTGCTCAGCGAGGCCTTCGGCTACGACCTGGCGGCCGTCCGCCGGTTCACGATCAATGCCGCCAAGAGCGCCTTCCACCCCTACGACAAGCGGCTGGCGCTGATCAACGAGGTGATCCTCCCGGGGTTCGCTGCCGCCGGGGTGCCGGTCACGCCGGGCTGGTAGCGGCCGGCGGTCGTTGCGGCGGCGTGCCGGGTCGCGACCGTCGTCCTCGGCTGGCTCAGCAGTGGCCGTCGGGCCGCGGACGGTGGCCCGTCCGGTATAGGCTGACAGGCGTAGTTGGCATGGGTTGAAACGATGAAAGGCCAAGGATGACCAGCCCCCTCAGATGGACCGAGACCGACCGCCGCGCCGTGGACACCGCGCGCGTTCTTGCCGCTGACGCGGTCGAGAAGGTGGGCAACGGTCACCCCGGCACGGCGATCTCGCTGGCACCGGTGGCGTACCTGCTGTACCAGAAGGTGATGCAGGGCGATCCGGCCGATCCGACCTGGGCCGGACGCGACCGCTTCGTGATGTCGGCGGGCCACTCCTCGCTCACCCAGTACACCCAGCTCTTCCTGGCCGGCTACGGGCTGGAGGTCGACGACCTGGCTGCCCTGCGCACCGAGGGCTCGCTGACCCCCGGGCACCCCGAGTACGGCCACACCGCCGGCGTGGAGTGCACCACCGGTCCGCTGGGCGCCGGCGTGGCGATGGCGGTCGGCTTCGCCATGGCCGCCCGCCGCGAGCGCGCCATCCTCGACCCCACCGCCGAGCCCGGCAGTTCGGTGTTCGACCACGTCGTGTACTGCATCGCCGGGGACGGCTGCATGCAGGAGGGCGTCTCCGGCGAGGCGTCCTCGCTGGCCGGGGCGCAGAAGCTCGGCAACCTGGTGCTGATCTACGACGACAACCGGATCTCGATCGAGGGCGAGACCCAGATCGCGTTCACCGAGGACGTCGCCGCCCGCTACGCCGCCTACGGCTGGCACGTCCAGCATGTCGACTGGACCGGCGGTGGCACCACCTACTCCGAGAACGTCCAGGCGCTCTACGACGCGATCGAGGCCGCGAAGGCGGTCACCGACAAGCCGTCCTTCATCAAGCTGACCACGGTGATCGGCTGGCCGTTGCCGACCAAGGCCGGCCACCACTCCGTCCACGGCGCCAAGCTGGGGGCTGAGGAGATCGCCGGGCTGAAGCGGGAACTCGGGTTCGATCCCGAGCAGAGCTTTGCTGTCGAGCCGGAGGTGCTGGCCAGCACCCGGGCCAACGCCGCCGCCCGCGCCAGCGAGGCCAAGGCGGCCTGGGGTGCCCGGTTCGAGGCCTGGCAGGCGGCCAATCCCGAGCAGGCGGCGCTCTACCAGCGGCTGGTGTCCCGGGAGCTCCCGGCGGGCTTCGAGGCAGCACTGCCGGTCTACGGGGCGGGCAAGAAGTCGACCCGGGCGGCCTCCGGCGAGGTGCTCACCGCGCTGGCCGACACCCTGCCGGAACTGTGGGGAGGCTCGGCCGACCTGGCCGGTTCGAACAACACCACGATGAAGGGCCAGCCGTCCTTCCTGCCGCCGGAGCAGTCCAGCCACGACTTCGTCGGCGACTACAACGGCCGCACCCTGCACTTCGGCATCCGTGAGCACGCGATGGGCAATATCGTCAACGCGATCACGATCTCCGGGCTGACCCGCGCCTACGGTGGCACCTTCCTGGTGTTCTCCGACTACATGCGCGGGGCGGTGCGGCTGGCGGCGCTGCAGAAGGCGCCCAGCGTGTTCGTCTGGTCGCATGACTCGGTCGGCGTCGGCGAGGACGGGCCCACCCACCAGCCGATCGAACACGTCGCCGCGCTGCGCGCCATCCCCGGGCTGGATGTCGTCCGTCCGGCGGACGCCAACGAGACCGCGTGGGCGTGGGCAGAGGCGCTGAAGCACACCGACCGTCCGACCGGGCTGATCCTCACCCGTCAGGACGTGCCGAACATCGAGCCCGCCGACGGTGCCCGCGAGGGCTTCGCCAAGGGCGGCTACGTGCTGGCGGAGGCCTCCACCGGCGCCCCGCAGGTGGTGCTGCTGGCTACTGGCTCCGAGGTCTCGGTGGCGCTGGCCGCCCGCGACCTGCTCCAGGCCGAGGGCGTCGCCACCCGGGTGGTCTCGCTGCCCTGCCTGGAGTGGTTCGCCGCCCAGCCGGCCGACTATCGCGAGCAGGTCATCCCGGGGTCTGCGGCCAAGGTCTCGGTCGAGGCCGGGATCGCGATGGGCTGGCGGGAGTACGTCGGCCAGACCGGCGAGATCGTCTCGGTCGACCACTTCGGCGAGTCCGCCGCCGGCCCGCTGCTGCTGGCCAAGTACGGCTTCACCGCCGAGAACGTGGCTGCCAAGGCGCGGACCGCACTGGCCAACCAGAGCTGAGACGATCACCGCTCGTCCATCGCCGACCGGTGAGTGCCGACCGGCGATGGACGAGCGATAGCCTCGTGGAGTGAATCCCCTCGCGACCCGTCGACTGCGGGCCAACGGCCTGTTGCTGCTGGCGTCGGCGATCTGGGGTTTCGCCTTCGCTGCACAGCGGCTGGGCGCGGAGTACATCGGCCCGTTCACCTTCAACGGCCTGCGGTTCGCGATGGGCGCTGCCGCCCTGGTGCCGGTGGTCTGGTGGCTCGACCGGCGACGCGGCGTCCCGGTGACGGCCCGCCGGGCTGCCACCCGTGCCGTGGTGGTGCCCGGTATCCTGGTCGGCACCCTGCTGGCGGTCGCCGTCGGCCTGCAACAGGCCGCGATGAGCTACACCACCGCCGGCAATGCCGCCTTCATCACCGGGCTGTACATGGTCTTCGTGCCACTGGTGGCGGCCTTCCGCGGGCATCGCAGCAGCCCGGCGACCATCGTCGGCATCTGCTGCGCGCTGGCCGGGCTGTACCTGATCAGCGTCACCGACGATTTCACGATCGGTCTGGGGGATCTGCTGGTCCTGATCTCCGCCTTCGTCTGGACGGCCGAGATCTTGTTGATCGAACGCTACGCCCAGGAGTTGTCGGCGCTGCGGTTCTCCATCGCCCAGTTCACCTGGTGCGCGTTGCTGAGTTGCCTGGCCGCTCTGGTTCTCGACCCGGCACCGTTCACCGGGGTCGGGCACGCGCTCATCCCGCTGCTCTACGGTGGCCTGATCTCGGTGGGCATCGCCTACACCCTGCAGGTGATCGGCCAGCGGGACGCCCTGGCCAGCCACGCCGCGCTGATCATGTCCTGCGAGGCGGTCTTCGGTGCCCTGGGCGGTGCGCTGATCCTGCACGAGAACATGGGGGTGCGCGGCTACGCCGGCGCGGCGCTGATGGCGGCCGGGATCATCGTGGCCCAGTTGGCAACCGTGTCGGCCTCCCGCGCGGCCCCTGATCCGTCGGCGGAGGTCTCAGCCCGTTAGCATGGGTGCGCGAACCGCGCCTGGAGAGGACCACGAGTGGCTGCGCCGAAGAAGAACAGAATGCCCGCCGCCGCCCGCGCGGGCCTGATCGCCGTGGGCGGTCTGGTTGTGCTGCTCGGCGCCGCCTACGCCGCCGGGTACGCCCTGGCCGGGGACGGACTGCCGAAGGACTCGGTGATCGCCGGCGTCCCGGTCGGTGGCCTGACCTCCGCCGACGCCGAGGCGAAACTGCGCAAGGAACTGGCGGCGAAGGAGAAGGCGGCCATCACGCTCTCCGCCGGTGAGACCACCGCGACGGTGAAGCCCGCCGACGCCGGGCTCAGCATCGACTACCCGGCCTCGGTCGCCCAGGCCGGCGGCGGACGGAGCGCCAACCCGGTGACGATCATCGAAACCCTCTTCGGCGGCCACGATCTGCCCGCGGTGACCGTCGTCGACGGTTCAGCTCTGGACAAGCTCGTGTCCCAGATCGCTGCGAAGGTGGATGTCGACCCGGCTGATGCCGAACTCGCCTACCACGGCACCACCCCGAAGGTCACCGCAGGGAAGAACGGCGTCACCCTCGACCAGTCCGCGGCCAGGGAGGCGATCAAAAAGGCCTACCTGACCTCGACCTCGGCCACCGCGCCGGTGCAGGTGGTGGAGCCGGAGGTCACCACGGCCGAGGCCGAACAGGCTCTGGGCAGCCTCGCGAAGCCGGCGGTCGCCAAGCCGATCACCGTCAAGGTCGGGGACGTGGGCAGTTTCTCGCTCAAGCCGGAGGCGATCGCCGGGGCGGTCAGCTTCGTGCCGGGCGACGGCGGGCTGGTGGCGAAGGTCGACGCCAAGACTCTCTCCGGCCTGGTCAAGGCCGACCTCGACAAGGTCGGGCTGAAGGCGCCCAGCAACGCCCGGTTCAGCATCGGGCAGAAGAAGAGCGACAAGCCGAAGGTCGTCCCGTCCAAGGACGGCGTCGGGGTCGATCCGCAGGCGCTGGCGGACGCGATCCGTCCCGTCCTGGGTGAGACCACCGACCGGACGGCCGCGGTGGCGACCGTGGTCCGCCCGGCGGACTTCACCACCGCCGAGGCCAAGGCGCTGGGGGTGAAGCAGGTCACCGGGCAGTTCACCACCTACTTCCCCGGCAGTGCCTACCGGTACAACAACATCGGCAAGGGCGCGAAGATGATCACCGGCTACCTGCTGAAGCCCGGCGAGACCTTCTCGCTGAACAAGGTGCTCGGCGAGCGCACGCCGCAGGCCGGCTGGATGGCGGGCGGGGGTATCGCCAACGGCAAGATCGACCCCAACATCTACGGCGGCGGAATCTCCCAGCTGACCACGACCACCTTCAACGCGATCTTCTTCGCCGGGCTGGAGGACGTCTACCACAAGCCGCACTCGCTGTACTTCAGTCGCTACCCGATGGGCCGGGAGGCGACCCTCGACTACCGCAGTGTCGACCTGAAGTTCAAGAACGACTCGCCCTATGGCGTGGTGCTGCAGGCCTGGACCACCGGCCGGACGGGAAGCCAGGGCTCGGTGACCGTCCGGGTCTGGTCGACGAAGGTGTACGACATCAAGGCGACCAAGCCCACCCAGAGCAATTGGCGAGCGCCGGGCAAGACCGTCTACGACAGCTCGGCGAAGTGCATCCCGCAGAGCGCGATGTCCGGCTTCGACGTCCGCTACAACCGGGTGTTCTACAAGAACGGCAAGAAGGTCAAGACCGAGCCCTTCTCGTGGTCGTACAACGCGCTCACCCCGGTGGTCTGCGGCAAGAAGCCCGCCGACAAGGACTGAAGCCCGCCCCGGCAGGAGCGGCCCGACAACACTCCACCGAGCCAGCGCCAGCTCAGGAGAGCAGGCGGGCCAGGTCGGGAAGGTTGGCGGTGTAGCCGTCCACCAGGCGCCGGGCGATCGCCACCGAGTCGACCAGGGGATGGGCGGCGAAGGCCCGCCACGCCAGCCGGCGGGAGCCCTCCCGGGCGGCGGCGATGACCAACTGCTCGGCGGCCTTCACCTGCGCGATCAGGCCGAGTTGCTCACCGACCACCGGGGCGACCGGCCAGGGTCGGATGCCGTTGCCGTCCACCGTGCAGCCGACCTCGATCACCGCCTCCTGGGGGAGCGCGGGCACCAGGGTGCCGTTGCGGACGTTCAGGATCATGGTCGAGCCCCGGCCGGTGGCCAGCGCCGCCATCAGGTCGAGCGCCACCTCCTGGTAGCCGCCACCGAGATCCGACGCCTGACGCTGCTCTTCCGGCGCGCGGCTCTCGGCCATGTAGGTGGCCTCACGTTCGCCGTGCACCGCCTGCCAGGTCTGCAACGGGCTGTCCCCGGGGGCGGCATAGAACCGGGACTGCTGGGCGTCCAGGAACTCCCCACGGGTCTGCGGCTCGGAGCGGATCCGGGCCACCGCCTCCCGCGTGAAGTAGTAGTAGTACAGGTACTCGTTGGGCAGCGCCCCGAGCGCACGCACCCAGTCAAACCCCAGCAGCCGGGCTTCCTCGATCTGGGCCAGGGCAGCATCCGAGCCGAGCAGGCCGGGCAGCACGTCGACGCCGGCGACGCTCAGTTCGCGCAACCAGCCGAGGTGATTGAGCCCGACGTAGTCGAACCGCACCTCCCCGGTGGCGCCGGACGCCTGCACGGCTCGGCGCATCAGGCCGATCGGGGTGTCGCAGATGCCCACCACGCGCTCGCCGAGCACCGCCTGCATGGCTTCGGTGACGATGCCGGCTGGGTTGGTGAAGTTGATCACCCAGGCCTGCGGCGCCACTTCACGGACGGTCTGGGCGAGCCGCACCATGAACGGGACCGTGCGCAACGCGTAGGACAACCCCCCGGGACCTACGGTTTCCTGTCCGAGCACGCCGAGGTCCAGCGCAACCCGTTCGTCGATGGTGCGGCCCGCCGTCCCGCCGATCCGTACCGCGCAGAAGACGAAGTCGGCCCCGCGCAGCGCCTCGGCGAGGTCGAGGGTGGCGGTCAACCGGGGCGGTCGGTCGACTGCCATCGCCTCGACGACGGCGCGAATGGTCGCCAGCCGGGAGGGGGAGGAGTCGTACAGGCTCAACTCGTCGATCGCCACGGGCGCACTCGCGGCAGCGATCGCCTGGTAGACCTGCGGAACCCGGAAGCCGCCGCCTCCGATGATGGTGAGTTTCACGCGAGGAACACCTCGACCTCCGCTGCCCGCAACGCTGCCAGGGTGGCCGGGTCGGCGTCGGGATTGGTCACCACGCAACTGATCGCACCGGGCTCGCACACCGGGAGCAGGCCGACGCCGGGGAACTTGTTCGAGTCGGCCAGCACGACCCGCGTCTGGGAGGAGGCGATCATGGCCCGTTTCACCGGAACCTCGATGCCGGTGGTGTCGGTGATGGTGCCGTCCGGCCGGATGCCGCTGGTGCCCAGGAAGCAGATGGTCGCGTGCAACTGCGCGAGGGCCTGCTCGGTGAGCACGCCGACCATCGAGTGGTAGTTGCGCCGCACCACGCCGCCCAGGACCACCAGCTCAACAGCCTCGTCGCCGCGGAGTTCGTCGATCACCGCCAGGCTGGCGGTGATCACCGTGATCCGACGGCCGCGCAACTGCTTGGCCAGCAGGGCAGTTGTGGTGCCGATGTCGACCAGGACGACGTCCCCGTCGTGGACGAGTTCGGCGGCCCGCGCGGCGATCCGTTTCTTCTCCGGACGGTGCTGGCGCTGCACCTCGCCGAAGGGCACCTTGTCAGGTTCCACACTGCCGCCGCCTCGTACCCGGCGGAGCAGTCCCTCGGCGCTCAGGGCGTTCAGGTCGCGGCGGATGGTCGACAGGGAGACCCCGAACTGTCCGGCGAGCTCCTCAACGGTCACCTCGCCGTCGGTACGCAGCGAATCGAGAATCTTCGCCTGTCTCGTGGCGGACAACATGAGCGGAGCATATCAGTCAACTTCGAGCGTGAACTATCACAATTCGAGCACAGTTAGTGCGGAAACAGTCAGCTCACGGTAAGTTCAGGCAAACTGGTGGGGTACGGCAGAGGAGACTCCAGTGACTGTGGGCGGCGACACCGACTTCGATGTCGTGCTGGCCGGGCCGGTCTTCTTCGACATCATCTTCACCGGGCTGCCCGGCAGTCCGCCGCCGGGCACCGAGACCTTCGCCCAGGGGATGGGCGCCAGCCCGGGCGGGATCGCCAACCTCGCCGTGGCCACCCGCCGGCTCGGCCTGCGCACCGCACTGGCCACCGTCATCGGTGGCGATGCCTACGGCCGCTGGACCTGGGAGCTGCTCTCCCAGGAGGGCGTCGACCTGCGCTACTCCCGGCGGCTGCCCGACTGGCACACCTCCGTCACCGTGTCGCTGATCGAGGACGGCGACCGCGCCATGGTCACCCACGCCCACGACGACCCGGTCTCGTCGCAGGAGCTGCTGGCCGACGGCGTCTCGGCGCGTGCGGCCATCCTCGACCTGAGCGGCCTGGCCACCGGCACCGACACCTGGTGGCGGCGGGCCGCCAGGCAGGGAACCAGGCTGTTCGCCGGAACCGGCTGGGACCCCTCGGGCGCCTGGGATGTCAGTGACCTCGATCCGTTGGCCGACTGCCACTGTTTCATCGTCAACGCCGGCGAGGCGATGGGCTACGCCCGGGCGGACACCCCACTGGAAGCAGCGCGGTGGCTGGCCACCCGGGTGCCGCTGGCCGTGGTCACCTGCGGGCCGGACGGGGCGGTGGCCGTCGACGCGATCTCCGGCGAAGAGGCCAGCGTCCCCGCCATCGCGGCCGAGGTGCTGGACGCCACCGGTGCCGGCGACGTGTTCACCGCGGCCTTTGTGGTGGCCACCTTGCAGGAGTGGTCGCTCAGTCGGCGACTGGCCTTCGCCGCGCTCGCCGCCGGCCTGGCGGTGCAGAACTTCGGCGGTGCGCTCGGTGCTCCGGGGTGGTGCGACATCGCCGACTGGTGGGCGGTCGTCGGCCCGGACGCGGACGAGGAAATCGCCGCCCGCTACGGCTTCCTCACCGAACTCCTGCGGGCGGCCGACCTGCGTTCGGTCCGGCGGGCCGACCCCACCTTGCGGTTTGCCGAGGATCGCTCGGCGGCCGACCTCCTGCCGTCCATCACGCCCGTTCCGCGACCAACTCCCGACTCGACTCACGATCCACGATAGAAAGGTAGATCATGCCCAACTCTCATCGTCGTCTCAGCAGCGCCGTCCTCGGCGTTGCCCTGCTCGGCGTCCTGGCCGCCTGTGCTCCGGGCACCGGCCAGGCGCCCACCACGGCCTCCTCGGCCAGCCCCACCAGTAGCACCGCCAGCGAGGCCCCGTCCGGGGTGAACACCGACATCGCCGGCGTCGGCGACGTCACCCTGACCGTCTGGGACCAGGAGGTCCGCGGTGGTCAGAACGAACAGGTCGAGAAGCTCAACGCCTCCTTCCAGGCCAAGTACCCCAATGTGAAGATCAACCGGGTCTCACAGTCCTTCGACGACCTGGCCACCACGCTGCGGCTGGCGCTCACCGGTCCAGACGCCCCCGACGTGGTGCAGGCCAACAACGGTCGCAACACCATGGGTGCGTTCGTCGAGGCGGGTCAGCTGATTCCGCTGGACGAGTACGCGAAGGCCTACGGCTGGAACGAACGGTTCTCGCCGTCCATCCTGAAGTTCTCCACCTACTCCGCCGATGCCAAGGTCTTCGGTGAGGGCAATCTCTACGGTGTGCCGCAGGTCGGCGAGGTGGTCGGGGTGTTCTACTCCAAGAGCAAGCTGGCCAAGCTCAAGCTCGACGTCCCGCAGGACTGGGCTGGCTTCGAGGACGCCCTGGCCAAGGCAAAGGCGGCCGGCGAGACCCCCCTCATGCTGGGCAACATCGACAAGTGGCCCGCGATCCACGTGTTCGGCCCGCTGCAGGGTTCGACCGTCCCGGCCGACCAGGTGACAGCCCTTGCGCTCGGCAACGCCGGTGCCAGCTGGAAGACGCCGGAGAACGAGGCCGCTGCCAAGACCCTGCAGGACTGGGTCAAGGACGGCTACTTCAACAACGGCGTCAACGGCGCCGACTACGACCAGACCTGGCAGAAGATGACCAAGGGCGAGGGGGTCTTCCTGATCGGCGGTTCCTGGCTGGCAGCCGACATGGGCGACGTGATGGGTGACGACCTCGGCTTCTTCGTGCCGGCGAACGCTGCCGGGCGCTACGCCACCACCGGCGGCACCGGGCTGCCGTTCGCGGTCACCTCGGCCTCGAAGCACCCCGACGTCGCTGCCGCCTACCTCGACTGGCTCACCAGCGACGACGCCATGCAGGTGCTGGTCGACACCGGCAACCTGCCGGTGAACCGCACCGCCGAGCTTGCCTCGGCGACATCGGGGGCGCTGGCCGAGGTGTTCACCGAGTTCGGCAAGGTCACCGACGAGGGTGATGTCCTGCCGTACCTCGACTACGCGACCCCGACCTTCTCCGACACCCTCGGCACCGCGCTCCAGGGCCTGATCGACGGTCAACTGACCCCGGCCGCGTTCACCGAGGCGTTGGAGGCCGATTACTCGGCATTCGTCGCCTCGAATGCCTGACCAGACGGGGACGGGCTCCGGCGCCGGGACTGTCCGGCGCCGGAGCCGGCTCGCCGGGCCCGGCTGGCTACCCTGGGCCTACCTGCTCCCGGCGCTGCTGCTCTACGGCGGCTTCCTGCTGTTCCCGCTCGCCCGTTCGGTGCAGTACTCGCTGTACGAGTGGGACGGGCTGAGCGCTACCTCACGCTTCGTCGGTCTCGAGAACTACCTCATGGTGTTCGCCGACGCCCGGCTGCGGGAGGCCTTCGGCCATGCCTTGGTGCTGATCTTCTTCTACGCCGTGCTGCCGCTGGTGATCGGGTTGTTGCTGGCGTCCATCCTGACCCGCGCGCGGGTGCGCGGACTGGGCTTCTTCCGGGTGGTGATCTTCCTGCCGCAGGTCATCGCCATGGTGGTGATCGCGGTCACCTGGCGGCAGCTGTACGCCCCGGACGGCCCGATCAACGGCCTGCTGCGTGCCGTCGGCCTGGGGGCGCTGGCCCGTCCCTGGCTGGGGGACTACACCTGGACTCTGCCGGCGGTGGGCTTCATCGGGACGTGGGTGTCGACCGGGTTGGTCACCGTCCTGCTGATGGCGGGCATCGCGCGGATCCCGACCGAGCAGTTCGAGGCGGCGCGGCTGGATGGCGCCGGCGCCGTCCGGGAGTTCTTCGCCATCACACTGCCGAGCGTCCGCGGGGAGATCACCGTCGCCCTCACCCTGACCATCGTCGCGGCGCTGAAGACCTTCGACCTGGTCTACGTGACCACCAAGGGCGGGCCCGGCACCTCTACCACGGTGCCGAGCTATGAGGTGTACCGCAACGCCTTCGAACTGGGACGGGTGGGGGTCGCCACGGCGATCGGCATCGTACTGACCGTGATCGTCTTCGCGATCAACGCCGTGGTGAACCGGATCGGGGAGCGGTCATGAAGATCTCGGCCTTCGAACGCGCGGCGAACTACGTGATCCTGGTGCTGTTCGCCTTCGTCGTGTTCGCCCCGATCGGAGTCATCCTGACCCTGGCCTTCGGACCGCAGAACGCGGCGGCCGAACGGGCCGGCGGCGCCTTCCACCCGGAGAACTTCGCCGATGCCTGGGTGATCGGACGATTCGGCCAGTACATGGTCACCTCGGTGGTGGTGGCGGTGATCGTGGTGGTACTGGCGGTGACGGCGTCAATTCTGGCTGGCTACGCGCTGGGCACGATGCGGTTCGCCGGTCAAGGGCTGGTCTTCCTGCTCTTCCTGCTCGGGATCATGGTGCCCACCGAGGCCTTCGTCGTCCCGCTGTTCTTCGACCTGCGCCAACTCGGCCTGACCAACACGGTCTGGGGCGTGGCGCTGCCGCAGGTGGCGATGTCGATCGCCTTCGGGACCTACTGGATGCGCACCTATTTCCGCTCCTCGTCGGTCGCGCTGATCGAGGCCGCCCGGCTCGACGGTGCGGGGTCGATGCGGATCCTGTGGCAGATCCTGGTCCCGGTCGGACGGCCGGCGATCCTCACCCTGGTGTTGTTGGTCTTCATGTGGACCTGGAACGAGTTCCTGATCCCGCTGGTGATGTCCCCGAACGCGACCATCCGGACCGCACCGCTCGGGCTGGCCTTCTTCCAGGGCCAGTACACCCAGGGGACGGCGCTGCTGGCCGCCGGGGCGGTGCTGGTGGCCGCCCCCGTGGTGGTGCTCTACATCTTCCTGCAGCGGCACTTCATCCGCGGGATGCTGGAGGGCGCCGTCCGCGAGTGAGCGGGGGCGCTGCCGAGAAACTGCCTCGGATGGAGTTCCTGCCCGCCTCCCGTCTGGACTGATCCGCTTACCAGGCACCCGGCTCACCCGGAACCGTCCCGTGCCTTGGTGGGTGACTCACCTGAGCCAGCGCCGGCTGTGGCGCGCCGGGTCTGGTGGAGCCACCCGAATGTTGGCCCTGACGAGCACATGCGTGCATGCGATCGTGCACTGATGCTCGGAATTGCTCGAAATTGGTTGATTCCGTGCGCCAGCCCGGTCTACCCTGACCGCACCCCACTCCCTTCCGGGGCGAATCCAGTGCTGGAGGCGCAATGAAACGGAAATTCCAGGTGGCGTTGGTGGCGGCAGTCGCAGCGCTGGGCCTCGTGGTCCAGCCTTTGACGGCATCAGCGGCGCCCACACCCCCTCAACCCACCCTCACCGTCGGCAAGGCGTCGGATGCGACGGCCAACCGACCGCACAAGATCAACATCATGGGAATCTTCGCCCACCCCGACGACGAGGCCGGACTGGCCACCCCCTGCGGGGTCTGGCACGACCGCTACGGCATCACCTGCGGCATCATCATGGTCACCCGTGGTGAGGGCGGCTCGAACTCGGTGGGCTCGGAGGCGGGCCCGGCCCTCGGGCTGCGGCGGGAGAACGAGGATCGCACCTCGCACGTCCGCTCCGGCACCATCGACATCTTCAACCTCGACCGGGTCGACTTCTTCTACAACACCTCCGCGCCGCTGACCGCCCAGGTCTGGGACACCGAGGAGACCCTGCGTCGCGCGGTCCGGATCATCCGGGAGACCCAGCCCGACATCCTGCTCGGCTGGACGCCCTCACTGGCCGTCGGCCACGGCAACCACCAGTACGCCCAGGGCCGCCTGGTCTGGACGGCCGCCGCCGCGGCGGCGGATCCGAAGAAGTTCCCCGAGCAGCTCACCGGGGTCGGCGCGGTCAAGACCTGGCAGGTCAAGAAGATCCTGGCCGACATGTCGATCCTGCGGTTCACCTCCGGCATCACCGCCGGCACCGGCGGCACGTCCGCGCCCAACTGCAATACCGGCTTCGTCCCGGACGCGAACAACCCGTTCACCGTGGTCGGTACCTGGACCGGCTACGAGTCGCCCTACACCTGGGCCGCCGGCAACACCGCCGGGCAGCCGGCAGGCAGCGCCAAGACCTGGGCGCAGGTCGGGGGTGAGGGAGCGGCGGCGCACGCCACCCAGGCCCGTTCGATGCAGAAGGGGGTCGTGCAGCCCACCTGCCAGCGCTTCGGCGTGCTGTGGTCGGGCGTCCCGCTCCAGCCGAACGCGGCGACCGCCTCGGCCAAGGACAACGCCATCCTCTACGGTGCGGTGATCCCCGATCCCGGCGGCATGCCGCTCGGATCGACGCTGTCGGTCGAGCCGGCTGCGTACTACCAGTCGGCGGGTGAGCCGTTCACCGTGACGGTCTCGCTGAAGTCCGGCAAGGGCACGCTGCCGGCCGGAAAGGTGGCGCTCAACGTCCCGTCCGGCTGGAAGGTTTCGGGCCCGGTGAAGGTCAGCGGAGTAGGCGACCGGAAGGCCACCACCGCCCGCTTCACCGTGACGCCTACCGCCGATGCCGCGAACGCGGTCTTCAAGCTCGGGGCCACCTACACCGGCGGCCGGGTCACCGGCTACAACGACACCCGGGTCGAGCTCGTGTCCGGGATCGAGGGACGGTTCCAGCGATGGGGCAATCTCGCCGAGTACGAACAGTGGATGGCCGACAACAATGCCTACGTCGGCGGCCGCTCGACGGCGCTGGGACGGATCGGGGCCGGCGAGTCGGTCACCGAGACGGTCGAGGTGACCAACCACACCCAGGCCTCGCAGTCGGGCACCGTCACCCTCACCGTGCCGGACGGCTTCGTCGTCGATGCGACCTCGAAGCCCTACGGGCCGCTGGCAGCGGGCCAGACCACAAGCGTGGACTTCGTGGTGACCAGTACGGATCCGTCCGATCCGGGCGGACGCACGGTCCCGATCACCGCCGTCACCAGCTACTCCGGCGGCCAGTCCAGCGAGACCCTGACGATGTACCTGGTGCCGAGCGTGACAATTCCACAGCTCGCCGCGGCACCGGCGATCGACGGGGTGCAGGACGACCTCTACACCGGTGACCCGCTTTCCCTGGCCAAGGTCTGGGAGGGAGAGGCCTGCGCCCCGGACGGCGTCGACTGCGGCACCGGTAGCGTCGCCCAGCTGGGCTGGTTCGACGATGCCCTGTACGCCCACGTCCATGTGACCGACGACGTGGCGAGCGCGGCGGCCAGCCCCGAGCGGTGCTTCGGGCACTGGCTGGTCGATTCAGTGGAGGTGCTGCTCGATCCGCGCGGCAACTCGGCCGACACCTCGACCACCTTCAAGCTCGGGGTGTTCCCGTACACCGACGATCCCACCGGGGCCAACGGCAATGGTGTGGACGGCCCGTGCTGGGAACGCGACGCCGACAACCACCAGGGCTTCGCCACCGGTCCGCTGGCCGCGACCGTCGAGGACGCCCCGAACGCTCCCGGCGTCGAGGTGGTCTCGCGGGTGGACGTCTCCGGTGGGAAGTACACCGGTGGCGGCTACGACATCGAGCTGAAGATCCCGCTCGCCGACCTGCCGGCCGCCGTCGGCCCCACCAGCCAGGCGCCGACCGGTAACCCGGCGACCAATGTGGTCGACCCCACCTACCTGGGGCTGAACGTGACCCCCTATGACTCCGACACCCAGGACTTCATCGGCCAGACCCGCAACGCCTGGTCGGCCTTCGGAAGCCAGCAGTCCGAGCCCTACCGCTGGGGCCACGCCTACCTCGCCGGCTACACCCCGCCGACCGGACGGACGACGGTCGCACCGCCGGCGATCATCCCGGACACCGCCCTGGAGGGGGTGGAGTCCCCGCAGACGATCTACCAGTCGGCTGTCCGCGGGGTGACCATGTCCGGGCTGCAGCCGAGTAACGCGATGAAGCTGGGCACGGTCTCGCTGAACGGGAAGACGGTGCGGGTGGATTACCGCACCTCGGCCCGAGGCACGGCGCGGGTGTACGTCTGGACGGGCGACCCGAGCTTCGTCAAGGTCTGGAAGTCCAGCTGTGCCGGGGACGTCTACGGCTTCGACGCCTGCTCTGCCTCCGACGGCACCGCAGCGCCGTGGGCGCCTGACATGGGCGGTCACCTGCTCGGCAGTACCGAGGCGGCGATCACCCGGACCGGTCAGGGCACCCTCACCCTGCAACTCGATGCCGACGCCGCCGCGCGGCTCGGCAAGGGGAGCTATCTGCTGGTGTCCTTCATCCAGAGCGACTCGGTCCGCCAGGCCACGAAGGTGTCGACCCCGTTCGGCACCTGGTACCGGCTGGGTCGCTGGCCCTTCCCCGGGCACAAGCCGGGCGCGAGTGCTGTCGGCAGCGTGAACGCGTGGAGTTTCCCGGTGGTGGAGAAGGGGAGGTCGCATCGCTAGCAGTGGCACTGGCCGACTTCCGTCCGCCCGCTGCAGGGTTGACACCAGGTCATCCTCGGCGAGCAACCCCTGTTAGGCCGTGAAGGCGGGGATCCCACCGGCCGCAGGGCTCACCACCGGTGCGGGAGCGACAGGGTGGCGTGGGGGACGGCACGACGGGTGTCCCGTCCAGGTTTGCGGGCGGGACACCCTGCCGTCCGGGGTAGCCGGTGCCGCAGGAGGTCGGCCAGGGCGGGGCAGTTGCCGCGGCTCAGCGAAGCTCGGTGAACCCGAGCGCGAGCAGGGCGCCGATCTGGCCGGGGTCGTCAGTGCGGACCTGCATGCTGCGGACACCGGAGCGTGCCGCCCACCAGGCCACCGCCACCAGGTCCTGGTCGGGGGAGGTGGTCACCCACTCACCGTCGACCAGCCCGATCCGTGGCGCGGACACCCGGGCGACGGTCGGTCGGCCGGCGAGCAGGTCGAACAGTCGGATCACGAACCGGCGCCCGGACACCCCGGCCCGGGCCGCCATGCCGTCCAGCAGGTCCGGCTCCATCCGCAAGGGGTCGCGCCCGCGCGAGACCGGCACCTGGTGGCCGGCGACGATCGCGGCCTGGACGATGGTGTGCTCGACCCCCCGGCGGTCCAGCACGGTGAGGGTTTCGTCATCGCTGCCGGTGACGAAACCGACCACATCCCGGGTGCCGCCTTCGGGCACCGCGAAACGCACCGTAACCCGTACTCCCTCAACGGTTGGGACGTCGTGTGTCCCGCCCGGTGTGCGTCGCGTCATGAGTTGTAGAGTAGGGCCCGAAGTCGATTGAGGAGAGCATGGAATGACCTACGTGATCGCGCAGCCCTGTGTGGACATCAAGGACCGCGCCTGCGTGGAGGAATGTCCCGTCGATTGCATCTACGAGGGCAATCGCATGCTCTACATCCATCCTGACGAGTGCGTCGACTGCGGCGCCTGCGAGCCGGTCTGCCCGGTCTCGGCGATCTTCTACGAGGACGACCTGCCCGACGACCAGACCGAGTACCTCGACGTCAACGCCGAGTTCTTCGCCGAGATCGGTTCCCCGGGTGGCGCCGCCCGGCAGGGCCCGGTCGACTACGACCACCCGGTCGTGGTGGCGCTGCCGCCACAGGGCTAGAACCTGTCTCCCCGCGCCGGGAGTCGCGCTCTACCGGGCATCCCTGCCCCGATGGCCTGCCGCTGTGGCGGGCGGAAAGGCCCGCGCCGATGAACCCGCTTGCGTCCTCGCTGCCGGACTTCCCCTGGGACACGCTGGCTGACGCACGGGCGCTGGCGGTCTCACACCCGGACGGGCTGGTCGATCTCTCGGTCGGCACCCCGGTCGACCCGACCCCGCAGGTCGCGCAGGCCGCGCTGCAGGCGGCCGCCGACGCCCCCGGCTACCCGGCCACCTGGGGGACGCCAGAACTGCGCCGGGCGATCATCAACTACCTCGCCATTCGCTGGCAGGCCGCCGGGCTGGACGACGCCGGTGTGCTGCCGGTACTGGGCACCAAGGAACTGGTGGCGCTGCTGCCCACCCTGCTGGGGCTGGGCGCCGGCGACACCGTGGTGATCCCGGCGACCGGCTATCCGACCTATGACGTCGGAGCCCGGATCGCCCGGGCACAGGTGGTGGCCACCGACGACCCGGCCGAGGCGGCGAGCCTGCGGCCGAAACTGATCTGGATCAACTCCCCGGCCAACCCGCACGGCCGGATCCTTTCTGTCGTCCAGACCCGGGCCTGGGTGGCGGCCGCCCGCGCGGCCGGCGCGCTGCTGGCCAGTGACGAGTGCTACGGCGAGTTCGGCTGGGAGGCCGAGCCGGTCTCCGTCCTGCATCCCGCGGTGAACGACGGCTCGCACGAGCGTCTGCTGGCCGTCCACTCGCTGTCGAAACGGTCGAATGTCGCCGGTTACCGGGCCGGTTTCGTTGCCGGCGACCCGCGGGTGGTGGCCGAACTGCTTGAGGTCCGCAAGCACGCCGGGATGATCCTGCCTGCCCCGATCCAGGCCGCGATGACCGCGCTGCTGGGCGACACCGCCCATGTCGAGCAGCAACGGGCACGCTACCTGCGCCGCCGGGCGCTGTTGCGTCCCGCGCTGGAGGCCGCCGGCTACCGGATCGAGTTCTCCGAGGGCTCGCTCTACCTGTGGTGCACCCGTGGCGAGGACGGCAGGGCGTCGGTACGGCACCTGGCCGGCCTGGGCATCCTGGTCGCCCCCGGCGATTTCTACGGCGAGGCCGGACGGCAGTTCGTCCGGGTGGCGCTGACCGCCACCGACGAGCAGATCGAGGCCGCATCCGACCGGCTGCACGCGGCTGCCCTCCAGTAGCCCGGGCGGGACGCCGGAACTGCGCCGGCTGCGCTGCGCCATCCGGTCAGGATGGTGTCGCAATTCTGCGTCTCGATGTCCCGGCAGCCTTGATTTCGGCCCGCGCAGCAATCGAGCCGCAGAATCGCGACAGGAGTCGGGTCAGCCCGCCGGGACGTACCCGGCATCCTTGACTGCCTGGGTGCCCTCGGGGGAGAGCAGCCACTCCATCACCCGGCGGGCCGGGCTGTTCGCCGGCTCGTCTGCCCGGATGATCACGAAGAAGTCGTTCACGTACGGGTACTGGCCGCTGCCGATGGTCTCGGCGGACGGCATCACATCGCCGACCTCGAGCATCTGGATGCCCTCGACCGCGTACATCGTGGCCAAGTAGTAGTAGACCGAGTAGCCCAGGGCGTTGGCGGTGTTGGCATAGCTGGAGACGCCGTCGATGATCTCGCCCATGTCGGCGGTGATCCGTTCGCTGGGCGCCTTGGCCATCGTCCGGTCACCCATCACGTACTTGCGCATCAGGGCCTGCGAACCGGACTCCTCCGGCCGCTGGTAGGCGACGATCGGGGCGTCCTTGCCGCCGACCTGCTTCCAGTTGGTGATCGTGCCGCTGTAGATGGCCCGGTACTGCTCGGTGGTCAGCGAGGTCACCGGGTTGTCGGCGTTGGTGAAGAAGACCAGGGCGTCCCGGCCGATCGGGTGCGACTCCAGCTTCACCTTGGACTCGGCGACCTCTTTCTTCACCGACGCGTCCGCCTCGTAGACCAGCAGCAGGTCGGCTGAGCCGTCCACCAGCGCCCGATAGGCGTTCGGGGTGGTGGTGACGCTGACCGCGTTGTCTGCCTCGGCCTGGCTCGCTCCGGTCAGCCGCTGCATCACCATCGAGATCAACGGGATGTTGGCCGTCGAGCCATCGAACTTCGGCAGGGTGCCGAAGGTGAACGGATACGACGTGGACGTCGGGCTCGCCGGGGGCGGGGTCGAGGGCGTCGGGCTCACGGACGGCGAGTTCGCCGACGGTGAGCTGGGCACGGGAGTGCTTGTCGGGGTGCCGGTGGACGTGGGCGGGGCGGTGCAGCCGGCCAGCGCTACGGCCAGGACGGCCGCGAAGGTGACGAGGCGACGGGACATGATCAGTCCTCCAGGAAGGTGTAGCGGCTCTCGCGGTACAGCCAGCCGCCGGTGCGGTCGATAAAGCCCTGGTAGCGGCCTGCCACCGTCCAGGCGTAGGCGGAGTCGGTGCCCGCGGTGGCATCCTCGACCACCACCACCTCGCGGAATCCGGAGCGCTTGCCGTCGGCATCGTAGACGGCTGGCGGGGCGCCGTCCTCCATCGGGCTGCAGCTCACCCACCCGGCGCTGGCACCACAGAAGGAGGGCCGGTCCAGGAAGAAGGTCTTCCCGGTGGCGGTGTTGAGGACGTGGGTCGCCGGGCTGTCGGGGGTGGCGTCGGTGAACAGCGTGCGGGACAGCACGTCGCTGAAGCCGTCCGGGGTGCCGGCCAGGGTGAGTTCCGGCACCAGCAGCAACTGGGCCCGTCCGGAGCGGGGATGGATGCCGCAGGCGCTGCCGGGATTCCAGCCGCAGTCGATCTCGGCCTGCTGCGGCTTCAGGATGACCGTCAGGTCAGGCCCGAGCAGGCCGTTCAACTCGACGCCGTTCGCGTCCCGGGAGACCTGGTAGCCCCACCCCAGGTAGCTGATGGAGGACCAGTCCCCGGGCAGACGCTTGAAGGAGGTGTCGATGAAGTACTCCTTCTGGTCCTTCTCCACCACGGCATAGCCGCCGTGGAAGCCGTCGGTACGTCCTAGCGACGGCTTCAGCGCCCAGCGGCCGGTGCGGTCGAGGTAGCCCATTCGCGGCTCGCGGCCGGTGTCGGCATCGGGCGGCTGATCGGTGGCCGGGATGAGGCTGGGGTCGGCGCCGTCGTGCAGCGGGGCGGAGTAGTCGGCCAGGTAGCCCAGGTGGGGGGTGCGCTTGCCGGTCTCCAGGTCGAGGAAGTACTCGCCGGTGGCCTCGTGGACGTTCACCGTCCGCCGGTCCAGCGCGGTGACCACCCGGTTCTTCTTCAGCGGCAGCAGCACGGTGTGCGACCGCAGGTCGTACAGCCCGTTGCCGACGTCGAACGGCCCGGTCTCACTGACCTGTTCGCTGAAGGTGGCGTAGGTGTCGTCGGTGCAGTCGGTGAACCGGCCGGGAATCGTGCCGGTCACCGTGCCCGACAGATCCAGGATGTCGGCGTGCTCGTCCCCGGAGCCGGCCAGGACGAGCGAGGCCCGGCCGTTCGCGTCCCGGCAGTACTCGTAGTTGTCGTAGCGGGGTGGGACGACGAGGCTGCCGGTGGTGTCGACGAAGCCGAACCGGTCCTGGTCGGTCGCCCAGCCGTCGAGGTAGACCGTGGTGGTGGTCCTGGTCGGCCACAGCATCGGGCCGCCGTCCGCCGCGGGCATCGGCGACGGGCCGGCATAGTCGGTGGTGGTCGATGTCGGGGTGGGTGGTGGCGCCGTGGGGCCCGTGGCCGGTGGGGTCGGGGCCGAGTTGCTGCCGGACGGGCCGGGGAGGCTGGAGGGCTGCGGGGCGGTCGGGGTGCAGCCGGCCAGTCCGAGCGCCAGGGCGGTGGCCAGGGCCGGCACCGCAGGTCGCCACCAGCTTGTCCTCACGCCATGATCATGGTGGTGGCAGGCTCGTTCGTTGCGCCTCACAGCGAGATCTTCGGGATTCTTCAGCGAGCCGGCGACTCGGGGAAGGTCAGCACGACCACCTCGGCGTCGGTGCTTCCGGTGCCGTGCCAAGCGGCGGCCGAGCGCGGGTCGTGGGTCCAGTGCCAGTTTCCCAGTTCCACCCCGGTCACGCCGTACTCGGCCACTCCGGCCACCGCCGCATGGGCGACCGACCAGGCCGTGCGGGGCTCGTCGGCGGTGACCACCAGCCGGTCGGCGCCGGTCTCGACGCTGACCTTCTTGCCGAAGGTCTTGGTGAGGAAGGAGGCCATCGCGTCCGGGTTCGGGTCGGACGGTTCACCGATCCGGCAACTGAAGCCGGCGGGCGTCTCGCCGGCCAGCGCGCTGGCGAGGATGCGGGCACGGTCGACGTGTTTGCGGTAGGCCTCCGGATGGGCGCTGCGCTGGACAGCCTGGGCGACGTCGTTGATGTCGCCGTCCTTCCAGCCCTTCACCTTCACCAGCGCCTTGTAGAACTGGGTGGAGGAGTACCAGGGATCCATGATCTCCGACTCGGTTCCCCAGCCCTGGCTGGGCCGCTGCTGGAACAGGCCCAGGGAGTCGGCATGGCCGTAGTCGAGGTTGCGCAGGCCGGATTCCTGGAAGGCGGTCGCGAGCGCGATGCTGGCCGCTCGTGGCACCAGCCCTCGCTTTACCGACACCCCGGAGATCAGCGCCGCGTAGTAGGCCTGGTCAGCGGTAATGGTGGCCGAACCGGTGCTCGTGGTGGCGGTGCAGCGATCAGCCAGTGGCAGCGGCTCGCGGTTGAGCATCCGCCAGACCACCGTCCCGCCCACAGCCACGGCAGCGACCGTGAGCACGACCACTGCGCCCACGGCCAGCCGCTTCAGACGACTCATCGCGGGTGGCCCTTCGGGCTGCCGGCCGAAGGCGGCCTGCCGGTCGTCGGGTTCGCCCGGGCCACGGCATGGACTCGCCGACCAGCGAGGTTCGCAGGCTCGACCTGCAGGTCACGCATCGCCGGGCGTCCCTAGTTCGCGTGCAGGGCGGCGTTCAGTTCGACGCCGGTGCCTGCGCGCTGCAGGGCCTCGACCGCCCCGGTCTGGGAGTTGCGGCGGAACAGCAGGCCGTCGCGGCCGGACAGGGCGGAGGCCTTGACCACCTGGCCGGCGAAGCCGACCTTCGTGCCGGCGGTGACGTACAGTCCTGCCTCGACCACGCAATCGTCCCCCAGGGAGATCCCCAGCCCGGACTCGGCGCCGAGCAGGCAACGCTCGCCGATGCTGATCTGCTCCTTGCCGCCGCCCGACAGCGTGCCCATGATCGACGCTCCGCCACCGATGTCAGTGCCGTCGCCGACGATCACGCCCGCCGAGATCCGCCCCTCGACCATCGAGGTGCCCAGCGTGCCCGCGTTGAAGTTGACGAAACCCTCGTGCATCACCGTGGTCCCCGGCGCCAGGTGGGCGCCCAGCCGCACCCGGTCGGCGTCCGCGATCCGGACCCCGGAGGGCACTACGTAGTCGACCATCCGTGGGAACTTGTCCACCCCGAACACCGTGACCGCACCGCGGGCTGCCCGCAGGTTCACCCGGACCTCCTCGAAGCCGTCGACAGCGCACGGGCCGTGGTTGGTCCACACCACGTTGGGAAGTACACCGAACAGGCCGTCGAGGTTGAGCGACCGGGGCTGGCACAGCCGGGTGCTGAGCAGGTGCAGCCGTAGGTAGGCATCCGGCACCGAGGCGGGCGGGGAGTCGAGATCGATCTCGACCAGCCGGGGCCGGGTGCTGACGCCGCGTTCGTCGTCATCGGTGGTGGCGGCGACCAGGCTCGCCGGTGCCGGGCTGCCGTCGCGGCCGCCCAGCACAGGGGCGGGGAACCAGGCGTCGAGCACCTGGCCGGAGACATGGACGGAGACGAGGCCCCAGGCAGCAGCAGGTCGGGTCATGGCGGCTAGCGTACCTGCGGGCGCCGACAGCCGACTCCGGGAGTTCTGGAGCGCGTCTCCCCATCCCCCGGTGGCCTGCCACGCGTGGCCTGGTGGGAAGCAGGCTGCGTTGTCGTCGGTCGGCGATGCACCCGCATCGCCGCTCTCCTGTGTCTTGCGTGGCGTGCCGGGCGAACACCGCTCGCGACAGCCAGGGACGAGGAGACACGCTCTACGCTTGGGGGTCATGAGCCTCGACCTGCGCGGTGACCTCGTCCGCCTGTTCCGCGACATCGTGGACATCGAGTCGGTCAGCGGGCACGAAGGCCCGCTCGCCGACGCCGTCGAGGCCGCGCTGGCCCCGCTGTCTCACCTGGCGGTGGTGCGCGACGGCGACACCGTGATCGCGCGTACCGGTCTCGGCCGTGACCAGCGGGTGGTGATCGCCGGGCACCTCGACACCGTCCCGGTGGCGGGCAACCTGCCGTCCCGGCTGGCGGACGGCCTGGTCCACGGCCGCGGCACCGTCGACATGAAGGGCGGCGTGGCGGTGGCGCTCGGTCTGGCGGCAGCCCTGGAGCAGCCGTCGAAGGACATCACCTGGATCTTCTACGACCACGAGGAGGTGGCGGCCACCGACAACTCGCTCACCCGGCTCGCCGCCTCCCGCCCCGAGTTGCTCACCGGCGATTTCGCGATTCTGATGGAGCCCACCTCCGCCCGGGTCGAGGGCGGCTGCCAGGGCACCCTGCGGTTCACCGTCACCACCCGTGGACGGGCTGCACACTCGGCCCGCGCCTGGCGTGGCCACAACGCCATCCACGACGCCGGCGAGGTGCTGCGGCGACTGGAGGCCTACCGGCCCCGCACCGTCAAGGTGGACGGGCTCAGCTACCGGGAGGGGATGAACGCCGTCGACATTCGCGGCGGGATCGCCGGCAATGTCATTCCCGACAGTTGCACTGTCACGGTGAACTTCCGGTTCGCGCCCGACCGGGACGAGGCGGACGCCCTGGCGCACTGCCGGGAGTTGATGGACGGCTACGACCTCGAGTTCATCGACCTCGCGCTCGGCGCCAGGCCGGGGCTCGACCGCCCGCTGGCCCGGGACTTCCTGGCAGCGGTGGGCGGTGAGCCGGTCGCCAAGTTCGGCTGGACGGACGTCGCCCGATTCAGCGCGCTCGGCGTCCCGGCGGTCAACTACGGCCCGGGTGACCCGCTGCTCGCCCACGCCGACGACGAGGCCTGCCCGGTCACCGACCTGTACGCCTGCCGGGACGCGCTGGCGCGCTGGCTGGGCTGAGCCCGCCGCGGCCTGCGGTGACCGGGAAGCGGCCAGTTCAGTGGCCGGGAGCCCGTCGTCCGCCCCGGTACGCGATGATGGGGCGATGAGCAGACGGATGCGAACCCAGGGATCGGTGATCCGGCGCAACGAGCAGGCCGAGCAGGCCACCCTCGACGAGTGGCTGCTCGCCAACCGGGGTGACACCGAGTGGACCCACGACGACCCGTGGCGAGTGATGCGGATCCAGGCGGAGTTCGTCGACGGTTTCGGCACCCTGGCCGATCTCGGCCCGGCGGTCGGCGTGTTCGGCTCGGCACGGACTCCGCGCAAGCACCCGTTGTACACCGCTGCCACCGAGATCGGACGGGGCCTGGCCGAGGCCGGGTACGCCACCATCACCGGCGGCGGCCCGGGCATCATGGAGGCGGTCAACAAGGGCGCCCTGCAGGCCGGCGGAGTGTCGGTCGGGCTGGGCATCGAGCTGCCTTTCGAGCAGAGCCTGAACAAGTACGTCTCGCTCGGGATCAACTTCCGCTATTTCTTCGCCCGCAAGGTGATGTTCCTGAAGTACTCCCAGGGTTTCGTCGTGATGCCGGGCGGGTTCGGCACCTTCGACGAGTTGTACGAAGCGCTCACCCTGGTGCAGACCCGGAAGGTGAAGTCCTTCCCGGTGGTGCTCTTCGGCTCCCAGTTCTGGGGTGGACTGCTGGACTGGCTGCGGGAGTCCACGCTCGCCGATGGCTATATCGCGGCGAAGGATCTCGATCTGGTGCAGGTTACTGATGACCCGGCCGAAGCGGTGCGGCTGGTCACCAATCCCAGACCCGGACCAGTGCCCGCCGCCGGGGAGCAGGGGTTCTGAGCCGGTACCATGGTGCCATGGAGTGGCTGCTGTGGACTCTTGCCGTTGCGGTGCTGGGTGTCGCCGCCGTCGCTGCGAGCGGACGTCTGGGGGAGTTGCCGTCCACGGTGAGCAGCACCCCACCGCCACGCCTGCCGCAGGGGCTGATGACCGGGGACGATGTGCGCCGCGCGCGGTTCTCCGTCACCTTGCGCGGGTACTCGATGCAGCAGGTGGACGAACTGCTCGACCGGGTCGCCAGGCAGGTGGACGGCGTCGAGCCGGAGTCGGCTCCGCGCCGCGTGCAGGAGTGATCCTGTCGCGTCTGGGCCCTCCTGTCGCGCGCTGATGGAATAATGGGGTGCGTTCGAGCCCAGTGAACAAGTGAGGTATGTGATGGCAGCGATGAAACCGCGGACCGGCGACGGGCCTATCGAGGTGGCCAAGGAGGGACGCGTGATCGCCATGAGAATTCCCGCCGAGGGCGGTGGCCGGCTGGTGATCGAGTTGAACGCCGCCGAGGCAGCCGAACTCAAGACGGCTCTGGAAGGCGTTGTCGTCACCGCCTGACTCCAGACTGAGCGAAAGGGCCCCGGGGACACCCAGGGCCCTTCGTCGTCCCCGGCCCGGTTCGCCAGGGACGGTGCCGATTCGCGTGACTCAGGTGAGGACGGTTCCGATTCGAGTCACTTGGCGGGCCGCCGGGGTGGTTTGACGAAACCGTTGCCGTCAAACCACGCAGCCGGTCAGCGGGAGCGGTGGAAGGCGATCGCCTGCTGGTAGACGCCGATCGTCTCCTGCGCGATCTTCTCCCAGCTGAACTCGTCGATGCAGCGCTGGCGTCCGGCCAGGCCGTAGTGACGGGCCTTGTCCGGGTCGCGGGTGAGGTCGTTGATCCGGTCGGCGAAGGCGGTCTCGAAGGCTGCGATATAGGCCGGGTCGTCGGCCTGCCTGGGGTCGTAGGGCACCAGGGTGCCGGTCTCGCCGTCCACCACCACCTCGGGGATACCCCCGACCGCGCTGGCGACCACCGCGGTCTCACACGCCATCGCCTCCAGGTTCACGATCCCAAGCGGCTCGTAGATGGACGGGCAGGCGAACACTGTGGCATGGGTCAGTACCTGACGGACGGAGGCCCGCGGCAGCATCTCCTGCACCCAGGTGACAGCACCGCCCCGGACCCGGCTCAGTTCGGCGAAGGCGGTGTCGAACTCGGCGGCGATCTCGGGGGTGTCCGGGGCGCCGGCCAGCAGCAGCAACTGGGTATCGGGGTCGAACTGGCTGGCTGCCCGCACCAGGTGCACCAGCCCCTTCTGCCGGGTGATCCGTCCCACGAACACCACCAGCGGACGGTCCCGGTCGACGCCCAGGGCGTCCACCACGTCGGTGGCGTGGTCCGGCCGGAACTCCTCGGGATCGATGCCGTTGCGCACCACGTGCACCCGGTCGGGGTCGAGTTCGGGATAGCTGTCCAGGACGTCGCCCCGCATCCCGGCGCTCACCGCGATCACTGCGGCGGCGTCGGCGAAAGCCGTCCGCTCCGCCCACGACGACACCCGGTAGCCACCGCCCAGTTGCTCAGCCTTCCACGGCCGGTGTGGCTCCAGGGAGTGCGAGGTGACGACGTGCGGAACGTCGAGGAACTTCGAGCCGACCAGTCCGGCGAAGTTCGCGTACCAGGTGTGCGAGTGGATGACGTCGACCTCGGGGGAGATGGCATTGGCCATGGCGACATCGGCGCCGAGTACCCGCAGGGCGGGGTTGGCGCCGTCCGGGAAGGTCTCGGGATGGGCGGTCGCACCCTGCCGGGGCTCACCCATGCACTGCACCTCGACGTCATCGGCGAATTTGCGCAACTGCGGCACGAGTTGTCCGACATGGACGCCGGCCCCGCCGTAGATGAAGGGCGGGTACTCCCTGGTGAGGATCGACACGCGTAGTCCCATGTCCGGGATCGTGTCACATCGGCGGGGGAGGGGACAACGAAAACCGGCAACTGGTCCGCGCCACCGGCGCCGACGATCGGTGCTGCAGCAGCAGGTGTGGTCGTTTTCGGTGGTTTCCTTGTGGGGATGCCGCCGACGCCCTAGGTTCTCCAGTATGAATCGACCGAATGTCCTGTCGATTGTCCTGGCCGGTGGCGAGGGCAAGCGCCTGATGCCGTTAACCGCCGACCGAGCGAAGCCGGGTGTCCCCTTCGGGGGCACCTATCGCCTGATCGACTTCGTGTTGTCGAACCTGGCCAACTCGGATCTGACGAAGATCTGCGTGCTCACCCAGTACAAGTCCCATTCCCTCGACCGGCACATCTCGCTGACCTGGCGGATGGACTCCATGCTCGGCAGCTATGTGACCACCGTCCCGGCTCAGCAGCGTACCGGCCGGCAGTGGTTCCAGGGCAGCGCGGACGCGATCTACCAGTCGATGAACCTGATCGGCGACGAGGATCCCGACTACGTGGTCGTGTTCGGTGCCGACAACATCTACCGGATGGACGTCGAGGCGATGGTGCAGGCGCACATCGACTCCGGCATGGACTGCACCGTGGCAGGCATCCGCGTTCCCCGCTCCCAGGCGAGCGCCTTTGGGATCATCGACGCCGAGGCGTCCGGGAAGATCGCCCGCTTCCTGGAAAAGCCGGCCGACCCGCCGGGCCTGCCGGACAGCCCGGAGGAGTCGTACGCCTCCATGGGCAACTACGTGTTCACCCGCAAGGCTTTCGTCGACGCGCTGATCGCCGACGCCGCCAACCCCGAGTCACGCCATGACATGGGCGGGAACATCATTCCCGGCTTCGTGGCGGAGGGCCATGCCGGCGTCTACGACTTCCGGAACAACGACGTGCCCGGAGCGACCGAGAAGGATCGCGACTACTGGCGGGACGTCGGCACCATCGAGGCCTACCATGCCGCCCACATGGACCTGGTCAACGTCGAACCCGAGTTCAACCTGTACAACCGCAAGTGGCCGATCTGGACCTCCCAGGCCCAGCTGCCGGGAGCCAAGTTCACGCTGCGCGGCACTGCAGAGGACTCGATCGTGAGCGCTGGCTGCATCATCTCCGGCGGCGACGTCGACCGCTCGGTGCTGTCGCCGAATGTCATGGTGGACAAGTGGGCACGGATCGAGGAGGCGGTGATCTTCAGCGGTTGCCGGATCGGCCGCAATGCCGTGGTTCGCCGCGCCATCCTGGACAAGGGCGTGATCGTGCCGGACGGCGTGGAGATCGGCACCAACCACGATCACGACCGGGCCCGCGGCTTCTTCGTCGAGAACGGCATCACCGTCGTCCCGAAGAACCACCACGTCCCCGGCCACTGGTGAGCCCAGCTCACTCCCTCGGTTGTGCGGACTTCGGCCGGAAATGCGCGCTTCGGCACCCGGCGGAACTCCGCACAACCGAGGGAGTGAGGGTGGTTAGGGACGGACGGAGATGACCAGTCCGTCGCCGATCGGGAGCAGCGCGGTGGCGAAGCCGTCGAGGGCGGTGATCGCGTCGAGCGCCTCACGGATGATGATCGGCTCGTCCTCCTCGTTGCCGGCGTCGGCCACCTTGCCCTGCCACAGCGCGTGGTGCAGCACCAGGATGCCTCCCGGCCGCAGCAGCGGCACCGCCTGGTCGACGTACTCGACATACTCCAGCGGGTCGCCGTTGAGGAAGACCAGGTCGTAGGCCCCGTCGGTCAGTTTCGGCAGGACGGTGAGCGCCTCGCCGGCGATCAGCCGCGCCCGCCGCTGCGGGATTCCGGCGTCGGTGAGCACGGCCCGGGCCTCGAACTGCAGTTCGGGCTCGTTGTCGATGCTGGTGAGCACACCTTCGGGTGCCATGCCGGCGAGCAGCGCGACCGCGGAGACCCCCGTCCCGGTCCCCACCTCGACGGCGCTGCGGGCCTTGAGGGTGGCGGTCAGGAAGGTCAGGACGGCGGCGGTGCCGCTGCTGATCGCAGGCACCCCGAGATCGGCGGCCTTGGCGCGCGCGGCGAGCGCGGCGGCGGACTCGGTGGTGAAGGCCTCGGCGAAGTTCAGGTTCGCCGCAGCCACGGCGGGTGCAGCCGCCGGCTTCGGTGTCGGACTCACACCGCCAGCGTAGCGAAGCCTCCCAGCGGTGGCACGGCCGGCGAGGGCGGGTCTGCACCCGGCGTCCAGACTCGGCGGTCCGGCCACCGGCACAACCAGGCCGGATCCGGTCGGCAGCGCCGCCCGGGTGTCGGGATCACGCCGCCTTGATGGTTAGGCTGTGGGCATGACCGAGCTTCCTTTCGGCCGTGTCCTGACGGCCATGGTGACCCCGTTCGCACCCGATGACTCGGTGAATTACGAGGAAGCCCGCCAGTTGGCCGCCTACCTGGTCGACGTGCAGCGCAATGACGCGCTGGTCGTCAACGGCACCACCGGGGAGTCGCCGACCACGACCGACGACGAGAAGCGTGCCCTGCTGGAAGCGGTTGTGGACGAGGTCGGCGACCGGGCGAAGGTGATCGCGGGGGTCGGCACCTTCGACACCCGTCACACGGTCGAACTGGCCCACCAGGCACAGCAGGCCGGAGCGCACGGCCTGCTGGTGGTCACGCCCTACTACTCCCGTCCGCCGCAGGACGCCCTGGCGGCCCATTTCCTCACCGTCGCCGACGACACCGACCTGCCGATCGTGATCTACGACATCCCGCATCGCACCGGGGTTCCGGTGGAGACCGCCACCATGATTCAGATCGCCGCCCATGACCGGATCGTCGCGGTCAAGGATGCCAAGGGACTGCCGGTGCAATCCGCCCAGGTGATCGCCCAGACCAACCTTGCCTACTACGCCGGGGACGACGGGATGGTGCTGCCGCTGCTGTCGGTCGGTGGGGTGGGCGTGGTCGGCACCTCGACGCACTTCACCGGGGCGGCCACCCGCGGGCTGATCGAGAGCTACCTGGCCGGGGACGTCGAGGCCGCGGTGGCGGCTTACCAGGCGCTGCTGCCGGTCTATACCGGCGTGTTCGCCACCCAGGGCTGCATGCTGGTCAAAGCCGGGCTCGCGGCCCGGGGCTTCCACCCCGGCGGCTGCCGTCCGCCGTTGCTGGAAGCCACCGAGGAGCAGACCGCGGCCTTCGTCGCCCTCCTCAACCAGGCCGGCTTCTGAGTCAGCGGGCAGGCCGGCCGCCGCACCGATTGGCGCAATCCTGATCGGAGCTTGGTGCGAAACTCGCGTGAGCCGGTCGGCGGTGGCCAGTGATGTCGTGATCCTGCCGGTCGATCGCGCGCAGCGGCCTTTTGGAGCACGCCACAGCCATCGAGGTGCAGAATCGCGACACCTGCAGAATCGCGGCCGCACGGTCGGCTGTCTTGTCCCAAGCCACCGCCACACCGTGGCCCCGGCTTTCGAGACAGGGCTTAGGCTTGCCGCGTGCCCGATTTCAACGCTGGCGAGATTCTGCTGCTGGTGGTGCTCGCAGTCATCATCTTCGGCCCGGAGAAGCTGCCCGAGCTCGCCCGCAAGACCGCTCGGGTGCTGAATTACCTGCGGGGCATCGCCAACGACGCGCGCGGACAGTTGCGTGAGCAGGTGCCGGAACTGGCTGATCTCGACCTCGCCGACCTGAACCCGCGCACGCTGGGGGTGAAACTGCTGGGCGCCGAGACCGCGCAGGAACTGGCCGAGACCGGACGTGGCGCGGCCCACGACCTCAGTGAGGCGACCCGCCAGTTCACCGATGTGCGGCAGTCCGCGCCGTCCGCGGTTGGGCAGACCGGCGGGCCGCCGGACGCGACGGTGGATACCGGCCCGCGCGTGGTCGCCTTCGACCCCGAGGCCACCTGAGGGTGCGCCGGACAGCCTTGTCCGGGGCGGTTCGGAGGTTGCGGCAGCCGGGGCGTCAGCCCGTCGTTGAGACTGTCCGCCCAGTGTTGCCGTCGCGATACCGTCCGGTCGCGTAGAAGGGGTAGCCTCCCGGTGTGGCCGGTGCAACCTCATCGATCTTCGTGTCGAGGATCAAGGGACTGCCCATGCTGGATCCGAACGGTGACCAGGTGGGCAAGGTCCGCGATGTCGTCATCCAGAACCGCGGCGGGAGCCGCCCGCCTCGGGTCAAAGGCCTTGTCGTCGAGCTTTTCGCGTTGCGACGCATCTTCTTCCCGATGGCCAGGGTGCGCAGTATCGACGCCCACCAGGTGATCATCAACGGCATCGTCAACACTCGACGCTTCGAGGTCCGCGAGGGCGAGATGCTGGCGGTCGACAGCCTGTTCGACCGGACGGTGGCCCGCCGGGACAGCGACAAGCCGGAGACCATCTTCGACATCGCCATCCAGCACACCCGAGGACGGGAGTGGGAAGTCGCCGAGGTCGCCCTGCGGGAGAGCGGACGGCGTCCCTTCTCGCGCGGCCACGTCACCATCGTCGACTGGTCGGACCTGCCGGAGTTCATCCAGGACGAGGCGCCGCGCAACGCCGAGCAACTCGCCCAGCGGCTGAGCGAGCTGAAGCCCGCCGACGTGGCCCGTGAACTGCACGACATGGACGCCACCACCCGTGCCCTGGTGGTGCGGGCGATGGAGGACGAACATCTCGCCGAGGCGCTGGAGGAACTGCCCGAGGACGAGCAGGTCGAGCTCATCGGCACGCTCGACCGGGAGCGTGCCGCCGACGTCCTGGAGGAGATGGACCCCGACGACGCCGCCGACCTGATCGCCGAACTCGACTCCGAGGTAGCCGAGGACATCCTGGAGAAGATGGCCCCGGAGGACGCCAAGGACGTCCGGACGCTGCTGTCCTACGACGCCGCCACCGCCGGCGGTCTGATGAACCCCGAGCCGGTGATCCTGGCCGCTGACGCGACGGTCGCCGATGCGCTGGCCGCCGTCCGGCGCGAGGAGATCACCCCCGCGATGGCCGCGCTGGCCTTCATCTGCCGCTCCCCGCTGGACACCCCGACCGGGCGCTATCTGGGGGCGGTGCACATCCAGCGGTTGCTGCGCGAGCCGCCGTCCAATCTGGTGGCGGGGCTGATCGACCCGGACATCACGCCGTTGACGCCGACCTCGAACGTCGCCCAGGTGTCGCGCTACTTCGCCACCTACGACCTGGTCTGCGCCCCGGTGGTGGACGCCGAGCGGAGGCTGTTGGGGGCGGTCACTGTGGACGACGTGCTTGACCACATCCTGCCCAACGACTGGCGCGGGGTGCAGCTGGACCGGCTGGAGGCGGAGGTGAACGATGGCTAAGCAGGAGCGTCTCGACACACCGGGGCGGCGCAGTCAGTGGATCCCCCGGGTCCGGGTCAGCGACGACGCCTTCGGCGACTTCGCTGAGAGCGCGGCCCGGTTCATGGGCACCGGGCGGTTCATCGTCTGGATGACGGTGTTCATCGTCTTGTGGATTGTGACCAACCAGATCGCCCCCGGCATCTTCAACGACGGGTTCCCGTTCATCTTCCTGACCCTGCTGCTGTCCTTGCAGGCCTCCTACGCCGCCCCGCTGATCCTGCTCGCCGGCAACCGGCAGGAGGCCCGCGACCGGGTGAGCATGGAGCACGACCGTGAGGTCGCCGCCCAGTCTCGCGCCGACATGGACTTCCTGGCTCGGGAAATCGCCTCGCTGCGGGCCAGGATGAACGACGTCGCCACCCGCGACTTCATCCGGTCGGAGCTGAAGGACCTGCTGTCCGAGTTGGAGCAGCACGAGGAGCCGGAGGCCGGGAAGGCGAAGCTGGCAGCCGAGGACTGAGCCCGGCAGACCGGACGCCCCGGACGGGGTTCCGGTTGGGAGGCTGCTGCCGGTCGGGACTAGGGTTGATGCGTGAGTTCTGTCATCAGCGCCGTGAACGAAGCCCTTGCCACCGTCATCGACCCGGAGATCCGGCGTCCGATCACCGAACTGGGGATGGTCGACTCGGTGGCGGTCTCCGAGGAGGGCGTGGCCGATGTCACCGTGCTGCTCACCATCGCAGGCTGCCCGCTGCAGTCCACCATCGAGGCGGACGTGACCGCTGCCGTGCAGGAGGTGGCCGGGGTGACCGCGGTCAACCTGACGCTGGGCACGATGACCGACGAGCAGCGGGCCGAGCTGAAGAAGAACCTCCGCGGCGGCATCGAGGAACGCGAGATCCCGTTCTCCCGTCCCGAGAGCCACACCCAGGTGATCCTGGTGGCCTCCGGCAAGGGTGGGGTGGGCAAGTCCTCGGTGACGGTCAACCTGGCGATGGCACTGGCCGCCCGCGGCAAGCAGGTGGGGGTGCTGGACGCCGACATCTACGGTCACTCCATCCCGCCGATGCTCGGCCTGGCCGACGCGGTGCCGACGGTGGTGGACGGGATGATCCTGCCGGTGCCCAGCATGGGGCTGACGGTGATCTCGATCGGGATGCTGAAGGGCAGCCGTGACCAGGTGATCGCCTGGCGCGGACCGATCCTCGACCGGGCATTGCAGCAGTTCCTCGCCGACGTGTACTGGGGCGACCTCGACTTCCTGCTGGTCGATCTGCCGCCGGGCACCGGCGATGTCGCGCTGTCGCTGGGCCAGAAGCTGCCGAACGCCGAGGTGATCGTGGTGACCACGCCGCAGCAGGCCTCCGCAGAGGTTGCCGAGCGGGCCGGGACGATGGCCTCCATGCTGGAGCAGAAGGTGATGGGAGTCATCGAGAACATGGCCTACCTGCAGGTGGTCTGCCCGGACTGCGGCAGCACGCACCGGGTGAACGTCTTCGGGGAGGGCGGCGGCGAGGCGGTGGCCCAGACGCTCACCGAGCGGCTCGGCTACACCGTGCCGTTGCTGGCCGAGGTTCCGATGGACCCGGCGATGGCCGCCGGCGGCGATGTCGGCGTCCCGCTGATCGCCACCGAGCCGGGCAACCCGTCCTCGCTGGCCCTCGACGGCGTGGCCGAACTGCTCGCCACCCGCCGGTTCAGCCTCGCCGGCCGCAAACTGGGCCTGACCCCCGTCAACTGACGGGGACGGTTTCGTCGACCTGCAGCAACCGGCTCACGGCGGTGACGCGGACGGGCGCGGGCGTCCGCGCGCACAGTGATCGTACGGCGCACGCACAGGCGCTATGGATAGGGTGGTGGTGTGACCGCAACCCGCCGCACCGTGCTCGCCGTCCCGGGATCCTCCGACCGCTTCATCGCCAAGGCCCGGACGCTGGACGTCGACGCGCTGTTCCTCGACCTGGAAGACGCGGTGGCGCCCGCGGTGAAGGTCGAGTCCCGGGCGCGGATTGTCGGGGCGCTGAACACCGGCGAGTTCGCCGCACCGCTGCTCACCGTCCGGGTGAACGGCTGGGAGAGCCCGTGGACCTATGCCGACGTGATCGAGGTGGTCAGCGGCGCGGGCGCCCGGATCGACGCCCTCGTCCTGCCCAAGACCCAGGACGCGGCCCAGGTGAAGGCCCTCGACCTGCTGCTCACCCAGGTCGAGCAGATCGCGGGCCTGCCAGTCGGTCGGATCGGGTTGGAGGTCCAGATCGAGGACGCCGTCGGCCTGCTGCACGTCGACGAGATCGCCGCTGCGAGCCCACGGCTGGCAAGCCTGGTGTTCGGTCCCGGCGACTTCATGGCCAGTCTGGGGATGGGCGGGCTGAGCGTCGGCAACCAGCCGGAGGGCTACCCGGCCGATGCCTTCCACCACGTCCTGATGTCGATCCTGGTCGCGGCCCGGGCGCACGGTCTGCAGGCCATCGACGGGCCCTACGTGGCGATCCGGGATGTGGACGGCTTTCGCCGCTCGGCAGCGCTGTCGGCGGCGCTCGGCTACGACGGCAAGTGGGTGCTGCACCCGGCGCAGGTCGAGGCCGGCAACCAGCTCTTCTCCCCGAAGCAGACCGACTTCGACCGGGCGCTGCGCATCCAGGCGGCCTATGCGCAGGCCACCGCTGTCGCCGGCGGCGCGGTGGGAGCGATCGTGGTGGACGAGGAGATGGTCGACGAGGCCGGGGTGAAACTCGCCGCGGCGATCATGGCCCGCGGGCGAGCGGCCGGCATGGTTTCCGGCGCGGACCGACCGATCCCGCCAGCGTCAGTACAGGTCAGTGATGAGCAATACGAGAAGGCGAGTGGGCGATGAGCCAGCAGACACCGAAGCTGTCGAACCTGTTCAAGCTTGAGTACCCCCAGTCGATCGGGGTCTTTGCCACCTACGACGAGGCACAGAAGGCCGTCGATCACTTGGCGGACGAGAAGTTCCCGGTCGAGAACCTCGCCATCGTCGGCACCGACCTGCGCTCGATCGAACGGGTGCTGGGCCGCCGCAGCTGGGGGACAGTGATCGGCCAGGGCGTCCAGAGCGGGCTGTCCACCGGTCTGATGGTCACCCTGCTGATGTGGCTGTTCATGCCGGACGCCAACTTCGTCGTCCTGCTGATCTCGGCGCTGCTGATCGGCATCGTGATCGGGGTCGTGTTCGCCGCCCTCAGCTACTGGATGAGCCAGGGCAAGCGCGACTTCACCTCCGTGAGCCAGACGGTCGCTACCCGGTACGAACTGCTCAGCGAGCACAAGGTGGCAGCGCAGGCGAAGGAACTGCTCGCGCAGGTGCCGGGTGGACGGGCGTCCCAGTTCGATCCGCGACTGGCGCCGGCTCCCGGCGGCTACCCGCCGGCCGGTCCGGTGCCAGCAGCGTCGGGCTATCCGCAGCCACCGATGGGCTACCCGCCGGCGCCGGCAGGCTATCCGTCGGCGCCGCCAGCGGGCTACCCGGGTGCCGGTTATCCGCCGGTGGGCTATCCGCCGGTCTCCGCGGACGGGGGCCGTCCGCCGGTCGCCTACCCGCCCACGCAGCCGCCGGCCGGCTATCCGGATGCCGGCTATCCGTCCCAGCCGTCCGCTCCCGCTGGGGACGCCCAGCCGGGCCTCGGCACTCCGCCGCAGGACGACCCGGGGTTCACCCCGCCTGCCGGCTCCGCAGCCACGCCGGACGAGCCCCGGCAGGACTGATCCGGCGGGACTGCCCCTGTAATGACGCCGCCCGCGTCGGAGCGCGCCCGGGCGGCGCGTGACACGCGGTCCTGGAGCGTGTCTCTCTATCCCCACGGTGGCCTGCTGCGTGGTGCCCCGTGGGCGTCTCGCGGCGTTGTTGTCGGTCGGCGATGCGCCACATCGCCTTCCTCCTGTGCCTGGTGAGCCACTCCGCGGGACCCCGCTCGCGACGGTCAAGGACAGGGAGACACGTTCTAGGCGTCGACCATCTGGCCAGCGAGAAACTCGGAGTAGGCCGGCAGGTCGAGCTGGCCGGAGCCGGAGACGCCGATCACGATCACCGGGGACTCGCCGGCCTCGGTAGCCGCGCGAGCCTGGCGCAGCGCGCCGGCGATGGCGTGGTTCGACTCCGAGGCTGGGACGATGCCCTCCGCGCGAGAGAACAGCACACCTGCCTCGAAGGCCTCCAGCTGCGGGACCGCGATCGCGTTCAGCAGACCCTCGTGGTAGCAGTGGCTGACCAGTGGGGCCATGCCGTGGTAGCGCAGCCCGCCGGCGTGCACCGGTGCCGGGACGAAGTCGGCGCCCAGGGAGTACATCTTCAGCAGCGGGGTGAGGCCCGCGGTGTCGCCGAAGTCGTAGCGGTACTCGCCCTGCGTCATGGACGGTGCGGCCTTCGGCTCGCAGGCCACGATCGTCGCGTTGGCCCGTCCCTCGAGGTTCTCCCGGATGAACGGCATCGCCAGGCCACCCAGGTTCGAGCCGCCACCGGCGCAGCCGAACACGTAGTCGGCGGCCTGTTCGCCGAACAGGGCGAGCTGTTTGATCGCCTCCTGGCCGATCACGCTCTGGTGCAGCAGCACGTGGTTGAGCACCGAGCCCAGCGAATAGGACGCGTTGGGATCGCCCGCCGCGGCCTCGACGGCCTCGGAGATCGCCATGCCGAGCGAGCCGGTGGTGTCGGGGAACTTCTCGCGCAGCGCTCGTCCGGCCTGGGTCAGCTCGGACGGACTGGAATGCACCGAGGCGCCGAAGGTCTCCATCAGCACGTGCCGGTACGGCTTGCCCTCGTACGAACTGCGCACCTGCCAGATCTCGCACTCAAGCCCGAAGATCTGGGCGGCGAAGGCCAGCGCCGACCCCCACTGCCCGGCACCGGTCTCGGTGGTCAGGCGAGTGCGTCCGGCGACCTTGTTGTAGTAGGCCTGCGGGACCGCCGAGTTCGTCTTGTGTGAGCCGACCGGGGAGGCGCCCTCGTACTTGTAGTAGATCCGCGCGGTGGTGCCGACAGCCTGCTCCAGTCGGCGTGCCCGGTAGAACGGGGACGGCCGCCACAGCCGGTAGATGTCGTGCACCTCGGCCGGGATCTCGATCCAGCGCTCGGTGGAGGCCTCCTGCTCGATCAGGCCCATCGGGAACAGCGGGGCCAGGTCGTCCGGGGTCAGCGGCTGCTTCGTGCCCGGGTGCAGCGGCGGGGGCGGGGGCGTCGGAAGGTCGGCGACGATGTTGTACCAGTGCGTCGGCATCTCCGACTCGTCGAGAACGACCTTGGTCTGTTTCGGATCGGACAACGCTGCTCCCTCGCCAGTTGGTTTCGGTGTGACGGCCGGGCCGCCGGACGGGCAGCACTCTAGTGGCCGGTCGCGCCCGGCCGGGCGCGATCCGCCCAGTGGCGGACACCCCCCGTCCGCTGCGCATCGACCGCCTGCCTTCGCGCATCGACCGCCTGCCTTGGCGTCGAGCGCTCGTCCCTGGGGCCTGGCGCTCGGCGCCAAGGGAGGTCCTCGATACGAGTCGCTGAAGTACTGCCGCGCGGCTGGGGCGGTGGCGGGTGGCCGCGATGCGAACCCGGTGATCTCGGGGGGTGGGTTGTATGCGAGACTCGAACTCCCGTTGGCCGCCAGCGCCGGCAGACATGCAGGGAAGGTAACTGTCTGTGACCGAAGTCGTCACCATGCACCAGATCCTCGATCCGGAGTCGCTGCCGCCTTCGGTCCGTCCGGCCTTCGAGTCGGTACTGCGGCGGAACCCGGGGGATTTCGAGTTCCACCAGGCGGTCCACGAGGTCCTCGCCTCGATCATCCCGGTGCTGGAGGAGAACCCTCGATACCTCGATGAGGCGATCCTGGAGCGGTTGGTGGAACCCGAGCGGCAGATCATCTTCCGAGTGCCCTGGGTGGACGACAACGGCCGGATCCACGTCAACCGCGGCTACCGGGTGCAGTTCTCCTCGGTGCTGGGCCCGTACAAGGGTGGGCTGCGATTCCATCCGTCGGTGAACAGCTCGATCATCAAGTTCCTCGGCTTCGAGCAGATCTTCAAGAACGCGCTGACAGCGCAGGGGATCGGTGGCGCTAAGGGCGGCTCCGACTTCGACCCGCACGGCCGCAGCGATGCCGAGATCATGCGGTTCTGCCAGGCCTTCATGAACGAGCTCTACCGGCACCTCGGTGAGCACACCGACGTTCCCGCCGGCGACATCGGCGTGGGTGCCCGCGAGGTCGGCTACCTGTTCGGCCAGTACCGCAAGATCACCAACCGGCACGAGTCCGGCATGTTCACCGGCAAGGGGACGGGCTGGGGTGGTGCGGAGGTGCGCACCGAGGCCACCGGTTATGGCACCGTCTACTTCGTGCAGGAGATGCTCGCCGTCCGCGGGGAGTCGATCGAGGGACGCCGCGTGCTGGTCTCAGGCTCGGGCAATGTGGCGATCTACGCCATCGAGAAGGCCGCCCAGTTGGGCGCGCTGCCGATCACCGCGTCCGACTCCTCGGGCTATGTGGTGGACGAGGCCGGCATCGATGTCGAGCTGCTCAAGCAGGTCAAGGAGGAGGAGCGGCTGAGGGTCGCCTCCTATGCCGAACGGCGGCCGAGCGCGCGGTTCGTCCCCGGACGGCGGGTCTGGGAGGTGCCGGCCGAGATCGCGCTGCCCTGTGCCACGCAGAATGAGGTGAACGGCCGGGATGCGGCGCGGCTGATCGCGAACGGGGTGGTGGCCGTTGCCGAGGGTGCCAATATGCCTTCCCTTCCCGAGGCGGTGGACGCCTTCCAGGCCGCTGGCGTGCTGTTCGCTCCGGGCAAGGCCGCCAACGCCGGCGGTGTGGCCACGTCGGCGCTGGAGATGAGCCAGAACGCCGCCCGCCAACGCTGGAACTTCGCCGACTCCGAGCACAAGCTCCATGCGATCATGCGCAGCATGCACACCGAGGCCTACCAGGCCGCGGAGCGCTACGGCCACCCGGGCAACTATGTGGTGGGTGCGAACTGTGCGGCCTTCGTGAAGGTGGCCGACGCGATGATCGCCCAGGGCGTCATCTGAGCCGCAGTTGATCGCCCCGGGCGATCCCTCGACAGGGACGGTTGCGTCGAACCCGCCGCTCTCCTGTCCTCGGGCGGTAGGACGGACCGTCACGCCCCGCGGGCGAGCGGCTGACCCGCCGAAGAACTCAAGCGCGATATCGAGGTGCAGCACGCCCCCGCGCGCGAGCGGCTGACCGCCCCGTACCGGGTGGGGTCGGCATCGCACATAACACGCCCCCGCGGGCGAGCGGCTGACGAGGAGGCTCCGTGATCACAGCTCGGAACAAGTCATGCGCCGCGCGCGAGCGGCTGGGGCAGGCCGTCCGCGGTTGCGGCGGATCGCGCCCGGTCGTTCCTGGCTCGCTCCAGAATCCGGGCGCCCGGGCGTAGCCGAGTGTTCATGGGCACCTGCCCTGACTCCCAGCCCCGGCTTTGGTGAGGGCAGGACCGCGCCAAAGCCGTTGTCGAGGCCGCTGACCGAACAGCGCCCGCGCTCAGCCCCAGATGCCGGCGATCCAGGCCTCGACCTCGTCCGGGTGGCGGGGGAGATGCGCGGAGAGGATCTCGGCACCGTCGGAGGTGATCGCGATGTCGTCCTCGATCCGCACGCCGATGCCGCGGAACTCCTCGGGCACCAGCAGATCGGTGCTCTTGAAGTAGAGCCCGGGTTCGACGGTGATCACCATGCCCGGCTTCAGCACGCCGCCGCGGTAGTTCTCGTTGCGGGCCAGCGCGCAGTCGTGGACGTCCAGGCCGAGGTGGTGCGAGGTGCCGTGCACCATCCAGCGGCGATGCTGGCCGCCCTCGACCGGGTCGAGCGACTGCTCGGCACTCACCGGCAGCATGCCCCACTCCGCCAGGTGGCGGGCCAGGACGGCGATCGCCGCGTTGTGCACATCGGAGAACTTCGCCCCGGGACGCGCCGCGTCGATCCCGGCCTGCTGCGCTTCCAGCACCGCCTGGTAGACCGTGCGCTGGGCCGGGGTGAAGGTGCCCGAGACCGGGAGCGTCCGGGTGATATCGGCGGTGTACAGCGACTCGATCTCGACCCCGGCATCCAGCAACAGCAGGTCGCCCGGGGCCAGGTCGCCGTCGTTGTCGATCCAGTGCAGGGTGGTGGCGTGTTCCCCGCCGGCGGCGATGGTGTCGTAGCCCAGGGCATTGCCCTGGTGGCGGGCGTGCAGCCCGAAGATGCCCTCCACCCAACGCTCGCCGCGACCCCGGCGAACGGCCTCGGGAAGGTCGGCCACGACGGCCTCGAAGCCGACGGCGGTGGCCGCACAGGCGGCCCGCAACTCGTCCAGTTCGAACGGGTCCTTCACCAGCCGGAGCTCGCTGAGTGCGACCTCGAAGGCCTGGTCGGCGGCGCTCGCCCCGGCCAGGTCGACCCCGGCCTCGGCGCGCAGCGCGTCGATGTGGGCGTTGAACGTGGCGTCGGCCTCGCGCACCAGCCGCAACGGCGTGACCTGCAAGTTCTTGGTGAGGGCGGTCTCCAGTTCGGAGATCGGTGCCACGTCCAGGCCGGTGAGCGCGGCCATCTCGGCCAGCGACTCCCGCTGGCCGACCCACAGTTCGCCGTAGCGGGCGTCGGAGTAGAACTCGGGGTCGGTGCGGGGCGCTCGCGGCTTGAAGTACAGCACAGCGGCGTGCCTGGCATCGGTCGGTTCGAGGACCAGCACGGCGTCCGGCTCGCGGTCGCCGCCCAGCCCGGTCAGGTGGGCGAACGCCGAGTGCGCACGGAACCGGTAGTCGGTGTCGTTGGACCGGGGCTTCAACCCGCCGGCCGGCAACACCAGACGCTGCCCGGGGAACATCGCCGAGACCGCGTCCTGCCGGGCCGCCGTCCATGCAGTGGCCGGCAACGGCTCCGGCAACTCGTCGGGATAGGGCGCCCAATCCTGCGGGATGAATTCCCGGAAGGGCTGGGAGAACGGGGTCTGGCGATTGGGGAGTTCTGGCTGCGCTGCGGGCGCCTGGTCGGTCATGATCTGATCGTAACCACCCCGGTTGAAGACGCCGGCCAAAGCCGGCCCGTCTCGCAGGCTGGCCCGCGGTGGGGGAGCGCCGACTCGGCCGGGCATCGGTGCGACCAGACGAGGGGGGCTTCGTCCCGGCGGGTCTCCCGGGACCGGCTGGCCGGATGGGCGACGCTGCTCGGGTAGAGTCTGGCCCACACACAAGGAGGCGCGATGAAGGCTGCCCCAGCGGCGCAACTCGGACTGCTCGACCTTCAGGCGGTCGACACCACGATCGCCCAGGTGGAGCACCGCCGGAAATCACTCCCCGAACACGCCCAGATCGCCCAGGGCCAGAAGATCCGCGCCGAACTCGGCGCCGCGATCGTGGCGGCGAAGACCGTGGTGGGCGACCTGGAGTTGGAGGTCGAGAAGGCCGAGGCCGACCTGGTGCCGGTCAAGGAGCGGCAGGCCCGCGACCAGCGACGGCTGGACGAGGGCGTGGTCACCGATCCCAAACAACTGTCCGCCCTGATCGAGGAGATTGACCACCTCAAACGCCGGATCTCCGATCTGGAGGACGTCCAACTCGAGGCGATGGAGAAGCTCGAGGAGGCGACCGCGCGACACACCGAGCTGGTCGAGCAGCGTGCCGAGGGGGAGCAGAACCTGCGGGCTCTGATCGCGGCTCGGGACGAGCAGGTCGCGGCCCTCGATGCCGAACTGGCCCAGCAACGAACTGCGCGCGACCAGCTTGCCGCCGGTCTGCCCGACGACCTGGTCACTCTCTACCGCAAGATCGCCGAGCGCAGTGGCGGCGTGGGCGTCGGCAGGCTGCAGGGCCGCCGCTGCGGCGGCTGCCAGCTGGAAGCCACCGCCAGCGCGCTGGCCGGGTATCAGGCCGCGCCGGCCGACGATGTGGTGCGCTGCGAGGAGTGCGACCGCATCCTCGTCCGCGCTGACGGCTGAGCCATCAGGAAGCTGAGCGATGCCCGTCCGCTCGGTCTGGCTCCGGCCGGACGAACCGCCGGAACTGCGCGAGGCGCTACGCCAGCTGCGCGACGATCTCCAGATCCCCGACGACTATCCTGCCGCCGCGCTGGCCGAGGCGGAACAGGCGGCAGCCGCCCCCGTCCTGCCAGCACGTGACCTCACCGACATCGCCTTCGCCACCCTCGACCCGCCCGGTTCGACCGACCTCGACCAGGCCTTCCACCTCTGCCGGCAGGGCTCGGGGTATCTGCTGCGGTACGCGATCGCGGACGTGGCGGCGTTCGTCCGTCCCGGTGGTGCGCTGGACGCGGAGACCCACGCCCGCGGGCAGACCTTCTACGCACCCACCTTCCGCACCCCGCTGCACCCCGAGGTGCTGTCGGAGGGGAAGGCGAGCCTGCTGCCCGGCCAGGTCCGGCCGGCGGTGGTGTGGGAACTCACACTGGACGCCGACGGTCAGACCACGGACGTCCACGTGGCCCGCGCGCTGGTGCGCAGCCGACGCAAGCTCGGCTACCCGGAGGTACAGCACGCCCTGGATGCCGGGACCGGGGACGAGCAGTTCCTGCTGCTGCGCGAGATCGGCGCACTCCGGCTTCAGCTGGAGGCGGCCCGGCAGGGGGTGAGCTTGGGTGTGCCGACGCAGGAGGTCGAGACCGACGGCAGTACCTGGCGGCTGGCCTATCGCGATCTGCTGCCAGTGGAGAACTGGAACGCCGAGTTGTCGCTGGCCACCGGGATGGCGGCGGCGTCGATCATGTTGGCCGGAGGGGCGGGCATCCTGCGTACCCTGCCACCGGCGCCGGAATCGGGGATCGAACGGCTGCGGCGGACGGCCGGCGCGCTCGGCATTCGCTGGCCGCGCCACGTGGGCTATCCCGATTTCGTGCGCGGCCTGGACGCCTCCCGTCCCGCGCATGCGGCGATGCTGAACGCCTGCACGCTGCTGTTCCGTGGGGCGGGCTACGCGCCGTTCAGCGACGGCCAGACGCCTGCGTTGACCGTCCATGCCGCGATCGCCGCGCCCTACGCGCACGTCACCGCTCCGCTACGCCGGCTGGTCGACCGCTACGCCGCCGAGATCTGCGTGGCGTTGTGCGCGGGGCAGCCGCTGCCCGAATGGGTGCAGGCGTCGCTGGAGACCATCGCCACCGAGATGGCCGACTCGATCCGCCGGGCGAACGCCTACGAGCGGGGGATCATCGACCGGGTCGAGGCGATGCTGCTGGCCTCGCGGGTGGGAGAGGCCTTCCGCGGGGACGTGCTTGAGGTCGACCACGAACGCCGCCGCGGGTCGCTGCAGCTGAACGACCCGGCGGTGGAGGCGCGGGTGGACGGCAACCGCCTGGTCCTGGGCAGCACGATCGACGCCACGCTGGTGACCGCCGACCTGGTCTCCGGCACAGTGCGTTTCCGCACGGTGGCCTGACAGCGGGTTCGGCAGAACGGTTCTGGCGAGCCAGCGTCGCTCTGCTGTCCTGCGGTGGCCGAACTGCCGGCCCGTTGAGGGCACAGGCCTGCCGCCGGCTCACCGCCTGCCGGGACGAGCCGGTAGACTGACGTGTGGACGAGCCGGCCGGGTGATCGCAGCGTGCAGCTGAGGAAAGTCCGGACTCCACAGAGCAGGGTGGTGGGTAACGCCCACCCGGGGTGACCCGCGGGACAGTGCCACAGAGAACAGACCGCCTCGGCAACGAGGTAAGGGTGAAACGGTGGTGTAAGAGACCACCAGCATCCCAGGTGACTGGGATGGCTCGGTAAACCCCACCCGGAGCAAGGCCAAGAAGGGTCTTCGGACCCGCGGACGCCGTCAGAGGCGATTGAGGCGAGTGGGAATGCACCTGGTGCAACTCCCCGAGCCGATTGAGCCTCTTGATGGGAACGTCGTTCCCATCAGAGCGCTGCTCGCGCGAGGCGTCCGGGTAGGCCGCACGCCGAACCGCCTCCGGGCGGCAAGGCGAAGGCGGTTGGCGACAACCGTCGCAGATGGATGATCACCGACTCCTCGGAGTCACAGAATCCGGCTTACAGGCCGGCTCGTCCCCCGTGCCATCCGGTGCGCGGCAGCTGTGGGCATGGGCCGGCTGCACAATCCAGTTCCCCGGGGCCGTTCGAGGGGAAGGCTCCCTCGTCTCGCCAGCCGGAACCGGTTTTTACAGAACACCCGCTCATCGGCATGATCGGATGGACTGACCACGGCCGACGCTACTCAGGCCAGTGACAGCGCGACCTCAACGTTGCCGCGGGTGGCGTTGGAGTAGGGGCAGACCTGGTGGGCCTGTTCCATCAGGGCCTGGGCGGTCGCGGGATCTACGTTCGGGAGGTTCACCTCGAGCCCCACCGCGAGCCCGAAGCCGCCGGCGTCGAGTTGGCCGATCGACACGTCGGCGACCACCTCGGAGTCGGTGACGTCCGCCTTCGATGCCCGGGCGACCTGGCGCAGTGCCGAGTGGAAGCATGCCGCGTAGCCCGCGGCGAACAGCAGTTCCGGATTCGGGGCTCCGCCTGGACCGCCCATCTCGGGAGGTGTCCGGACGTCGAGGTCGACCAGCCCGTCCACGGAGCGGACGTGGCCGTTGCGGCCGTCACCGGTGGCCACAGCTGATGCGGTGTAGAGAGGTTTCATGAGACCGACTGTATGTGGCACAATCAAATTGTGCAAAATCTAGATCCGGGCGTGGACTACCCTCAGCTGGGGTTGGACCTCCAGCTGTGTTTCCCGCTGTACGCGGTGAGCCGGGCGGTGACCAGCCGCTACGCCCAGTTGCTCGGTGAGGTCGGGCTCACCTATCCGCAGTACCTCGTGATGCTCGCGCTGTGGGAGGCCGGTTCGCTGGGGGTGGGCGAGTTGGGTGAACGGCTGCGGCTTGACTCCGGCACGCTGAGCCCTCTGCTCAAGCGGCTGCAAGCATCCGGGGTGGTCACCCGCACCCGGGATGCGCATGACGAACGCCGGGTCGTCGTGGCTCCCACGGACGCAGGCTGGCAACTGCGTGGAAAGGTCGCGCACGTACCGGCGGCGATCGCCCAGGCGATGGGCCTGGAGCCGCAGGCCTATGCCGAGTTGAAGCAACGGCTGGCTGAACTGCTGTGCAGCCTCGACCTCGCGACCACGTAGGCGCACACACCCGATCGTCTCTTGGCTGATCGAGATATGCTGCGATATATCGCAATATGACCTGAGGAGGTCGGCAGTGATGACCCATTCTCACAGCGGTGCCTCGTGCACGCAAGATCCCGGTTCCTTCCTGCGCGGACTCGCCGGGCTGGGCATGGCGGGCCACCGTCCCGGCGGCTTCGGACCGCACTCCCGCGCCCGGCGCGGCGATACCCGTGCCGCCATCCTGCGCGTGCTGGCGGAGCAGCCGATGCACGGTTACCAGATCATTCAGGAGTTCTCCCGGCGCAGCAACGGGGCGTGGAGCCCGAGCGCGGGCTCGATCTACCCGACCCTGCAGCAGCTCGCGGACGAAGGCCTGGTCGTCGCCACCGAGACCGGCGGCAAGAAGGTCTTCTCGCTCACCGAGGCCGGCGCGACCGCCGTCTCCGAGCTGGGCGAAGAGCCCGCGCCGTGGGACGTCGCCGCCGCGTCGGGTGACGTCACCGGCCTGCTCGGCCTGCGCGACTCCGGCGGGCGGCTGGCGGCTGCGGTGGTGCAGGTCGGCAAGTCGGGCGACAGAAGCCAGGTGGACGCGACGATCGAGATCCTGGACGCTGCCCGCAAGCAGGTCTATGCGCTGCTGGCGCAGGACTAGCCGCCGATGACCTCCGCCGACCTTCGCGCGCGATACCGCCGGATCGTCACGTTCTTCGGCATCCTGATCGCCGGCTTCATCTACTGGGAGCTGCTGCTGCCCAAGCTGGGCCTGTCCCGGCTGTCCGACCGGACGCGCGACGAGCGGAACCGGCAAGCGGCGGTCCGGTTCCGGAAGCTGGCGATCTCGATGGGTGGGCTGATGATCAAGGTCGGCCAGTTCCTCTCCGCCCGCCTCGACATTCTGCCCGCCGACATCACCGACGAACTTTCCGGGCTGCAGGACAAGGTGCCGCCGGCCGAGTTCGCAGCGATCCGAGATCGCGCTGAGGCTGACCTCGGCCGTCCACTCAGCGAAGCGTTCGCGTCCTTCGAGGCCACCCCGCTGGCAGCGGCCTCCCTGGGGCAGACGCACCGCGCGGTGCTGCGGGCCTCTGACGCGGCCGAGACCGGGTTCGCGTCCGTCGTGGTCAAGGTGCAGCGGCCGGCGATCGAGAAGATCGTGGAGGTCGACCTGTCGGCGCTGCGCAAGGTGGGCGGCTGGTTGGCCCGCTACAAGCCGGTCGCCGATCGGGCTGACGTCCCGGCGCTGGTCGAGGAGTTCGCCACGACCTCCGGCGAGGAGATCGACTATCTGGCCGAGGCCCGCAACGCCGCGCACTTCCGCGAGGCCTTCGCCGACGACGAGGGCGTCCGGGTACCAGAGGTGGCCTGGGAGCACAGCTCGCTGCGCGTGCTCACCTTGGAGGACGTAACCGCGATCCGGATCGGCGACCACGACGCGATCACCGCGGCCGGGATCGACCTGGCGGCGGTGGCCGACAAGCTGGTCGAGACCTACCTGCAGCAGATCTTCAACGACGGCGTCTTCCACGCCGACCCGCACCCGGGCAACCTGTTCGTGCTGCCGCTGGAATCGCCCGGCGACTTCCGGCTCACCTTCGTCGACTTCGGCATGGTCGGACGACTGCCGGACGGCCTGCGTTCAGGACTGCGCGAGACCTTGATCGCCATCGGCACGCAGGACGCGCCCCGGCTGGTCAAGGCGTTCGGATCGCTCGGCGTGCTGCTGCCCACCGCCGACACCACACTGCTCGAACTCGCCAGCGCGCAAGTGTTCGACCGCTTCGGCGGTATGGCCATGAGCGACCTGCGCAACATCAGCCACGAGGACATGATGAACTTCGGGTTGCAGTTCCGTGACCTGATGGTGAGCATGCCGTTCCAGTTGCCCGAGAACCTGCTGCTGCTGGGTCGCAGCCTGGCGATCCTGTCGGGCATGTGCACCAGCCTGAACCCCGATTTCAACCTGTGGAGCGCGCTTACCCCGTACGCCACGCGCCTGATCACCGAGGAGACCGGCGACGGCTTCGACTGGCAGAACCTGGTCAGCGGCGGCACCCGGGTACTGTCGTCGCTGACCGCGTTACCCGCCCGGGCCAACCGGATCCTCACCACGGTCGAGCGCGGCGACCTGATGATCAAGACCCCGATGCTTGACCTCCGCGTGCGCCAACTCAACCAGACGCTGAGCCGGATGACCACAGCGGTCGTGTTCGCCGGGCTGATCGTGGCCGGCGCGCTGCTGTATGCGTCCGAGCCCGTGCTGGCGAAGGTCCTGCTCGCGGCGTCGCTCGTACCGCTGCTCGCCGGGATCTTCGGCGGACGGGGGCACGGCCCGCGCTGAGTTCGCCAACCCCGGCGGCCGCGCCAGCCGGGTTCAGGACGGCAATTGGACCGCTCACCAGGACGCGACGGCCACGGTCCCGCGCGGCTGCCGGTTGGAGCAGCCTGTCCCGGTACGACACCCCTGAGTCGCCGGCCGAGCTTCAGGGTCCGACCTCGGGGATCGTCCGCCTGCGCCCTCACCGCCCCTGACCCGGTCACGACCTGGACAGTTTTCCCAGCGGTGGAGCGCTTTACAGCGCCGTGCGGTGGGACGGGCTGCCCCGGAAGCAACTGGCGAATCCGGGCTGACAGATCAGCTGTCACCACCGGGCATGCGCGCTCCGGGCTGATTGCGGCTGCTTTCCGGCCTCCGGTCACGTAGCCTGAGGCTATGCGCAGGCTTGCCGGGCTGCTGGGGGCCGTCCTCGCGGCGGTCCTGCTGCCGGGCTGCAGTCTTGCCTGGATGTTCGAGGATCCGCCGCCGGCCAGCCCGCCACCACCGTTGGTGACCAGTCCGCCCCCGTCCTCGTCCGAGACACCAACGCCCACCCCGACGCAGTCGACCGGCAAGCCCTACACCGGCAAGCTGGCCAAGGGTGCCACTTGCGTGAAGCTGGACGCCGACCAACTCGCCGAGGCCGAGCGGATAGGTCTGGTCGGCGCGGCGATCACCTACCCCCGTGGAGCGATGGTGAAGTCCACCGGAGGTTGGTGGACGGTGGCTGTCTCCACACAGGTGCACCAGAACAGCTCCGGCTACACCGAGGACAGCGTGCCCGCCTACGCCTATTTCGTCACCGACTCGCCAACCCTCGGTCTGCGAGACGACCCGAGTGACACCTCCGTACTGTGGGCGCTGTCCGACGATGCCGGCGAAGCCGCCGCCAAGGCGCGGGCGTGCGTGAAGCAGATCCCGCTGCCCAAGCCGAAGCTCGACCCGGACGACCCGGCGGGCTACACCGGCAAGCTGGCCAAGGGCGCCACCTGCAAGGCGGTGAGCGGGAAGCTGCTGGACCATCTCCAACAGGTCGGTCAGGTCGGCGGCGCAATCACCTATCCGCAGGGCCGGATGGTCCGGGCCAACGGATCCTGGTGGACGGTGGTGGTTGCCACCCAGGTCAACCCGAACGGTGCCGGGCTCACCGCCGAGAATGTCCCGAGGCAGGCGTACTTCGTCACCAATGCGCCGTCGAAGAAGGCATCCTCGACGGGAAAGACGGTCTCCTTCCCGCTCAACCCCACCAAGCAGGACAAAGCCGCCGCCAAGGCCAAGCGCTGTCTGGAACAGGCTGGCTGAGGGCCTGCCCCGAACCTGCTCGAGTGACGGCAGCGGTCTCGCCGGACTCGGCCAGCGGAATCGACCAGCTCAGGGGACGGTGAGGATCTCCGCCCCGGTCGGGGTCACCACCAGCGACTGCTCGAACTGGGCTACCCGGGAGCCGTCGTTGGTGACCACGGTCCAGTCGTCGTCCCAGACGTGGGAACGGTAGTCGCCCAGGCAGAGCATCGGCTCGATCGTGAAGGTCATCCCGACCTCGATCACGGTATCGGCGGCCGGCTCGTCGTAGTGCGGGATCACCAGGCCGGAGTGGAAGGCGGAGTGCACGCCGTGCCCGGTGTAGTCGCGGACAACGCCGTAGCCGAAGCGCTTGGCGTAGGCCTCGATCACCCGTCCGATCACGTTCACCTCACGTCCCGGGCGGACCGCCCTGATGCCGCGGTTCATCGCCTCCTGCGTGCGTTCGGTGAGCAGCCGCGACTCCTCGTCGACGTCGCCGCAGAAGTAGGTGGCGCAATTGTCGCCGTGGACGCCGTCCACGAAGGCGGTGACGTCGATCTTGACCAGGTCGCCGTCCTCCAGTGGGCGGGCGTCCGGGATGCCGTGGCAGATCACCTCGTTGACCGAGGTGCAGCAGGATTTCGGGAAACCCCGGTAGCCCAGGGTGGACGGGTAGGCCCCATGGTCGACCAGGAACTCATGCACGACGGCGTCGATTGCGTCCGTGGTGACGCCGGGGGCGACCGCTGCCGCACCGGCCGCCATCGCCTGGGCGGCGATCCGTCCGGCCACCCGCATCTTCTCGATCACTTCGGCCGACTGCACGTGCGGACCGTCGTAGCGCTCCGGGCCGGACCGGTCGACATAGTCCGGACGCGGGATGCCTGCCGGGACCGGACGGCGGGCGGAAATCGGGTAGGGCTTGATGGACGTCACGCTGGCGATCATAGTGTCAGCTACAGACTGCTTCCGGAGGTGACGATGGGCCAGGGCGACTGGTACTGGTGCCTCGACCACCACCTGGTCGAGCCCTACGAAGGCTGCCGCAGCCGGTCACGGCTGGGCCCCTATCCGAGCGCGGACGCTGCGGCCCACGCCCTGGAGCGGGTCGAGGAGCGCAACCTGGAGTGGGAGAACGACCCGCGGTTCAACGATCCCGACGAGGACGACGACGAACCCGATTCATCGCCCAGAACCGGCTCGTCGTAACCTGCCTGAAACACGCGCGCGGGCAGACTTGGCAGCATGGACAAGCAGACCGAATTCGTCCTCCGCACGATGGAGGAGCGGGACGTCCGATTCGTCCGGCTGTGGTTCACTGACGTGCTCGGGTTCCTGAAGTCGGTGGCGATCGCACCTGCTGAGCTCGAAGGGGCGTTCAGCGAGGGGATCGGCTTCGACGGCTCGGCGATCCAGGGCTTCGCACGGGTCTTCGAGTCGGACATGGTGGCACATCCCGATCCGTCGACCTTCCAGTTGCTGCCGTGGCGCGGCGCCACCCAGGGCACGGCCCGGATGTTCTGCGACATCCGGCTGCCGGACGGGTCGCCGTCCTTCGCCGACCCGCGGTTCGTGCTGAAGCGGGCACTGCGGAAGGCGTCCAACATGGGGTTCACCTTCTACACCCACCCCGAGATCGAGTTCTACCTGTTCAAGCAGCCGATCACGCCTGGCCAGGTGCCGACCCCGGCGGACACCAGCGGCTACTTCGACCACACCACGACCTCCCCGGGAGCCGACTTCCGCCGGCAGGCGATCACCGTCCTGGAGCAGATGGGCATCTCGGTGGAGTTCAGTCACCACGAGGGCGGCCCCGGCCAGCAGGAGATCGACCTACGCTACGCCGACGCGCTCACCATGGCCGACAACATCATGACCTTCCGGATCGTGATCAAGGAGGTGGCGGTGATGCAGAACCTGTTCGCCTCCTTCATGCCCAAGCCGCTGGAGAACTCGCCGGGCTCGGGGATGCACACCCACGTGTCGCTGTTCGAGGGCGACACCAACGCCTTCTACGACGCCAGCGCGGAGTACAACCTGTCGAAGACCGGACGCTCCTTCATCGCCGGTGTGCTGCGGCACGCCGCCGAAATCAGCGCGGTCACCAACCCCTGGGTGAACTCCTACAAGCGGCTGGTTGCCGGCGCCGAGGCGCCGAGCTACATCAGCTGGGGCCAGAACAATCGGTCGGCGCTGGTCCGGGTGCCGATGTACAAGCCGAACAAGGGCGGCTCGGCCCGGGTCGAGATCCGCTCGATCGACACTGCTGCCAACCCGTACCTCGCCTATGCGATGGTGCTCGCGGCTGGCCTGGACGGCATCGAGAACGAGTATGAACTGCCCGAGGGCGCCGAGGACGACGTCTGGAGCCTCACCGACAAGCAGCGCCAGGCGCTGGGCATCACCCCGCTGCCGCGCAGTCTGGGCAACGCCATCGACGCGATGGAGAACTCCCAACTGGTTGCCGAGACCCTGGGCGAGCACGTCTTCGACTTCTACCTGCGCAACAAGAAGGCCGAGTACGACTCCTACCGTGGCCATGTCTCGGAGTGGGAACTCCGCACCTCGCTGCCGACCCTGTGAGCCCAGCCGATCCGGTGTGAGCCCAGCCGATCCGGCCCGGAGAGGCTGACCCCGACGGGTGTCTCCCGCGCAACACAGGTGGGGGAGGGTTCCGTTGTGAGGGTCGTGGGGTCAGCGACGGCTGCCCGCGGAGATCGCGCGCTGGGTCTGACCGGTGTTCCCGGTGGGAAGGGCCAGCGTCCGGTCCGACAGCACCACGAGCTGGCCCGCGGTCAGTCCGCTGGTGACCTCGACTCGGCCGCCGCCGACGGCGCCGGTCTGGACGGTCACGGTTTCGGCAGAACTCGCCGAGGTGGTCTCGACGACCTGCACCGTGCCGGTACCGGTTCCCGTCGGAGTGACGGCGGAGGCAGGGACCGTGACGACCCCGCTCGAGGTCCGGGTGACGATCTCGACCGCGGCCTGGGCACCTTCCTTGAGGGTCATGTCGGGATCGTCCACCACGACGGTGGTGGTGTAGGTGGGGGAGTCGCCCGCGGTGCCGTCGGTCTCGAGGATGCTGATCGTGCCGATGCTGCCGGTCCGGGAGTCCATCGAACCCGCCGGGGTGACCGTTGCCGCCATCCCCTGGCTGAGCAGGGCCCGGGTGGCCAACGGGACCTCGATGCTGACCACGGCTGTGCCCTCGCCGACGATCGTCACGGTACCGGCCGACGAGCTGCCGCTCGCGCTCAGACCCACCAGGCCGACAGTGCCCGCGACCGGGGCCACCAACGTGGCGTTCGCCAGGGCGGTCTCGGCATCCGTGACCGCCTGTTGGGCCTTCAGGACGTCGGCCTTGGCGGCGGCGACCGCTCGTGCCGAGACGCTGGTGGAAGTCGAGGAACTGGAGGACTTCTTCGAGCTGGTGGAGCTGGAACCGGAGGTCGTCTTCGCGTCGTCGCCGGTGGGCGCAGCCGCTTCGTCGTCGGTCACGATCGTGCCGGTGGCGAGCAGTTGCTGGTAGTAGTCGGCCAGCACGGAGTTGGCCAGGACGAGTGCCTGGCGGGCCTCGCCACAGGCCACGATGTCGTCAACGGTGATGTCGTCAACCACCAGCGCCAGGGCCGTGGCCTGGTCCGAGGAGTCGTCCGCGGTCGAGCCGGTGTCGCTCGAGTCGCTGTCATCGCTGCTCTCGGAGCCGCTGCCGGAGTCCTGGTCGCCGGAGCTGGAACTGCCGGAGTCACCGGTGTCCGACCCGGTGCCCGAATCAGCGCTGCCGGCGTCGCTGTCGTTGCTGCCCGAATCGCTGGAGTCGCTGTCGCCGGAGTCAGTGCTGCCGGAGTCAGTGCTGCCGGAGTCACCGTTGCTGGAGTCACCGTTGCCGGAGTCACCGTTGCCGGAGTCGTTGTCGCTGCTGCCTGAGTCGCTGGAGTCGCTGTCGCCACCGGTGCCGTCGGAGTCGGAGTTGTCGTCCGAGGTCTGCTCGTTGGCATTCACCAAAGCGGTGTAGATCGCATCGCAGGTGGTGGGCTGATCCGGATTGCTCCAGTTCAGCGTCGCCACGTTCACGGCCGCGATCGCCTCATAGAGCTTGGCTGCATCCGAGGACGAGATGCCACCGGACGCAGCCGAGCCCGAGCCACTGGAGCCGGCCGAGGAGTGGGCCTTCCCCGAACTGCTGGCGCCGGACGAGGCCGACGATGAGGACGGATGCCGTGCGGCATACAGCGTCGCCTTCGCCTTGGCCAGATCGGTCTCGGCGTTCAACAGCGCGAGCTTCAGCGATGTGGTGTCGAGGGTGGCGAGCACGTCCCCGGCTGCGACCTCGTCGCCCACCGCCACCGTGACCTTCTTCACCGTCCCACTGGCTCCGAAGGCCGCCTCCACGACACCGGCACGGCTCACCGCGCCGGTCGCGAGGTAGCTCTGCGCGACGTCCCCCGTGATGGCGGTCGCCGTCTCATACCGGGCGTCGGCGGCCACCGAGGTCGTCGCCCACACCGTCCCGATCGCGGCAACGGCGGTCAGGCTCACCCCGCCGACCAACAGGCTGCGCAGACGTGGATGCTTCATCATTCGCTCCTCAGGGCATCGATCGGGGCCAACCGGGCGGCACGGGAGGCCGGGTACACACCCGCCACCAGGCCGATCGCCAGGGAGACTCCCAGTGCGACCAGGGTCACCGCGGGCGAGATCTCAACGGTCATGCCGAGACTCGGCGACAGCAGCGCGGCTCCGGCGTAGCCCAGTCCGACGCCAAGCAGGCCGCCCAGCAGGCCGAGGATGCCAGCCTCGACCAGGAACTGTTGCCGGATCACGCCGGGGGTCGCTCCCAGTGCCTTGCGCAGGCCGATCTCGCGGACCCGTTCGCTCACCGACACCAGCATGATGTTCATCACGCCGATGCCACCGACCAGCAGGGAGATCGCCGCGATGCCGCCCAGTAGCAGGGTCAGCACCCCGGTGATCGAGGTGGCGGCCTCGACCAGTGAGGCCTGGGTGCCCACCGAGAAGTCGGCGTCGTCGGCGGTTACGCCGTGCGCGCTGAGCAGCGCGGTGTTGACCTCCTGGTAGGCGGCGGAAAGGCTGTCGGCGTCGGCCGCCTGCAGGTAGATGGACGAGACGCTGAGCGCGCTGCCGGAGGTGGACAGCCGGGCGGCGAAGCTGGTGCTCGGCACCAGGACGGTGTCGTCCTCGTTCGAGGTTCCCGACGAGCCCGCCTCGGCGAGCACCCCGATGATGGTGAACGGCTGGCCGTTGATCGAGATCTCCTGGCCGATCGCCTGGCCGGTGGTGAACAACTCGGACGCGGTCTCGGCCCCGACCACCGCCACATTGGCCGAGGACGTCACCTCGTCGGCGGTGAAGAACCGTCCGGTCTCCACCTCCCGGGCGCGGACCGAGAGCCAGTCGGGGACGGTCCCGATCACCGAGGAGGTCCAGGTCGTCTCCGCTGACTGCAGGGACGCGCTGGTGGTCAGTACCGGCGCCACCGCTGCGATGCTCGGGGCGACCTCGGGATCGGCGAGCATCTGGGCGTCGCGGGTGGTCAGGGTGGTCGCCTGACCGGCTCCGCGGAAGCCTCCCGAACTGGTCTGCCCCGGGGTGACGATGATCATGTTCGAGCCGAGCGAGTTGATCTGGTCGGAGATCTGCTTCTGGGCTCCGAGCCCCAGCCCGACGGTGAGCATCACCGCCGAGATCCCGATCAGAATGCCCAGCATGGTCAGCGCCGACCGCATCCGCCGGGCGCTGAGCGCCTCGATGGCGGTTCGGGCGGTCTCTCTCCAGTTCATCATCGGGCATCACCGCCCGCGGCGGCCGACAACGGCGCGTCCGTCAGCCGGCCGTCATAGATGTGGACGGTGCGCCGGGCACGGTCGGCAACCTCCTGCTCGTGGGTGATGACCACGATCGTCCGGCCGGAGGCGTTGAGCTCATCGAACAGGTCGAGGATGTCGTGGGTGGAGACCGAGTCCAGCGCGCCGGTCGGTTCGTCGGCCAGGATCAGCGCCGGATCGGTGACCAGGGCGCGGGCCACCGAGACCCGCTGCTGCTGACCGCCGGAGAGTTCGCCGGGACGGTGGTTGCGACGCTCGCCGAGCCCCACGCGTTCGAGTGCGATCCGGGCCCGCTCCCGGCGCTCGGCCTGGGCGACCCCGGCATAGACCAGGGGAAGCTCGACATTGCGCTGGGCGGTGAGGCTGGGCAGCAGGTTGAAGCTCTGGAAGACGAACCCCAGCCTACGGTTGCGGACCTCCGCCAACTCCTTCTCGGTCATCGCCGCGACCTCCTCACCGTCCAGTTCGTAGCGCCCGGAGGTGGGGACGTCGAGGCAACCGATGATGTGCATCAGCGTGGACTTGCCCGAACCCGACGGTCCCATGATGGCGACGTAGTCGCCCTGCTCCACCGTCAGGTCGATGCCGCACAGGGCTTCGACCTGGACGGCGCCGGTGTCGTAGACCTTGCGCACCCCCGTCATCAAGGCCAGGGCGGTCATCGGTTCCCACCACCGGCGGGCGCGCCACCGCTGTTGCCGCCCGGGCCGCCGCCTCCGCCGTCGGGGGGCATGCCGCCCCCGCCGCCGAGGCCGCCACCCAGCAGGCCGCCGTTCTGTTCCTCCTCGGTCTGGGAGTCGCTGGTGCTCTGATTGGCGGTCGCCAGGCTGACCTGGACGGTGTCGCCCTCAGCCAGGCCGGCAGTGATCTCGGTCGCGTCGCCGAAGACCCGTCCGATCGTCACCTCGACCTGCTCGGTGGTATCGCCGTCGACCTTGGTGACGGTGGTGGTGCCGTCCTGGCTGGCGATCGCCAGGGTCGGGACGGTCAGCACGTCGGGGTACTCCGCGATCGTGACCGTCGCGGTGGCGTTGGTGCCCGAGAACAGGTCCGGGTGCTCACCGTCGAGTTCGACCACGACCGGGAAGGTCGCCGAACCGTCGGTGCTGGAGGTGGCGACGATGCCGACCGAGGTCACGGTGCCGTCGATGGCCTCGGTGGCGCCGTCGGGGAGGACCGCCACGCTCTGGTCCACTTGCAGGCTTCCCAGGTCGGCGCTGCCGACCGTCGCGTCCAGCTTCCAGGTGGCGGTCGAGATCACCACGACCTGGGCCGTGCTGGCGGAACTGGAGCCCGAACTCCCGCCCGAACTGCCCGAGCTCGACACGGTGTCGCCCACGCTGAGGTCGACCGTGGCGACCGTGCCGTTGATGGTGGAGCGCAGCACCGCGTTGTCGAGGTCGTCGGTGGCGCTGGCGAGGGCGGCCTTGGCCGCAGCGACCTGCGCCTCGGCGGCGTCGATCGCCGCGTCGGAGCCGTCGTCGTCCTCGACCTCGTCGAGGTTGGCCTCGGCGGTGTCCAGGTTCGCCTCGGCCAGGTCGACCGCATCCTGCAGATCGTCGTCAGCGATCCGGGCGAGCTTCTGCCCCTTCTTGACGGTGTCGCCGACGGTCACGTAGACCTTCGTGACGGTGCCACCGACACTGAAGTTGAGGTCGGACTGGGTCCGTGGGCTCAGCGTCCCCTCCAACCCGACGGTCTGGGTTCGGGTGCTCTTCTCAACCGTGAAGGTCATGGTGCGGGGGCGCTCCTGGGCGCTGGCCTGCGGCTTCAGCAGCAGCCAGGCGGTCGTGCCGATGCCCAGTACTGCGACCACCGCCACGACGGGGATCACCCAGCGGCGGCGGCGTCGAGGACGACTGGGGAGCGGCGTGACTGGTTCGGATGGCGACATCCGCGGTCCTCTCGACAGGCAGTGGCTTCTGACATCAGCGAACCTAGGCTGCGGCCCTGTGTGGGATGTCGTGGCGGCCTGTGAGCGACCTGTGTGCTTCCGCTACCGGGCGAGCGGGAGCACGCCGGACAGGTCGGCATGGGCGCCGCTGGCCGAGACCGCGTGGCGCTCGAGCGCCACCGCCCACGACAGGCTCCCGGCAGCGAGCTGCAGGATGGTGGCGGGGTCGGTCTCGACCACATTCGGCGGCGTGCCCCGGGTATGGGCGCCGCGCTGTCCGATGCCGAGCTGGACGGCGGCGTACGGCGGCACCCGCACCTCCAGGGTGCCGCCCGGATGGCGCTCGCCGAGCGTCCGGCACAGCACGCGGACGGCGGCCACCAGCGCAGCACCGGTCGGTGGATTCCCGGCCGCCACCTCGCGCAGGGTCGTGGTGAGGGCGGCCAGTTCGGCAGTGGTGACTCGCTTGGGCATCGTGCGCCACCCTAGCCGGGAGACCTCCCGTCCGGTCGGGAGAACGGACAACCGGGTCGACCGGCCGGTCTGCGACGGCAGCGCCGAGGGGTGCGGCGGCGTTACGATCGCGACATGGCCCGCACCGAGACACTCTCCGCGCGACTGGCACGTTGGGGGTTCGGGGATCCGTCCAGCCACGCCCCGGTCGCCGAGGCCTGGGCTGAGGCGCTCGGCGAACAACAGTGGACGACGCTGCTGGACGAACTCGCCGCCGCCGCGGACCCTGACCTCGCGTTCAACGGGCTGGCCCGGATCGCCCGGAACCGCGCTGACCTGATCCCCGCCCTCGGCGCCGACCCGACGTGGGCCAGGCGACTGGCTCGTGTCCTCGGTGCCAGCGTCGAACTCAACCACCACCTCGCCGCCCACGTGGACGAGGTGGAGCTGCTGAATGGCGACATCACGCGACGCCCGCTGGAGGTGCTGCGGGCCGAGTTGCTGGAAGCCATCGACGCCGACCCTCACGACCCCACCCCAGTGGCTTTGCCCGATCGGTCCAATGATCTGCGATGGGCCTATCGTCGAGCGCTGCTCCGGATAGCCGCCCGTGACCTGACCGCCGAGGATGCGATGGCCGTCCTGCCGGACATCGCCGCCGAACTTGCCGATCTCGCCGATGCCACCGTCGAGGCCGCGCTGGCCCTGGCTCGTGGCGAGGTCGACGGCTGGCAGGTCGCCCGGCTGGGCGTCGTGGCGCTGGGCAAGACCGGCGCCCGGGAGTTGAACTATGTCAGCGACGTCGACGTGCTCTTCCTCGCCGAGCCGGCTCGTGATGCCGCCGGCGAGCCGGTCGCGGGCACGGACCGGGTGCTCGCGGTGGCCACCCGGCTGGCTTCGGCGCTCACCCGGATCTGCTCGGCCAATACCACCGCCGGCACCATCTGGCAGGTCGACGCGGCGCTGCGGCCGGAGGGCAAGGCCGGTCCGCTGGTGCGCACGCTGGCCTCCCATCGCGCCTACTACGAGAAGTGGGCGAAGAACTGGGAGTTCCAGGCAATGCTGAAGGCCCGTCCGATGGCCGGCGACGTCGAACTCGCGCAGGAGTTCGTCGACATGGTGTGGCCGATGGTCTGGCGGGTCGCCGACGACGACCAGTTCGTCGCCGAGGCCCAGGCCATGCGCCGTCGGGTGGTATCGCTGCTCCCACCCGCGCAGGCCGAACGGGAGATCAAGCTCGGCGCCGGTGGGCTGCGCGATGTCGAGTTCAGCGTCCAACTGCTGCAGTTGGTCCATGGACGTGCGGACGAGCGGTTGCGGCTGCGCGGCAGCTTCGAGGCGCTGGCCGCCCTGATCGCCTACGGCTACGTCGGACGCGGCGACGGCTACGATCTCGACACCGCCTATCGGCTGCAGCGACTGCTCGAGCACCGGATCCAGCTCCACAAGCTACGACGTACCCATCTGATGCCCAGCGATGAACTCAATCAGCGCTGGTTGGCGCGCAGCCTCGGCCTGGCCGAGACCCGAGACCTGATGCACCTGTGGCGGGCGACCACCCGGCGGGTGCTGTCCTTGCACCAGCGGCTGTTCTACTCGCCGGTGCTGGAGGCGGTGGCGCGGATTCCGTCCGCGGAGGTGCGGCTCACCTCCCAGGAGGCCGAGACCCGGTTGCGGGCGCTCGGCTATGGCGATCCCAAGGCGGCGCTGCGGCACATCGAGGCGCTCAGCACCGGCATGAGCCGGCGGGCGGAGATTCAGCGGCAGTTGCTGCCGGCGATGCTGGGCTGGTTCACCGCCGGCCCGAACCCCGACCACGGGCTGCTCGCCTTCCGCAAGGTGTCCGATGCGCTGGGGGACACCCCCTGGTACCTGCGGGCACTGCGGGACGAGGGCTCGACGGCGGAGAACTTCGCCAAGGTGCTGTCGTCCAGCCGGTATGCGGTCGACCTGCTGCTGCGCAACCCGCAGAGCGCCGCCTGGCTGAGCGAGCCGGAGGGGCTGGTGCCCCGTTCGGCGGAGGACATCGCCGCCGAGATGGCGGCGGCCGCCCGGCGTCATCCCGACGCCGACGACGCGGTGGCGGCGGTGCTGGCCGTCCGTCGCGGTGAACTGCTGCGGCTGGCGATGGCCGACCTGCTCGGCGGGCTCGACCTGGTGGGGCTGGGTCGCGCGCTCAGCGAGCTGGCCACCGCCAGCGTGGACGCGGCGCTGGCGGTCGCGGCGCGTGGGCTGGCGAGCGTGCCGCGGATCAGCGTGATCGCCCTGGGCCGCTGGGGTGGCCGGGAGATGTCCTACTCCTCGGACGCCGACGCGATGTTTGTGATCGACTCCGACGACCCGGAGGCCACTCGCACGGCCACCACGGTGATCAGCCGGGTACGGGCGATGCTGTCGCGGCCCGGCCCTGACCCGGCGCTCGGGGTCGATGTCGACCTGCGGCCGGAGGGCAAGCGCGGGCCGATCGTCCGCAGCTTGGCGTCCTACCGGGCCTACTACGCCCGCTGGTCGTCAACCTGGGAGGCGCAGGCGCTGCTCCGGGCCCGGGTTGGCGCCGGTGACGCCGAACTGGGTGACCAGTTGCTCGACCTGGTCGGTCCGTTGCGCTATCCGTCCGGCGGCCTCAGCCACCACCAGCTCACCGAGATCCGGCTGCTCAAGGCCCGGATGGAGGCCGAGCGGCTGCCCCGCGGTACCGATCCGGGCCGGCACACCAAGCTCGGTCCCGGCGGGTTGTCGGATGTGGAATGGGTGGTGCAACTGCTGCAGTTGCAGCACGCGGCTGTCCACCCCGAACTTCGGCTGACCACCACGCTCGGGCCGCTGTGGGCGGCAGCGGAGGCGGGCCTGATCGACCCTGATGATGCCCATGCCCTGGCCGAGGCCTGGACGACCGCCAGCCGGATCCGCAATGCGATCATGCTGTCCCGCGGCCGAGCGTCCGACACGATCCCGTCCGATACCCGCGAGGTGTCGGCAGTCGCCGAGAGCCTGGGGTACAGCAAGGGCGAATCGTCGCTGATGGTCGAGGACTACCGCCGCCGTGCCCGGGTCGCCCGCCGGGTCATGGACCGCCTGTTCTGGGGCGCAGAGGACACTCCCGAGCATCCCGCCCCCTGACCGTACTCACCCGGGCGGACGGCGCAGGGCGTACCAGGTGAGCACTGCCCCGAGGAGCGCCAGGACGAGTCCTGCTGCGACGAACGGCCAGGGGTTCCACTGCTCGCTGCAGCTCAGCGAGGTGGCACTGCTGACGCAGAACTCGCCCGGGCCGTGCCGGTTCCCCCAGGCGATGAAGAGCGGGGCCGTCGCGGCGCCGGTCAGGACGGCGGGCAGGCCGCGGTTGTCGATCGCCGCGAGGGCACCCCCGACGATGAACAGCGCGGCCGCGGGAACGAGCAGGAAGATGCCGATGCTCAGCATTGAGATCACCCCGAAGGCGCTGATCGCTCCGACCAGGATCCAGAAGGCCACGGAGCCAACTGGCAGTGGGCGGGCGGGGCTGCGCGTCCCGACCTTGTCGGCACTGCCTGCGGACGTGGTGCTCGTCGCGTCCGGGGTGGGCGCCGACGGGTCGGCGACCGGTGGGGATGGACGGTGGCGCCTGACACTGCGGACGGCGAACAGCACACCCTGGTGCACGGCGACGCCGACCGCGGCGTTCGCTGCGCCGAGGAGGCCGGCGCTCAGCAGGGTGCCGACCTGGTCGGCCAGGCTGCCTTCCAGGGGAACGCTGGTCAGCAGCAGCAGTGGCCAGCCGATGGCTGCCGTGATCAGGGCGGTCTTCCACCAGCGTCCGAGCGCGAGGCCGAAGACGATCATGATGGGAATCACCCGAATCCCTCCTGACTTCCGAGCCGGACAGAGAGGCACCGAAGTTGAGCGATCGCTCAATTGCAGCTTAACCTAGGATTGAGCACTCGCTCAAGTATCTGGCGTGGTGCCGTCCGTCGGCGCCGGCGATGGAGGAGACTGCCGTCATGACGTCGCGTGCGCAGGACACCAGGGCGCGGCTGCGCGCCGCGGCGCTGGCGGTGGTGCGTGAGAAGGGTGTCGGCGGGGCCTCGGCGCGGACGATCGCGGCGGCAGCCGGGGTCAACCAGGCGCTGATCTTCTACCACTTCGCCTCGGTCAGCGAGTTGATCGAGGCCGCGTCCGACGAGGCCGTGGCAGCCCGGGTGGCGCTCTACCGGGAGGCCTTCACCGACGTCGCCTCGCTGTCCGACCTGCTGGCGATCGCCCGGCGGGTCCACGACCAGGAGCGGCAGGCCGGCTCGATGACGGTGATGGCCCAGATCATGGCCGGCGCCCAGACTGACCCGGTGCTGGCTCGGGCCGCCCGGCACGCGCTGGCGTCCTGGACGGACGAGGTCGACCAGGTGCTCCGACGGGTGCTGGCAACCAGCCCGGTCGGCCCCGCCATCGACGGTGCGGGCCTGGCCCAGTTGGTGAGTGCGGCCTTCGTCGGCATCGAGCTCTACCACGGCGCCGATCCGGAGGCCGCCGACCTGGCGTTCAGCACGCTCGAGCGGCTCAACCACCTGGTCGCCGCCATCGAGGACCTGGGTCCGACAGCACAGCGCGCGATCCGGCTGGCGGGCTCCCGCGTCTCGCGAAAGCCCACCCCTCGCGCCCCGGCCAGCGAACGCGTCGGCTACCGTCCCCCCGGTCCCGCCGACTGACTCGGCTCACCCGTGCCGCCGTGCCCGAACCGAACTGCTTCCAGCTCGCCCAGGGCGGCCGGTCCCCGAGCCGAATCGGCATTCTGGAGGTAGCTCTGTTCAGCACGAGGTCGGGAGCGCAGCGCTGTCGCTGACCGCCTGCTGCGCGGGGACGGGGAACCGTCCCCTGGCCCGATCGCCCGCGGCTAGAGTTGGGGCACGATGACCACTTTGGAGCTCCCGACCACCACGCAGCGCCTCACCGGGTGGGGGCGGACGGCCGCCACCACCTCGCAGGTGCTCTCCACGCCGGACGTCGAGGTGATCGCCCGCGCGGTCGCACAGGTCGCCGACCACAATGCCGACGCCCCCGCCCACCTGCGCCGCGGCATTCTCGCCCGCGGGCTGGGCCGCTCCTACGGTGATGTCGCGCAGAACGCCGGCGGGATCGTGGTCGACCTGACCGCGCTGGACACCATTCACGCGATCGACCCCGTCGCGGGCACCGTCGACGTCGACGCCGGGGTGAGTCTCGACACCCTGATGCGCGCTGCCCTGCCGTACGGCCTGTGGGTGCCCGTCCTGCCCGGCACCCGGCAGGTCACCGTCGGCGGTGCGATCGGCTGCGACGTGCACGGCAAGAACCACCACAGCGCCGGCTCCTTCGGCAACCACGTCGCGTCCCTGGAACTCCTGGTCGCGGACGGACGGGTGCTGCACCTCACCGGGTCCGGCTCGGCCGACGATCCCGACGGCGAGTTGTTCTGGGCAACTATCGGGGGAGTGGGCCTGACCGGCATCGTGCTGCGTGCGGTGCTTACCATGACCCGCACCGAGACCGCCTACTTCGTCGCCGACGGCGTGGTCACCCACACTCTCGATGAGACCATCGCCGTCCACTCCGACGGGTCCGAGGCTGGCTACGACTACTCCTCGGCCTGGTTCGACGTGATCTCCCCGGCCCCGAAGCTCGGACGGGCGGCGCTGTCCCGTGGCTCGCTGGCCACCCTCGACCAGTTGCGCGAGAAGGCTCCCAAGCTGGCCGCCGACCCGCTCGGCTTCCACGCCAAACCGCTTGTCGATCTGCCCGACGTGTTTCCCAACGGTCTGGCCAACAAGCTCAGCTTCACCGCGCTCGGTTCGCTCTGGTACGCCAAGTCGGGCAGCTACACCGGCAAGGTGCAGAGCCTGACCGGCTTCTACCACCCGCTGGACATGTTCGGCGACTGGAACCGTGCCTACGGCAGCCACGGTTTCCTGCAGTACCAATTCGTGGTGCCGCCGGAGGCGGTGGCCGAGTTCAAGGAAATCATCGCCGACATCCAGAGATCTGGTCACTACTCCTTCCTCAATGTGTTCAAGCTGTTCGGTGAGGGCAACCGGGCGCCGCTGTCCTACCCGATGGCGGGCTGGAACGTCTGCGTCGACTTCCCGATCAAGGCGGGCCTGCACGAGTTCCTGGCCAGCCTGGACGCCCGCGTCCTCGAGTTCGGCGGCCGGTTGTACACCGCCAAGGACTCCCGCACCACTGCCGCCACCTTCCACGCGATGTACCCCGGCATCGACGGCTGGATCGCCACCCGGCGCCGCGTCGACCCGCACCGGGTGTTCGCCTCCGACCTCGCCCGCCGACTGGAGCTACTGTGATCGACGCCACCGGAAACCCCCAGACCGTCCTGCTGCTGGGCGGCACCTCGGACATTGGCCTGGCCATCGTCGGCGAGTACCTGGCCAAGCAGCCGCTACGGGTCGTCCTGGCCGCCCGCCCCAGCCCCGGACGGGACGAGGCCGCCGCCGGCCTGCGGGCTGCCGGAGCCTCTGAGGTCGACGTCCTGGACTTCGACGCCACAGCCTTCGACACCCACCCCGGCGTGATCGACGCCGCCTGGGAGATCGCCGACGTCGACGTGGCGATCGTCGCCTTCGGCCTGCTGGGGGACGCCGAGCAGGCCTGGCAGGACCAGGCTGCCGCGGTCGCGCTCGCCCAGGTGAACTACACCGGCGCGGTCAGCGTCGGGGTGCTGCTCGGCCAGCGGATGAAGGCCCAGGGCTACGGCCAGATCATCGCCCTGTCCAGCGTGGCCGGCGAGATCGTCCGCCGCTCCAACTTCGTCTACGGTTCCACCAAGGCCGGCTTCGACGGCTTCTACCGGCTGCTGGGCGAGGCGCTGGAGCCGTTCGGCCCCAAGGTGCTGGTGGTACGCCCCGGTCAGGTCCGCACCAAGATGCTGACGGGCCTCAAGCCGGGCCCCGGCGTGATCGCTCCCGAGGCGCTCGCCCGGACCGTGGTGGACGCCGCCCGGGACGGTCGCACGCTGATCTGGGTGCCGGCCTTCTTCCGTCCGATGATGTGGGTGCTCAAGCATGTCCCGGGGCCGATCTTCCGCCGGCTGCCGATCTGACCTTCTGGCCGGGGAGCCGGAGGCTCGTATCGCGCGATTGTCGTTGTCACGGGCACGCGGACAGCCGAGCGACTCACTACGCAGTACTACGACTGGCGGTCGTTGCTGCAAAGGAGAACCATAAGGGCGTTGAGATCTTTGGGGGGATTTTCACGGACACTTTTCTGTGGTGTCCTGCGCCCCCGGAATCTTCAAACGCCTTGGGTGGTTACCACTATGCCAACGCCTGCAGGGGGGTGCAGTTCGACGGCATGAACCACTGGCCGGTTGCCCGCAGTGTTCGAGTGGGGGCTCGAGTACTGCGGGCAACCGGCTGTTCAGGCCCGATTCATGCGATCCCGGGGAAACCCGTCGCCTTGGCCAGCACGCTGGTCACCGCCGGATCGTGGTGGATCGCGTGGCCGTCCAGTTCGACCACCGGCAGCATCCCGCGGATGGCCGAGACCAGCCACATCCCGTCCGCCTCGTAGGCATCGGCGGGAGTGAACAACGCCTCGCCGGTGGCGACCTCGTGCTGCCGGGCGGCCGCGAAGAGCGCAGCGATGGTCACCGATGCCAGCACGCCGGTCCCTGTGGTCGGGGTGGTCCACAGCCGGTCATCGGCGGCGATCACCAGCCCCGAGGTGGGCCCTTCGAGCAAGAAGCCGTCGGACGAGCGGAAGATCGCCTCGTCCACGCCACGGTTGGCCGCCTCGCGCCTGGCGGCCACGTTGACCGCGTAGGAGATCGTCTTGACGCCGCCGAGCAGCCAGGGCGCCTCGGTGAAGGCATCGCTGCGCAGGCCGCGATCCAGGGTCATCGCCGTGACCCCGCGGCGCGCCGCCGCATGATCGGGGGATTGGGTGATGGTCAGATAGCCGACCGGTGCGGACGGCGCCGACTCCAGTCCCCGGGTGAGGACGAACTTCAAGATTGCTTCTCCCGGGGTGTTCCACGCGGCCAGGGAGGTGGTGACCAGTTCGTGCCAGCTGGCGGTTGCCGGCGCCTCGATCTGCAGCGCCGCGGCCGACCGGGCCAGCCGGGCCAGGTGTTCCTCAAGGTAGTGGGCCCGTTTGCCGCGGGCGTCGTAGGTGACCCGGACGGCGTCGAAGCAGCCGTCCCCGCGGGTGACGCCGAGGTCGTCGGCGCTGAGCAGGGGAACGGCGATGTCCACCACCCCGCGACCGAGAACGGCGAGAAGCTGGGCAGGTGCAGTGTCACTCACGGCCTCAGCCTACGGTGCCACCGGCCGGCTGTTCGGCGGGTGCGACGATCCTGGCGCCTGATGGTCCCCGGCGGCGGTCGCGATACCTCCGGGTGCGGTCTGGCGCTGGGTTGGTCTCGCGCACCCGAGTCTCGGAGGCCCCGAAGAGCGGGCGCTATTCAGAAACCGGTTCAGGATGGCGAGACGAGGGAGCATTCCCCTCGAACCGCCTCAGGGAACCGGATTGTGCGACCGCCCGCTGTCAGCTGAGGCTCGCTTCCTCGACGCCTGCCAGCACAGAACAGCGCCCCCGCTCCGCGAGGCGAAGCGGGGGCGCTGTGGGCTTCCTGTGGCCTTCGGCAGGTAGCACCTGTCTTTGACGACGGCGAATGCCTACATGTCGAAGTACATCTCGAACTCGTGCGGGTGCGGACGCAGCCGGATGGCGTCGATGTCGGCGCGCTTCATCTCGATCCAGTTCTCGATCAGGTCGGGGGTGAACACCCCGCCGGCCTGCAGGTAGTCGTTGTCCTGTTCGAGGGCGTCCAGCACGCCGTCCAGGCTGGCCGGGACGGTCGGCACCAGGGCATGCTCCTCCGGGGGCAACTCGTAGAGATCCTTGTCCACCGGGGCGAGTGGCTCGATCCGGTTCTGGATGCCGTCCAGGCCGGCCAGCAGGCAGGCCGCGAACGCCAGGTACGGGTTCGAGGACGGGTCGGGGCAGCGGAACTCGATGCGCTTGGCCTTCGGGTTCGAGCCGGTGACCGGGATCCGGATGCAGGCCGAGCGGTTGCGGGCGGAGTACACCAGGTTGACCGGCGCCTCGAAGCCGGGCACCAGCCGGTGGTAGGAGTTCACCGTCGGGTTGGTGAAAGCCAGCAGCGACGGGGCATGGTGCAGCAGGCCGCCGATGTACCAGCGCGCGGTATCGGACAGGTTGCCATACCCGGCCTCGTCGTAGAACAGCGGCTGCCCGCCATTCCAGATCGACTGGTGGACGTGCATGCCCGAGCCGTTGTCGCCGAAGATCGGCTTCGGCATGAAGGTCGCCGTCTTGCCGGCCTCCCAGGCAGTGTTCTTGATGATGTACTTGAACTTCATCAGATCGTCCGCGGCGGCCAGCATGGTGTTGAACTTGTAGTTGATCTCCGCCTGGCCCGCGGTGCCCACCTCGTGGTGCGCCCGCTCGACCTCGAGACCGGATTCGGTCAGCCTGGTCACCATCGCGTCGCGCAGGTCGGCGAAGTGGTCGACCGGCGGCACCGGGAAGTAGCCGCCCTTGTACTTCACCTTGTAGCCGCGGTTGGCGCGGCCGGTGCCGTCGTCCTCGGCGCCGGTGTTCCAGGCGCCGGCCTCGGAGTCGATGTAGTAGAAGGACGAGTGCTGGTTGGTCTCGAACCGGGCGGAGTCGAAGACGTAGAACTCGGCCTCGGGGGCGAAGAACGCGGTGTCCCCGATCCCGGTCGAGGCGAGGTAGCTCTCCGCCTTGCGCGCGATGTTGCGCGGGTCACGACTGTAGGGCTCATGGGTCAGCGGGTCGTGCACGAAGAAGTTCAGCGCGAGGGTCTTGTGCGTCCGGAAGGGGTCGATGAACGCGGTGCTGGGATCGGGCAGCAGCGTCATGTCGGACTCGTGGATCTTCTGGAAGCCCCGGATCGAGGAACCGTCGAAGGCCATGCCGGTCTCGAAGACGTCCGGCCCGAAGGCGTAGGACGGAACCGTCAGGTGCTGCATCACCCCCGGCAGGTCACAGAATCGGATGTCGACGAACTCGACACCCTCGTTCTTGATGTAGGCCAACAGGTCGTCGGCGCCTTGGAACATCTTGCCTCCACAGGTTGATTGGACGCCGCCACGCTATAGACCCGTGGTAACCCGCCGATTGCGTCCATGTTTCGGCCATGTAACAGGCCCCGGCCCCGACCTGAGCGCCGGTTCGACGGAGACATCCTGTCGAACCGCAGTCGAACCGCGGCGGCGGATGATCGGGCGCCCGGCGAACCCGACTCACCGGAGAACAGTCCTGAGCCAGGGGACGAGACGGACGGCGGGCGGCTAGGCTCTGCGGGGATGAGCGACGTGGAGACCGAGGAGTACCCGGGCCAGTCCCTGGGGCTGCCCGAACACGGACGGGGTTCGCTGGCGAGCTGGCGGGCCCGGTTGGCGGCGCTGCTGGTCGACTGGGGCACCTCGATGATCGTGGCGGTGGCAGCCTTTGGTGTCGGCGTGCTGCGCGACCAGGGCTGGCGGGCGTGGATGATCCTGGCGGTGTTCTTCGTCCAGAAGGCGGTGCTCACTGCGCTGGCGGGCGGAAGCTTCGGCCAGATCCTCGCCCGGGTCCAGGTGGTCCGGGTCGAGGGCGGCCCGATTGGCTGGTGGCGGGCGCTCGTCCGCACGGCCATGGTCTGCGCAGTCCTGCCGGCGGTGGTGATCGGTGCCGAGCGCCGGGGTCTGGACGACCTGGTGCTGGGAACGGTGGTGGTCAGCCGTCGCTGAGCGGGTGGTGCCCTCGACGGTGTGGCAGGTGCGATGCTGACACCCGCATCAGTCCCGTGGGCGGCGCGGTCGACCGGGTGGCTGCCGCGACGCTGACACCCGGGTCGGCGCGGAAGTTGGGGCAATGCCCAGGCTGTGAGATAGTTTCGGCCTTATGCTCCGCTATATCGGCCGTCGATTCTTGAACTATCTGTTCCTGCTTTTCGTGGCCGTGTCGCTCACCTACGTGCTGGCCGCGACCCAGCTCAACCCTCGAGCGCTCTATGAGTTGCGGCAACCCCCGGTGGCCCCCGACATCATTGAGAGCCAACTGCTGAAGTACAACCTCAGTGACTCCGTCCCGCTGGCCGAACGCTACTGGATCTGGTTGACGGGGGTGCTCCACGGGGACTGGGGCTACTCCCCGCTCGGCGTGAGCGTCGGCGAACAGATCAGCACCCGGATGTGGGTCAGCCTGCGGCTGCTGCTGATCGGCACGATCCTGGGCATCGTGCTGGGGGTGGCCTTCGGCGCCTGGACGGCAACCCGGCAGTACAAGGTCTCCGACCGGGTGGTGACCTTCGTCTCGCTGCTGATCATCTCCACTCCGGCCTTCGTGGTCGGCCACGTGACACAGATCCTGGCGACCTGGTACAACGACATCACCGGCACCCGCACCTTCGAGTTCATCGGTGAGACCGGGGACGTGGGGGACTATCCCTTCGCCGAACTCGTCGACCGCCTGCAACACCTGTTCTTACCAACCCTGGTGCTGATCATCCTGGGGGCCGCGTCGATGAGCCGGATCCAGCGCAATCTGATGCTGGACTCCCTCGGTGCGGACTACGTGCGCACCGCTCGGGCCAAGGGCCTGACCCGGCGCAAGGCGGTCTTCAAGCACGCCCTGCGCACCGCTCTGATCCCGACCGGTACATACTTCGCGTTCAGCGTGGCGACGATGTTCACCGGTGCGACCTTCACCGAGCGGATCTTCAACTTCCCCGGCCTGGGGCAGTACGGGGTCGACACCATTACGAACCGCGATGTGAACGGCACGGTCGCGGTGACCGCCTTCGCCGGGGTCTGCGTCCTGGTCGGCGCCGTGCTGTCCGACATCATGGTCGCCATTCTCGACCCACGAGTCAGGTTGGGGTGAACTCGATGACAACAGCAGCCATTGCGGACGAAATCACCACCCCCGACACCAAGCGGCTGACCCGGGGCGCGCTGATCTGGCGCCGCTTCCTGCGCAACAAGGTCGCCGTCGCCGGCGCCCTGTTGATCCTCTTCCTGGTCTTCCTGGCAGTTGCCGGGCCCTACGTCCTGTACTGGAAGTTCGACTCGATCGACCGGCTCAGCTTCCTCAAGCCGCCGAGCCAGGCCCACCTGCTGGGCACCACCCAGTCCGGACGCGATGTGCTCGCGCTCACCGTCCGCGGCCTCAGCAAGTCCTTGCTGATCGGCTTCATGGTGGCGATCATCTCCACCTCGCTGGCCGCCCTCGTGGGCGCATCGGCGGCCTACCTCGGCGGTTGGTATGAGCGCTTCATGCTCTGGATCGTCGACCTCTTGCTGGTCGTGCCGAGCTTCTTCCTGATCGCGGTCGCCTCCCGCGGGGCGCCGCAGGGCGAGAACTCGTGGCTGCTGCTGGTCGTCCTGCTGGCGGTCTTCGCCTGGCCGCTGTCGGCGCGGGTGGTCCGTTCGATGACGCTGTCGATCCGGGAGCGCGAGTACGTCCTGGCCGCCAAGTTCATGGGCCTGTCGGCGGCCCGGATCATCACCCGGCACATCCTGCCGAACGCCTCATCGCTGCTGATCATCGACGCCACCCTCGGCGTCGGTTACGCGATCCTGTCGGAGACCGGCCTGTCCTACTTCGGCTTCGGCGTCCAGGCGCCCGACACCTCGCTGGGCACGCTGATCGGCGAGGGTGCCCGCATGGCCACCACGCATCCGTGGATCTTCCTCGGGCCGGCCACCCTGCTCGTCCTGCTCGTCATGTCGGTCAACGCGGTCGGGGACGGGCTGCGCGACGCTCTTGACCCCAGTTCGTCCTCGGGAGGCCAGGCATGACGACTCCGCTGAAGGAACGCAGGACCAAGGCCGGCGATCGCGTCCTGGAGGTCCGCGACCTGCACGTCACCTTCCCCAGTGAGGCCGGTCCGGTGCGGGCCGTCCGCGGCCTCAGCTTCGACCTGATGGCCGGGGAGACCATGGCGATCGTGGGCGAGTCCGGGTCGGGCAAATCCGTGACCTCGCTGGCGATCATGGGCCTGCACCCGCCGACCACGAAGATCACCGGTTCGGTGAGGCTGCACGGTCATGAGTTGCTCGGCAACACCGACGCCGAGATGTCGCTGTTGCGTGGCCGTGACCTGGCGATGGTGTTCCAGGATCCGTTGTCTGCGCTCACCCCGGTCTACACCGTGGGCGACCAGATCGTCGAGACGATCCTCACCCACTACGACGTCCCCAAGGCCAGGGCGTGGGAGCGGGCGGTCGAACTCCTCGACCTGGTGGGCATCCCCAACCCCGCGCAGCGGGTGAAGTCGTTCCCGTTCGAGTTCTCCGGTGGTATGCGGCAGCGGGTGATGATCGCGATGGCGATCGCCAACGACCCCGACGTGATCATCGCCGACGAGCCCACCACCGCCCTCGACGTCACCATCCAGGCGCAGATCCTCGAGGTGCTCAAGAAGGCCCAGCAGGAGACCGGTGCCGCGATCATCCTGATCACCCACGATCTCGGCGTGGTGGCCGGCATGTCCGAGCGGGTGACCGTGATGTACGCCGGTCGCCCGGTCGAACAGGGCAGCGTGGACGACATCTTCTACCGGCCCCGCATGCCCTACACCATCGGTCTGCTCGGGACGGTGCCACGACTGGACGAGACCGAGAAGGCTGCGTTGCCCGTGCTGGAGGGCAACCCGCCCTCGGTGGTGGACCTGCCGCCGGGTTGCCCCTTCGTCCCACGCTGCCCGATGGCGGTGGACCTGTGCCGCACCGTGGAGCCGGAACTCGAGGGCACCGGTGAGGCCGGGCATGTGGCTGCCTGCCACCGGGTGGACGACGTCATCAAGGGCCGGCTGTCGCACGCCGACATCTTCCCGACTCCCGAACTGGCCACTTCCGACCTCGAGTCGGTGCCGCGCGAGCAACGCCGGATCGTGATCGAGGTGACCGACCTCAAGCGGCACTACCCGCTGATGAAGGGGGCGATCTACCGCCGGCAGATCGGCACCGTCCATGCGGTGGACGGCATCGATCTGGAGGTGCGCGAGCAGGAGACCCTGGGCCTGGTGGGGGAGTCGGGGTGCGGCAAGACCACCACGTTGATGGAGATCCTGAGCCTCGGCAAGCCCACCGGCGGCACGATCGAGGTGCTCGGCAAGGACACCAGCCAGCTCAAACGCGCCGAACGCAAGGCCCTGCGGCGCGACCTGCAGGTGGTCTTCCAGGATCCGATGGCCTCACTCGACCCCCGGATGCCGATCTACGACATCATCGCCGAACCGATGGGGGTTCACGGTTTCAGCAAGGACGTGATCCAGCGCCGGGTCGGCGAGCTGCTCACCCTGGTGGGGCTGGAACCCAGCCACGCCAGCCGCTACCCCCAGCACTTCTCCGGTGGCCAGCGCCAGCGCATCGGCATCGCCCGGGCGCTCTCCCTGGAGCCGAAGGTGATGGCCCTCGACGAACCGGTGTCTGCGCTGGACGTGTCCATTCAGGCCGGCGTCATCAACCTGCTGGACGACCTGAAGGCGAAGCTGGGGCTGTCCTATCTGTTCGTCGCCCACGATCTGGCCGTGGTGCGGCACATCGCCGACCGGGTGGCAGTGATGTACCTCGGGTCGATCGTCGAGATCGGTGCGGTGGACGAGGTGTACTCCACCCCCGTCCATCCGTACACCCAGGCACTGCTGTCAGCCATCCCGATCCCGGACCCGAACACCGAGCGGACCAGGGAGCGGATCATGCTGACCGGCGACCTGCCCAGTCCCGCCGATCCGCCGTCGGGGTGCAAGTTCCGGACCCGCTGCCAGCTCTACGCAGTCCTGCCTGAGACCCAGCGTGAGAAGTGTCGCGAGGTGCCCCCGCCGTTGACCAGCTACGGCCCGGATCACCAGGCGGCCTGCCACTACGGCCGGGTGCGTGCCGTCCTCTAACCGGGCGCCGGCGGGGGCGGGCCGGAGCCACAGGTTCTCGTAACGCTTGGGTAACCGTTCGCGACCGCGATTCCATCAGGACTGAAATCTCGGGTACCGTGGTCGGGCATGCCGCAAGGCGGGCTGCTCTTGGGGTGCCCGCGAAATGGAGGAATAGTGAAGCAACCGAAAGTCTTGCTGCCGATCATTGCGGGCGGCCTGGCACTGGTGCTCGCCGCCTGTGGCGGGCCCGTGGCCACCCCCGATACGAGTGCAAGCGGATCGGCCCCGGCGACTGGTGCACCGAGCGCCGAGCCGAGTGACCCGGCCGCCAGCGCCTGGGACATCAATGAGACCCCGCGCGACCAGCTCGTTCAGGGGGGTGAGTTCATTGGTTCGATCGGCTACCCGATCTCGACCTGGAACCAGTTCAACATCAACGGGAACGATGCCGAACTCGTCCAGCTCCAGGCGCCGATCAGCCCCGCTTACTACGACTACAACGGGCTCGGTGAGCCGGTCATCAACAATGACTACCTTGAGTCGGCCACCGAGGACGTCACTGACGGCAAGCTGACGATCACGATGAAGCTGAACCCGAAGGCGGTCTGGAACGACGGCAAGGTGATCGGGGCTGACGACTGGATCGCCACCTGGAAGGCCAACAACGGCGAGGACCGTGACTTCGCGGTCGCCTCCAGCGACGGCTGGAGCGAGATCGAGTCGATCAAGGCCGGCGCGGACCAGCAGGAGGTGATCATCACGTTCAAGTCCACCTACCCGGACTGGACCGCGATCGTTTCCACCGGCCCGCAGCGTGCCGAGGGCGTCAAGGACGCCAAGACCTACAACGATGGCTGGGCCGACTATGTCGACGAGTACTTCACCGGCCCCTTCAAGGTGAGCAGCTGGGACAAGACCTCCGGCACCGTGGTGATGGAGCCCAACCCGAACTGGTGGGGCGACAAGCCGCTGCTCGACAAGCTGACCTGGAAGCAGATCGCCGACGACGCGAAGTCCGCGGCCTTCGCCAACCAGGAACTCGACTACTACGACATCGGCCCGAACCCGGCCGGTTACCAGGAGGCGAGCTCCGCGCAGAACTCGGTGGTCCGCAAGTCCAACGGCCCGGACTACCGGCACTTCACGCTGAACTCCAAGTCCCCCTTCCTCGACGACGTCAACGTTCGCCAGGCGATCCTGATGGGCCTGGACCGCGAGACCATCGCGGCCTCCGACATGGCGGGTTTGCCCGAGGACATGATCAAGAAGCTGGACAACAACCTCTACGTCCATGGCCTGCCCGGCTACGTCGACCAGGCTGCTGCCACCGGGCTGGACTACAACCCCGACGGCGCCAAGCAGAAGCTCGAGGGCGCCGGCTGGGCGCTGAACTCGGCAGGCTTCTACGAGAAGGACGGGAAGCAGCTCGACATCGAGTTCGCCACCCTGGGCGGGGTCTCCACCTCGGAGAACGAGTACGTGCTCGCCCACGACCAGCTCAAGGCGATTGGTGTCAACCTGACCCAGCGGGTGGTCGATGTCAGCAAGGACTGGCCGGGTGTCCTGGTTGAACACAAGTTCGGCATCGTGGCGTTCTCCTGGATCGGCACCCCGTACCCGCTGAACAACATCGGTCAGATCTACGGTGTCAGCAAGAACAAGAAGGGCGAGGAAGTTCCCAACGACTCCAACTACGCCCAGCTGAGGATCGACAAGGTGCAGGAGTTGAAGCCCCTGATCGACACCGAGATGGATCCGGCCAAGCGCACCGAGCTCGGCAACCAGGCCGCGCAGGCGATCTGGGAAGCGGTGCACACGATTCCGCTGTACCAGCGTCCGCGTCTGGTCGGCGTTCGCGACACGCTGGCGAACATCGGCGCCTTGGGCATGTCCCGGGTTCCGGTGTGGGAGAACGTCGGCTACACCAAGTGAGCTGACGCGGCTCTCGTCACTGTTGGGGCGGTCCTGTCAGGGACCGTCCCAACGGTGTTTTGGTAACCGTCTCATGACAATTCAGTCTCGGATCGGTCTCGGAAGCGGCGAATCTGCGACAAACACCGCTTTCTTGGTGAACAATGTGAAACCGGCGGCGTGCGCGACTGCGCCGCTGTCCGTCCCTCGCCAGCGAGGGAAAACCGTTCAAGGAGGTTACATGCGAGCGTCCACTCGCCTCACCGCCGCCGCATCGCTGACAGCAGCGATTGCGCTCCTCGCGAGCGCCTGTTCCGGCGGCACGACACCGACCAACCAGACATCCGCCGAGCCCGGCGCGTCCGGTTCGGCCCCGGCTGCAGCCACCGAAATCACCGTTCGCGGCTGCACCCCGGAGAACCCGCTGATCCCGACCAACACCAACGAGGTGTGTGGCGGTAACGTCCTCGACGCCATCACCGCGAAGCTGGTGCACTACAACGCCGACACGGCGGCTCCCGAGAACGACATTGCCGAAGCGATCGACACCACCGACTCGATCACCTTCACCGTCAAGCTGAAGCAGGGCTACAAGTTCCACGACGGCACCGAGGTGAAGGCCAAGAACTTCGTCGATGCCTGGAACTGGGGCGCCTACGGCCCCAACGGCCAGTTGAACGGCTACTTCTTCGAGCCGATCGAGGGCTACGACGACCTGCAGTGCGGCACTGCCAAGAACGCCGACGGTGAGGAAGAGGTCAACTGCGACAAGGCCGCGCCGAAGACCGACAAGATGACCGGTCTGAGCGTGGTGGACGACTACACCTTCACCATCAAGACCTCCTCGCCGACCTCGAACCTGCCGGTTCGCCTCGGCTACACCGCCTTCGCCCCGCAGCCGGATGCCTTCTTCGCCGACAGCGACGCGAAGAAGGAGACCTTCGCCAAGGCGCCGATCGGCGCCGGCCCGTACCAGCTGGTCGAGAAGTCCGACACCCAGATGGTGCTGCAGAAGTTCGCCGACTACTCCGGCTCCAACCCCGGTTCGGTCGACAAGATCACCTTCCGGATCTACAACGACACCAACGCCGCCTACAACGACGTGGTGTCCAACAACCTCGACCTCACCGACGTGATCCCGTCCGACATGCTGGTCGGCGACCAGTGGCAGGCCGACCTGCCGGATCGCAACGGCTCGCGTGAGACCGGCATCATCCAGGTGCTGACCTTCTCGCCGATCGACCCGAACCTCAAGAAGCAGGACATCCGCCGCGCGATCATGATGGGCTTCGACCGCGAGCTGATCACCAAGCAGGTCTTCAATGGCGCGCGTACGCCGGCCAGCGGCTGGGTCTCCCCGGTTGTGGACGGCTACAAGGCCGGCGCCTGCCCGGACTGCACCTTCAACCCCGAAGAGGCCAAGAAGTTGTACGACGCGGCCGGCGGCTACCAGGGCACCATGCCGATCGGCGTGAACGGCGACGGTGGGCACCAGGTGTGGGCTGAGGCCTTCTGCAACCAGCTGAAGAACAACCTCGGCATGGACTGCGCCGTGCAGTCCACCCCGGACTTCGCCACCCTGCGCAAGGGCATCAACGCCCGTGAGCTGGAGGGCCTCTACCGCGGTGGCTGGCAGATGGACTACCCGTCGATCGAGAACTTCCTCACCCCGATCTACGCCACCGGGGCCTCCTCGAACGACGGCGACTACTCCAACCCGAAGTTTGACGATCTGCTGAAGCAGGCCGCGGCTGCCCCGTCCAACGACGAGGCGAACGCGCTCTACCAGCAGGCCGAGTCCATCCTCGGGCAGGATCTGCCGTCCATCCCGCTGTGGTACCAGGCGAGCCAGTTCGGCTGGTCCACGAAGATCAAGTCGGTCAAGATGACGCCGTTCTCCACCTGGGACTTCTCCTCGGTGGAACTGGCCTGATCCCTGACAGCGGCCGGGGCGG